>NZ_CP040098.1:0-676250 GCF_005377625.1 Desulfoglaeba alkanexedens ALDC | reverse complement strand
CGCCCGGTGGACGTGATCGTCGGCCCGGGCAACATCTATGTCACGCTGGCCAAGAAGCTGGTTTCAGGCGAAGTCGGGATCGACCTGTTGGCCGGCCCCAGTGAAATCCTGGTTCTGGCGGACGAAACGGCAAGCCCGGAACACGTGGCGGCTGACCTTTTGAGCCAGGCCGAACACGACCCCCTGGCCAGTGCCGTGCTGGTCACCACGGATCCTTCGCTCGCCCGCGCCGCGGCCGTCGGGCTCGAACGCCGGCTGGGGGAACTGCCTCGCCGGGACGTGATCCGGGAGGCCCTGAACCGCTACGGGGCGATCTTTCGGGTTCAGAACCTGGAGCAAGCCGTGGGCCTGGCCAACCGCCTGGCGCCCGAACACCTGGAAATCCAGGTTCGGGACCCCTGGGCATGCCTGGGCAAGATCCACAATGCCGGTGCCGTCTTCATCGGCACTCACACGCCGGAGCCGATCGGGGATTATTTCGCCGGACCCAACCACGTGCTCCCGACCGCCGGAACCGCCCGCTTCGCCTCCGCACTCAGCGTGGACCATTTTGTCAAAAAGACCAGTATCGTCGCCTATTCACAGGAAGCCTTCGCAAGGGACGCCGAGGCCGTCATGCAACTTGCGCGGCTGGAAGGACTCGACGCCCACGCCGCCTCCATTCGAGCCCGAATGGAAGCCGATCAGCGATAGCGTTATCGAGGCGCCGTCCTCGGATTCCGGGTGCTTTCCTCGATCCATGCCAGGTAGTCGATGGATCCGTCACAGATACTGAACGCGATGACTTCGGGGACTTCATAGCTGTGGAGTTCGCGGACACGCACTTTCAGGCCGTCCATGACGCCTTTGCGGGTCTTGATGATGAGGAGCAGCTCTTCGTCGTCGCATACTTCGCCTTGCCACGTGTAGATGGACCGGATGGACGGAACGATGTTGACGCAGGCGGCGAGTCTGTCTTCGACGAGCGCTTTCGCGATGCGGGCGGCTTCGTCACGATTACCGGCCGTGACCAAGACGACCAGGGCTTCATCCCTCATGATGTTCACCTCCATGATCGATGCTTCGGTGAGAGGCTGTCTGAGCATACCCGTCACCCTTGTGGGGATTGAGGGTCCATTTCTTCGCGTAGGGGCGGTTCGCGAACGGCATTTAAGGAGCGATTTATGCCCTGTAGGAGCCGGCTTGCCGGCGATCAGGGTCAACGGGGCATAGCCGGTTTTACGGGTCGCGGGCAAACCCGCTCCTACCGATAACGGAAAACCGGGCCGGGGCATTGGGGTTGGTTCATCGCGGGGGGTGGGCGGCGGTCCCACAATCTGCCGCTCCTACAGATGGTTTGCATCGCGGGCAAGCCAGATCCTAGAGGAACAAGGAAGCTCAGGGTCCGGAAGCCCTGCGCGAGTGGGAGTCCTTCCGCAGAGAAGAAAAGGAGTACACCTGGCCTTCAAAACCGGTGCTGTTCGATGAACTAGAAACGTTTTTCATGCTGCGCGGCGCCGATTCGCCGCATCTCTACTTTCACCGGAGTCCGGGGCTGCTTGGCGTCAAGAAACGGGCCGGGCTGCCGGTCCATCAGACCTTTTTCTGTGAAACCAGCCGGGCAAAGTGTTCAAAGGACCGGTCGTAGGTCCGTTCGGCATCCGCCGGGAAACAGCATGCGGGAAGCTCCCGGCTTTTCAGGTGATATTGAAGGCACTCACAACATATCCCCTTCCTGGGGCAGGGGTCGTAGGTGCAGTTGCAGCGCTGCAGGTTCTGATCTTTCTTGCATTCCATGAGGTCGATCTCCCCTCGGTTGCTTCTACATGCTCGTACGCGTGGTGCGGCGCTTCCGGTCGCGGCAAGTCCCGCCGGGCCCAGGCGAGGCGCGCCGGGTGTTCCCACGCCCCGGCCCTACATGGCCGAGTGCCCCTCCTGCGCTTCATGCCCACTCCAGCGCGTTCCGCATCAGCCGTGGGCTTCGTTTTTCGCCTTCTTGTCGCCTTTGGAGATGATGAGGCTCAACAGAAACAGCAGGACGATTTCCCAGACGACCACGGACGTCCAGTTTTCGAAAAAATGCCAGAAAAGGCCTCCACCGATGATGGCCGGAACGCCGCCCAGAACCAAAATCCCCAACCGCCAGGCCCACTCCATGATCCATCCTCCTGTTTACGCTGATTTTCACAAGGCTGATTTTTAACACAAGGGGGCGGTGCGTGCAACCGGCTTCGTGGCGTTCTCCCTCGCTTCGGCACAAATCCACAGAGCGAATCCTTTTCGTGCCTTGACAGACGGCCCGGGACTGAAGAGAAAGAGGAATCCGGGGAATGGGTGGCACGATGAGACCCGGGGTTGCGGCCCGCCGATACGGTGCCGGTTTTCGGATCGAAGCGCTTTCCAAGCAGAAAGGAGTCGCCCCATGACGGAAAACATTTACGGCGAGTTTCTGGACCGAAACGACTGTGTGCTGCTCTTGGTCGATGTTCAGAAAGCCATCCTGGACCTATGCGTGGAACCGGCCAGGCTTCGCAAGCACTGCGCGGCACTCATTGAAATCGCCTCCATCTTCCAGATCCCCATGGTCTTTTCACAGCACAACCCGGAAAAACTCGGCGGCTTTCTGCCTGAACTCGTCGCGATGTCTCCTGAGCCGATCGTCATGGACAAGCTGGAATTCAGCTGTCTCGAAAACGAAGCCATGGCCCGGCGGCTGGAGTCCTTGGGGCGCCGGACTCTCTTGCTTTGCGGGATGGAAACCCACGTGTGCATCTTCCACACGGGGGCTCACGCTGCGAGGCTGGGCTATCGGGTGCACGTGGCGGGCGATGCGGTGTCTTCACGCAGTACGTATAACTGGGAAACAGGGCTGCGCCGGCTGGAACATGCCGGAGCGGTGGTGAGTTCAACAGAGATGATCATTTATGAGTTGCTGAACCGGGCGGGCACACCCGAGTTCCGGCAGGCGCTCCCGCTCCTCAAGCGGTTGTGATGGCTTGCGCCGGGATCACCGCCTTGAAGTACAGGAAAGTTCCCACCGTTGCCGGCGTTCGAGCGAGAACGCCGGCGCGAAGGGCCCCGGGCGGGTCGTGCTCAAGCGTAAAGTCCCTTGATGTTCCGGTGCAGTTCCCGTGTCTTTTCCATGCGCGCCCGGTCCCGGTCTCTCGCGATGGCGTCCAGTTCCGCCTGGAGCGCCAGAAGGTTCGGATCGTCATGAGACTGGCCACGGGCGTGGGCCTGGATCATGGCCCGGTACAGGGCGATCATCCGGCTGATGAGGGAGACCGCGTATTCGCGACCCTGGACCTTGAGGGTGGCGATCCCCAGGTCCATGATGTCCCAGAGTTCCTTCCCGTTGATGGCGAACGCCACGTTGGGACGCCGACGAATCCGCTCGTTGATGTCACGGATTTCCTTTTCGGAACGGCCCCGCTGCTTTAAGACTTTCTCGCGCTGCGCCTCGGTCAGCAGGCACAACCGAAAGCAACTCCCGCTCCGATCCGGCCAGCCTTCGTATTCGACGATTTCGTTTCCGTCTTCGTCCCGGTACGTCCGTTTGATATAGGAATCGCTGATCAGTTCATGAAAGCTGCAGTTGCCGACACCCCCCACACAGCGGTTGCCGTGCACCAGCAGTTCAGTCGCCACGCCGACGGCATCAGCCGCCGCCTTGAAGGTTCGCAGCTTCTCCACGGTATCGATTTCAGTGCTCGCCACCACCTGGGTGGCTCCGTAAGCCTTGTATTGGGCGATCTGGGCCGGTGTCTGGATGTTGCACCCGACACTCGCGTGGATCACCAATTCCGGGAAGTTGTCGCGCACCATGGTCATCACCGAAGGCGTCTTCACGATGACGCCCTCCGCACCCCATGCCGCGTACTTGGCGATCTTTCCCAAGACCACCAACCACTTGTCCTCGGGGACGTCCGCGTTGACCGCCACTCGGACTTTTCCGCCGTGGCGGCGTGCGATGTCAATGGCTTCGCGGATTTGGGAATCTTCCAGTTCCCATGCGCACTTGCGGCGGCTGAATCCTTTGCAGCCGACATAGACCGCGTCGGTGCCATGGGTGAATACCGCATCCACCATGGCCAGGGTTCCACCGGGAGCTAAAAGTTCATTCATGGGGGCCCTCCTTCAAAGCGATCCCGGAGCCGAGAATGCAGGCTCGTTGGGTTCCTTCCGAACCCGAACGATCGGGCTGATCTTCGCAGGGACCACTGCAGGCCGTATGCCGCCGTCGGGTCGGGAAGAAGACGACCGTCGGGCCAGGTCAGTTGCAACAAACTTTATTAATTATAATGAAAAAAACTTCGACAGCAAGCACTAGTCCTGAAGATTGCTTCACCGCACGGAGTACGCCCTTTTCATCCGGTCCGTCGGGGCCTTCAAGACCAGTCCGTCGAAAGAATCTTCGAGTATTTCCAGGGCCTTCCCCTTGTTCCCCCTCCCCTTAATCCCCTCCCACAAGGGGAGGGGAAATAGAATTTTCCCCTCGTCAAGGGGAGGGGAAATAGAATTTGGGAACAAGGTGGAAAATCCCCCTCTTCCCCCTCCCCTTAATCCCCTCCCACAAGGGGAGGGGAAATAGAATTTTCCCCTCGTTCGGGAGTTATGGCTTGGGAACGGCCTCAATCGAAGCTGAAGCTTCTGCACAGTTGTGTTCCCAAGCTGGAGCTTGGGAACAAGGTGGAAGGGTATGAGTCGTTGTAAGAGCGGCGTCAGGGCTTCTGTGCAGTCTTTTCGGCCCTTTTCACGTTGAGGTCGTAGCTGAAAATGGTGCTCTTGGATTCCCAAAGCTTCGTGAGATCCTGGCCGGTCACGAGGCTTGCAATGAGTTCGGGCGTCCCGTCATCGTTGAGGTCTCCTAGCGCCAGGCTCGTCAGCATCCCCTGCATTTCGCGGGTTTTCCAGTTTTCCACCATGCCCAGCTGATCCCAGCTGTAAGAGACGATTTCACCCGCTTCGAAGTACTTGAAGCCCTGGGGAAGGAACGCGCTGTAGTCCGGACTCCGGTTGACCACCAGTTCGGGGATGGCGTCTCGATTGAGATCGGTCACGAGGATTCTCGTCGGAACGTAGAAGTAATCGATTTGGTTGTAACGCAGGTCCGTGACCTTGCCTGCCAGCACGTTGGTTGTGGCGCCGAACCGCTGGCGGCTCCGCCAGATGGGGCTTCCCGCCGAATCCAGGAGAACGAGTCGGTTGTCCGAAGAGATGAACGCCGTCTCATCGGAGCCGTCTCCGTTGATGTCCGCTACGACGAAGTTGAAGACGTTGCAGTGCTGCGGGAGGTGAAACGGCGCAATGGGGACCAGTTCGGAGCCTCTGAGTTGTATGTGGTATATTTCGGGATCGAACAATTCGGTATTGGGGCCGGGTTTCTGGCCGAGAAGGATCTTACCCCGCTTGGGGATGTGCACGGCGTTGAGGTAGAATGGCTGCCGGTCCGCCAGGGTTTTGAGCGCCGTTCCTTGCAGCGAAAAGACCTTGGAGGCGGGGAACTCCTCGGTGTGCTGTCTTCCGCTGACCTTTTCCGAAGATGCCTGCGGGCTGTTGACGGTCCGCATGTTCGTGAGGACCACCTCGTCCCTGCCGTCGCCGTCCAGGTCCACCGTCGAGACCCACACGAAACGTTCCATCTTGTCGGCCCGATGTTCCAGGACGAGTTGAAGTCCCTGGGCCACCCGCCGGTAGACGGCCAGCCGGTCCGGTGAGGCGGTCACCAGTTCCTGCGAACCGTCGCCGTCCAGGTCTCCCACATCGATGGAGATGATCGTTTCTTTGAAGGTCTGGCTTCGCCAGAGCCCCTGGCCGGTCAGGGCTTCATCGGGATTCACTTCGACGAAGTTGGGGTTGAGATAGGAAATGGAAGCGCCCTGGAGCATCATGTCCGGAATCAGGGATTCCGGGTTGACATTGGACGGCGAGGTGTCAACGGTTGCGGCGGCTACGGCGGCGGGTGCTCGCCCGAAAAGCTTGCGGTTGATGTCCTGGGCGAAGTTGCTGACCGCCGGGATAAGCTGGTCGAGCGTTCCGCTCTGAGTGTGGAAACTCAAGGGCTCCGCCCCGGGCTCCGTACCGGCCATCTTGGCGTCCAGGCTCACCGCCTGGCCGAGAGCCGTCACGCTGCCGAAGAGAACGTAATCGGCCTCCAGCGACCGGCCGATGTTCAAGGCCGCGTCCTGCGACAGGTCGCCGCTTAGGCTTCCCAGGGTGTTCTGGATCTGAGACTTCGGCACGACCTGGACCTTGCCTTCCCAGGCCAGCCTGGAAGCCAGCATTTCCCAGATGCCGTCTTGCAGATACGAGAGATCCGGCGGGGTGTGCATGGAAAACGGAAGGATCGCCACGCGCACAGGGTCTTCCGGTTCGGCCGCTTGCACGTGCGGAGCCTGGCGGAAGGATCCGAAGAGGACCAGCATTGCCAGAAAAAGGAAAGGGATGAAACCATGGTTGTTACGCATGAGCTGTCTGCCTCCCTCGAAATGGCCTTGTCCATAGGTCCGGGGCGCCGTCCGCGTTGGCCTCGCGGTAGGAGGCGCGGGATGTCGCCGGCGCCGCGTTGGGGTTTCCAAAGAAGACTAGCCGTAAGTAGGAATTTATGGCAAGCCAAAAGCGCAGGTGTCTTTTACCGTGAAAATACACCCCCCTCACCCTGACCCTCTCCCCCCACTGGGTGGAGAGGGGATGATTTTCACGAGTGGGGGTGACCAATTTCTGCAGCAAGGTAATGGATTCCGGCTCCCGGCTCGGGTCCGGGACAGGTTTTACTGAAATGACGGGGGGGATTGGGTTGTTTCGTCATTCCGGCGAAAGGCCGAATCCAGACGGTTTATCTTCAGTTATTGAGATGTTATGGTTTTTCTGTTGACATAGGCGCATCTTTTGGGTTAGGGGTGCAGCGTAACTACAATGGGTTGGGGTGTGTGTCCGTAGACCTGTCCCAAGACCCGGGGGGTTCAAGCGGCCGAAAGGGGGTGAGAGGCGTCGGTAGCGGAGAGATGAGGGAACGTTCGGCTAGAGGGGCTTGCAACGAATCGACACCATGATTTCAACGCATCACCAATGGAGGAGAGAGATGAAGCGATTTCTGGTGGTCCTGGTGGCGTTGTGTGCGGCGGTGGCCGTGGCGGCGCCGGCCTTCGCTGTGGACTTCAAGTACGGCGGTATGTACCGGGCGCGCTGGGTGCACAACGAGAACTTGGTCGACGGCAACGATGACGGTTACGGCGATACGGACGACAAGGGCAACTGGTTCGATCAACGCCTCCGCATTTACTTCACCTTTGTGGGAAGCGAAAACCTGCAGCTCGTGACCAAGTGGGAGGCGGACACGGCGTGGGGTGATGAAAGCGACAAGTACGGCCGTCACGGCGGCGGCGATATCGGCGCAGACGCCACGAACCTGGAAATGAAGAACGTCTACCTGGACTTCAACATTCCGAACACGGAGGTTCGCGCTTCGATCGGTGTGCAGGGCATCGCCCTCATGGAAGGCTGGGTGTTCGACGATGACGCCTCGGGCGCGGTTTTCCGCACCAACTTCGATCCCATCGGGGTGACTCTGGGCTACATCGCCGCTATCAACGAAGATGCCTACGACGAATCGGAAGACATGGACGATTTCTTCCTGGAACTGAAGTACGAGGGCGGCGGACCGATTTACGGATCGCTCACCGGCTTCTGGCAGCATGCGCGCGACAACGCGGGTGTCGAGCACTTTGCGGAGGAAGGCGCGATGTTGGACGGGGTGTTCGACCTCAATGATGCCGGTGATGTGACAGACAATGACCTGTTCAACCTGGGTGCCAACATCGGCTACAAAACCGACTGGATGAACGCCTACGTCAACTTCATCAAGAACTTCGGAAGCTACGATTACGAGTTAGGTACCGATAGCGGCTCCGGTGACTACAAGGGCTGGATGGTGGAAGCCATGGGTGAATTCTATTGGGAGGCTTTCACGTTCACTCTCGGCGGCTTCTACACCTCCGGTGACGACGATAACGACGACGATATCGACTATTTCGTCTACCCGGATGGCTATGACGGCGCTTGGTCGGTGATTCTCGGCTTAGATGGTACGCTGGACGTGGACACCGAAGTTGGTTTCGACGCCGAACAGTCCATCGATCAGGGCGCCTACTATGCCGCCGACCATCCGACCAACCTGTTTGTGCTCACGGCCGGTACGTCCTGGCAGGCCCTGGAAGAAACCAAGCTGACCTTTAATTACTACTATGTGATGACCTCCGAAGACGTCGTGTCCGATGAGAACGGCGACAAGGATGATACGGTGGGTCACGAAGTGAACTTCTTCCTTGATCAAGGCGTGGTGGACGGCTTGGAACTGCGCCTCGTGGGTGCGTATCTCTTTGCTGATGACGCCTACAAGACCAACAATGACGACGATGACGCCTACGAACTGGGTGCGCGGCTGCAGTGGAAATTCTAGGCCGGCGCTTAACCTGACCGTCTGAACGTAAAAAGCCCGGGTCTTTCGACCCGGGCTTTGCTTTTTCACGGAAGTTTTCTTCTTGTTCCCAAGCTCCAGCTTGGGAACACAACCGTGCAGAAGCTCCAGCTTCGGTGAGGGCGTTCCCAAGCTGGAGCTTGGGAACGAGGGGAATAGACGTAATATTTGATGCCAAGTTCTGTTTCCCCTCCCCTTGTGGGAGGGGATTAAGGGGAGGGGGAGAGGGGGAGAGGGGGATTTTTCGACCTTCGTTTTTTTGCCGAAGCGCTTCAACGCAAATACGCTCCGATGCCCCCTGCGGATTGGAGCGCCGCGCGGGCTTCCTCGCCACGCACCTCTTCGACTTTTCCTCCCATGCTCAAGACCCGCTCGGAAGCCAGCCAGATGATGTCGTCGGTGGGTTCAAGGGGCTTGGAGCAGTAGGGGCACGCGCCTTCCGGTGGGGCGTGATCCAGGAGCACGCCGCAGCCGGGGCAATGGAAACCGGGCATGCGATGTTCAGGGAGGATGACCAGTTGAAAGACCCGCCCCTGGTTTACGGCGTTCAGGGTGGAGTTGAGGCCCGTCACGGCCTTGGGGGCATTCTCCGTCTTTCGCGCCACGGTGACCAGGTCTTCCACCAACAGCAGCGATTCCTGTTCTTCCAGTTCCTGAATGACCGGCAGCGCGGCTTCCAGCACTTCGTCGGGCTTCGCCGAAATGGGCAGCCGGAGGCGTCCCACGACGCGGGAGGCTACGGCCTTGGGCAGGAGGCGTTCCAGTTCGGCGGTGATTTCTTCAGGGCCGGCAAGCAGGATGCGGTCGATATCGTGGACGGCCAGCATGTCGTGGACCTTATCTCCAACCTCCTTGAGAAACCAGTTGCTCCATGTGGCCGCACGCCTCTGGAACACCATCTGGGAGCGCATGTGATCGGAGCCCGAGGTGCGCCGGTGCTTGACCGCGGGCGTCTGGAAGGCTTCATCCACTTCTTCCACCTGGCCCACGGAAAGCACCAGGAGGCGAGCCTTTTCCCGGTCCACGAGAACCACACCGTAGCGCTCGTATTCCCGCCAGGCCTCGAGGAGCGGGCGGACGTAAGGGGTCTTCCCGTACCAGGCGCCGCTGGCGACCCTCACGGGAAGGTCTTCCACGAAGGTGAAGCCGTCGGAAACGTCGCAGAAGAGCACAAAGCTCTTCCCGCCGGGGATGTGGAGGTTCACCTGGCGGCGGACCCATTCCGCGTCTTCGCGGAAGTGTTCCCGCTTTGCTTCGTCGTCTATCTGGTTTTCGAGGTCCTTGAGGAGTCTCTCGACGACGAGTTTGTAGCCTCCCCGACGGTTCCCTCGGAGTGCGGGATCCAGGTTCACGTAAACGCTGAGGATCCACGAGTCTTCGGGGGCTCTTCTCTGGGACAGATTCTCGAAAAGGGACGGGTCTATGATCTTCATGATGAGTTCAACCTCTGTGTCTACAGGCCGGAGGAAGTGCCGTCACGGCGCATGCCTGCTCCATGAGACATGCCGCGCGCTTGGGCCTCCCTGCGGTCGGTCCGATGGTTTCGGGAAAACGGAAAGAGCGTGTCCAAAAACAAGTTCATGCTAGTCAGGACCTGAGGATCCTTGTTCTTGTAGGAGCGGGCTTGCCCGCGACCCGTAAAACCGGTAATGCCCCGTTGACGCTGGTCGCCGGCAAGCCGGCTCCTACAGGGCATGAGCCGTTGCAGGAGCGGCGCCTCAGCCGCGATGAACAAACCCCTATGCCCCGCCTCATCGGCCCGAGGGCGGGCCTCCTACAGGTGCCCCATTTTCCCCTCGTTACCAAGCTCTGGCTTGGGTACGGCCTCATGGGAATCGAAGCTGGAGCTTCAGCACAGTTGTGTTCCCAAGCTGGAGCTTGGGAACAAGGTGGATGGTGAAGCTTGGGAACAGGGTGGAAACAGGCAATACCTCGTTGTCCTTCTCAAAGGGCCGCCGTTCACGAAAGAAACCTGCGCTTCAGTTCGTCCCAGGGAGCGAAGGCGGCGAAGAGGGCGGCCGCGATGACGTAAAAGGCCACCACTGAAGCCGGGAACGTGATGTAGAGCAGAGCGTAGAGTGGAAAAAGTATAGCCAGCGAGAGCATCATCTTGATGAGCGGGCCCAACCATTTCTTTTCTTGCTTTTCGTCCATCATGGCACTCCATCTGTCGTTCGTGTTCCAGGGATTACGCGGAAAAGGTCGCGTTCTTCGAGACGCGGCATAAACCGATGGCGGCCGGTCGCGACCCCGCCTGTATTGGAGTCCTTCCGGCCCCGGAAGCCCGGCTCGCTGTCTCCGCCGGCATGGAGCGGGGATGGGCCAAGGCTTGCGGATGTTACCATTAAGTGACGCTCGCCTTTTTTGCAAGAGGGAAGAGGGTTGGACTGATCTTTTTTTCACAACCCCTCCTGCCTGAACGGCCCGGAGGACCGGAAGGAGGCTTGCATGGATTTTGGGATCGGTCTTTGCCGTCATAGGGTTTCCGCCATCTTTTTGTTTGCGTGAGCGGGTCTGTTTGTGTATAGATGCACATGAGCACAAACCACCCGGAAAGTGCCTGTCAACTCCTGCGCCCATCTCATGGTTTACGCATGATGGCAAGCCTTGCCTACGCTCTGGCGGGTTCAAGGACACTTCAGCATATATTGAGGAGGACGAGCATGGCGAACACGGTGACTCAAAGCATTCTGGTGGTCGGGGGTGGCATGAGCGGGCTCACGGCCGCGATCGAAGCAGCCGAAGCGGGCTACGACGTTATCCTAGTGGAACGGAATCCCTACCTCGGGGGCCGGGTCGCGCAGTTCCACCACTACTTCCCCAAGTTGTGTCCGCCCTACTGCGGGCTTGAAATCAACTTCCGCCGCATCAAGGATAATCCGCGGGTGCGGTTTTTCACTCTGGCGGAGGTGGAAAGGGTGACCGGGGCCGCCGGGGATTTCGATGTGACGGTGAAGATCAATCCCCGTTACGTCAATGAGAAATGCACGGCCTGCGGCAAATGCGCCGAAGCCTGCAGCCTTGAGATCCCGAATCCTTTCAACTACGGCATGGACACGATCAAGGCCGCGTATCTTCCCCACGATCTGGCCTTCCCCATGCGTTATGTCCTCGATCCGTCTCTGGTGAAGAGCCCCGAAGCGCAGAAGGTGAAGGAAGCCTGTCCGTACGACGCGATCGATCTCGACATGCAGCCCAGATCGGTGGACCTCAAGGTTGGAAGCATCGTGTGGGCGACCGGCTGGAAGCCGTATGATTCGAGCAAGCTCACCAACTATGGAGCCGGTCGATATCCGAACGTCATCACCAATGTGATGATGGAGCGATTGGCGTCCTGGAACGGACCCACCCAGGGGAAGATCCTTCGCCCGTCGGACGGCAAGCCGCCCGAGTCGGTGGCTTTCATCCAGTGTGCCGGTTCGCGGGACGAAAACCACCTGCCGTACTGTTCTGGTATTTGCTGCCTTGCGTCCCTCAAGCAGGTGACCTACGTGCGGGAGCAGTATCCGGATGCCAGGATTTACTTCTTCTACATCGACATCCGCGCCACTGACCGGCTGGAAGACTTCTACGCGAAGGTGAAGGAAGACGCCGGGGTGGTCTTCTTCAAGGGGAAGGTTGCGAAGATTGAAGAGGACGGCGCTACGAAGAGCCTGGTCTGTCGAGTGGAAAACACCATGACCGAAGAGCTGCAGGAGATTCCGGTGGATCTGGTGGTGCTTGCCACCGGCATGGTGCCCAACACGGCTTCGGAACGCGTTCCGACGCCGGTTCCTTACGACGATTATGGTTTTGTGGCCGCCATGAACGCCATGCCCGGAATATACGCCGCAGGTTGTACGCGGACTCCGGTTGGTGTTGCGGAATCCGTCGCCGACGGCACGGCTGCCGCACTGAAAGCCATCCAGTCCATCGCGAGGAGGTAACTCAATGGAAAAAAAGATTGCAGCCTATATTTGTACGGGATGTGGCATCGGAGAAGCCCTCGACGTGGAGCAGCTCGCGGGTGTGGTGACCAAGGAATGCAAGATCCCTCTTTGCAAGAACCACCCCAACCTGTGCAGCCGGGAAGGCGCGGCGCTCATCAAGGCCGACATCGAGGGCGAGGGCGTGAACACGGTGATGATTGCGGCGTGTTCGTCCCGGGTCATGACCGATGTCTTTTCGTTCCCCGGTTGTATCGTGGAGCGGGTGAACCTTCGGGAGCAGGTGGCCTGGAGCCAGAAGCCCGGCGACGAAGACACTCAGATGATGGCGGAAGACTATATCCGCATGGCCTCTGCCAAGATCAACAAGATGGAGCTTCCTGAGCCTTTCATGCCCGAAGAAGAAATCTCGAAGGACATTCTGGTGGTGGGCGGCGGCATCAGCGGGCTTTCCGCGGCCCTGGAAACCAGTAGAGCCGGGTTCAAGGCGATCCTGCTGGAAAAGGAAAACGAACTGGGCGGTTTCCAGAAGAAGGTGGCGAAACAGGTTACTTTCCCCTACAAAGACGTAACGGCCAACAACATCCAGGAACTTATCCAGGCTGTCAAAGACGATAAGAACATCACCGTCTACACTGGCGCCAAGGTGGAAAAGACCGTGGGCGGCCCCGGGGTGTTCAAGGTGACCGTAAAGACCAACGGCGGCACCGCTGAACATCGGGTGGGCGCCGTGGTTCTCGCCGCGGGCTGGAAGCCGTACGATCCGAATAAGCTCGACCCGAAGCTCGGATTCGGCCGGTCCCCCGATGTGATCACCAACACCATGTTTGAAGAAATGCAGCAGAAGTGCGAAATACGCCGGCCGAGCGACGGAGCGGAAGTGAAGAACGTGGCGTTTCTCCAGTGCGCCGGCCAGAGAGACCCCAAACACTTGCCCTACTGCTCCAGTGTGTGTTGTCTGACGGCTCTGAAACAGGCCTGTACCATCAAGGAGTACAACCCCGAGGCCAACGTGTTCATGGTCTACAAGGAAATGAGGACGCCGGGGCAGGCCGAAGACTTCTACCGGAAGGCGCAACAGGAAGGGGTGATCTTCATCCGGTGCCAGGATCCCGAAGTCAAGACCGACGGAGCCGGGATCACGGTGGAAGCTCTGGACGAACTGCTCGGCGAAACGGTGGTTCTCGAGAACCTGGATATGGTGGTCCTGGCGACCGGCATGGTGCCCGTAACGGCCTTCGGTGAAGATTACGCGAAAATGAAGGCTCGCCTGGAAAAGCAGGAAGGCGAGGCCAAGACGGAAGAAGACCTGGATGTGCCGCTGGACGTGATCCGCGTTTCGGATCTCCTCAACCTGGATTACCGCCAGGGCCCGGAACTTCCCGCGCTGCGCTACGGATTCCCGGATTCTAACTTCATCTGCTTTCCCTACGAAACTCGGCGGACCGGTATCTACGCAGCGGGTTGCGTCCGCCGTTCCATGGGAGTGGCAGCAGCCGCCGAGGACGGTGCGGGTGCGGCCATGAAGGCCATCCAGTGCGTGGAGCTGGTTTCCCAGGGGAAAGCCGTCCATCCGCGGACTGGGGACCTCAGCTTTCCTGAATTTTTCATGCAGCGTTGCACGCAGTGCAAGCGTTGCACGGAAGAGTGTCCCTTCGGCGCCATCAACGAAGACGAAAAAGGGAATCCGATTCCCCATCCGACCCGTTGCCGGCGGTGCGGTGTGTGCATGGGGGCGTGTCCGGAACGCATCATTTCCTTCAAAAACTATTCGGTGGGCATGATCGGCGACATGATCAAGTCCATAGAAGTTCCGGAAGAAGACGAGGAAAAGCCGCGCATCCTGGTGCTGGCTTGCGAAAACGACGCCTACCCGGCGCTGGACATGGCAGGACTCCGCAAGATGACCTACAATCCGTGGGTCCGCGTCATTCCGCTCCGGTGCCTGGGCTCCATGAACCTCATCTGGGTCGCCGACGCACTGTCCAAGGGGATCGACGGGGTGCTGTTGCTGGGCTGCCAGCACGGGGAAAACTACCAGTGCCACTTCATCAAGGGCAGCGAGCTGGCCAATATCCGGCTCAGCAAGGTCAAGGAAACGCTGGACCGGCTCGTGCTGGAATCGGATCGGGTGCGGTTCGAAACCTGTTCGATCATCGATTACGCCAACCTGCCCAAGCTTCTGGACGAGTTCGCCGCAAGGCTCGAAGAAGTCGGCCCGAACCCCTACAAGGGCTTCTAGATCACAAGACGGCACACGGTGGAGGGTGCGCTGTCGGCCTTTCAGATCGATCGGCACCCGGAACCGACGGAAAGGATCTGGTTCATAGGACCAATTTAAAACCTAGGAGGCCTGAGGATGAGTGTGAAAGTTGATCCGAACCTGATGAAAGATCTCAGGGCGTTTGGGCTCAAAGACGCCGACAAGTGCTTTCATTGCGGGAACTGCACGGCCATCTGCCCACTTTCCACCAAGGAAAACCCCTTCCCGAGAAAGCTCATAAAATACGCCCAGATGGGGTTGAAAGACAAGATCTTGAAGTCGCCCGAACCGTGGCTCTGCTACTACTGCGGCGAGTGTTCCGTCCATTGCCCGCGCGGGGCCGACCCCGGCGAAACCATGATGGTCATGCGCCGGTACCTGACCTCGGTTTACGATTGGACGGGATTTTCCCGGAGATTCTACCTTTCGGAAAAATTCGAGTTGACGGCCATCGCCGTGGTGGGATTCTTGGTGGGGCTCGGCATGCTCTTGTTCGCCGGAGAATTCAATACGTCCAGAGTGGACCTGGAAGCGGCCTGGCCGGTGGAAGGCATGGAAATCTTCGACATGATCTTGGGGGCTACGCTGACGTTTCTGCTGTTGAGCAACGTGTGGCGGTGCGTGAAGCTCATCATGGGGGATATGCTGACCAAGATCCCGTTGAAGATCTACGTGAGTGAAGCCAAGGAACTGGTGATCCACTTCCTTACCCAGAAGCGCTTCGGGCAGTGCAGTGATCGGACCCAGTGGTTCATTCACCTGCTGATCATGACCGGATACACCACGGTGTTCCTCCTGGTGGTGATCTTCCTGGCCGGTGGATTGAAAACGCTAGGGATCTATGCGGAAAGCATCGCCTTTCAGCGGAGCGAACCGTATCCGTTCTGGCATCCGGTGCGGCTCCTGGGCTATTACGCGACCATCGCCATTCTCCTCGGTGTAGGGTACGCCATCATCGGCCGAATGCGGAAAGCCAAGCCTCCGTACAAGAATTCCCACCCCACGGACTGGGTTTTCCTGGTTCTTCTGGCTCTCACGACGCTCACGGGTATCGGCCTGCATTGCGCCGTACATTTCGGCCTACCGATCTTCGCGTACTCGATCTATATCATCCACATGATGGTGGCCGTTCCCATGCTGGTTCTCGAAGTGCCCTTTGCCAAGTGGGCGCACCTGGCCTATCGGCCGGTGGTTGTCTATCTGATTCGCGTGAAGGAAAGGTATTTGCTGAGTCAAGGTGCGGCTGCTGCGGTCCAAGGCGTGGCGGCGACGGAAGGATAAGCTTGGAACCGCCTTTCGTTCCGGTTCATCGGAGGACAAGGACCCACCGTGTTCCCTGCGAAGAGGGAGCGCGGCGGGTTTTTTTCATTCACTCACGTGAAGACGCTGCTTCGATGGCGGCGCACAAGGCTTCCAGGGCGGCTTCATGATCCAGGCCGTCGCAGCGGACTGTGACGTGGGCGTAGCGGCGGTAAAGAGGGCATCGTTCGTTGTAGAGGTCTCGAAGGCTCTGGCCGGGGCTTCGAACGACGCCTCGGGCATCCAGGTCGCCCAGACGGCGCTCCAGCGCCTCGCACGAAAGATGCAACCACGCCACGGTTCCGGAAGCCTTGAGGTGAGCCATGGCGGCGGGGCTGTAGACGACGCTCCCGCCCGTGGCGACCACGGACCCATCAAGTTGCAGGGAGAGGACGGCCGCTTCTTCGATCCGCTTGAAACGTTCGATGCCGTGGGCGGCGATCAGTTCTTCCAGGCGCCGGCCGTATTGGACCTGGATGAGGATATCGGTATCCAGAAAGGTGTAGCCCAGGCGCTTGGCCAGGAGCACCCCGAGCGTGCTCTTGCCCGACCCGGGCATGCCGATGAGGATCACGTTGCGCGGTGAACGGCGGGGGGTCATGATTCCAAGATCCCCTGTCGAGTTCCTGCTGCAGTTGGCTTATGGTGACGGTGGTCGCTGAAAGAAGGAAACGATCATGCCTCATCGCACGTGTCGCCGGGAAACCTGGACTCGAACAGGTTTTCCAGCCGAAGTCTCGCGTTTCGAATGTCGAGCAGCGTTTGGATCCACCGCCGCTGGACGGTGGGTGGTTCCGCCTGGAAAAGCTCCATATGCGCCTCACAGAGAAACCACACGCAGACATAGGGGCGAAGGTATCGCGGCAGCAGGCAGCCTCTAGGTCCCAGAAAACGGCAGGGGTCTTCGGGGCGAACGCGAGTCTGCCCAAGCGGCCAGGCTTTCCGGAGTGCGACCAGGTACAGGAGATCCGCACGGTTGTAGAACACCTTGCGGCCGGTGCAGCAGGGGTCGAGGCAATCCCCGCAGGTGGCCCTGCAATAGGCTTCCATTGGTGCGTTGAGGATCCCGATTCCCGCTTCGATGACCCTGACGGGCTGAAGGATCGCATCGCGGGGGAACACTTGCAGGCGGCGGTTCAGTCGGCCGAGAACGCGGCGCCAGGACTCATTGTCCATGGGCTTCGCGCAGAGCCTGCTTTCCTCCGTCCGCTGTTGCAACCGTTGCCGCCGGGATCTTTTCGGTTTCACGATGACGCCGTCAAGGGGCAAGGGCCGGACCTCCAGGAGGGAATCCCTCCAGCGGGCACCCCGAACACGACGGCTTCCGCCGGCAGTGACGATGGCCCAGCCGGACCAGAAGGGCATGGTATTCCTGGAAAAAGTACACGTCCCTTTCCAGGCAGTCCATAAAATAATCGCGAAGCGCGTCGTAGCGGATGTCGTCGGGGACCCAGCCGTGTCGGGAAAAGATCCTTCGGGTGTAGGCGTCCACCACGAAAGAAGGCTTTTGTGCCGCATAGAGGACGATGCTGTCGGCGGTTTCCGGGCCGATTCCGTGAAGGGTGAGGCAGTCGGCGCGGAGTTCCTCCATGTCGCGGGAAAGGAAGCGGTCCAGGTTGCCGTCCCAGCGTTCGGAAAGGTTGCGGCAAAAGGCCTTGAGGCGCCGGGCCTTCTGGTTGAAGTAACCGGAAGGCCGGATGATTTCCGCCAGTCGCTCTTCTTCCACCCGATGCATGGCTTCCGGGTCGAGCAGTTCCGCCTCTTTCAGGCGCGCGATGGCTGTGCTGACGTTTTTCCAGGCGGTGTTCTGAGTAAGTATGGCCCCGACCACAACCTCGAAGGGGCTGTCGGCCGGCCACCAGGACTGAGGGCCGAAGGCCCGGAGGAGCCGCCGGAAGAGGCGCTCGATGAGTCCGCGCCGTTCGGACAGGGTCATGGCAGACCGACTCCCGCCACCCGGGCGCCGCACTTGAGGCAGGCCCCCTGCTTTATTCCCCTTTGATGCACGGAGAATCCCGTCCGCTCCAAAAGGATCTCACCACATTGGTGGCAGAACGTGCTCTCGCCCCGGTCACCGAAGACGTTTCCAGTGTAGACGTAGTGAAGCCCGGCTTCGAGCCCGATGTCCCGGGCTTTGCGGACGGTCTCCACGGGGGTGGGGGGCCGGTCGGTCAGCCGGTAGGTGGGGTGGAAACGGCTTACGTGCCAAGGGGTTTCCGGACCCAACGTCACCAGGAATCGGGCGATTTCGCGCAATTCGGCGGGGTCGTCGTTCAGGCCGGGAATCACCAGGGTGGTCACTTCAAGCCAAATCCCCATGGATTTCATGAGGTGCAAGGTGTCCAGAACCGGCTGAAGCCTGGCGCCGCATTGCTTCCGGTAGAAGGTGTCGGTGAAGGCCTTGAGGTCCACGTTGGCGGCGTCGATCAGCCCATCCGCCTGACGGAGTGCTTCGGCTGTCATGTAGCCGTTGGTCACGAAGACGTTCCGAAGCCCTTCGGCACGGGCCTTTTCGGCGACGTCCAGGGCGTATTCCATGAAAATGGTGGGTTCGGTGTACGTGTAGGCGATGGTGGCCGAACCCGTGCGGCGGGCGTCCTCCACCACCTTTTCAGGAGCCACCGTCTCGCCCACGATGCGCCCGTGTTCTCTCGGTGCCTGAGAGATATCGGCGTTTTGACAGAAGAGACATTGGAAATTGCACCCGACGGTCGCAATGGAATAACTCCGGCTTCCGGGCAGGAAATGAAACAAGGGTTTCTTTTCGATGGGGTCTACATTGGCGGCGATGAGGCGCCCGTAGACCAGAGAGTAGAGGGTTCCGTCCCGATTTTCCCGGACGCCGCAGATGCCGCGCTTTCCCGGGGGGATCCGGCACCTGTGGGCGCAAAGATGGCACTGGACGTCCAGGTCTTTCAGCTTCTCGTAAAATCCGGCTTCTTTCATGGTGCGGCCCCCCTTCGATGGACTCCGGTGGAAAACTTCCCGGCCGCCGCGCTTGTGGTGCGCGGGCGACGTTGCTTCGTACGTTTCTTGAAACAGCCCCTCATACCGGTTCCGGATGATGAGAACCCACTGCGTGGGAAGATTCAAGGGCGGCGGCGGGCGGCCGCAGTTTTATGGGCTGGTTCCTTTCCGATGCCGGAAAGCGCCGGCAGGACGGGTGAAGCCTTACCGGGGCGGCGCCGCGGGGGAGTGAGCCCCGGAGTGGGTCTTGGATGGTCTTGCAGGTGTAGCGGATGTCGAGCCGCATGGCTACGAAATGGCCGAAGGGATGCACCTGAAAAAAGCGGCACCGTTCCAAGGGATGGGCATAGCGGAAGAGGGAAAGGGGAAGCGTGAGGCAGCTCCGCCAGACGTCGGCGGGAGCGCCGCAAAGGAGGTCTCCGGCCAGGCGTCTCAGTTCGCCCACGCTGAAGAAGGTCGCTTCCCGATACACGGTCGGCCGCCAGAACCCCTCCAGCCGGCGGGCTATAGCGGTGAGGGAATACTTGTTGAGAAAGCCTACCAGCACGTGTCGGCGGGCCACTCGGAAAGCTTCGCTCAGCGCCTGTTTGGGATTGTTCACGAATTCCAAGGTCGTGATCAGAGCGACTGTATCGAATTCTCCGTCTTCGTAGGGGAGGTCCTCGGCGAACCCTTGATCCACGGTGATGGTCTGTGGAAGCGCCCAGCGAGTACGCTGAACCAATTCCCAGGAAGGTTCGATGCCCGTGACCAGGTGACCCTGTTCGGCGAACCAGCGGAGAAACCGGCCGGTGCCGCAACCCACTTCAAGCACCCTCTGAGGGCGGCTCGGTGACCACACCCGTTGGAGCAGTTCCGTCTCCAGGGCGAAAACCGTTCGGCCGGGTTCCCGTTCGAACCACCGGTCCAGTCGGTCGGCATCTTCCAGGCGAAAGACGTATCCCATGGTGTGGAGTCCTGAGCCTTCATTCGCTGAAAACGGCGCCTTTGGCCCCGGAGGTGACCAGGCGGGCGTAGCGGGCGAGGTAACCCGTTCGAATCCGGGGCGGCGGCGGCTGCCAGCGCGAACGGCGCTCCTTCAGCGTGGCGTCGTCGACCCGGAGTTCCAGCTTCTTGTTGGGGATGTCGATGGCGATTTCGTCGCCTTCTTGGATCAGGGCGATGGGGCCGCCGGCGGCGGCTTCCGGGGAAATGTGCCCGATGGCGGCGCCCTGGGTGCCGCCGCTGAACCTTCCATCCGTGATGAGGGCCACGTCTTTTCCCAGACCCCGGCCCATGATGGCGGCTGTCGGCGTGAGCATCTCCTGCATGCCGGGGCCCCCTTTCGGGCCTTCGTAGCGGATGACCACAACATCGCCCGGCTCGATGGCGCCGTCGAGGATGGCGCCGGCGGCGTCCGATTCGCTCTCGAAGACCCGGGCCCGCCCGGTGCGCTGAAGCATTTCCGGAGCGACGGCCGATTGCTTCACCACGGCGCCTTCAGGAGCCAGGTTGCCGTAGAGAACGGCGATGCCGCCCTGGGCGTGATAGGGATTCTCCAGGGGGCGGATGACGGTCGGGTCCTGAACCGCAGCCGTTTGCAGGTTTTCGGCTACGGTTTTCCCGGTCACCGTGAGTACGTCGCCGGAAATGAGCTGATTTCGGGAGAGTTCCTTGAGGACCGCCTGGACGCCCCCCGCGGCATCCAGGTCTTCCAGGAAGTGCGAGCCGCCGGGCCGAAGCGAACACAAATGAGGCGTCCTGGCGCTCAATGCATTGAAAAGATCCAGGGGCAGATCGATCCCCGCTTCATGAGCGATGGCCGGGACGTGCAGCACCGTGTTGGTGGAGCAGCCCAGAGCCATGTCCACGGCGACGGCGTTCCGAAAGGCCTCCAAGGTGGCTATGTCACGAGGAAGAATGCCTCGTCGCACGAGTTCCATGATCTGCATGCCGGCCTGCTTGGCCAGGCGGACCCGGGCGGCCGCCACGGCGGGGATGGTTCCGTTTCCCGGCAGCGCCAGACCCAGAGCCTCACTCAAGCAGTTCATGGAATTGGCGGTGAACATCCCGGCGCAGGATCCGCACCCCGGGCAGGCGCATTCTTCCAGCATTTCCAGTTCCTCGGCGGACATGCGGCCGGCCCTGAACGCCCCCACACCTTCGAACACGGAAATGAGATCCACCGGCGTTTTCCCTACGCGACCGGCCAGCATGGGGCCGCCGCTCACCACAATGGCGGGGATGTTGAGCCGTAGCGCCGCCATGAGCATGCCCGGAACGATCTTGTCGCAGTTGGGGATGAGAACCAGGCCGTCGAACGGGTGCGCCATAGCCATGATTTCCACCGAGTCGGCGATCAGCTCCCGGCTCGCCAGGCTGTAGCGCATCCCTTCATGGTTCATGGCAATGCCGTCGCACACCCCGATGGTGCTGAATTCGATGGGTGTGCCCCCGGCGTGGCGGATACCGGCTTTCACGGCATCGGCGATGGTGTCCAGGTGGATGTGCCCCGGAATGATTTCGTTGGCGGCATTGACGACTCCGATGAGCGGCCGCTCCAGTTCCTGGCGGGTGTAGCCCATGGCCTTGAAGAGCGATCGGTGGGGAGCCTTTTCGATTCCCTTTTTCATGAGGTCGCTTCGCATGGTCGGTCTCCGGGTTGGCTGAGAAGGTGTGGGTTCGAAGGGTCTGGGAAGCGCTTCCGGACGGTGCTCTTCCCTTGCGTTCAAATTACGTTATCGCCAAGTACCCTGGCAAGGGAAAAGGCGTTCCGCCTGGAAAGCATCCCCGCTTGATTCGTGGGTTGACAATGTTGCATTTAACTCTGTATATTTTAATTCGTCAAATGACCTTGTAATGCTATCTTACGAAGGAGACGGAGCTCATGGACATCGAAAGTGGCAAAGCCCTGTATCCCATCGGCATTGTCGCGGAACTCCTCAATGTTCACCCGCGCACGCTCCGCATCTACGAGCAGGAGGGTCTCGTGAAGCCTTCCCGGCGCGGCGGCAAGCGTTTCTATTCCAACAACGACCTTCAATGGCTGAAGTGCCTCCGCCGGCTCCTCACCGAGGACGGACTCAACATCGCGGGCGTGAAAAAGCTTCTCACCGTGGCGCCCTGCTGGGAAATCCGGGGCTGTTCGGAAGAAGTCCGAAAGAACTGCCCGGCGATTCTCAATTTCCCGGTACCTTGCTGGGATCTGAAGCCTCGAATCTGCCAGGAGAAGGGACGGGTCTGTGCCGAATGCGAAGTCTATCTCAAGAAGAAGAACCACGTGATGATGCAGCGCTGCTGGAATGGTAAGAAAGAAGCGTCCTGAGATGTCGGGGAGATCCAGGGAAAGTGGTCTGCGGACGATCTTCGTGCAGACCGCTTCTGGGACTTCTACGCGGCTCGGGCCGACGCAGTGTTCCAGTGCATAGAAGGGTGCAGATCTTTTGCTTCTTGTTCCCAAGCTCCAGCTTGGGAACACAACCCGAGGTGAATCCCTTGTAAACGTGCGACTTCAACTTCTTGTTCCCAAGCTCCAGCTTGGGAACACAACTGTGCAGAAGCTCCAGCTTCGATTTCCATGAGTCCGTTCCCAAGCCATAGCTTGGGAACGAGGGAAATTCTATTTCCCCTCCCCTTGTGGGAGGGGATTAAGGGGAGGGGAATGTAACTGATTGACATACGTTAATTTTCTCACCCTCACCCCAACCCTCTCCCATCAAGGGAGAGGGGGATTTTTCGACCTTGTTCCCAAGCTGGAGCTTGGGAACGAGGGGAAATCCAGTATGTTAGGGGCGGATAATTTGAGTAATGTAGATACCCTCAAAGATAATAAATACGCAACTGGGAGGCTTAATATGCTTGAGATACATAAAAGCATCGTTGTTGATGAAAATCAGAAACCTATAGCTGTGCAGATTCCGATCAAGGAATTCGAACGTATGGAGGAGGTCATTGAGAACTACGGCTTGGCAAAACTAATGGATGAAGTCGCCGATGATGAACCGGTCTCTGTACAGGAGGCTAAGCATTTCTATGGGTCTTTGAAACGAGATGTGAAAAGTTGAATACAGAAAGCACTTTTTAAAGGAGCTTTCCAAGCTTCCTGAAGATGTCCAGACTCAGGCGGAGAAAGTTGTCTTTGATGATCTTATATGTGACAACCCCTTTGATCTCGGCTATCTTGAGCAAATGAAAGGGTACCCTAGTCGATGCATTGGGTTGATTCTTCACGGAGAGAACCGTATACTTTTGCGCATCGAAGCTCCCGGTGGACCTTCGCAGGCCGCGTGTTTATGCGATCGGTTCCCGTTGAGTGGGTCAGGGGGCGGACGCGGCACGCTGCCCGTGCATTTTGATTCCTCCTGCGAGGATGACAGCATGGTTTATGACGTTGGCATCGACGTGGGTTCCGTGAGTGTCAAGGCGGTGGTCATCGTCGAAAGCGGCGATATCGTCTGGGAAGCACCCTACATCCGCCATTTCGGGCTGGTGCGGGAAGAAGTGGTCGGTGTGCTGCAGCAAATTCATGACCGGTTCGGTGCCGAGAACGTGCGGTCCGTTTCCTTTACGGGCGCGCATGGGCAGCGGCTGGCGGAGCTTCTGGGTGCGCCTTACGAGGTGGATACCATCGCCCAGGTGGAGGGGGCCGCACACCTGGTGCCGGGGGTCCGCACCATCATCAGCATGGGCGGCCACGAGGCATGCCTCTTCCAATTGAGCCAGAACGGAAGCCAGTGGTACCTGGAAGCCTTCAACATGAACGGGCCGTGCGCTTCCGGAACGGGGTCCTTCATAGACCAGCAGGCGGAGCGGCTGGCGTCGTCGCTTTACGGCGCTGATTTCGAAATGAACGCCGAAAGGCTTCAGAAGACCCTGGAAGATTTCATCCGCCTGGGTCTCGAGCACACCCATCCTGCACCGGTGGCCTGCCGGTGCACGGTCTTTACCAAGTCCGACATGATCCATCTTCAGAACAAGGGAGAACCGCTGCCGAACATCATTGCGGGTCTTCATTTCGGAAACGCAGCCAATTATGTGAGCACCCTGGTGGCCAACCGCGAGCTCCATCCGCCCATAGTTTTCATTGGAGGCATGGCTTCCAATCCACTCCAGGTGAAGGCCTTCCGCCACTATTATCCGGAAATCCAGGTGCCGAAACACCACACGGCCCTAGGGGCCCTGGGCGTGGCGCTCCTGGCCGTGAAGCACGGGTGGAGGAACCGGGTCGACCCTGCGGTGCTCACCTCGGAAGAAAAACCCCAAAACTCGTCTTTTCCCCGCGGCGAAAGACTCCGCCTGGAATGGACCCGCTTCAGCTCGGAAAACAGCCTGGATCCCTGGCCGGTGGTGCCGAAGAATCCTCTGCCCACGTTTCTGGGCGTGGATATCGGTTCCACCACGACCAAGTATGCCTTGATCGACGAGCAGGGGGTGATTCGCCACAAGTGTTACGTTCCGACTCAGGGGAAGCCCATCGAAGTGACGCAGCGGTTGCTCAGGTCCCTGTGTTCCGAGGTGGGCGACCGGATCCAAATCCGCGCGGTGGCGACCACGGGTTCGGGACGGAACGTGGTGGGTGATTTCCTGGAAGCGGATCTGGTCATCGATGAAATCACGGCCCACGCACTGGGGGCCGTGGCCGTGGACGCGGACGTGGACACCATTTTCGAAATCGGGGGGCAGGATTCCAAATACATCCGGATCGAACGGGGTCATCCCCGGGATTTTGACATGAACAAGGTGTGCGCCGCCGGCACCGGGAGCTTCCTTCACGAACTGGCCAGCAAGCTCAAGATCAACATCGTGGGCGAATTCCAGGAACTGGCTCTTTCGGCGGAAAACCCCATCCACCTGGCGGAACGCTGCACGGTCTTCATGGAATCCGATCTCGTCAGCTACGCGCAGAAAGGTGCGCGGCGTGAGGATCTCATCGCAGGGCTGTGCTACGCCATTGTCCATAATTACCTCAACCGCGTGGTGGGAAGGCGCCACATCGGCGGCCGGATCATGTTTCTCGGAGGCCCGTCGCTCAACCAGGGGATCGTCGCCGCCTTTGAACGGGTGCTGAAACGGCCGTTGGTGGTTCCCCGGCATCGGGAAGTGATGGGGGCCTATGGTGCGGCCTTGGCTGTTCGGGAGAAGTTCCACAAGGGGGAGGTGGTCCCCAGGCAGCGGAACCTGGAGGCCATGGCGGCCATGAAGGTGACTTTCAAGGAGACCATCTGTCGGGCCGATCCAAAGTGCCACAACGAATGCAAGTTGAAGGTCTACGATTTTGGAGGCCGAAAAAGCATTTGGGGGGGCGAGTGCGGGCGCTACGAGGTCACCCATTACAAGGGCGCCGCAGCCGCCAACCTTTTTGAAGAACGACGGCGGCTTTTCGAAAAGGCGCTGGCGGGAAAGGCGGGGAGTCTGGAAGAGGCGACCGAGGGGGTCGATCCCGGCCGGCCGGTGGTGGGAATTCCATTGGCCCTGCATGCTGTGGAGTGGGGGATCTTCTGGGTGCGGCTTCTTTCGGAACTGGGCTTTCGGGTGTGTTTGAGTCCTCGGACGGACGAACGGATCGTATCGGCGGGGCTCAAATCCATGACGGCGGAGACGTGCTTTCCCGTGAAGGTGTTTCACGGCCACGTGAGATATCTCCTGGACCGGGTCGACTACCTGTTTTTGCCCAACGTGATCGACATGCCCACGCCCGGCCCGGCGGAACCCGGCATGCTCTGCCCGATGGTAGCAGGGTCCCAGTTCATGGTGCGCGCGGCGCTCAGGATCCCCGATCAGCGCCTTATCCGGCCGACCATCCATCTTCGCGAAGGGGTGGAAAGCATCGCGGATGCCGTGCGGCGTTCGCTTCCCGCCGGTTTTCAGCCGCGGCGCCTCCCGGCTGAGAAGGCCGTGGAGGCGGCGTGGGCGGCGGCGGAGGCGTTCCGCAGCGAGCTGCAGGAACGCGGCCGCAGCGTTCTCTCGGAACTTCCGGAATCGGAACCACTGTGGGTGGTGACGGGCCGGCCCTACAACCTTTACGATGAGCGGCTCAACCTCCAGTTGGGGCGCCATCTGGCGAAACTCGGCATCCAGGCCCTTCCCATGGATTACCTGGATGTGGACGGCGAGGACCTCTCTGATTTTCCCCGCATGTATTGGGGTCTCGGAGCGCGAATCCTTCGGGTGGCCAAGCGGATCGCTCGGACTCCCAACTGGTACGGGGTGCATCTGACGAATTTCAGCTGCGGGGCGGATTCCTTCATCGAGCATTTTTACCGGCACGTGATGGGCGAAAAGCCGTATCTCATCTTGGAACTGGATGAGCACAGTGCGGTGGCGGGGCTTCTCACCCGCATCGAGGCCTACCGAAACGTGGTGAAAACCGTTCATGCGAAACGGTTCGGGGGCCGGGTGGAACCCGCGGAACCGGCCCCGGCGTTTTCGTGCCTCAGATGAAAGGACGAGTCCACAGATGACGGTACTGGAAGCATCGCAAACGCCCGGGAGCATATGTACGGGAATCGCGCGTTTCGACGTTACGGGCCGCAAGCTGCTCCTTCCTCTCATGACGCCCTTGGGTACCCGGTTTCTGGCGGCCGCTTTCCGGGCTTTCGGCGTCTCCGCCGAGGTCATGGAGACCTACAAGGGCCTCGCCTACGGCAGGGAATTCACGTCGGGCAAGGAATGCTTTCCCTGCCAGGTGACGCTGGGCGATATCCTCTACCACCTGGAAAAGGAAAAGGAACGGCTCGGAAGCGCGTTCTCCGCGGATCGATACGTGTACTTTCTTCCTGAGTCGGACGGGCCATGCCGGTTCGGCATGTACAACAAGTATCAGCGACTGATCCTGGATCGCTTCCCGGAATACCGGGACATTCCCATCGCTTACCTGTCCACGCAGGACGCGTACGCGGTCGCCGGCCTGCTGCCGGCCCACCGGGCCCGTTATTTCCGGCGCTTGGCTTATGTTGCCACGATCATCAGCGACGTCATGGACCGGATCGTCTGGCGGGTGCGCCCCTACGAACGGCGGCGGGGCATGACGGATGCGTTCATGGAAGTGTCGGCCTGTGCCATGGAACGGTTGATCGAAGAGGTGGGGGGCCGCCGGGATTTCCGGGCCCTTTACCGGCTGTTGGAGGATGTGGCGTCCACCGCCCGGACCTTCATCGATCCTCGAAAACCCAGGCGCCCCAGGATCGGAATTGTCGGCGAGATCTATCTCCGGACCCACCCCGATTCCAACCAGGACATCATCCGCCGCGTGGAAGACTTGGGGGGGGAAGTCGTGGATGCGTCCATCGGGGAATGGATCAATTTTGTCAGCTACGAACATTCGCGAAAACTCAAGCGGCAGTGCCGCCTGGCCCGGCGCCGCGGGGATCGGAAGGTATTCCGAGAGGCGCTCCAAAAACTCGTGGTTCAGGAAGTGGAAAACGCCTGGCAGAGATGGCGGCAGAACGAAGTCTACCGCGTAGTGCGCCGCCGGCTCGACATCGAGCCCGACCATTCGATCCGGTCCATAGAACGGTTTCTGGATCAAGGGCGCCACTTCAACTTCGATGTGGGCACCGAGGCGGCCTTGAGCATCGGGGGGGCGCTGTCGTACCTCCATGAAGGTTTCAACGGCATCATCAATGTTTTTCCCTTTACCTGTATGCCCAGCACCATGTGCTCCGCCGTTTTGAAGCCCATATTGCACGAGAAACGCGTTCCTTACCTGGACGCCCCCTACGACGGTTCATACCAGCCCAACCGGGAGGCCGCCCTCCGCACCTTCATCTACCAGGCCCGCCAGCATCAGGCTGCACAAGGAAACGGCAGACATACTCCATGAGCGCACAGCATCTTTTGATCAACGCGGTCCACCCGGAAGAGTTTCGGGTGGCCCTTGTGGAGGGGCAGTCCCTTCAGGGATTCTTCATCGAAACGGCGACCCGCGGAAAATACGTGGGCAACATCTATAAGGGCATCATCGTGAATGCCCTTGCCGGGCTGCAGGCGGCTTTCGTCAATTACGGCGTCGAACGGCACGGCTTTCTGCCGTTTTCCGAAATCCACCCGGAATATTACAAGCGGGACGCGGGGGAGCAGGCGAAAATCCAGGACGTCATCGAACCCGGCCAGGAAGTTCTGGTGCAGGTGGTTAAGGAGGAAATCGGGAACAAGGGCGCGGCGCTCACCACCTACATTTCCATTGCGGGCCGTTATGTGGTTCTGGCGCCCGGCCAGAACCAGCGCGGCGTTTCGCGGAAAATAGAGGACGAAGCCGGGCGGGCGCGCCTCAAGGAAATGGCCCAGGAACTGGAAGTTCCCCCGGATATTGGAATCATCTTGAGGACCGTGGCCGAAAACCGGACCAAGCGTGAGATCAACAAGGACCTTAAGTATCTGCTCCGCATCTGGGACGAAATCAAGAAAAGGGCCCAGGAAACCCCGGCGCCCGCCCTCATCTACAAGGAGCGGGACTTGGCGACCCGGGTGATCCGCGACTATTTCAACCCGAGCGTGAAGACGATCCTGGTGGACGACAAAGAAGTATACAAGATGGTCAAGGATTTCCTCCGGATCGTCAGCCCCCGCCACCAGCGGATCGTCAAACTCTACAAGGGCGAAGGACCCATCTTCAACAAATACAAGCTGGAAGACCAGATCGACCAGCTTTTTCAGAAGCGCGTCCCTTTGAAGTCGGGCGGCTACCTCATCATCGACCCCACCGAGGCCCTGGTGGCCATCGACGTGAATTCCGGCAGAACCACCAGCCGAGAAGGCAAGCTGGAAGAGATGTGCTTCAAGGTGAACATGGAGGCCGCGGCGGAAGTCCCGCGCCAGCTCCGGCTGAGGGACCTGGGAGGGCTGATCGTAGTGGACTTCATCGACATGCGGAGTTCCCAGCACATCCGCGAGGTGGAGAAGAGGCTGCGTGAAGAGGTGAAGTGCGACAAGGCGAAAATCAAGGTCGGGCGGATCTCCCAGTTCGGCCTGCTCGAAATATCCCGCCAGCATCTGGGGCTCAACATCCAGCTGGGTTCCTACCGTGACTGTCCCTTCTGCGAGGGGACGGGCCTCGTGCGATCCACCGAAACCAACGCTCTGTGGTATCTAAGAAAGATCTGGAACGGTGTGCTGCGCGAGTCCGTGGCGTCGGTCCGGGCCACCCTGTCCCTGGATGTGGCCAACTACCTGCTCAACCAGAAGCGCAAAGACATCGCGTCCCTCGAAGAGCATTACGGCAAGGAAATCATCATCGAAGGCGTTCCGCACCTGCTGCCTCACGAAGGCCAGGTGGAGCTGGTTCCCTGCGCCACACAATGACGAAGCGCTCCATCTTGTTCCCAAGCTTCACCATCCACCTTGTTCCCAAGCTCCAGCATCCACCTTCTTGTTCCCAAGCTCCAGCTTGGGAACGAGGGGAAAATTCTATTTCCCCTCCCCTTGTGGGAGGGGATTAAGGGGAGGGGGGAGGGGGATCTTTTGACCTTCGTTATCCTTTTTGCTTAAGGTGTCCATTGGTCGCACGATCCCCGACCGCCTTTGTTCTTTCTGTCCCCCGTGGGACGGGGCGCGGAGCCGGTGGGAATTATCATAAAGATCGGCCCGGCGGGAGGTTTTGTTACAAAGTTTTGTTACAAAGTGATTGAATCGTCGGCGGAAATCGGCTATGGAGCCTTGTACGTTGAAGATTCGACCCGCATGATCGTACCGACTGCATAGGCGAGGGAGGCCGTCCCATATGGAGCTCAAAGATTTCGTAAAGACCGCCATCAAGAACGTGAGTCGCAAGGTGGCTGACGGTTCGCTGGACAGAAACGAGCAAGGCTACGCCGATCCGGAAGAAATGCTTCTGGATTGGATCTGGATCGAACTCAAGGAGGAAGCTCCCGACAAGGACGCGGTGATCCGCCTGGATCTGGACGATCTTTATGAGATCATCGAAAGCTATGCGGACATGTATGAAGATTACCAGATTCTGCTGGAATCGATTCGTACGGCGGAAGACTGAAAACGAGGCGGGTTGCCACGAGGGGAGCGCTCTTTGGGGAGCGCTTTTTTTTTATTTTGCCGGCCGGCCGATAGCTTGAGGACAAGCTTTCGGTGACGGTCCCCGGCCTCGGGGGTGGGATTTCCGGAAAAGATAGTGGAACGTCTAGGCGTTCAGGGCGCTTTCGCCCGCCGAACGTATGAGGGGGTGCTTAACCTGCGCGCCAGGGCAGGAGGCGGCTTGCCGACCTGCCGGCAGGCAGGCGACGCGAATCGCGGCCAAGGCCGCTCCTTCAAAACCGCCGGTCGCGGCCAAGGCCGCGCTTCTACCAAGGGATCCGGATGGCCGTCTTTTCAGTCTCGGAAAGCCTCCTGGGACGGTTTCGTGACGCCGCTCCAAGGGGGATTCTCTAGGACGTCGACAGGGGAATCCCCGGGAAACGAAGACGCCCGGGGCGATGCCGGGAAGTCAAGGATCGTGGAGTCCCTTGGAGAAAGGCAAAGCATTGGCACGGACGGTCAGGGTTAGCTCGGCTTGTGAGAAGCGGATCCTCAGGGGTCATCGCTGGATTTTCAGCAACGAGGTCGAGGAAAGACTCAAGGAGTTCCTCCCCGGGGAGTGGGTGACGGTGGTTTCCGGGAGCGGCAGGGCGCTGGGTGTGGGGTACATCAATCCCCGTTCGCTCATCGCCGTGAGGTTGGTCGGGGCACCCGGGCAGGAACCGACGAGGGCTTTTTTTCGGGACCGCGTGGAAGCGGCGGTCCGTTATCGGGCGGCGTGTTACCCGGGGGCTTCGGTGTGCCGCCTGATTTTTGGAGAATCAGACGGTCTTCCAGGACTGGTGGTGGACCGTTACGGCGACGTTTTGGTCACACAGGTCACCACGGCGGGCATGGCGGCGGTGGAAGAGGACCTCCATGCGGTTCTTGCGGAAAGGTTGAATCCGCGGGCGATCGTCTTCCGGAACGATACCGGCGCGCGGCAACTGGAAGGACTCCCCCTGGAAAAGGGCGTGGCCTATGGGAGTCTTTCCGGGCCGCTGGAGGTGGACTGTCACGGGCTGCGTTGGTCCGTCGATCCCCTGGACGGCCAGAAGACCGGGCTCTACCTGGACCAGCGGGACAACCGGGAGGCGCTTCGGCGATGGGTTCAAGGAAAGCGGGTTCTGGACCTCTTCTGCTATGAAGGAGGTTGGAGCCTTGTGGCTGCGGCGGCGGGAGCGGCCGAAGTGACGGGCGTCGACTCTTCGGAAGCCGCCGTCGAACGGGCCCGGGAAAACGCCCGCCTGAACGGTTTGTCGCAGGACGTCTCTTTCGTGAGGACTGAGGCGCTTGATTACCTGAAGCGAACGCCGCGCGGGGCTTTCGACGTGATTGTTGCGGACCCGCCGGCCTTCGCCAAGACGAAATCGGTCCTGAAGCAGGCCCTCAAGGGCTACACGGATTTGAATCGGCGGGCCTTGCTGGCGCTCAAACCCGAGGGTATCCTTGTAACCTCGTCGTGTTCGTATCACGTGAGCGAACAGGACTTTCAGGGCATACTCCTCAAGGCGGCGCTCGCGGCCGGCCGGCGACTCAGGCTGCTCCAGGCGGGCGGTCAGGCACTGGATCATCCTCCGGTGCTCGCCATGCCGGAAACACGCTATCTCAAGTGCTTTTTCGTCCAGGATGTTCCCGAGTTTTCGAGGCCTTTTTCTGCTTCTGATACGTTTAAAGGAGGGGAAGAATCATGAAATGGGGTTGCCGTTCGAAGTCGAGATGGTTGGCTTTTCTGGTTGCCGTGGTCACGATGTCGGGTGCCACCTGGGTTAGGGCCGCCTCCGAGCCCGGGCCGATGGAAGTCATCCGCGCGGGGACGGACCGGGTGCTGGAGGTGCTCAACCTGGGCGGCGCTGAACCCACGCCTGAGAGGATAAAGCAACGGCGGGAAGAAATCAGGGAAATCGCCTATGATTACGTCAGCTTCGAGGAGATGTCCAAGCGGGCCTTGGGGCGGCACTGGAAGAAGCTCTCGCCCCAGGAACGCGATGAATTTGTGGAACTCTTTCAAAAGCTGCTGTACAACACCTATATCGATCGGGTGGACACGTACACCGGCGGCGAAGAAAAAATCTACTACGATCAGGAACGGGTGGAGGGCGATTACGCGCAGATCAAGACACGGATCAGCTACAAGGAATCGGAAATACCCGTAGAATACCGCATGGTGCGCACAAACGGGAAGTGGATGGTCTACGATGTGGTCATTGAGGGGGTGAGCTTCGTGAACAACTACCGCAAGCAGTTCGACGAGGTGCTGACCAACCGGAGTTTCGATCATCTGCTGAGTGTGCTGCGTGACAAGATCGCCCAGTTGGAAAAGAGCTGATTGTCCGCGGGCGTAACGCGCCGGCCGGCACGGAGCGTCGCCCGCCGTGCCTCCAGGAGTCCTTCCGAATACCGTGTGAGTGAAGTGGTTGGATCCCATGACGCTGGGCCCCGATGGACACCGAAAACGGCTTCGGGAACGATTCGAGCGGGGTGGCCTGGAAGGTTTCCACGATCACGAGGTGCTGGAACTGCTGCTGACCTTCGCCATTCCGCGGCGGGACGTGAAGCCCGAGGCACGGCGACTGCTCGATGAATTCAAGTCCCTTTCGGCCGTTTTGGACGCGCCCTTGGCCGGGTTGTGTCGAGTGAAAGGGATCGGACCCCAGGCTGCGGCCCTCATTTCTCTGACGTCCAAGCTCCTCGACCGCTATCAAAAGGACCGGTGGAAGCGGGTGAACTGCCTCCAATCCACCCGGGATGCGGTGGGGTATCTGCAATCCCTTTTGGCGAGCGAACGCAACGAGGTCTTCTACGTTCTGGCCCTCAACAGCCAAAACGGGCTCATCGCGGCTGAAGAAATTCAGCGGGGGACGGTCAACCGCACGGCCGTCTTTCCCCGGCTGGTGGTGGAAGCGGTGTTGAAGCATCGGGCCACCGCGGTCATTTTCGCCCACAACCATCCGGGTGGAGACCCGCGGCCATCCGAGGCCGACCGCCAGCTCACGAGAAAGCTCTGCGGCATTTTGAAAGATCTCGACATCGCGGTGCACGACCACATCATCATCGCGGGTCTCGATTACTATTCCTTTGCTGAAAACGGGGAAATGAGATGAACCGAGCGACCATGCGGGCCATCCGGGTTGAGGAAACCGGAAAGCCGGGTGACTGGAACAAGCTGGTTGTGGCCGAGGTTCCGCGCCCCGAACCCGCCGAAGGCGAAGTTCTGGTGCAGGTCGAAGCCTTTTCGGTTAACCGAGCCGATCTTCTGCAGCGGCGCGGTCTCTATCCGCCGCCTCCGGGGGCCTCGCCGATTCTCGGCTTGGACTGCGCCGGCTACGTGGTTGAGCTGGGTGCCGGTGTGAGCCGATGGCACGTGGGCGACCGTGTTTTCGCCGTGGTCGCGGGTGGAGGCTACGGCCGCTACGTGGTGATCCCGGAAGACCACCTGATCCCCATTCCGGAAAACCTGTCCTTCACCGAGGCCGCCGCCGCTGCGGAGGTTTTTCTGGTGGCGTTCCTGAACCTGTTTCTGGAGGCGGGGCTTCAAAAAGGCGAGACGTTGCTCCTCCACGGTGGAGGAAGCGGCGTCGGGACCGCCGCCGTTCAACTGGCTCGGGAATCAGGAGCGTGCGTCATCGTGACTGCGGCGACGGCGGAAAAAATTGAACGCTGCCTGCAGCTGGGCGCTTGGGCCGGCATCAACTACAAGACCGAAGATTTCGCCAGGAGGGTGCGGGAGCTGACGGACGGCCGCGGGGTCGACGTGGTTCTCGACTGGATCGGCGCGCCGTATCTCGGAAAGCATCTGGACATCTTGAAACCCGGCGGCCGGCTGGTCATCATCGGGCTCATGGGCGGACATACGGGGGAAATAACGCTTGCTCCCCTCCTTACGAAGCGGCTCAAGATCATCGGGTCCGTACTCAGAAGCCGCAGCCGGGAAGAAAAGGCGGAGCTGGTCCGCCGATTCCGGAGTCAGGTGCTTCCGCTGCTGGCTTCCGGTAGCGTGAAGCCCGTGGTGGATTCCGTCTTCAATGCTGAAGAGGTCGAAACGGCCCATCAGCGGATGCAGGAGGGCGGCCATTTTGGAAAGATTGTCCTCACGTGGTCGGACTAGGAGCTTGTCCGAGAATACCCTTCACCCTTTGGAGACTTCCGAGACTCCAGGCCCCCCGGAGCGCTGGATCGCTCTCGAAGACGTTTCTTTGGTGCGGTCCCGCCGGCTCATTCTGGACGGGATCCATTGGTCGATCGCGCCGGGGACGCACTGGGTGGTCCTCGGAGCCAACGGTTCCGGAAAGACCACGCTCCTTATGGTCTTGGCGGGCTATCATTGGCCGACCCGTGGGCGCGTCACGGTTCTGGGACGGCGCTTTGGTGAAATCGACCTGCGCGAACTCCGGAAAGACATCGGGTGGGTCGGTTCATTCCTGCAGGCCCAGATTCCTTCCAACCAGAAACCACTGGATCTCATTGTGAGCGGCAGATATGCCGCCGTCGGCCGCATCTTTCAGCAACCCACGGCGGAGGACCGTGAACTGGCTGGGAATCTGGCCGAGTGCCTGGAATGTTCCAATATCCTGGGGTCTTCCTACGGGGTGCTCTCCCAGGGGGAAAAGCAGCGCTTGCTGATCGCCCGAGCCCTGATGGCCCGCCCCAGGCTCCTGATCTTGGATGAACCCTGCGCCGGGCTGGACCTGGTGGCGCGGGAAAAGCTCCTTCGATCCCTTGAACGGCTCGGCCGCGCCCCCGACTGCCCCACCTTCGTCTTCGTGACGCATCATCTGGAAGAGATCATTCCGGTCATTTCCCACGTCCTTGTCTTGAAAGACGGGCGGGTCCTGGCACAGGGACCCAAGGATGAAGTGCTCACTTCGCCGGTCCTGAGTCGGGCCTTCGGAATCTCCATTGAAGTCGCCAGGGAAAACGGTCGGTTTCGAGCGTGGGCGGCGGGCGGTGCGGGCTTCTTCCTGTCCTGATAAGGGGGACTCGCGTCGCGCGGGAGCGTGCCTTCACCTTTCCAACAAAGCCGCGAGGTCCTCCCAGCTGGAAATGCGGGGCACTCCGCCGTCCGGATCGGGAATGGGTGCCGCGGAGAGTCCGGGGGCGAACGGAATGTTACGGTCTTTCACGTATGTGGTCCAAATGGGCTGAAGACCCGCCTGCCGAGCTCCCACCACGTCGCACTCCGGATCGTCTCCCACATAACCGATTTGATCCGGCGGTGTCTTCAGGCCTTCGGACAGCCGTCGAAACACGACCGGATGAGGTTTGCGGTAACCGATCGCTCCAGAGATGACGACGGTATCGAAGAACGGGAAAAGATCAAGCCGGTCCAGGATGTATTCGGCGGCCGGTGCGTGGGTGAAGTTGGAAAGCAGGCCGATCCGATAGCGGCCTTTCAGGGTGCCCAGCATTTCCTTGGTTCCGGGGATCGGCCGGGCCAGCTCCAGGAAAGCGCTGAAATAAGCGTCGACGGCTCCGGAAATCACGGGGTCGTCCGGGGGGACGTCATATTCCATGCGGTGGAGGGCGGCGCTGATCCAGAACCGGTTGTGGGTCTCGCGTCCGTCTTTTTTTGCCTCCCGGATGAAGCGCAGGGCCTCCTCGCGATGAACCGCGCGAAAGGCTTCGAATCCCACATCCAAGCCGCACCGACCCAGGTGCTCCGTGAGGCGCGACAGCGCTTCGTCCAGCGCGTGAGGTTCCACGGTGATGAGCGTGTTGAAGAGATCGAATCCGATAGCTTTGAGGTGATTCATGACGTTTCCTTGGCCGGTTTCTTGGCGTATGCCGCGGCTTCCAGCCCGGCTACGCAGCCTTCTCCCACCGCCTTGGCGATCTGCCAGGGCGGACCGCAGATGTCCCCGGCTGCATAGATACCCGCTACGTTGGTTTCCTGCCTGCGGTTTACCGATACGTACTCCATGGTCTCCGGATCCAGCGCCACGCCGAGCTCGGCCGCCAGTTCGACGGCGCCTTTGGCGCCCAGTTCTATGAACACCCCTTGTACAGGGAGCCGGGTTCCATCGTCGAGAAGAAGGCTTTCCACTTCCGTGGTCCCTTCGATGGCTTCGACCCAACGTCCTTCGTGAAGAACTACGGGGGTTTCTCTCAGGCGCTCCGCCAGGTTTTCCGCGACCAGAAGTTTCCGGCAGACCAGGTGAACTTCCCGGGCGTAGAACAGCAGCGTCAGGGCTCCCGAGACCGCCGCGCTTTCACAGCCGACGACCGCCACCACCTTGTCCTTGAAGAAGTGGGCGTCACATTCCACGCAATAGCTGACGCCGCGGCCCAGGAATTCCTTTTCGCCGGGAACCTTCAAGGTTTTCCGGGAGATCCCCATGGCGAGGACCACCGCCTTGCAGCTTACGATCGAGCCGCCTTCCGTCGTGATTTCAAAACCCGGGTGCGTTTTCCGGATGGACACGGCGTCTTCGTCTAAGAAACGGGCCCCCATGCGTTCCGCCTGACGGCGGCCTTCTTCGAGCAGGGCTTCACCGGTCGTGCCGTCGATGCAGCAGTAGTTTTCGACGTGCGTCTGATAGGCGCTGCTTTTCACGATCTTTCCCAGAACGAGCACGTCCGCCTTTCTTCTCGCCGCGTGGATGGCGGCCTGGAGTCCCGCCGGACCCGTACCGAGAACCGCTACGTCGCATTGAATCCTTTCCGCCATCGGGCTCCTCCTGAACCGGGAAGCGGCTTCAGATTCCCAGGGATTCGTTGATGAGCACCACCTTGATGCGGCCCTTGGGAAAGGCCTTCTCGGTGATGGTCCAATGGTTGCAAATCCGATCCGGGCTGTTGCAGTCTTCGCAGTAGGACGTTTTGGCGCACGGGGTCTTCTTGTCAAGTCGCATGGCGTTGACCGGGGCGGCATAGCCCTTAACCCGCATCATGGCCTCTTCCAAGTCCGGGACGATTTTGTTGCGCCCGACGAGGATTGCGACGTTTTTAGGGCCGAAGGTGATGGCCGCCACCCGGTTTCCAATCATGTCCAGATTGACCAGCAGCCCGGTCTCGGTGACCGCGTTGGTTCCCGTGACAAAAAGATCGACGAGCAGAGCCCGCCGCCGCCTTTCGATTCTTTCCGTGTCGGAAAGATCCTTTTCGAAAGTATCGATGATTTCCAGGTCGGAACGCCGGCGGAGAGTGTCATAGAGCCCCGTGGACGTGAACGTTCCGGATCCACCCCAGGAGACGCTCCGGGCTCCGGTCTCCGGCAGGATCTGATCCATGACGATCCGAGCGGCCGCCGAACCGTCCTCGGCGGTGTAGACCTGAAAATTGTTGGCCTCCAGCGCCTTCCGCGTTTTTTCGAGTCGCAACTGCCAGTAGTTTTCTGTAGGTCGTTCCATATCCGGCTCCATGGTTTGAGGGGCTTGCGTTCTTCCTTCGGGAAGGTTCCGGCTTCGTCGCTGCGTTGCGCCATGACGCCCGGAACGCTTTCGGACTCAAAACAGCCTAGCAAATCGAGGGCTCATTTTGAAGCCTTCTATCACAGGGGATCTTTCCAGTGCCGGTTTTTCTTGGAGGAGCCGCAAGGCACCCGTGACGGCCGTGTGGCCCTGCGGATGGGTGAAGGGGGGTGCGGGAACCGTGGGCGCAGGCCTGTTTCGCCCCCTCTTGACAAGTGTTCAAGCGGAATTAATTTTGAGACGGAATTATCAGATAGGCGTGAGAAATCGGTGAGATAGGAGGTGGTGGATATGTTCGGACTGATTCCATGGGAACGCAGGGAACGTGCGTTGGCTTTTCCAAGGGAGTGGAGCCTTTTCGATCGTTTCTTCGATGAGTGGATGCCTTCGGTAAGGCGGGAGGAAATCCCGGTGGTGCCGGCCTTCGACCTGTCCGAAACCGAGGACAAGATCGTGGTGAAGGCCGATCTTCCCGGTGTTGACGCGAAGGATCTCGATATACAGATCGTGGGCAACGTCCTCACGGTCAGCGGTGAAAAGAAGCAGGAGCGGGAGGAGAAGGACGAGTCCTACCATTGGGTGGAGCGGCGTTTCGGGTCTTTCAGTCGTTCCATCCGCCTTCCGGTGGAAGTGAAGGCCGATGAAGTGGAGGCGGTCTATAAGGACGGTGTACTCCGGATTGAGATTCCCAAGGTGGAATCCGCGAAGCCGAAGAAGATTCCGGTCAAGCGCTGATGCCGGTCTGGAAAACGCCGAAGCGGCGTAAGGGCGGTGCTGAAGCGCTTCCGGAAAAAGCGGGGCGACTGCCCCGCTTTTTTTTAGGTGTCCACCGGGCCGCCAGCGGGTTCCCCGATCGGGAGCAACGACGCGGAGGCTTTCCGGAGGCAAGGAAGTCAAAAACGGGGTCTGACACCCTTGACACGTGCGTCCGTTTTCGCGTATGAAGAGAACGACTTAACGATGGAAGGCTTCCTGCATCCCGGAACACGGTGCGAATCCGTGGCGGTCCCACCGCTGTAGTCGGGGATGAAGGGTCGCCAAGAGCGCCAGCTCGGTCACTTCCGGGGTTCACCCCGGGGGGAAGGCCGCGACCTTTCAGTTGATCCGAGAGCCAGAAGACCTGCAGGCAAGCGTTCTTTCATGTCGATCTGGGATTCTATCGTACCTATGGCCTACTTCTGGAAACCGACCCAGCAATTGTGCCTTTTCGTAGATAGCTTCAACTACCCGTACTGCTGATTCTGGGCTATCCTGAGTTATGTAGTCGTGAATATCCTTGAGCCATCGTTCCGCTTCATCAGTCCAGTTTATTTCTCCCATGTTCTAATTCTATGTTTCATCTCGGCATTGCTGGTCGTCCTCCTTGCATCGGAGTTCTCTATGCCGCGCTCAACCATTCGAGCAAAGGCTAAATCACGAAGAACTTCATCGTAGGAGCTATCATCAGGCTGTTCACGAATGATCTTGCTCATCTGTTCTTTCGCTGAAGACATAGTATCACCTCCTCTTTTATTTAGACTAACGGCCGGGTTAACCGGCGCGGGCTTTGCCCGCGTCCGAGTTGAACCCGTTGTTATGCCAAAATGGCGGGTTATGCAGCAGAAATTCGCTCGACCTTCAGTTCCTTCCGATGCTGTTCTGCATTCCATAGATCAAATTGGACTTGTTGGTTCATCCAGCTTTCGGCCGACGTATCAAAGGCAATTGAAAGTCGTACGGCCATCTCCGGGCTGATGCCTGCTCGACCATTTAGAATTGCACTCAGGGTCTTCCGGCTCACCCCAAGAGCCTTGGCAGCTTCGGTGACGGAGATACCCAGCGGCTCCAGGCAGAGCTCTCTAATGATTTCGCCGGGATGGGGAGGATTGTGCATAAGCATGGCAAAAACCTCAGTGATAGTCCTCGTAGTTAACAAACTCGGTGTCATTGCCTGAGAACTTAAATGTAATCCGCCAGTTTCCACTGACGTCCACGGCCCAGGTACCTGCTCGCTTTCCGCTCAGCTCATGCAGCCGCAGCCCCGGCAAATTCATGTCCTGAGGGCTGGAAGCGGCATGAAGCCGACCGAGGATAAGACGGAGCTTCTTTGCGTAAGCTGATTGGATTCCAGCAGTACTACCAGTTTGAAAGAAACAGGCCAGTCCCTTGTGCTTGAAGCTCCGGATCATGTGACGTGGTGTAACCTGTCCCGTTACGGGTGTCAACAGGCATAACGTCAGAAATCAGCCGCCGTGTCAGCGGTCGGCTGCATTTCTTTGTTAGCTCTTATTTCTCTCATTTTGACATCAATGTCTTGAATGAAGTGTTCGACCTTAGAGACAAGCTGCGTTACATCATTCTTGGTCAGAACAATGTTTTCGCCAGATTTCGTCTTTCCATTCCGATGAACAATGTCATGGCGCTTCAGAATCGCCTTCACTAGATCGCCTATTTCGTTGTTGAACTCAATTCCGAGAACAGCTTTTTACATCGGTTTTACGCGACCTAAGTTGTGCCAGACTACATCAACCAGATACGACTTGGCTTTATGTTCAATTTCTTCTGCAGCCTTGTACACCTCAGACAGGGAGATTGTTTCTACCTTAAATTCTGGCGTTGTCTCCACAAAGCGGCGCATAAGTTCCTTGTCAGGTACTACTGAATTCATGAACGCATCTGACAGGTAGGTTTCCATTGCCGTAATTACGTTGACGTATAGGAGCCGGAAAAAGCAATCCTCTGCAGAGCTATCAATTTTCGCTTCTAGCATCTTTTCGATGTCCAATATCGCGCCAGAAAAGTTATGGTAGAATTCTGTGATCTGCGCGATATCGTCAGCAAGATATTCGTCGTAATCCCCGGGCGTTTCGGTTGGAGCCCACTGCCAACAAATGGCGTCAAGCTCCTCTGAGAGCTCTTCAATAACTTCGTCTGGGACAACGCCACCAAATTCGTCCTCCAACTCTTCTCGCGCTTCATAAGGTCCGCCCCAGATCCATATGTAGCCACCCTCAGCAGACTCATATGGAGTTCGTTCGGCAGGATCCTCAAAATTCTGGAAAAACCATGTACGCATTACGTCCAGCTGAACTTCGCGGTCTTCGCCGGGCAGGTCAGCTCGACTCACCATGCTGTCAGATTCGGAAGTGGAATATGTTGAGTTATCCATGGGATTGATAGAGCTAACGTCCCGGTTCAGTGCTGGGCCGCGTAGCGGACCGTCAGCTGCAATCGGTTGTTGGGCGGCATGCGAGAGTCATCATAGTCGCACCCGCTTCAGAAGCTGGGCGTTTATCGCGACCACCACTGTGCTCACCGACATGAGGACCGCACCGACGGCTGGGGTTAGAAGCACACCCCACGAGGCGAGCACCCCTGCGGCTAGGGGAATCGCGACGATGTTGTAGCCCGCTGCCCACCATAGATTCTGGAGCATCTTGCGATAAGTGGCTGCGGACAGCGTGATGATCCTGGGTATGTCGCGCGGGTCGGACCGCACCAGCACGATATGGCCGGCCTCCACTGCGACATCGGTGCCGGCGCCGATCGCAATTCCGATATCAGCCGTGGCCAGAGCCGGGGCATCGTTCACACCGTCGCCGACCATTGCGACCTTCTTATCCTGCGCTTGCAGTTCGCGGACCTTGGCGGCCTTGTCCTCCGGCAGCACCTGCGCGAACACGGTGTCAATGTCCAGTTCGGCGGCGACGGCATCCGCGACCGCCTGCGCATCGCCGGTGAGCATGGCCACTTCGATGCCCCGGGCATGTAGCGCGCGGATGGCCTCCCTGCTCTCCTCGCGGATGGCATCGGCCACTGCGAAGACCGCCAGGGCTTGGCTGTTCCTGAACAGGTAAATGGCGGCCTGGCCGCGATGAGCGGCTGCCTCTGCTGCGATGCGCAACGTGTCCAACACCTGCGCATCTTCCATTTGCAGGAGTAAGGGCCCACCCATACGGTACTCGTTACCCGCGACTGATGCCGCGATCCCCATTCCGGTAAGCGCCCGGAATCCATCCGCCGATGGCACCTCAAGATTGCGCTCTAACGCTGTCTTTACAATGCCACGCGCAATCGGGTGTTCGGACTCTGCTTGCACCCCGGCCGCGACCCGGAGCAAATTCTCTTCGTCTTCCCCTTCGACTACCGACATTTCCACCACCCGAAACTCTCCCAATGTGAGTGTCCCAGTCTTGTCGAAAATCACGGTATCTAGGTTCCTGGCTTCCTCCAGCCCACGGCGATCCCGCACGAGCAGGCCGTTGCGCGCACCCAAGGTCGTCGATATAGCGACAACCAGCGGCACGGCCAAGCCGAGAGCATGCGGGCAGGCGATAACCAGAACCGTGACCACACGAATAATGGAAAAGTCGATGGATGCGCCAAGGAGTTGCCACACCACCAGCGTGACCACGCCGGCGACGATCGCAACTCCAGTCAGGATCCGGGCCGCCCGGTCAGCCAGATGTTGCGCCCGGGATTTGGACGTTTGCGCGTCGGCCACAAGCCGCATGATTCCTGAGAGCTTGGTCTTTTCACCTGTGCCGGTGACCTGGATGCGCAGGGAACCCTCACCATTGATGGTTGCAGCGATGACCTCATCGCCTTCCGCCTTCTTTACCGGCCTGGACTCGCCGGTAATCATGGCTTCGTTGAGATCGCTCGTGCCCTTCTGGACCACGCCGTCCGCTGGCACGCTCTCACCGGGGCGGACCAACACGATGTCGCCCTCCCGCAGCTCGCTGACCGAAACTGTCTCCTCGCCCTGCTCAGAGACCCGGGTCGCGGTATCCGGAAGTAGTTTCGCGAGTTCCTGGAGCGCACCCTGCGCCTGCGAGATCGAGCGCATCTCGATCCAGTGACCCAGCAGCATGATGGTTACCAAAGTGGCCAGTTCCCACCAGATGGCATCCGCCTGAATGAACCCGAGCTGAACCACCCACGAGAAAATGAAGGCCACCGAGATGGCGAGGGAGATCAGGGTCATCATCCCCGGTAGTCGCACCCTCAGTTCTCGCCATGCTCCTTGCAGGAAGACCAAGCCCCCGTAGAGAAAGACGGCTGTGCCGAGGACAGGCAATATCCCTGCCGAGCCGGGGAACTCGGGCGCCGTGTAACCGAAAATCATCTGGATGTGGGGTGCCCAGAAGACAACGGGGACGGTCAGGATCAAGGAGAGCCAGAACTTGTCACGGAACATCTTCGGGCTATGGCCTGCGTGCTGGTCGTGGCCTGCACGGTCCGTTGCACCGCCTGCGCGAGGCGCTGCGTGGTGTTCGTGATGATAGTGGTAGTTATCTTTACTCATCTTGCTGCCTCCTCAACCGTAGATGTAATGCCCAGTGAATCCGCGGCGGATATGCGCTTTGTCCGCCCAACGTTGGACATAACCGGCAGCCAAAAGTAGGGCGAAGCGGCGCTTTTGGCTGCCCGAGTTGATGGACTTGTTAGGCATTTACGATCTCTTACCCAAAACAGCCGATTGATACCTACCCAATAACTGCGGGTCTTCGATTGAGCCATGATGGTGGACTTGTTTCCAGTGACCATCGATTTTCTGGAAAATTCGGCTCGTGCGAATAGCAAGAGTTATTTCCTCGCCACCCAAGCGGAAATATCCTCGCTCCCTTCCTACGGTGTAAAACATTTCCGTCGTTTCGTGGATGGTGTAGTCGAAATACTCGACGTACACTTCGGCGGGGCCGTTAAATATGCGTTCGTAAATTGGCTGAATTTCAGCCCAGCCGCGCTTGATACCGCCAAGTGGGTTGTCCATTGCAATTTCGTCAGACTGTGCCCAGTTCTCTGACATCATTTTCATATCACCCCGATTGAAAGCGCGGTAGAACTGAACAAGTGCCTGACATGGAGACGATAATTGTCCTTGGTTTTCCTTGCCTGTAATTGCTTCTTGAACTGGAATCATGTTATGTTACCTCCTTTTACGTGCCCAACGGTTAGCGTCACAGGCGCGAGGTCACGAGCGTCCTGTGAACGCTATGGTTATGCCACAGCCTGTTAATCCAACTGTAGGCAGCATCCACATTAAATGATCTGGCTCCATATCCGATATCTCGCAATTCTTTTGGGATCACAGGATCATGCTTCTCAATGATTGTATTGGGAATAAGGCTTGCAAGCTCTGTAGGGCTTACCTTGGTGTTGCTTAGGATATGTTTAACTGCCGAAAAAAAATCGTTAATGGTGGTATTTCTTATATCGATAATCCCGCCAAAGCAGTCTGCCGACAATCCGTGCATTCGAAGAAGGACAGTTATCGTGTTGATTGTCTGGTCCCCAAGCCATGGAAGGGCATGAACCGTGCTGCCTGCCTGGATAATCTGCTTGTTATCGAGATTTAATGCATGATAGTTGTCTATTCCTTCTTTAAGGATCGATTTGGCGGCATCATTTAAATAGACGGGAGTAATTTTCTCGCTATAAACCCGCCGCATTTCCTGCCGTACAATATCGTGTACCATAAGGCCATCACCGCTAAATTTAGGGGGTTTTCCGCCTTTGGCCGTTTTTAGTCCGATCAGTTTGTTTTCATCATCAACGAATAAAACCTCCCAACGTTTCCCGGCAAATATAATGTGTTGCTCGCGAACCAGAGGCTTGTCTATTGGAACCGTACCGATGGCTTTTCCATTATACTCAAGTCTGTATTCCTCCGGAGTGTTAAAAGCCGTGTAAAAGGTATAGTGCTCGACAATCTTTTCCCCTTTATACCCTAAAACAAGCTGCCCGTCCGCGGTTTGTGTGATTAAATCATTTTCACCCAATCCACGCAAAAATATTGCAAACAAGCTCTGGTCAACGACTGAAAATGGGCCTGTTTCGCATAGCAGGGCCCATAGCTGCTGAGCACGGACGCCACCATACTGACCGATCACAGAAAGCGTTTGCTGTACCAATGTTGAGAAATGATATTGATTTAAAGAAGCAGGCTCATACCATTTTTTCAAAAGCAAGTTGATCATCGCAATGCACTGAACCGTGTGTACGCGCAAGCGATCAAGAAGATGGCTGTTGACCGTTATTTCGTCCTCTGGGATGAAAAGCCTTAATACAGAAGGCTCACCACGCCTTCCGGAACGACCAAGTCGCTGCCTCAGGCTGGCAACGGAATGGGGAGATGTCACCTGCGCGATAGAATCAACGCTGCCGATATCAATCCCAAGCTCTAAGGTCATTGTGCAAACTGCAGTTGTCGGCAGCTTTTCCTTTTGAAGCCGTGCCTCTAAGCTTTCGCGGATTTCTTTGGAAAGGCTGCCATGGTGAGGAAAAAACTCATTGGGAACCAAGCTCTGCACACACAGGTCGGACAGCTTTGCTGCTATTTCCTCAGTACGCGCCCTGCTGTTGGCAAAAACCAAATGGGATTTGCCCCTCAAAATCTTGTAAAGATCCCCGATGATCTCATCCATTGTTGATTCTGTTTCTTCGTTTTGCTGTGCCGGCGTCAGATAGCCTCTGAGCTGTATCTTTAAATCAGAATGGGAGACAGTCGATTCAATAATTTTGCAGGGCAATCTCTTGTTTGGTCGCAGGGAATCGGCCACCTGTTTCATATCGCCGAGGGTAGCGCTTAAAGCAATTCTAGGGATCGTTCGCTGAATCAGAAATTCAAGCCGATGCATAAGGGATTGGAGCTGACAACCCCTTTCGGTGCCTAAAAAGGCATGAAATTCATCCACGATAATATAGCACAGTGATTTGAATGCCTTTGAGCACCAGCTGCCCTGGTTTAATAATAGTGATTCCAGCGATTCAGGCGTTATAAGCAAAATGCCGTTTGGGTTTTTCCGCTGCTTTATTTTAACTGACCGCAGGACATCACCGTGCCACGGGGTTACTGAAATACCCAGAATCTCGCAAAGGCCCTGGAGCCTTCGGTATTGATCGTTTATAAGGGCCTTAAGCGGGCTTATGTATAAAATGCCGACACCATCAGGGGATTGCCCTATTAGCTTAGAACAAGCTGGAAGGAAGGCCGCTTCAGTTTTGCCGGCAGCAGTGGATGCGCTAATGACAATATCGCAATCAGCATCTAAAACAGGTTCGATGGCTTCTTCTTGAATGTCCCTGAGCGAAGCCCATTTCTGGCTCCAAATCCATTTTTGAACACCTTTATGCAGTTTATTAAAGCCGATAGATTCGCTCATGAAGCCTACTTATAACCTAAATGTTGCAAGTTCATCATCTTCAGAAACGTCAGTCTCAATATCGGGCATATCAGTATTTATCTCTTGCTGAATATCCACCCGCTCGATAAGCTGGTGCCATTTTAAGGTCTCGCTTTGCTCTAAAACTGCCAGCATATCGACAAAGGCCTTGATGGTGTTTCGCGGAGTTCTGAAATAGGCATCACCGATTTTCTTGGAACAGTGTTCCAAAAACGATGCCAGAGCTTCATCTGGAACCAGGTATTTTTCAGGGTCCCCGGAGGCAAAGACGTGGCGTAAATTTCCAAGCAGGACATATACCTCTTCAGGCGCAAGGCTTGCTAAGTGGAGGATTGGAGACGTGTAATCGATAACGCCAGCTGCTTTGGCGAAAGTGTTTTCCGCAAGTCTGGATTGCAGAGCCTCGTAGCTAAATAGTCCTTTTCGAGGATCGTACAGAAAATCAGGTGTTCCACCGAACAAAAATCCAATATGTTCTGCGCTTCCCTGAAGACAGTCATTAAGCATTCGCAAAATCTGCTCGTAATTCGATACTCGGGCTTTTTTACTGGAAAGCTTGTAAAGATTTACCATTTCATCAAGCATGACCAAAAGCCCGCCATATCCAGCTTGCCTTACAAATAAGCTGACAAGTTTCAAATGGTCATATATACTAGAATCGGTAACAATTGACCTCACGCCCAAAGCCTGTCTGGCATCGGTCTTGGTCGAAAATTCACCGCGGAGCCAACGAACTGCATCCACCTTGAGTTGTTCGTCTTCTTCTTTGTGTCCTTGCCAGTAAGCAGAAATTACCTTGGCAAAATCGTAACCTCCGACAAGTTCCGTTAAACTGTTGAGCCTTGATTCAATGACGGCATTAACTTTCTGGTCCGTAGCTTTGGCCCTTTTTCTGGCCTCGGTGATGAATTTTTCAACGACGCTGGTAATCGCATTTCCATCCGGTTTGGTTCGCGTGGAAAGGTTGCGCATCAATTCGGCATATAAATTCCTTGCCTGGCCCCCTGTGGCGTGGATACGCCTATCGGGTGCAAGATCGGCATGAATAGTTACAAGCCCTTTTTCAAGGGCAATAATTCGAATCAACTGCAAAAAAAAGCTTTTGCCGGAACCAAAATCTCCAATAATAAGGCGAAACGCTGAACCACCGTCTACTACTCGTTCGATATCCTTAAGCAGCGCTTCAACCTCTTTCACGCGCCCGACCTGTATATGTTGTAAACCCGTTCGTGGAGTAACCCCGGCACGAAGCGATTGGATTATGGCGTCACGTTCTCTTGGGCGAAGCTTGGGTTTTTTATTGGACATCAACAATCTCCTTTGCAAGGCTTACATCCACATATATTGGCTCCCCATCATCAATCAGGGGTGCGTTTGCATTTTCAAAAGCCCATTCATTAAGAACCTCCATTGCCCCGTCAACCATCAAGCCCAAGCTTTTGCAGGTTTCCTGGAAAGCCGCTCTTTCCCAGGTTTCCTTTTCAAGCAGGCTATTGAAAAGACGCTGGTGGGCAGTATCAAGCAATGACAATGGATTGCTTGAAACGGTGGCTCCCGCGAGGGGCTCTTCGGCTTCTTTTTCTTCTTGCTCTGCAAAAATATCTTCAAGTACACTTTTTACCTGCTTGGTTTCTTCTTTGCGGATTCGAATAAGCTCCTCATTTAAGACAAAACCCATTGACGTTCCAAGTGGCTTTGCCGGTTGCGGTATAGCGTAAGAGGCGTCTTCATCTTTAAGCCCAACTGTAACAGGTCCACTGTTTGCGGCAAGTGCATGAATATCGCCGGTCACCTGTTCTTTGTCTAACCCAAGGGTTGTATATAGCTTTTCAAGCTGTTTAATCTCTTCAGGTTTGATTTCACCATCAGCATGAGCTACTGTAATCAAGATGTGGCTGATCGCCGATTTTTCTGTCTCGCTTACTTCAGAAAGTCTCGATTTTAGACCAACTGCATTTTGCGGCGTATGAATACACCAGTGCAAGAACGCCGTGAGTGAATCCTTTTCAATGGATGTAAGTTCCCGGTTGTCTGAAATGAGACTTTGAAGGATTGTCTCTTCTTCGGGAGCAAGGTCTTTGTCTATTTGGCTCACCATAGCCCCCAACCTCAAGATAGTAGCAACTGTGCGAAATTCTTTCGAAGGCATAAAATCCATGCCATGACCCTTTGGGAAAACCGTGACACTGCCATCTATGGTTGGCTTCATGTTGTGATAACGAATATCGGGTGCGATTCCGTAGCCCATGCTGTCGATAAAGGAAGCCAGGCTTTCAAGTTCTTTCTTCAGAAGCTTTACTGGGGGTTTTTGGCCAATTGTTTTGTAAAGAGTTTCCAGTGGAAGAAAGCCAATGCCGTCCTGGCAAATTCGAGATAGTCGATCCCTAATGGTCTTTGCTCCTGATGACTGGGCTATAAGCTCTTTTGGGATCAACGAAAGCGCAGTCAATGATTTAGGGTCGCTTCCTTTGCGGCCGAGAAAACGGCTATACGGGTCCAGTTCCTGTGTGCATTCGTCAATTATCTCGTTAATTTTGTTTATGGGCCCCGTTAAAATGAAAGGATTGGGCAAATCCGGCACTTTAAGCTTCATATCTCCCCGAATGGACGGGCTGGCAGCGCGATAATCAATTTTAAGACGGGTTTTGTTGGGCTTGACAATGATCCCTTCACCAAATTTTGTCTGATACCGACGAGTAAACAGGTACTTAAATTCTTTCGCACAGCGGCGAGCAGGCGTACGAAGGCTCATGTTTGGATTAAGGCGATACCATTGAAGCGCCATATCGGCCGGAATGGGTTTCCCATCTGCGACATGTTTTGCCAGTACCAACTGAAAAGGTTCGGTACAATATCGGTCATCGAAATCAATATAGGAAGGAGCGGGATTATCGCTTTGATATAGCGCCCATTCCATAGCAAGGAAATTGTTGGCATAACCACTAAAAGAACGATTGCCGCCGTATATTTTCAATAGCCTCCTGACCTCATTTACGATTGCAGATCGCTCTTGTGAAGAAACTTTTCCTTTTGCACCATCGACAATCAAGCGCCGTTCAAGGCCGTAAAAAAATAAAAACACATAGCCGATATAGGCTTCTGGTTCTGAGCGTCCACCGACAAGCCATTTCAAATATGCGCCGCGGCTTTTGGCTGGAATGTTATGAAATTTTGGCCAGTACCCCATCTGGTCCCCGGCTTCCCATGGTTCAGCGGCAGACACTTTAAGGCTGGGATCAATCAGGCACGCATCATTTTCATAACCATAATTATCAGGCAAATTTGAGCCGACATAGACAAGTCCCCCTGGGATATCATAGTCTTTTACCTTTACGCTCATGGATGGCCCGTACCATTTGGCTGGCGGGCCGCCCGGACGACTTGAACGATTATAGCTACTGCTATAATCACCCGGCCCGGAAACTTCCACACGCAGGGTTACCTCATTTTTATCTGTAGCCTTGCCTTTTCCGGAAAACCCTTTAATAAATTGATAAATCACATAAAAAATGATTAGGCCTATGATAATTTCCATAATATAGTCCTTTATTTCGTCGGAATTGTCGCCAAATTCCGCCCCAGTATTGGCTGTAGTCCTGTCCAAAAATATCTAACATAGGCGAATCAATTACCCTTCACTCCGACCGGGGGAATAACGCGGCGCTTCAGCGGGCGCGGTTTTTTTGCGATCCGCTGCAAGAGCATTGTTATGTAAAGACTATTCTGCAAATTCTATGTTGGTAATTTTTGCAGAAACGGCCCCCTCTTTCCACTCAGTCGGAACTGTTTCAGCCTTATAAAAATGATCTGCTTCCATTTGCCATATGTAGTTTGGTTTAAGTGGTTTATTGTCTCCACTAAATGAATATTTGGTAACCAGTACAGGATGGTAGTCTTCTTCTGCGATTATCGTTCCATTAGCATCCTTGAAATAGACAGTAACTTCTACTTCATTGAGTGTCCTGTTTCCTTTGTTCTTTAGCTTAAATTCAACACCTGGGACTCTTTCTTCTAAATATGTTTTATGATACTTTGCCTTTATGTCATATAGCACTACATTCTCTATATATGCTTGTTTTTCCTCAAATGACTTTATCTCTTTTTGGGTTTCCTGAAGCCCCTCTTTAGCGTCAACGATTTCTGAATCAAGCTCTAAGATCTCTTCATATTTTTGGGCAGCTCCATGAAGTTTCTTTGATTCCTTTAGTACCTCAGCTTCAGCCAAGAGAGTCTGAATCTTTGTTTGCTTTTCTCTTTTAACCTTTTCAGTTTTCCAGTCCAAAAAAACTTTCCATCCATCTTTTTCTTTTACCAATTGGAATGTTTCTTTCTTGGTTGTCAGAGGAACTTCGCCACTTTCAAATTTTTGTGCCAATTCTTTTTCCATTTCTTTTTCATCTCCGCCCCCAAAAGCGGATTTGAATGCGGCCCCCATAACATCAGTGAACATTGACCCAAGGTCCGGTAGAGTTATCTCGACATCAGCTGAGGCCTTCTTTTCGGACTTATCTAATTTCAGAATTTTATATGACACTTTACTGACTAGGGCTTGAGCAAATGGATTATCTTCTTTCTCATTTTCTTTCAGGTAACTGTGTAAATCCTTAATAGCTTTATCCTCAGCTGAAACATATGAATATGCTTCCTCGAATCTTCCTTTCAACGAGGCATCAAGATAATTGTTCAGGATTTCACTCGGACTCGGCCCTGATAGCTTATCGCATGACAACATGGACACACTGACAAGAAAAATAATTGAAACTAGAATGAGTTTTTTGAGCATAACTTCCTCCTTTTTGCACATAACGCGGCGCTCACCTGCGGGGTGGACGGCAAGCCAGAGGCTTGACGGACACCACGTCAGGTGAAGCAGCCTGGTTCCGAGGCGCGCTTCGCGCGCCTCGGAACCAGGCTGCGAACGAAGTGAGCGCCGCGTTCCTCCGGACGCGCGAAGCGCGTCCGGAGGAACGCTCCGCATAACCGGATGGCAATGGAGCGCAGCGGAATTGCCAGTCCGAGTTAATGCGGTTGTTAGCCGTTCTCATTTCTATCTTGCAGTCGGGCATACATCGTTCATATAGCAGTCGCGGCATACCGGTCCACGCGATTTACACCAGTTTCTCCCTATCTCCCAGCATGGCAAATCCATCATTCCAGGGAATTCTGGGTAAAGCGACCGTGCCTTGTATATCACTTGTTCCACAGTAACGTCAGCAGCACATAAACCAAGTCTGGAAAAGACTCGCCGCACATGAACATCCGCTGAGATGTCAATTGAGTAGTAGTCCGAAAAGGGAATTTTGAAATCTCGTGCGAGAGTGTTGGTGGCCATGCTACCGATTTTTGGGCCGACTCCGTCGAATTCCAAGAAACGATATACAACCTCCGCGCTGGAAGGCTCTCCTTTCCAAATAAGTGCAGCATCGCCCCCATAGTCGTTCTTGATCCGTTGCACCGCTGAATGGAAGTTATGGGCCATTGTGTCAACGAACCGGTGGAGTGGTTCCGGTTCTCTCATGAGACGATTTACCTCCTGCTGCGATAGTTCACTCAGCTTCTGCACTGAAAAGCCACCGATTTTCTCCGAAATGCGATATGGAATCAGCCATGCTCTCTCCGCTTTGACTTGTCGATCCATGACGCATGCTAAAACAAAGGCATGCGGATGGTTATCTAAGTCATTCAGCAACGCATCGGCCTGTGGTTCCTTAGTGAAAGAAACCGGCTGCTTTGGCGCACGGAACAATGTCTGCCCGTGTTCAACCAGTCTGTCGCGTATTGATTTCTCGTTCATTTTTCCGGCTAACAAGTAATTGTACAGTTTCCGGTGAACTCCAGGGCCTGTGATCCGGCGGTAACAATCATTTTGATGCAGGTCTTGAAGCCGGGGGTCGCCAGTTCCCCTTTTCCAGCTTTGATGCCTTCGTAAAAAAGCCCAAAGACGCTATTTTTCAAATTTCGGGCCTAATAAAGTCAATAGGTTACAACGCTAAAAGATCAAAATTCCGATTTTTTACGAACGAGTCAGCTTTAACTGACCACAAATTATTCATAAAAGGCTTGACAGGTGTTTGACAATAGTTTATGTCAGACTTTCCGTATATCATGTCAAAATAAGAATTATCCGGAAAATGGAGGATTCCAGATGCTGGCAATTCCATCCGCATTACAATTGAAATTCGAAGGACATCTCCGGAATATGGCCATCCCGGACAACTTGCATGGGATGTATCAAAAATGGCTCCGCTATTATCTGGACTTCTGCCATAAATATCATTTTCAGCCCAATCATCTACAGAGCCTGCACCCTTTCATCGCAAAATTGCGGGACAAACAGCAATCACAGGCGCAACAGGAGCAGGCCGTAAAGGCGATCAATCTGTATTATGCGCTTTTTCAAGAAAGAAAGATTCCTTGCCAGCAACCGTTGCAGCGAACCGCCGTATCTCCGGAAACCGCTCCTTTGGACAACAAGAAGCAGAGTGCTATCGGTGCAGGACCGGGCACGCGGGTTAAAGTAGAATCTTTGTTTATTCGGGAAAAGCCGATATCCGGGGCTTCTTGGAAATCGGAATATGCGCGATTGGCGGACGAAATCCATTTGCGACATTATTCGCCCAAAACTCTGAAGAGCTATCAAGGATGGGTGCGAGCATTCCAAGCTTATACACACAGCAAGCCCCCGGAGTCTCTCTCAACCGATGATGTAAAGGAATTTCTGATATTTTTAGCCGTAAAACAAACGATGCAGATGATGCCCGTGGGCGAACTCCCAGCGCTTGTCCATGTAGTAGAGGATCGGCACCGTCATGCGCGAGAAGACCAGGGAAGCGACCTCGCCGGCCATCAGCGAGATGGCGAGCCCTTGGAAGATCGAATCGAAGAGGATCACCGAGACCCCCACCACCACCACGGCGGCGGCGGTGACCATCATGGGGCGGAACCGCACCGCCCCGGCGTCGATGACCGCCTAGTCCAGGGCCATCCCCTCGGCGATGCGCAGCTCTATGAAACCCACCAGGATGATGGAGTTTCGCACCACGATCCCGGCCCCGGCGATGAACCCGATCATGCTGGTGGCGGTGAAGAAGGCGCCCATGGCCCACGGGCTCATTGAGGCGCCGGTGGATGTGGAACTTCTGCTGGTGCGCCCGTGAAGACACGGACCGGCGGGTCGTCAAAGATTTTCGGAAACACGTTCTGCTTCCGGAAATCTTCAGCCCCTCGACATGGACCCCGGGTCCGTCATCCCGGACTTGATCCGGGACCGGGGTGACGGGCACTGAAGGAACCCGGATTCGTCCGGTCCTTTTTCCGTCATTCCGGGCTTGACCCGGAATCCATTAATTAATTTTGGAACGGAATTATCAGATAGGCTTGAGAAATCGGTGAGATAGGAGGTAGTGGATATGTTCGGACTGATTCCATGGGAACGCAGGGAACGTGCGTTGGCTTTTCCAAGGGAGTGGAGCCTTTTCGATCGTTTCTTCGATGAGTGGATGCCTTCGGTAAGGAGGGAGGAAATCCCGATGGTTCCGGCCTTCGACCTGTCCGAAACCTAGGACAAGATCGTGGTGAAGGCCGATCTTCCCGGTGTTGACGCGAAGGATCTCGATATACAGATCGTGGGCAACGTCCTCACTGTCAGCGGTGAAAAGAAGCAGGAGCGGGAAGAGAAGGATGAGTCCTACCATTGGCTGGAGCGGCGTTTCGGGTCTTTCAGTCGTTCCATCCGCCTTCCGGTGGAAGTGAAGGCCGATGAAGTGGAGGCGGTCTATAAGGACGGTGTACTCCGGATTGAGATTCCCAAGGTGGAATCCGCGAAGCCGAAGAAGATTCCGGTCAAGCGCTGATGCCGGTCTGGAAAACGCCGAAGCGGCGTAAGGGCGGTGCTGAAGCGCTTCCGGAAAAAGCGGGGCGACGGCCCCGCTTTTTTTTTGGGGGTGTGCACCGGGCCGCCAGCGGGTTCCCCGATCGGGAGCAACGACGCGGAGGCTTTCCGGATGCAGGAAAGTCGAAAACGGGGTCTGACACCCTTGACACGTGCGTCCGTTTTCGCGTATGAAGAGAACGGTTTGACGATGGAAGGCTTCCTGCATCCCGGAACACGGTGCGAATCCGTGGCGGTCCCGCCGCTGTGATCGGGGATGAAGGGTCGCAAAGAGCGTCGGCTCGGTCACTTCCGGGGTTTACCCCGGGGGGAAGGCCGCGACCTTTCAGTTGATCCGAGAGCCAGAAGACCTGCAGGCAAGCGTTCTTTACGGGAACCCGATGGTAAAAGGAACCCGGATCGGGTCCCGCCCATGAGGGGGCGGGCGCTCGACCCGGGTTTTTTTGTGACCCCGCAACCGCACAAAGGAGGATGTCATGAAGAAGGATTCGAAGATCATCGCCTATCGTCGTCGTTGCCGCCAGTTGGGAAACAACACGGGCCTTTCCCATTACATCCTGCTCACCCCCAAGGCGAAGAAAGTGCAGTGAGGCCGCCACATGAATGCTGAAAACGCTTTGAACAAGACGCCCCGGCATGCCAACACGGGCTATGGTCCCCAGTTCGCCGTGCTAGAAATCGGCCTTCCCGATCGCGTGGCGGTGGTGGAGCCGGACACGGCCTTTTGGGCTCTGGTGGAACGGCACGATTTGGAAGCCGCCTTGAGTGGTGACTTGGTGGCGGAATTCCAACGGGAGGCGGAAGGATTCCGACGGGAGATGGATCACCTGCGTTTCGGACTCAAGCCGTCGGCCGTTTATTTCAATCCGACGGAGCGATGCAACCTGAACTGCAGCTACTGCTATCTCCCCGAAGACATGCGCCGAAGCGGGAAAACCATGACCGCCGACGAGGTGTGCGGGGCCTTGGAACGTTTGCATGTCTGGTTCCAGGGCATCGCGCCGGAAGGGTTCAAGCCGCAGATCATCTTTCATGGCAGTGAGCCCATGCTGGCGCGGGATGCGGTTTTCGCCGGGATCGAGAAATACGGCGACCGGTTCGACTTCGGAGTCCAGACCAACGCGACGCTCCTGGACGACGAGGCCATGAATTTCCTCATGGAACACGGCGTGGGGATCGGGATCTCGCTGGACGGTCCGGTTGCGGAAGTGGCAGATCGGTCGCGCAGGACCTGGGGGGGAACGGGCACCTTCGACCGCGTGGTCCGAGTCATGGAGAAGCTGGCCGGCTACCCGCCCTTCAACGTGATCACCACGGTCACCCGGGAGAACCTCTCGGTCCTTCCGGCCATGGTGGATTTCTACCACGAACGGGAGATCGGGGTGGTCATGTTCAATCCCGTTCGATGCACTCAAGAAGGCGGCCTGAAACTGAAGCCTGACAACGCGGAACTGGCTGACGCCTTCTGCCGGGCTCTGGACCGTACCTGGCAGTTGTACGAAAAGACGGGCCGCAAGCTGGTCGTGGCGAATTTCGCCAACGTGCTGGCGGCTGTGGCGGGCCCCACGGGGCGGCGCCTCATGTGCGACATTTCCCCCTGCGGAGGCGGCCGCTGCTTTTTCGCCGTGTCCGCCCGGGGCGATGTTTTCCCGTGCAGCGAGTTCATAGGGTTTCCGGCCTTCTGTGGGGGGAACCTTTTCCGGGACGACTTGAGCGCTGTCCTGGCGAGCCGTCCTATTGCCTCCGTGGTCGAACGCCGGGTGGAACGCATCGTCCCTTGCGGCCGATGCGCGATCCGGCATTACTGCGGTGCCCCGTGTCCGGCGGAAGTCAAGGTGGTTTCCGGCACGCTGGAAGCCCCCAGCCCGTACTGCGAGTTCTACGAAGAACAGGTCCGCTACGCTTTCCGAGTGATCGCACAGGGGCGCGAAGCGGCCTATCTGTGGGAAGACTGGCAGGAAGAAACCGTGGAAACGTACTGTCGGCGTTGAAGGCCATGGCGTGTGGCGTTCAATGCCCTCTCTATGTCACCGAACAAGCGATTGCGGGGTTCAACAAGACTCCCGGGCTTCCCTCACCGCCGGGCCGGAACGAAAGTCGGTCTCGGAGGTAAGGGGGGCCGGAGTCGCCTGAAAGGGGCGGGCCGGCGGTTGTCGGTTTCCGCCCGCTCGCCGGGAATCGGTTCAGCCTGTTCGGAAGACAGCCTCTCATTCCCAGCTGACCACGTCCGCGTTTTCGTCGTCGCCGCCTTCCTGACCGTCGGCGCCCAGAGAATAGAGATCATAGTCTCCGTGCTCCCCCGGGCTCTGGTAGACATACGCGTTTCCCCACGGATCCTTGGGGACGTCTTTGGGCAGATAGGGCCCGTCCCAGTTGTCGTGGCCGGGGTTGGTGCGCAGCGCGTCCAGGCCTTGATCGGTTGACGGATACTTCCCCATGTCCAGGCGATACGCGTCGAGCGCGGTTCCCAGAAGCGCAATCTGGGCCTTCGCCGCCTTCTGCTTGGAACTTCCGACCTTCTGGAACATCTTGGGAGCCACCAGCGCAGCCAGAAGTCCCAGGATGATCATGACGATGAGCAGTTCGATGAGCGTGAAGCCTTTTCGGCATCTGAGTCTGCTTCGGTCTTTCGTGCGAGCCATGGCGCTTTCCCTTTGCCTTGTGAGGATTCGGTGCAAAACGATCATAATCGACAGGATCGGAGTTTAATGGTTCCGCCCACCGGGTGTCAATCTCCGCTGCATCCTGCGGTCGGGCTCCCTGCATGAGGTGGTTGGGTCCCCCGGGGACCTTTTCCCCACGTCCCCCTTGCATGTAGTTCCGCAGGTCCTGCAGGGAGGCTATCGCCTGCGCGCAAGCAAATCGTGAGCTTCCCCCAACTTCCTGGCGAGGTGGATGAACTTCGCGGGAAGCGGGACTTCGCGGTCGACGAGCAGGATATCCAGGTCGCGGGCACGTTCCAAGATGTGCGTGCTGTCGACGCCTTCCTGGTGATCGCAGAGAAACTGGACCCAGAGGGCGTCGGTGAGCGGGATCCGCATCCTTTCAAAGTGGGTTCCCACCGCTCGAAGCTCCGATTCGATCAAGTCCCTGTTTTCCCTGGCGAACGACGCATAGGGTTCCTCCAGGTTGGGGGTCCCGAAAAGGTCGTTCAAAATCGCCCCCGCGAGCCGGTTTACGAAGATCACGTCCTCGCGGGGATGCTTCGCCGAAAGATGGATCCTCATCTGTCGGAAGAAGATCATCTTGATGACGTCCACGCCTTCACGAAGCACGGGGACGAGTCTGCGTTCGACGGTCATGACACATCCTCCCATTGGATCCTCCAGCGCTTCGATAACCCCCCAGGCTCCCTACAGGAACCTGAAAGGCACCAGCGGATAGAGGTATTCCCTACCGTTACTCCACCGTACCCCCGCAGCCACCACAAAGGCGAGATCGGTGAGCGCCAGCGCCCACAGACCGAGCGAAGCGTACACCCCGGATAGGACCGTTGCGACGACGCCCCCGTAGGCGGTCATGGCGATCTGGAAATTCAAAGCCTCACGGCCTGCCCGATCGACGAACGGCGATCGGCGTCGCTTGAAAAGCCACACCACCAGGGGACAAAAAAGGTGCCCGAAAGGCAGCCAGGCGACGCTCGTCGGAATCCACCAGACCATTCCGAGCAGTGCGCTGAAATGGCAGAGCGACGCCCAGGTTCGATCGTCCTCCGTGTACGCCAGCCGCCCGCGGCTTTCGGAATCTTCGAATTTCCCATTCTGCGCCATTCGATCCCTTCCAACCTTTTCTCCAACACGCCGCCGAGGCTTCTGGATTCAATACAACGCGGCGAGGGGACCTGCCAAGGGGGGACTTCGTTAGTATTCCGATGGAACGATCGACACGGTGAGGGCTCTCGCCGTTTGGATGATGTGGAAGACATCGGTGGTGGGTCTTCCGCTGAGAGGCGGTAATGGGGAATCGTCTGCGATGCGAAGGAGTTGTCGGAAAACCGGGCCGATGGGGCGGGGCATTCCACCTTGTTCCCAAGCTCCAGCTTGGGAACACAACTGGGCGGAAGCTCCAGCTTCGTAACATCTCAATAACTGGAGATAAACCGTCTGGATTCCGGCTTAAGCCGAAATGACGAAACCACCCAAGCCCCCCGTCATTTCGGCGAAACCTGTCCTGGACCCCTATCCAGGAGCCGGAATCCATTACCTTGCTGCAAAAATCAGTCACCCCGAATTGAGAAGATACCTTTTTTGGGACAAGCTCTCAGTGAAGGTCGACCACGCTTTGACGGTGTGAGGCCGTCGAGTTTCCGGAATCTTCCAGAGCGGCCAGGTAGCGGCGGAGGCTGGCCCACGGGAAACGCTTCCCGGGGCAGTCCGTTCTGGCTCCCGGAACATCCCCGTGACCGAGGATCCGACTTGCAGGGATGTGGTAGTAGTCGGTTAGGCTCTTTATGAGAACGGCCAGGGAATGAAGCTGCCGGGGCGTGGGTTGTTCGATATTGAAATTTCCCACCAGTGCGACGCCGATGCTCATGCTGTTCATCCCTCCCGCCTGGCAGTGTGCGCCATCCTGCTGCTTGATCCACCGCGGCGATACTTCGATCTGGCCGTCCCCTTTGCCCAAGGTGCCGTTATCGATCAGGAAATGGTACCCGAGGCCGTTCCAAAAACCCCGCCTGTGATGATTGGTGTGGATTAGAGCCGCGTTTCCGATCTCTGTGGCGGTATGGTGGATCACTATGTACCGCCAGCGGGAACTGGGGTAGAGGGGAACAATGTTCCGGAAGGTACGGGCGTTGGGGATCACCAGCTTCTGACCGATCTGGATGGGAACTCCGGGTTTGAGGCCGTTGGCCCGGTAGATGTCTTCCATTGGGACGCCGTACATCTTGGAAAGGCGCCAGATCGTTTCCATCGGCGCCACTTCGTGAACGACCGTCCGTGGCGCGCCGGGGTCCCTCAGCGGTTCTTTCACCACGCAGGTTTGCCGCGGGGGCGCCGCACCCTCTTGCGGCAACGAGGACGGCGGAACATGATACGGGACTTCCGTGGAGCAGGAGGTGAGCCAGGCCAGCACCAGGAGGAATCCCAGGAAGACCATGCCTTTCAGTTGCCTGCCTCTCACCTCTTCCACCACGATTCACCGCCTGGAACAGGATTGACGCATGGGTAAACTCAATCTTGCGTTTGATAACAAGATGTTCTCCGTTTGCCAAGAAAAAAATCGGTATCTCCCAGGGGAAGGCTGAACGAAATCCGGCATGAGCGCCTGCTTCCCCCCGGCGATGGCAACTGCGATGCCTAAGGTGCGGGCGCTCACTGGAAAACGGATCTTTCCCAAGCGAGATCTTCAGTGTGCGTAAGAGTTCGCGGGATCCCGTCGGGGTTTGAGTTCCAGGAGCAGGGCGGTTTCGTCGCATTTGGGGAACTTCGGGCAACGGAGGCAGTCGGCCCAGATCTTCTGGGGAAAGATGTTCTTGTCCACCTGCGAAAAGCCCATGTGTTCAAAGAAAGCGATTTCGTAGGTGAGGACGAGCACTCGGCTGATTTCCAGTTGCTCGGCTTCCTGCAGGCACGCTTCCACCAGCAGTCGCCCGATCCCTCGTTTTTGCTGGTCTTCCCGAACGGCCAGCGAACGTACTTCAGCCAGGTCTTCCCAGACGATGTGAAGGCTGCAGCAGCCCACGATCTGGCCCGTTTCCTCGTCCACCCAAACGAACGTATCGCGAAGGTGCGTGTAGAGTTCGCTCAAAGATCGGGGCAGGAGCTTGCCCTGGGAGGCATAGTGATTGAGCATCTCCTGAATGATTCGCATGTCGCTGGTTCTGGCTTTCCTGAGCATTGAGGACGAACTCCTGGGATTGAGATCGAGGCGATGTCCCGCCGATCCAACGGCTAAAAGGGTCCGATGTTTCCTGACGCCCATCCTTTCATTCCGGTGGAGCGCCGAGGCGGTGATTTCCCGCGTAGACCGTGAACCGGCCGGCTCGAACATAACCGATCAAGGTGATGTTGAGTTCCTTTGCCAACTCAATGGCGAGCGTGGTTGCGGTGTTTCGGCTCACCAGCACGGGAATGCCCACTTTCGCCGCCTTGATGAGGATTTCTGAAGTGAGGCGCCCCGTGGTGATGAGCATCTTGTCGTCAAGGGGCAGACCTGCGAGGAACGCATGCCCCACCAGCATGTCCACGGCGTTGTGCCGCCCGATGTCGTCGCGGAAAACCACGACGGCCTCCGGGGTGGCCAGCGCCGAGTTGTGGACCCCGTGGGTGCGCCGGTAGGTGCGGCTGAGCCGGTTGAGGTCCTGCATGCGGGCCCGGACGTCCGCAGGGCGGATCCTCATCCGGCTTTCCACCGGGGCGCTCAAGAGTTGGTCCATGGCGCTGTAAAAGAGGGTCCCCTTGCCGCACCCGGAAGTCACGGTACGCCTGGCCCAGAGTTTCTTGGCCAGAGCGGATTCCCGCGCGGTGAACACGTCCACGCGCCGCTCGCCGGCGTCGGAGCGCACCTCCCGCAGATCCTCCCGGCGATCGATGAAGCCTTCCGCCAGGCAGAAGCCGACGGCCAGCTCATCCAGGTGATGGCCTGCGCACAGGAGCGTTACCAGTTCTTCTCCGTTGACGAAAAGCGTCACCGGGTGTTCCTCAATGACCCACTGGGGCTGAGCCGCCGCCTTGCCGTCCGCATCGTAAATCCATACGGGGACCTGGGCCACCCGTTCCTCGCCGCCGGCGCCTTCGGCGGGGTGCTCTGCTGGGTTCCTATCCGCTGAGGTCACGGTTCAGGGACTCCTCCTGTTTTTCCCGAGCACTCAAGTGCCGGTCCACACGCCGCCGGGAGAGCCGGAGGTCGGGGCACGGGCTGTTCCTCCGAAGTGGCAGCCGGAGCCGGTTGCCGCGTTTGCTTGCGATCATGGTTCTTCCGCCTGGTCTTCGGTTCGGGGTTTCAGAAGGGCGTGTTCGAGGCAGATCACCAGCACGATCCCCGTCACCAGGCCGTTTCCCAGGAAAGCCCGGAGCAGGCTCGGCAGGGATTCAAAGAAGGCCGGCGGCAGAAAGCCGATCAGGGTGCCCACCATGAGAGGGAGGCCGACGACGAAGGTGTCGCGCCCGGTGAAGTGGCCCTGTTTGAGCACGATGGCGAACCCGGCCCCCGCCTGGCCGGCCATGGCGGTAGTGAGGGCCGCGCCGACCACGGCGGCCGGAACGAGGGCCAAAAAGGAGGCGATCTTGGGAAGGAAAGCCGCGGCCAGAAGGAGAGCGCCGCAACAGGTGACCACGTAGCGGCTCGCCACCCGGTTCACCAGAACCACGCCCGGGCCGGTGCTGTAGCTCACGGTTCCCACCACCCCCAGCAGGCCGCAGCAGAAACCGGAAATCCCGTTCACCACAAGCCCTCTGCGAATGCCGGCCGGCAGTCGATGGGCGTCGGTGATGTTGGCGATCCCCTGGATGCTTCCCAGGCTGTTCACGGCCACGGCCGCATAAGTGAAGGCGAAGGCGACTATGGCCGGCCACGGAAACTCGGGCGGGCGCGCGATCCACGGAACGGGGAAAGCCATCCAGGCGGATTCCAGAAACGGAGTCGCATCCACACGTTCCATGACGGCGAATACCGCGGTTCCCACGACCATTCCCAGAAACAGGGCGAGCGTTTTCCAGATCCCCCGGGACCAGTGGGCGAAGGCCGTAATGAAAAGCATCAGGAACAAACTCACCAGGAAAACCTCGGGAGCCCCCCGGGAGGAGCCGCCCGGTTCGATTCCGGCGACCAGACCGGCCAGATGGGGCAGGAGCGTGAACGCGATCAACATCAGGATGACCCCGACCACGTTGGGGGTGAAGAAGGCGAGCGCCTTGTCGAGGCGGCGGGAAGCCGCCAGGGCCGTCAGGAAAGCGCCTCCCGCCATGGTTCCCCCACAGATGGCGCCGTAGCCGTAAGGGGCGAGGAGCGTGAACGTGAGCAGGACGGCGGTGGCCGGGCCTTCGATGAGCGGGTAACGATGACCCCAGATCGTCTGAACCGCCGTGAACACGCCGGTGGTGATGAGGGTGAACTGAAGGAACCTCACTTCTTCAACACTCGAAAAGTGCAACGCGCGCGAAGCAAGGCTCGCCGTGATGGCGAGCGCCGGGAAGATGATGACCGCCCACTGCAAGGCATAGATCACCGCATAAGCGGGGGGTGGGAAATCGTCGATGTCGAAAAGGTAATCGGGTCTCACCATGGCGCCTTCCCGGGCCACAGTTGGGGTCTCAGGCGGCTTCCCCCGACGGGAAGGGGAAAGCCAGCATGCGGCCGGTGGCGGAATGAGCCGTCAGTGCTGGATTTCGAAGAGTGTGCTGATGGAATCTTCGTTGTGGATGCTCTTGATGGCCTGGCTGAAAAGTCGCGCCGTCGAAACCACCTTGATCTTGTCGCACAGGGCGGCTTGAGGCCTCAAAGGAAGTGTGTTGGTCACCACCAGGCTTTTAAGTGCGCTGTTTTCGATCCGTTCGACCGCCGGCCCGGACAACACCGGGTGGGTGACACAGGCATGCACCTCCATGGCGCCCTTGTCGAGCAGCGTCTTGGTGGCTCCCACAAGCGTGCCGGCGGTGTCGGCCATGTCGTCCAAAATGATGGCGGTCTTGTCTGCCACTTCACCGATGATGTTGAGCGCTTCCGCTTCGTTTACATCCACGCGCCGCTTGTCGATGAGGGCCAGGCCCACCTTCAGACGCTGCGCGTAGGCCCGGGCGCGGGGAACGCCGCCGGCGTCGGGGGAAACGATCACCAGATTGTGACCGAAGTGTTCCCGGATGTACGGAAGAAGAACCGGGGATGCGTAAAGGTTGTCCACGGGGATGTCGAAAAACCCCTGGATCTGTCCCGCGTGGAGGTCCATGGTGAGGATGCGGTGGGTGCCGGCGCTGGTGATGAGATCGGCCACCAGGCGGGCCGTGATGGGGACCCTGGGCTTGTTCTTCCGGTCCTGGCGCGAATAGCAGTAGTAGGGGATGACGGCCGTGATGCGCCGGGCGGAAGCCCGTTTGAGCGCGTCGATCATGACGAGCAATTCCACGAGGTGATCGTTCACCGGATGCGCCCCGGACTGCACCACGAAGACGTCGGCACCACGGACGTTTTCGGCGATCTCGACTCGGATTTCCCCGTCGCTGAAGGTACTCACCAGCGCCCGGCCCAAGGGTATTTCCAGGGAATCGCAGATCTGGTGAGCCAGTTCGGGATTGCTGTTGCCGGTGAATATCTTCATTCCATAGGTCGCCATGCGCGATGCTCCTCTCGTGCGGCATAACTCGCGGGAACCGGTGGTGCTTCACGGCGGTCCGACGGGCCAGGGGGACGGGTTCACCCGCCCCGAAACGGCGTTTCCTGAAGGCAAATCTCCCTCTTCCTACGAAGGAAGAGGGACCGAAAAAGTACGGCAATCCTCCCTGAAAACGCCGGCCCCAAAGGCGCCCTTTTCTTAGTATAGGGAAGAGAAAATGGCAACCCCTTTTCCCGAAATGCCCCGGGGCGGCTGCCTCGGGCTGAAAAAGCAGCGGCCTTTCAGCAGGTTTCGGCTGTCTCCTGCAACACCGCGTAATCCGGGTGGTCCGGCCAATAGATGAAGCGGTGGCAGTGCGGGCAGTGGAGGATGCTTTCGTCCCGCTGCAGTTCGATGAACCGCTGAGGCGGAAGGTTCAGGTGACAGATCTGGCAGGTACCGTTCTGCACCGCCGCCACCGCAATGCCTCGCTGACGGCTCACCAGGAAGTCCCATCGCTTGAGGAGGGGCGCATCGATCCGGCGCCGTATCTCTTCCTGTTGAGCCTCCAGTTCGGTGATCCTGGCGTCCACCGCGTCGGTCTCAGCCTCAACCGCCACCTTCTGTTGCTCCAACTCCGCCCGGCGCCGCTCCACGTCCCTTTCCATCTCCCGGATTTCTCCGACCAGCGCTTCGATCTTTTCCATCAGTTCCAGCGCCTGGTCTTCTCGACCGGCGATCTCCGCCTTGGAGTCTTCGATCTCCTTGAGCAGTGCCTGGTATTCGCGGTTGGTCTTGACGTCGTGCATGCGTTGCTTGCTTCTTGCGATTTTTGCTTCCATTTCGGCAACGTCACGCTCCACAGACCGGTGCATCTTTTGGGCATGTTCCAGATCCGCCTTCTTGAGCAGGTATTCGCTTTCGAATCTGGCGAATTCCGTGTCGAGGGCGGCCAGGCGCTGCGGTGCTTCCTTCCGGCTGCGAAGCAGGGCCGCCTTCTTGTTTTCCAGGATCTGGAGTTCGACAAGGTGTTTCAGTTGCTCCTGCAAGGTCCTATCCTCCCGTGATCATCTAGACGTCTGGTTCGGGATACCAGAAGGGATCCCTTTCCCGTTCCGCTTTGTAGACACTCAATGCGGCACGTTCCCTTTGCGCCCTCAACGCCAGATGGTCCGCCAGCGGCGCAACCATGAGCCGCTCCGATGCGAAATGCCCCACGTCCACGAGGTTCAGCCCTTCTTCCTGGGCGTAGCGCGCTTCGTGGTACTTGAGGTCCCCGGTGACGAAGACGTCGCAGGCCGCTGCGAGGGCCGCCTGCAAAAGACTGCCGCCGCTTCCCGAGCAAACGGCGACCCGCCGCACTCTCCTCTCCGGGTCCCCCACGGCGCGGAGCCGCGCCGGAGCCAGCACGGCACTCAACCGGTCCACGAATTCCGAAAAACGTTCCGCTTGGTCGAGCGACCCGATGCAGCCCATGCCCCCGTAGCGTTCGTGCCCGTCCCATCGCGGCTCCCGTTCCATGGGTCCGGTTATGGACAGGGCAAAGGTTTCGGCCAGGACGCGGTTGGTGCCTTCAATCGCCGCGTCGAGGTTGGTGTGGGCGGCCACCAGGTGGATGCCGTCCCGAACGGCTCGATGGATGAGCTTTCCGGGGTAGGCATCCGTTCGAACGGACTTGACGGGCTGAAAAATCAAGGGGTGGTGGGCGACCAGGCACTGGCAGCCCAGCCGGTGGGCTTCCTCCAGGGTGGCTTGGGTGATGTCCAGCGCCACAAGGAGTCGATCCACGGGGGCCTCCGGGTCACCCACCTGAAGGCCGCTGTTGTCCCAGGACGCGGCGAACTGAAAGGGCGCGTAAGCGTCCAGCCAATCGATAACCGTTCGCACCTTGATCATGACAGCTTCCCCATAAAAGCAAGGGGGGCGTTCCATCTGGAACACCCCCCTCGTCTCTTCACAACCTATCGCCTTCGGGGAACCGTTTGCACCCGCAGGGCCGTGGACAACGACACCCGGGTTTGACCCCTTCCATCCCGTGCCTTGCTCTCATCAAATCGACGCCTCCAAACTGAAAGTGGTGGGCCCACCTGGCCTCGAACCAGGGACCGACCGGTTATGAGCCGGTGGCTCTACCAACTGAGCTATGGGCCCTTCGTTCCAAAAACAATGCAGGAACGCATTAGAAATCCAGTTTGGAAACCTGTCAAGGAGAAATATGCGGGATGTCGAAAGCGAGCGGATTGAGCGAGCCTGCAGCGTATGAATCGCCACGGTTTCGTCGGCGAGGTGGAATTCTTCCGCCTTGGAGGGCATAATGAATCAATACGAAAGGCAATGGCAGGGTACGCTAACCTCACATGCGTGGAACGGGAGCGACCGATGAAATCCAAGGAACGAGTCATCGTGATCGGAGGTGACGCGGCGGGGATGACCGCCGCGTCGGTGCTTCGACGTGAGCGGCCGGAGACGGAGATCGTCGTCTTCGAACGAACGCCTCACACGTCTTTTTCCGCCTGAGGGATTCCCTACTACGTCGGCAGGATTGTCGACGACGAAAAGGCGCTGATCGTTCGTACGCCCTTGGAGTTCAGAGAGAAACAGAACATCGATGTGCGGGTGCTCCATGAAGTGACGGCCATCGACACCAAGGCCCGGCGGGTCGAAGTCCACCGCGTGGATGCGGACAACGCCCCTTGGTGGGAACCCTTCGACCAGCTGCTCATTGCCACGGGAGCCGTCCCCATCTGCCCGAACGTTCCAGGCGCCGGGGCGGAGGGGATTTTCGGCGTCCACACCCTCCAGAGCGGCATCCGGGTGCGTCGTTTCATCGATGAACGCCGTCCCAAGCGGGCGGTCATCGTCGGCGGAGGCTACATCGGGCTGGAAATGGCCGAAGCGCTGCTGCTTCGGGGCATCGAAACGGCGGTGGTCGAAAGGGCCGAACAGGTCATGGGAACCCTGGATCCCGACATGGGGTCTCTGGTCTCCCAATCGCTGCGAAACCAGGGGGCGGGGCTCTACCTGGAGGAGTCGCTGGAGGCGTTCGAAACCGCCGGCGGTTCCGTAGTCGCCGTCGTCACCGACAAGCGACGCCTGGGTGCGGACCTGGTGATCCTCGGTATGGGCGTGCGGCCCAACACCGGCTTGGCTTCGGATGCGGGCATTCCACTGGGAGAACGGGGGGCCGTGCGCGTCGACCGGCGCATGGAAACCGCCGTGAACGGCATCTGGGCTGCAGGCGACTGCGCCGAATCCTTCCACGTGGTGACCCAGAAGCCCTTCTATGTGGCGCTGGGCACCGTGGCGAACCGGCATGGACGGGTGGCGGGGGCGAACATGGCCGGCGGCAACGAAACCTTCAACGGGGTGGTGGGGACCGCGGTCACCAAGATCTGCGCGGTGGAAGTCGCTCGAACCGGGCTCATGGAAAAGGAGATCCAAGCGGTCGGATGGGACTACGTCACCGAAAGGATCGAGAGCCGCACCCGGGCCGGTTACTACCCGGGGGCCGGCACCATCTTCGTGAAGCTTATCGGAGAAAAGGGAAGCCGCCGGCTGCTCGGCGGCCAGATCGTCGGATGCGAAGGGGCCGCCAAGCGGATCGATATCGTGGCCACGGCCCTCCATGCGGGACTGACCGTGGACCAGGTGGAAGACCTGGATTTGAGCTATGCGCCGCCGTTCTCGCCGCTCTGGGACCCGGTCATCATCGCCGCACGGGAGCTCAAGAAAAAGCTTTAGAGGCTGCCTGAGAATACCCTTCACCTTACTGAGATTGAGTGTCCGTTTTTCGCGTAGGGGTGCCGCGCCGCTCGAGGGCGGCCCGGCGGCCGGCTTCCAGGGCCCGAAGGTTGACCTCCAGGCGCGAACCGCCCAGTTGCTCCACGGTGTCACGCACTTCTTCCCAAGTGCAAAACAGGCTTCCCCTTCCGGCTCCGAACCCCAGAAGGACCAGGTTTGCGGATACGGGGGACCCCAAGGCCGATGCGATGGCCGTGGCCTCCAGTTCGCCGGGCTTGCGGGCGGGGGAAACGTTCAGCAGCAGGCTGCCTTTGGGGGAGAGGTAGTGCCCGTGTACGGGGAGCCCGTCCGGGTGGAGCACCAGGATGATGTCCGCGCTCCCCGAACGGATGAGCGGGCTGGTGAAGGGGCGTTCTTCCTCGTTTTTCGGCCCCCCGGTGTCCAAATCGCCACGAACCCGTCGAGGGCTCACCTTGAGGTGGCTGATGACGTTTCCGCCTCGCTGGGCCATGCCGTGGGTTTCAGACACCAGAACGGAAAGGCCCTTGTGGAGCGCGGTTTCCGCCAGAATTCTCGTGACGAAGAGGACGCCTTGCCCTCCGAGGCCGCTGACTGCGATCTGTTGTCTCATCCGTTGTTCCTCGATGGAAAAAGTGGACGTCGGCGCGCCGGACCGTCATTTGCGGGGTTCCAGTTGGAGAGCCCCGTGAGGGCAGACGTGCACGCACACGCCGCAACCCGAACACAGGCTGGCATTGATCCGGATCGGCTGACCCTCGCCCTGGAGTTCCAGTGCTGGACATTCGAAGTGTTTGATGCAGAAGGCGCAGCCTTCGCATTTTTCGTTCACGATCACGGAGCGTCGTTCCCAGTCCCGCGGGTGAGAGCGGTCCATGAGGCAGGGGCGCCTGGCGATGACCACGGCGACGCCGCCCTGGTCTCCCTGGGTGTGCGCCCCTGCGTCCTTCAAAAGCTCCACGAAATGGTCGAAGCGGTACGGGTCGCCTACCGTCACGTGCCGCACGCCGCAGGCCCGCGCCAGTTCCTCGATGGAAACGGCTGGAACCGGTTTCCCGTCCAGGGTGCGTCCCGCCGCCGGGGTCGGCTGGTGGCCCGTCATGGCGGTGGTGCTGTTGTCCAACACCACGAGGACGAACCGGGCGTCCTGAACCACGGCGTTGACAAGCGCCGGAATGCCGGCATGGAAAAAGGTGGAATCCCCGATGGTCGCCGCGATGGGCCGAGGTTTCCCGCCAGCGTTGCGGTAGGCGTGGTAGAAACCCGCCGCCATGCTGACCGCCGCTCCCATGCAAAGCACCGTATCCACGGCCCCCAGATTCAGCCCCAGCGTGTAGCAGCCGATGTCGCCAGGATAGATGCCCCGCGGGAACGCTTTCTTGATGGCGAAAAAGGCCGCTCGATGCGGACAACCGGCGCATAGGGTCGGGCGTCTCCCAGCCCCTACCGACCCTTGCACTCCCCCGATTTGCGGCAGGCCGGCAAAATCCCGGAGGATCGCTTCGATCGTCTCGGGGAGCAGTTCCCCCGCCGAGGGAACCGTTCCGTTCGTTCTTCCCAGAACCTTCTTCCGGTTCTGCAGCTGAAGTTCGATCACCGGTTCCGTTTCTTCCAGGACAAGCACGCGGTCGCAGGTTCGGAAAAGCTCGTCCCGAAAGCGGTGCGACAACGGATAGGGCATGGGGACCTGGTAGCACGGCAGTCGATTCCAGAGTCCGAGATCCTGAAGAATTTCCGTTGCGTGTGCCAGGGCGACCCCGGAGGCCACCAGGCAGTCCCGGCCGGTCCCGCCCGCCCGCTCTCGGCCCTCGAGAGCGTCCGGGTTCAGGAGTTTCGGGGCGAAAGCCTCATCGTCGGCAATGGCCGCGATCTTTCGGTTCAGTTCCTCGTGCAGCCGGTAGCGAAACTTGGGCGTGGCGGCCCAGCGTGCGGGGTCCTTTTCAAAAAGCGGCGCGGAAGCGACCTCCACAAGAGGACGTGTCTCCAAATCCTGCCTTCCATGGCAGATCCGCGTGGTGGGTCGCAGCACCACGGGAATTTCGTGCCGTTCCGAAAGCTCGAAAGCCGCGCCGATCCAGTTCCCCGCTTCTTCCGGTGACGAAGGGTCCAGGACCGGCGCCTTTGCGAAATGAGCGAAAAGGCGGCTGTCCTGTTCGGTTTGGGAGCTGTGGGGGCCGGGGTCGTCAGCCGCGATGACCAGCAAACCGCCTTTCACACCGGTGTAGACGGCGCTCAAAAAAGGGTCCGCCGCCACGTTCAACCCCACCTGCTTCATGCTCACCGCTGAACGCCGGCCCGCGTAGCTGTTGGCGAGCGCCACCTCAAAAGCCACCTTTTCGTTGATCGACCATTCCAGATGACAGGAAAGCCCGTATCGCTTCTTCAACTGGATCAGGGCGCCCATGATTTCCGAAGCCGGTGTTCCCGGATAGGAAGCGGCCAGCGTGCAGCCCGCTTCCAGCAGGCCGTGTGCGATGGCTTCGTTTCCCAAAAGGATTTCTCTTCGCGACACTATCCGCTCCTGTGCTCAGGAAACAAAAAGGCCGTGGACGGAGAAGCCGCCACGGCCTTCACGAATCTCGTCTCGCTTTCACCGGCGCGCGGACTCCCCCCTGGAAGACCCATCCCGCCACCGGAACCGGTCATCCATCGAGGCAGGTTCCATGGCTTCGGCGCCTTTCAAGTGAAGCACCTTTCACGCTCTTGACTCTGGGTCATCGCGGCGGGTGTGGCGAGGTTGCGCTGAGCCTTCCGCATTCCCGGCCGCGCAGGGTTGTAGCAAAGCTCCCCGGGCGGGTCAAGGTGGAATGCGGCCGGACCCAAGGGCTCGGCCGATTTCCGCCCGAGCGGTGAAACGCCATGGGGATATGGAAGTCGGAGGCGGTCAAACCGTGAGGCTCTTCCAGCCTTCCTTGAGCATTTCCGTAAACGGGGCACCCACGTAGAGCACCTGGATGCCCTGTTTTTCCAGCTGCTCCGAGACCCCGTAACGGTCGGCGCAGGCCTTGCAAGCCCAGACTTCCACGCCGTCTTTCTGCATTTGTGCCAGATGATCCGCGATTTCCGGGTCAGTGGCCGTCAGTTTGGCCGAAGGGCCCCAGATGATGAGCCGCACCGGGTCCCACCAGCCGCGGAGTTTCGAATTTCGGGTGTACATGAAGACCATGTTGAACGCCGTTTCGCGGTCGGTTGTAGTCCAGAGCACGACGAGTCTATCGGACGGGGACGTTCGGGTTTGTTCCACGGCAGACCTCCTGTTTCGAAAGGGTTAACGGGTCAAGTTGTAACATCTCAATAATCAGGGGCAAACCTTCTGGATTCCGTTTTTAGCCTCGTTCCCAAGCTCCAGCTTGGGAACGGCCTGCCCGGGAAGCTCCGGCTTCCCACCCGGTACAGCTGAAACGTGCTCTCTTTCCAGGGAGTCAGCCAGGATCTCGAAGTGGTCATTGTGGGTGAGGACCGCGGGATCCACGCTACGATAGTCGATGTGACGAAGTAGGGGGTGTTTGGGTTCTTTGTTATGGATTTTGTAGCGGATTCGCATGAGTCGCGGCCTTATGGCAACCGAAGCTGGAGGTTCTGCACAGTTGTGTTCCCAAGCTGGAGCTTGGGAACAAGGTGAAGGGGATGGTGGAGCTTGGGAACAAGGTGGAACTTCCAGAGAATTTTAAGATCTCACAAAGAACACTCTATTTTGGGGAGCTGTACTTAGCGATCTTCAACCCCTATGTCCTGTCACGGGGTGAAAGCCCGGCAACGTGCCCGCGTCGCCGCCGCGTGCGGAATCACGGGTGGGTGAGGATCGATCCGGCATCGGGATCCAGGCAGGGGTTGAAGTAGCCCAGCCGGAGTCCGGGAAATTCGTCTTGGAGGCGCTGCATCAGGCGCCGGACCCCGATGACCTTTCCTTCGCGACGATGCCCGATGGCCTCGAGGAGCCATTCCGGATCGATGTTGAAGTTCCGCATCTGGATCAAGTCGACGCCGGTTTCCCGAACGAAGTCGAAAAGAGCGGCCGCTTCGGATGCTTCGTCGGAGAATCCTGGAAGAACGAAGTAGTTGAGGGAAGCGAAACCGCCAGCCGCCTTGACAGCCTGGATCGAACGCTTGAGATCGTCGAAGCGGTAGCCTCGTGGATTGTAGTATGCATTGTAATAGCGGGGGCGGCAGGAATTGATGCTGACTCGGATGCTGTCGAGTCCCGCTCCGACCAGGCGGCTCACCACGTCCGGAAGGCTCCCGTTGGTGTTGCAGTTGATGGTCCCCCGGCCGGTTTCCCGCCGCATGATGCGGACGGCCTCCCGCAGCGTGTCACCTTGGAGCAGCGGTTCTCCTTCACAGCCTTGCCCGAAGCTCACCACGGCCCGAGGAGCCGTTTTGAGGTGCGGCACGGCCACGGCGGCGATTTCTTCCGGGGTCGGTACAAAGCGGATCCGTTCCTGCGAGGCAGGGATCTCACCGGTTTCCTGGAGGCTGATACAGCCGAGGCAGCGGGCGTTACAGGCCGGGGACGTGGGAAGCGGGGCTTCCCACCGGTTCAGGAAAAGGTTTCGGGCGGCCGGGCAGGCGTAGGTGAGAGCGCATTTCGCCAGATGCGGTATCAGTCGATTGTGCGACTCGCCGGCGAGGCGCCTCCGGGCGTTTTCTTGGACCGCCTCAAGATCGAAGGTGGTAAAATCCTGGCGGCGATCCGGGTCCACACGCAGGGCCGTGGTGACGAAGCCGCCGTCCATCCACCCTACGGCCGTATACGCGAAAAGAGGCAAAACGGGCGCTCCAGGAAGGGTCTGGTAAGCCGCCGAATGAAGCTGCGTGTGGGCGGGAGCCACGAAAGCGGCGACCGCATTTACGCTTCGTCTCGGATCGTAAGGATCCCTGGAAAGCACTTCGAACCGCTTCTTCCGCCGATCGAAGCCCACGGGCAGGCGCATGGGGAGTCGAAAGACTTCGCTGCCTTCGGGCAGTGGAATCCAGTCGGCCACGCTGGGCCTGCACCATCGGCCGGCGTCCGCCCCCGTTGCTTCAAGACGAGGGTGTTCCAGGATCCTCCCCTTTTCGTCGGCGTAAAGAAGAAGGGGACTGCGGCAGGGGGCTGTGGTTCGAGTGGTGTTTCGTCGCACGGGCTTTCGCTTCAACCTTCCTCTTGAAGCAACTGCTCGAAGGCGAGGAACCTGGAGTTCAGATCGTTTTGAAGTATCCGGAGAAGTTCCTCGAGGAACTCGAAGGCGAAAAGGGTCATCCGCTGATGGTGCACCATGATGCCGAACGGTTCCTTCCTGGCGATGAGCGCCGCCAATTCGGCGAGTAGCCGTGCGTAGTCTTCTCCGGGATCCGAGCTCTTCCGGGTGTGGAGGTCCAGGTGAACCCGGATGTTCTTGAAAGACGGTGCCGGTTTTACGTTCCTTGGTAAGGGGTCGGTTGTGGAAACGGCCGAAAAGCTGAGTTCCTGGAGGATCTTGACGGTCGCCGCGGAAAGGCGGTTCCAGGGGGGCGTGAATACCGGAAGGGCCTTTTCTCCGAAGATGTCTTTCATCTTCAATTGCCCCTGCCAGATGTCGCGCCACTGTTTTTCGAACGGGCGCTGCTCCCCGAATTCCGACTTCTTTCCTGCCCGCTGCCAGTTGACGTGCCTCCAGCCGTGCTGGTGCCACCCCCAGAGTTCTTCGCCGAGTGGAGCCATGGCGAAGAGTTGTTGGATGCGCGCCGAGCTCAACCAGGCGGGAACCACCGCCATGGCGATGGGAACCTGGAACTGCCGGAAGATGCCGCAGAGCACATTGAAGGCCCGGCCTCCAGCCCCCACGTCGTCGGCGCGAAAGTAGACGGCCGGGTGACCGGTCCCTCGGCCGGCCTCCGTGATTTCGCGGAGCTTTTCGCGCCAGCCGGCGAGCGGCTGCCGCCAAAGGGCCGAAAAATGGCGCGGCCGATAGTGTGACGGCAAGTCCGGGCGTAAGGAATCGATCTTCTTCAACGCTGCGTGGCTCCTCAACGGGTGCGGGCCCGACGGGCAAAGAACGGCGCGCCGGCAAGTCCCGAGGTGCCCAGCGCCGACTCCGTCCTTCTTCAGGAGTCTGTTCCGGAACACTCCCTGCGGATAAGGGCGGGAGGCCGGCCGTTGCTCCATTGCCCGGCCTTGCCCTTCCACGGAGGGAACAATGCCCTTGTCGGAAAGCCTCCAAGTGATGAAAATAGGGCGGATACAACGATAACCGTTCGCTCGAACGGCCGATTTTGGTATGTGAGGCTCGAACGGTATTGGAAACCCCTCAAAACCCGGTCACCATACAAGAGACCGTCTCGTCTCGTCAAGAGTCCGCAACGTCGATTCGGCGATTCCACGTGACGCGGCGGGGACGGAAACCCCAACCCGATCGAAGATGGCAGCCGGCGATCCTGGCTCCCGATGGATCCTTTCTTTCAGCACTGCGGTTGGGTTCCTTCCGCTTCCAGATCACATCGCACGGCACTGGACCCTAAAAGCTTGTCCAAAAACAAGCTCATGCTATTTGCGGCCTGAGATACCTTATTCCTGTAGGAGCGGCCGTGGCCGCAAGGGAGCGGCCACGAGGAGTCCGGCCCTGGGAGCGCGGGCGTCTCGCCCGCAGTGGACGCATGGGGCCTAAGAGTTGCGGGCGGGACGCCCGCGCTCCCAGGTTGTCGACCACCTGATTGTGGCGTCATGCGCTTAGCTTAATGCATATGCACCAATGCCCCGCCCCGCCCCATCGGCCCGAGGGCGGGGCTCCTACAGCGATCGGGGTCGCCGGCAAGCCGGCTCCTACAGGGGATCGCCCCGGTGTTCCGTTATCGGCCGGTGTTTCGTTATCGGTAGGAGCGGGCTTGCCCGCGACCCGTAAAACCGGCAATGCCGCGTTGACCCTGGTCGCCGGCAAGTAGGGGCGCAGCGCCGCTGAGCCCTTCCAGGGCATGAGTCGCAGCGCCGTTCGCAAACCGCCCCTACGCGAAAAAAGGGACACTCCATCCCCAGAAGAGTGAAGGGTGTTCTTAGACAGCTTCTTAGAGAGCCGACGGCGGGGCTGTGAACGCCAAGCTTCCGGGGGTGGAGTTTCAAAAAGGTGGGCGGCTTCCAGGGGATGGGAAAAGCGTTTCCGTTTCGTCGGATACCGGAGGAGCCTGTAGCTTCCAACAGAACCGCGCATTTTTCCATGTGAACGAGGTTACGCCATGGTGGGCGCGGGTGCCGCAAAGGCGTAACATTTAAAAAAGGGTGCAGATCTTTTAGAACGACACCCAGAGTGGACCCTCTGAGGTAGATCCAGATGGCCCTGAAGCAGCAAGCGGGTCAGCTCCGTTTCCCCTCGTTCCCAAGCTCCAGCTTGGGAACAAGGTGGATGGTGGAGCTTGGGAACAAGGTCAAAAAATCCCCCTCTCCCTTGATGGGAGAGGGTTGGGGTGAGGGTGAGAAAATTAACGTATGTCAATCAGTTACATTGCCCTCCCCTTAATCCCCTCCCACAAGGGGAGGGGAAATAGAATTCCCCTCGTTCCCAAGCTCCAGCTTTGGAACGGCCTCACCGAAGCTGGAGCTTCTGCACAGTTGTGTTCCCAAGCTGGAGCTTGGGAACAAGAAGCAAAAGATCTGCACCCTCTGAGAAAAGCGGGCGGCGTTTTTCCTTAAAGCGTTCAAGATTCCGGCCGAGAATGACGATTGAAGTATCACTTCACGATATGAGAGGGTTTGCCGCAATCCCCGGATGCCCGGGTGGAGCGGTTGGTGGGAACCATCGGCCGGGAGTGGTCATGACGTGCGAGAAGGACCGTTGCTCAACCTGAGGCAGGCGTCGTCACGTCCCTTCAACGGAAACCTTGGTGAAGCGGCAAGGGGCTATATTCCTGTCAAGGTCGCGCACCTGTGGCCGGGGATCCGTCTTCCCTGTGAATTCCACCTGCCGATCCTGGTCAAGGGTGAAGCGGTTCCGAAGTTCGTCAAGGTGTTCGACCGCGGGCAGTTCTATTCCGAGCAATGGTGGGAAACGCTGCGTGTGCGGCAGGTTACCGTTCTTTACGTGGAGGAAGCGGACTACCACGAACTCACTGCGTACATGGAAGAGTTCGTGGAGAATCGGCTCGATTCATCGGAGATGAGCGGTGAAGAAAAGAGCGGGATGCTCTACGGCCAGGCGGAACTCCTGGTGAGCCGGATCTTTTCTCAACCACACGACTTGGAAACGCTTCAGGACGTTTCCCGCTGGACGGAACAGGCGGCACGGCACCTGCAGCGCGATTCCGTGACGGCGAGAATGCTTTATGCGGTTTTCTCAAAGGATTACCAGACCTACACCCATTCCGTCCAGGTCTGCCTGCTCGGCATGGCCTTCGCCGCGTACTTGGGCTGGGACGAAACGGAAACCGCCGAGCTCGGTAAGGGCGGGCTCCTCCACGATATCGGAAAGATCTGGATCGACGACCGCATTCTCCTGAAGCCTGCGTCGCTTACCGCCCAGGAATTTGAAAAGATCAAGGAACATCCCAAGCTGGGCCATGACCAGCTGCAGGGGCTGGCGGAGGTCACGGAATCGGTCCTGGAAATCGTGCTGCGGCATCACGAATCTATGGACGGCAACGGCTATCCGGAGGGGCTCAGCGGGGAAAGCATCCACCCATACGCCCGGGTCGCCCATATCGTGGACTGCTTCGACGCCCTCACCACGCGCCGCCCGTACAAAAGCGCCATCTCTCCCTTCAAGGCCCTCAAGCTCATGCAGGACCAGATGATGGCCTCCTTCGACGCAAAATTTCTTTACAAATTCGTGCAGTTTCTGGGATCATAAAACACGGTCGCCGATGACCTGTATTCACGCGGCGGCTGCGGAAGACCGCCGCCTGTCGCGCTGCGGGGCTCCCGTCCCGCGGCATGAAACCATACCTTACTGTGGTCGCCTCAAACCCTTTCCCCATCGCGACTTTGGAGAGGTCCATGCAGGAAGTCAAAATCTACGACACGACGCTGCGTGATGGAACGCAGGCGGAGGATTTCAATCTTTCCCTTTCCGACAAGATCCGGATAGCGTTGAAGCTTGACGAGTTCGGGATTCATTACATTGAAGGGGGGTGGCCCGGATCGAATCCCAAGGACCGGGGATTTTTTGAAGAGATACGGAACTACCAGTTCAAGCAGGCGCAAATCGCCGCTTTCGGGGCCACCCATCATCCGATGAAGACGCCTGTCAACGATGCCAACCTGAAGGAACTTCTGAAAGCCCAGACCCCCGTGGTGACGATCTTCGGAAAGAGCTGGACCGTTCACGTGAAGGATGCGCTGCACACCACCTTGGAGCGGAACCTGGAGATCATTCGGGACAGTCTCGCGTACCTGCGGCCTCAAGCGAAGACGCTCTTCTACGATGCGGAACACTTCTTCGACGGCTTTCGCGCCGACCGCGATTACGCCCTGGCTACTCTGGAGAAGGCGGTGGAAGGCGGGGCGGAATGCCTCGTCCTGTGCGATACCAACGGAGGAAACCTCCCCGGCGCCATCCGCGAGATCATGGCGGTGGTCAAGGAACGATTTCCGGGGATGCCGCTGGGTATCCACGCTCACAACGATGCGGACCTGGCCGTGGCCAATTCGCTCGCCGCCGTCGAGATGGGGGCCGTCCAGGTGCAGGGTACCTTCAACGGAGTAGGGGAGCGGTGCGGGAACGCCAACCTGTGTTCCATCATCGCCAACCTTTGCCTGAAGATGAACGTGCCCTGTGTTCCTCCGGAGAAACTGCAAAAACTGCGGGAAACGAGCCGTTTTATCCTGGAACTGGCCAACGTTCCGCCCAACCGTTACCAGCCCTACGTGGGCCGCAGCGCCTTCGCTCACAAGGGCGGGGTGCACATCAGTGCGGTGGAGCGGAATCCCCGGACGTACGAACACATCGATCCTTCGCTGGTTGGCAACCGACGTCGGTTCCTGGTTTCGGACCTCTCTGGGCGGGCGACCATCAAGCGCAAGGCCGAGGAGTTCGGCATCAACCTGTCGTCGTCGGATCCCGTGGCCTTGGAAGTGCTCAATGAAATCAAGCAGATGGAACACGAAGGGTTCCAGTTTGAAGCGGCGGAAGCGAGCTTGGAGCTGCTCATCAACAAGGCCATGGGCAGCAGCAAGCGATATTTTGAGCTCATCGGTTTTCGGGTGGTGGATCAGAAATTGAGTGAAGATGACGAGCCGGTTTCGGAGGCGACCATCCGGGTTCGGGTGGGCGGGCAGGTGGAGCATACGGCGGCGCTCGGCCTCGGGCCCGTAAACGCTCTCGATAACGCGCTCCGGAAGGCCTTGGAGAAGTTTTATCCTGAGCTTCGCGAAATGGAACTGAGCGACTACAAGGTACGGGTCCTGCCCGGCCGTGACGGGACGGCCTCGCGGGTCCGGGTGCTCATCGAATCCCACGACCCCAGGGGCCACTGGGGGACGGTGGGAGTGTCTCACGACATCCTGGAAGCGAGCTGGCAGGCTCTGGTCGACAGCGTGAACTACAAGATGTACAAGGACGAAAAGGGCCTGAACGGGGAGTCCTAGGCCGCCCAAGTCTGGAACCGTTCCTCCGGCCGGAGGTGTGGAGCCGTGTCTTCCGCGGAGATTTCGCGAATCGAGGTCGGTGCCTTGCTGATCCTTGCGGGGATCCTGGCCTTGATCGCGGCCGAGTGGCTGGAGTCCCAAGGCCGCCCTGTGGAGACTCCCGTGACGGTGACGGCCCTTTCGGGCGATGTGGAACGCCCCGGGGTCAGGGTATTTCGCGGGGAGGGGGTTTCGGTGGGAGACGTGTTGGAGAGCGCGGAAGTCGATGGAGCTTTCCTGGAGGCCTTGCCCGGGGGCTTCTTGGAGCGGGTGTTGAGCGATGGGTGGGGTCTGCGACTGAAAGAAACCCCCTCCGGTCTCCGGTCGGTCCATTTGGAACCTCTGGGTGCCCGGGCACGGCTGCTCCTGGGCGGAAAACTCGACCTCAACCGCGCTTCCGAAGAAGACCTCCAGTGGATTCCGAAGATGAAAGAGGAATGGGCGGCGGCCATTGTCGGCAGGCGCCGGGAGAGGCCTTGGGGCCGTGTGGAGGATCTTGAGGAGATCCATGGGATCGGGCCTCGGACGGCTTCCGCCTTTCGAAATTTTCTCGAAGTGGGCGAGGGGGGTTGACGGAGTGCCGGAGGAGCATCGAGGTTCCGGGAGTGGGCGGCATCATGCCGCCGCCGGTTTTCCGCTCTGGGATCCGGGGTGCGGTGCGTTGTCTCCGCGAAGTCTTCCCCCGTATCTTCAATTGTTGAGGCTGTGAATGGGTGCGGGGATACGGCCCCCCAGCCGGATGAACCCGCTGGAGGCTCCGTTGCTGGGCACGGCGACGATGGTGGCTTCGCCCAACAGTCCTCCGAAGAAGGCCTTGTCGCCCGCCCGCTTCCCGGGAACCGGTATGAGCCGGGTGGCGGTGGTTTTGCGGTTGATGACGCCGATGGCCATCTCGTCCGCGATGATGGCCGCGAGGGTTTCCGCGGTGATATCGCCGGGGAGGGCGACCATGTCCAGGCCGACTGAACAGACGCTGGTCATGGCTTCCAGTTTCTCGAGAGACAGGAAGCCCCGGCGTGCCGCTTCAGAGATGTTCAGGTCTTCGCTCACGGGGATGAACGCCCCGCTGAGGCCGCCCACGTAGGAACTGGCGAAAGCGCCGCCTTTCTTGACCGCGTCGTTCAGGAGTGCCAGGAGCGCGGTCGATCCGGGAACGCCGATACTCTTGAGCCCCAGGCTCTGGAAGATTTCCCCCACGCTGTCGCCCACGTTGGGGGTCGGGGCCAACGACAGGTCCACCACTCCGAAAGGCACCCCCAGGCGATGGGCCACTTCCCGGCCGATGAGCTCGCCCACCCGCGTCACCTTGAAAGCCGTCCGCTTGATGATTTCCGAGAGTTTTCCCAGGTCCTGCCCGGGGTTGGCTGAAAGCGCCCGGTCAATGGCCTTCTTAACCACGCCGGGGCCGCTCACCCCCACGTTGATGACCGCCTCCGGTTCGCCCACGCCCAGGTAGGCTCCCGCCATGAAGGGAATGTCCGAAGGAATATTGGCGAAAACGCAGAGTTTGGCACAGGCGATGCCGTCCGCTTCGGCGGTGAGTTCCGCCGCCTGCCTGATGGTCTGGCCCATGAGATAGACCGCGTCCATGTTGATGCCGGCCCGGGTCGACGCCACGTTCACCGAAGAGCAGACCCGCTCGGTGGCGGCGAGCGCCTCAGGGATGGCTTCGATCAGGGTGAGGTCCCCGTGGGTGAATCCCTTTTCCACCAGGGCGCTGAAGCCTCCGATGAAATCCACGTGGACGTCCCTGGCCGCCGCATCCAGCGTCCGGGCCGCTTCCACCAGTTCCTTTGCGGCGAAAGACGACGCCACGTTGGATATGGGGCTTACGGCGATGCGCTTGTTCACCACCGGAATCCCGTACCTGTCTCCGACTTCGTTGCAGACCGGCACCAGGTCTCGGGCCAGCCTGTGGATCTTGGCAGCGGCCTTTTCACGGAAGCGCCCGGAATCGTCGGAGACGCAGTCGAAGAGGCTGATGCCGAGCGTCACCGTTCGGACATCCAGGTGTTCGCTCTTGAGCATCTCAAGCGTTGAAAGGACTTCACGGTCGGTGAGCATGCACGGGTCTCCCTTCCGGTTCCCGGGTCTTTGCGGCCGCTGCGGCGTTCGCTCATACCCGGTGAATGGCTTCGAAGATGTCCCGGTGTTGAAGACTCAGTTCGAGCCCCAGGTCTTCGGCGCGGCGGCGGAGCGCCTGCCGGAAGGCGCTCTGGTCAATGGTTGCGGGAATGTCCACTTCGTAAATCATGATGTTTCGGTGCGGATCGTCTCCCCCGCGGAAGGCCGCCTTGAGGTACGTGATGTTCACGTCGAATCGCGCCATGATTTCGGTGATCCCGGCCACCAGGCCCAGGCGGTCCGGGCCGATGGTGGTGATGACGAACGGTTCGCCGGGCGGCGGGGCCCAAGCTTTCTGTGCTTTCACCGTCTTGGCGATCACGGAGAGGCCCATGGGATCCAGACGGCGGCGCAGCTCGGCCAAGAGGGTCTCCAAAACCAGATCCGAGGGTATCGAGGCAATGAAAATGCCGGCGAATTCGGCTTGAAGGATGGTCTGACTCACGTCTTCGATGTTACAGCGGTTCTGGAAGAGCACCTGGGAGACGGCGGCAACGATACCCGGGCGATCAGAGCCGATGACGGAAATGACGACCTTGCTCATGGGATTCGACCTCGGGAAAATTCTTTTTAGACGTAAGCGCCGGGGAACCGCCGCGGAAAGCGGGTTCAGAGCATGGTCTAGACGAATAGGCTACCCTCGAGTGAGCCGCAAGTCAATCTTTTCAATGGACAGGATTCGCGGGGCATGTTTTAAGTCAACCGAGAGGGAAGCAACCCTTGAGAGTGCGCAGAGACCTCTCAGCCGATCCCGTTCGTTATGCCGGAGCTGACCCGGCATCCGCAAAAATGCATGCACTTATGGATTCCCTGCGAGCCTCGGCCAATCGTGGATCTTTTCAATCCCGCGATGGAAGCCGGCCCGTTCCGGAAGAGAGGAGAGTCGCCATGAAGATCCTTCTTGTGTATCCTGAAGTGGCAGAGACTTTCTGGAGCTTCAAGCACGCGCTTCGTATCGCTAAGCGGAAAGCCGCCTTTCCGCCGCTGGGTGCCCTTACCGTGGCCGCCATGCTACCCGATCACTGGACCAAGCGCCTGGTGGACATGAACGTCCGGCCTCTTCGGGATCAAGACATCCTGTGGGCCGACTGTGTGTTCGTGAGCGCCATGATCGCCCAGCGAGGATCGGCCAGCGAGGTTATCGGCCGGTGCAAGGCTCTGGGCAGAACCGTCATTGGAGGAGGCCCGCTGTTCAACGGTTACGCGGACGATTTCCCGGAACTGGACAGCGTGGCCCAGGGGGAAGGCGAATGTATCCTCCCGGAGCTTGTCCGAGACCTGGAGGCCGGGAGCCTGAAGCGGCGTTACAGCACGGACCTTCATCCTTCGCTTCACGACACGCCGGTTCCGGCCTGGGACCTGATCCGGTTCAGAGACTACGCCAGCATGTGCATCCAGTATTCCCGGGGATGCCCGTTTAATTGTGAATTCTGCGACATCATCGTGATGAACGGCCGAGTGCCCCGGACAAAGACCAATGAGCAGATCATCCGCGAGTTGAACGCTCTCTACCAGCGGGGCTGGCGCGGATCGGTCTTCATCGTGGACGACAATTTCATTGGGAACAAGAAACACGTGAAGTCCCTGCTGCCCGATATCATTGCCTGGCAGAAGAGCCTCAAAAAGCCCCTGAGTTTTTTCACGGAAGCTTCGGTGGATCTGGCCGATGACGAAGAACTGATGGAGCTCATGGTGGCCGCCGGATTCAACAAGGTTTTTCTGGGCTTGGAAACCCCGTCGCTTGAGAGTCTCAAGGAATGCGGCAAGCTTCAGAATCTCGGGCGAAGCCTGGAGGATTCGGTACGGATCATTCAGAATCACGGCCTGGCGGTCATGGGCGGGTTCATCATCGGCTTCGACAACGATCCACCGGACATCTTCCAGCGGCAGGTTCAGTTCATTCAGAGTTCCGGGGTGGTCACGGCCATGATCGGGCTCCTGACCGCGGTCCCCAAGAGTCGTCTTTACAAGCGGCTGGAACGGGAAGGGCGGCTGCTCTTCAAGACTTCCGGAGACAACACCGATACCGAGGGGACACTCAACTTCATCCCCAAGATGGATCGGGAGTTCCTGGTGAACGGCTACCGGTGGGTGATGAGCACCATCTATTCCCCGGAAGTCTACTATCAGCGGATACGCGCGTTTCTCAGGGACTATCGGCCCAGGGCCAAGAGCGCCCTCGAAAAAAACGACATCCTGACGCTGTTGCGCTCCGTGTGGTACCTGGGCATCCGGGACAACCGTTCCAGCCGGAAATACTACTGGCGCCTGATCAAGGAAACCCTCCTCCATTCCCGGGAAGCCTTCGCCGATGTGGTGACCATGCTGGTCTACGGCTACCACTTCCGCAAGCTTTTCTGGGTGAAAGAAGCCGAAGAGCATCGTTGGGACTGAGTGGACGTCCACGCGGTGGAACGTCCGAATCCGAGGCGGTTGTTTTTAAAGATGAACGTCGAACGTCGAACGTTCAACATCGAATGAAAAAACCAGGTCAGTGAAGACTCAGATGTCGAACCTTGAATGGCTGTTTCCCTTTCTTTTGAGCCGTTCTGATACTCGTAACGAAAATCTTAATTAATTCTTCTTTTCCCATTCACCATTCACCATTCACCATTCACCATTCACCATTCACCATTCACCATTCGATGTTCGATGTTCGATGTTCGTTTTTTTCCAGTCGATTCCGGGCAAAAACAACTTAGTGCTTATGGGTCGGGGGGCGGGGTTCCAGTCTCCAGGTCCCCCAGGGCGTTGCCTTGTCCCGGTGAGAGGACTTTAAAGGTCGGATCGGTCAATCGGCTTCACCGCTTGGTGAATGGTTGGTGAGTCTTTTTCGGACCCAGGCGCTTCCAAGACCCAGGAGCGCCCCGATGCCGATGACGACCGCCAGGTCCTGCCACTGCGGTTCCCTCATGACACCCGCCAGCGAATCGCAGAAAAGGGTCACCAGCACGATGCCTGGGATCATGCCCACGGCCGTTCCGATCAGGTAGTCTCGAAACGCGATGTGCGATGCGCCGGCCACCATGTTGACCACGGAAAAGGGGGCTACCGGCACCAGACGGACAAGCACCACGGTGAGGACGCCTCGCTTGGCCAGGCGTTTGCTGAGCCGGTTCAGGCGTCCTCCCGCAACCTTTCGAACCGTTTCCCGTCCCAGCCTTCGGCCGATGGCATAGCTCAAAGCGGCGCTCAAAAGACATCCGGCCAGCGAATACAGCACGCTTTCCATGGGTCCGAACACAATGGCCGTGGTACCGACCAGGAACGTCACGGGAAGCATGACCAGGCCGGCGATCAGGTAAACGGCCAGGACGGCCCAGAGCGTCCAACCCGCCTGCTCGGCGGTTTCCGCCCAGCGGTGCAGTTGCTCAACGCTGATCCAGCCGGCGAGAGGCGTCCACCGCCAGGCGATGGCGAGGGCCACGAGGGCTGTCAGGACCACGAGAGGTTTCCAGAGGCTCAGCGGTTTTGTTTCAGCATCTTCGGTGGAACGCAGCTGATCCAGCAGGCGCTCTATTTCCATGGGTTTTTCCATGTCGGCCAGCTCCGTTTCCCGGACGAACTCCTCCAGCCGTTGGGGTTGCTGCTTCGGCCGGACTTCCAGGGGTTCCAGCCCGCGGGCTTGCCTGGGAAGTTCCAGCTTCGCCTCGCTGTAAAGCATTTGAACGATTGGATGGCCTTTGATAAATCTCGGCTGTTCGCGATGAGGTGAATGTGGTTCTCCATGATCACATATGCATACAGCCGCATGCCCTTTTCCCCCTCCCCTCAATCCCCTCCCCTTGTGGAAGGGGATTAAGGGGAGGGGACTGAAGGGAGCCGGCCGGGATTTCGAAGTGGTCTTTGTGGGTGAAGACCGGGATCCACGCTACGTTAGTAGATGTGACGAAGTAGGGGTGTTCGGGTCCTTTGTTATGGATTTTGTAGCGGGTTCGCATGGATCGCGGCCTCATGGGAATCGAAGCTGGAGCTTCTGCACAGTTGTGCTCCCAAGCTGGAGCTTGGGAACAAGGTGGATGGTGGAGCTTGGGAACAAGGCGGAAGACCCGCCCCGCCGCGAGCGGAAACAGACTCATGGCCCAAATGACCAGCCAGCCCTCGCGGGTCGGCGACGAAACGTCCAGAACTTCAGCGAATGCGGGAACCGCCGCCCCCGGGCTTCGAGTTTCTGGGGGCTGAGGCCCTTTTCTCGCGGAACCTGGAAAGCTTCGAGAACGTCTTCTGCCGGTTGAGACCACCGTGTTTCGATGGTTGCCTTCTCCTGGGTTGATCCTGCTCCACCCCCTCCACCATTCACGACTTCTTCATCTTCGCGATCATCTCTTCCACTTCCTCTGTGCCGCTCTTGTAAAAGCTCTCTTCCTCGGGTTCCAGCTCCTTGAGCAGCCTCAAGAACTCACCCGCATGCTCCTTTTCTTCGTTGGCGATGTCAATGAGCACCTCTTTGGCGAGCTTGTTGTCAGTGCTTTCCGCGGTTTGCTGGTACAGCTGGATGGCTTCGTATTCGGCGGCGATCATGAAACGGATCGCGCGCACCAGTTCTTCATGGGTGAGCTTCCGGTCGCTCTTTTTCACGGTGAAGGGACTGGAGAATTCTGGCATGGCGCATCTCCTTTCGTCAGGTCAGTGACCAGTGAACCGATAAATGACAAAATGGCTTCCGTCGATGAGGGGAGCACCGCCCGATCGGGCGGTGCCTCGGTCATCATTTCCTGAATCTGGCGAGCGCTTTTTCCATGGCCGCCCCCAGCTCGCCGGCGGCCTTTTCAACTCCGGCTTTGAGCGTTTCCCATGCCTCCCCGCTCGACTCCTGCCATTCCTTCACCTTGGCCTTCAGCGCTTCCCGCCTGGTTTCCAGTTTCCGGATCTCTTCGGAAAGCTCCATCTTTGCTTCCGCTTCCAACTTGGCGGCCCGAGCCTTCAGCTGATCGATTTTGGCGGCCCATTCCTTCAATTGAGTTTCGATCTTCTGTCGGTAAGCTTCTTTCGTTTCCATGGACGTTCACCTCCCCCATGCGACCTTGATGTGAAGATCACCAATGGCAAGAACAAAACGGAAGACCGTGCACAACACTTCTTTCCAACTATACGACCTTGTCCGCCGGCAGCAAAGCATAGTTGATGTCGGCCGGCACCGCAAGCCCGAGGGGACGGGTCACCGGATCTTCACCCATCCGTCACAGATCGGCCAGATAGTCCGCGCCGCCGAGCTGCCGCATCTGCTTAAGAATCCAGGCGGCCCTCCGCCGGACATACGGGGACGGCTTGGCCGGGGAAAAACGGCGGGGATTGGGAAGCACCGCGGCGATCAGCGCCGCCTGCCGAGGTGACAGACGATCGGGGGTGGTGTTGAAATGGACCGCTGCGGCCGCGCCCACGCCGAAAACCCGGTCCCCCATCTGTGCCACGTTCAGGTAGACTTCCAGGATCCGGCGCTTGTGCCACAAGAGTTCGATAAGGACCGTGAAGTAGGCTTCCAGCGCCTTACGGACGTAACTTCGCCCCGGCCAGAGAAACAGGTTTTTCGCGACCTGCTGGGTGATGGTGCTGGCGCCGCGGAGCCGCTTTCCCTGGTCCCGGTCTTCCAGCGCTTTCTGGATGGATTCCAGGTCGAACCCGTAATGGACCGGAAATTTCTGGTCTTCCGCAGCCACCACCGCCAGCGCCACGTGCGGCGAGATGCCCTCAAAGGGAACCCAGTCGTAGTGGATGGTGCGGTCGGGTCCGTCCCCCAAGAGGGCGGCCAGTTTTTCCTGTACCATGAAGGCCGTGAAAGGCGGCGGCAGCCACTTCAAAGCGAGCACCGACGCGAAAGTCAAGACGAAGCCGCCCAGCAGAAGTTTCACTGCCAGGCGCGCGGTTTTCCTGATCCGTGCGAACGGAGGAATCGTTGAGGCTCGTTTCATGATCCTGGGTGAGCGTCTCCGGGCGGGCGGTTCCAAGCGCCGCGGCGCCTCTTTCCCGGAAACCGTCCCGCTCCCGGGGAGCTGACGTTCCATTTCGATCAAACCGTATTTCAAACGGACCGCGGTCCTCGGCGGGGGAAAAGCCTTCAGGCATCCAACGCCTCCCTCACATGAGTTGCGAGCCCCATCATCGTAAACGGTTTCTGGATGAAATGGACGCCTCGTTTCAAAACTCCGTGCTGAGCGATCACGTTGGCCGTGTAGCCGGACATGAAAAGCGTCTTCATTTCCGGGCGGCTCATCTTGAGTCGATCCGCCAGGTCCTTTCCGGTCATTTGGGGCATCACCACGTCGGTGATGAGAAGGTGGATCACCCCCGAGTGTTCTTCGGCGGCTTCCAGAGCTTCCTCCGGACTGCCCACTGCGATAACGGTATAGCCAAGGATTTCGAGCATGGTTTTCCCCAGGTTCAAGATCGCCGATTCGTCTTCCACCAGGAGGAGAGTCTCGCCCCGACTGCGGGGCATTTCCCCCGGCCCTACCGCCGTCGATCCGGGGACTTCCCCTTCGTGCCGTGGAATGTAGAGCTTGATCGTGGTCCCCTTTCCTGGTTCGCTGTAGACGTTGATAAGGCCGTTGTTCTGCTTGACGATCCCGTAGACGGTCGGCAATCCCAGGCCCGTGCCCTTTCCCACTTCCTTGGTGGTGAAAAACGGCTCGAAAAGATGCGACTGGACCTCTTTGTCCATGCCGCAGCCGTTGTCGCTCACGGCCAGCATCACGTAATCCCCCGGGACGTATTCAAGGCGATCCGCGCAATAGGATTCATCCAGGACCACGTTTTCGGTTTCCAGGGTGACCTGTCCCGGCCCCGTGATGGCGTCGCGGGCGTTCAGGCACAGGTTGGCCACGATTTGATCCACCTGAGCCGGGTCCATCTTGACGGGCCACAGGTTCGAGCCGGGTTCCCAGATCAGGTCGATGTCTTCTCCGATGAGCCTGCGGAGCATCTTGAGCATGCCTTCAACGGTGTCGTTGAGGTCCAGGACTCTCGGAGCGATAGTCTGGCGGCGTGCAAAGGCCAGGAGCTGCCGGGTGAGGTCCGCCGATCGCTGCGCGGCTTTCTCAATTTCTTTCAGTCCAGCCCGGTGAGGGTCATTCGGTTCCATGGTCATGAGCAGCATTTCGGTGTGGCCCAGGATCACGTTCAGCATGTTGTTGAAGTCGTGCGCCACACCGCCGGCAAGGCGTCCCACGGATTCCATCTTATGGGCATGGAGGAGTTGTGCTTCCAGGCGTTTTCGATCTTTTTCGGCTTCCTTGAGCCGGGTGATGTCCCGGGTGATGGAGAGAACGTGCGGCACGCCCTGGAGGTGGATAATGCGCGCGGACATGAGACCCGTGGCCAGGCTGCCGTCCTTCATCTGGAAGACCGCTTCCAGGTTTTCGCAATGGCCGTCTTGCCTCAGGGCGGCCACCAGCCGGTCCCGGTCCGCGGGATCGTGCCAGATGCTCAGTTCCATTATGGTCTTCCCTACGGCCTCCTCGCGGGTATAACCGGTGGCAGTGGTGAACCCCTCGTTAACGTCCACGTACAGCCCGTCTTTTAGGCGGATGATGGTGATCGCGTCGGGGCTCGACGCGAAGGCGATGCGGAATCGGCTCTCGCTTTCGGCGAGCGCTTGGTTGGCCTTCTTGCGTTCGGTGATGTCGAGCGCCGCGAAAGTAACCCCGGCCGCAAGGTTTTTCGGCTCAAGCGGGGTGGAACTCAGTAGCACATCGACCATGGTCCCGTCCTTTCGTTTGAAACGAGTTTCCACGGTTCCCGTGCCGTGTTCCCGGATCTGCCGGTACTTCTCCGCGCCAATGTATTCGAATTCATCATCGGTCGCATAAAGTATCCTCGCGCTCCGTCCGATGAGTTCGTCCCTGGAGTAGCCCGTGAGTTGACAAAGCCGGTCGTTCACGTCCAGAAAAATCCGGTCGGCCACCACGCCGATGCCTATGGGAGCCGCCCTGAGGATACTCTTTGTCCTGGCCTCGCTTTCGGCGAGCGCTTCGTCCGCCAGTTTGTGGCTCACGATTTCCCAGCTCATGTCGGCGACGTGGGAAACGATCAGCACGTCCTTTTCCGTGTATGCGGTCGGTTTGTTTCCGACTCCCAGGACGGCGACCACCCGGTCGTCGCGCATCACCGGCACCACCAGTTCCCTTACCAGCGGGACATGGCCTTCCGGCAGCCCCCTTTTGTGGGGAAGTGAGCCGTAGTCGTTGTGAATCACCGGCTTTCGTTGGTGGATGCACTCCGCCCAGACCCCGGCCTGGTCGATCTCGTAGTGCATCCCCCGCCCCTGGGTCCGGCAGAATTCCTCCAGGGTTCGGGTGGACCAATGCTGCAGGGCAAGGGTCTTCTGGTCATGGCCCACGAAGTGGTAGAAGCCGATGGGGCTTTCGGCGAGGGCCGCCGCCTCATCCACCACCCGGGTCAACACGTCGTCCAGAGAATGGTGCGCCGCATGCTCGATCAGGGAAAGGCGGATCTCGGTCAGTCGCCGGGCCAGTCGCTCCTCGCTCTGGTCCCGGAAAACCAGGACCACCCCGATGATTTCCCCGTGGTCATCGCGGATGGGCGCGCCGCTGTCGGCGATGGGGATTTCTCGGCCGTTCCTGGAAAGGAGCAGCGTATGGTTGGCCAGTCCCACCACGGTGCCTTCCCGGATGACCCGGGTCACCGGGTTTTCCACCGTCTTTCGCGATTCTTCGTTGATGATTCGAAAGACTTCCTCAATGGGTTTCCCCAACGCCTCTTCGTGGCTCCAGCCGGTGATGGCTTCGGCTACCGGGTTCATGAATTCCACCCGGCCCTCGGCGTCCGTCGCGATCACCGCGTCCCCAATGGACTGCAGCGTGATGCTGTGGCGTTCCATGGCGGCGCGGAGGGCGGATTCGGAACGGTAGAGCCTCCGGTAATGCTCTTTCAGGAGGCGATGTCGCAGGACCAGGCCGATAACGCCGAGGAGGGCGGTGGCGCCCAGGATGTGTCCCAGGATCATGAGGGACCGGAACTGCCATTCGGCGAAGGCTTCGGATACGTCCATCTTGGCCACCATGGCCCAAGGCGAGTCCGGGATTGAAAGAATCGCCGCCACCACGTCGACGCCGCGGTAGTCTTTGCCCCGGACGACTCCCGTCACACCGTTTACGGCCATGGCGGCGGGGAGGTCTGTTCGGGTGAGCGGGATCCTGAGCTTGAGCGCCGTGTCCTTTCGATGGCGGAGTTCGTTGAGGAAGAGCACATCGTCACCGTCGCGGCGCACCAGCACGGTTTCCGCCGTCTGGCTGGGGGTGGGCCAGGGCTGAATGAGGGGGTAGAGAAACTGGCTGGCGTTGCTGATGAGGATCAGGCTTCCGATGAAAGCGTAGTCGGCTTGCGGGTCGTAAAGCGGTGCGACCACCGAAAGATGCGGAAACGGGTACCCGGGTTCGGTATGCAGTTCCGTCCAAACGGGTTCCCTTGTAGAGATGGCGGCTTCCAGGGTGTCCGCATATCCCTGGTGCGCATCCGTCAGCTTATCGTTGAGGCTCCAACGCACCTTCTTCGCCGCATCCACCAGCAGGATGTCTTCAAAATGATGCCGCACGGCGACGGGTCGTAGACGCCTGGAGATCTCCCTTGCTTCCTCCTCGGAGGGCTCGTACAGGAAGCGTTTCACCGAGGAGATTAAGGTGTGCCTTTCCGTTAGAACCGCGGCATCGGCCAGTTTTTCAGCGCGCCAGTCGGCGATCTGTTTGGCCTTGATCTGCGCGATGGACCAGAGATAATCTGCCACCTCGCTTTCCTGCTGTTTGTGGTGCGCCCGGAAAAACCACGCCCCGCCGGCCAGCAGCAGAAGGAACGTCAAGGCGAAGCTGAGTTTCACCCAGAGGGGCAACAGGCGGGTTCCGTTTCGGTTCATCTTGAAATCTCCCAGTGTGCTTCCGACCCACGCGGCGTCAGTCTTTTCACGAAAGGCGCCTTCCTGCGGGGCGGCGCGGACTTGCGGCGCGGAACGTGCCCCGCATCCAAAGCGTTCTGCGGGGGTTGTGTGTCTTGTCCCGTTGAGTTGTGATGCTTCGAAGAGTTCGGAAACACTCCAATACTAAAATTGCGGCTGGTTTGGCAATGGCAAACCGTCGGCTTTTCACGCCGCAAAACGATCCCAGGCTTTACAGTCAATTGTCCTAATAATCCCCTAGGAGGCTGTCCGAGAACACAGAATCAAGCCTTCGGGGCAACGCAATTCCCCTCGTTCCCACCCAAGCTCTGGCTTGTTAACGGCCTCATGGGAATCGAAGCTGGAGCTTCTGCACAGTTGTGTTCCCAAGCTGGAGCTTGGGAACAAGGTGAGGGCTTGTCCAGGCATGTGCGTTCCTCTCGGAGCGGTCGAAGGGGGCCGTCCGATTTGAGGCCGATTTCGCCGTATTGACAGCGCTATTCAATTTCTCTATTCTAAAAAATCTATCTAGTGACGATCGGCAAGGACAAAAAAGTTCGCCTGCTTCCAACCGTTACGCCGGCTGGAACCGCGAATGTTGCGGACGACATGGGATCCAGGGGTCATGAACCATCGAGGTCAGTCATGAAGCTTTCGGGGGCACAGATCTTCTTCGAATGTCTCAAACAAGAAGGGGTGGAAGTCATCTTCGGCTTTCCGGGAGGGGCCGTCATCGACATCTACCATGAAATGCCCAAGCACGATATCCGGCACATCCTGGTACGGCATGAGCAGGGAGCGGCTCATATGGCGGACGGCTATGCGCGGGCTACGGGCCGGGTGGGCGTGTGCCTGGTGACGTCGGGACCGGGGGCGACCAACACGGTCACGGGGATCGCAACGGCGTACATGGATTCGGTGCCCATGGTGGTGTTCACGGGGCAGGTTCCGACGGCGCTCATCGGCAACGACGCCTTCCAGGAAGTGGACATTGTGGGGATCACGCGACCCTGCACCAAGCACAACTATTTGGTCAAGGACGTGAACGATCTGGCGCGGGTGATCAAGGAAGCCTTTTATCTGGCGCGGACGGGACGGCCGGGGCCGGTGCTGGTGGACCTTCCGAAGGACGTGATCCAGGCCGTCACGGAATTCCGGTATCCCAAGAAGGTGAACCTGCCGGGCTATCGGCCTACGGTGGATCCTCACATGGGACAGGTCACGAGGGCGTGGAACCTGCTCAAAAGCGCCAAACGGCCGGTGATCTATGCCGGAGGCGGTGTGATTTCGGCGGAAGCCGGCGGTGAGCTTACCAGGATCGCCGAGGTGCTGCAGGCTCCCGTCACCACCACGCTCATGGGGCTTGGGAGCTTTCCCGCAGTGGTCCGTGACGCTTCGGGAGAACGCAAGCCGCACCCGCTGTGGCTGGGGATGCTCGGCATGCATGGCACCTTCCGTGCCAACATGGCGGTCCAGGACGCGGACGTCCTGTTTGCGGTGGGCGCCCGGTTCGACGACCGGGTGACCGGAAAGATCAGCGGGTTTGCGCCCAACGCTAAGATTATCCACATCGACGTGGATCCCACGAGTATCAGCAAGAACGTATCGGTGCACGTGCCCATCGTGGGTGACTGCAAGAAGGCGCTCCAAAAGCTCCTGGAGCTTGCGGAATCGGATGGGATTCCCAATGTGGGCGAACTGCGGATGCCGTGGCTGGAGCAGATCGGCAAGTGGCGGGAAACGTACCCGCTGGTCTACAAGCAGGAAGGTGAAGAAATCAAGCCGCAGTACGTGGTGGAAACCATCTTCAACCTGTGCGGCGAAGACACGATCATCACGACGGAAGTGGGCCAGAACCAGATGTGGACGGCACAGTACTACCATTTCTCGCGTCCCCGGTCGCTGCTCACCTCGGGTGGACTGGGCACCATGGGCTACGGATTGCCGGCCGCGCTTGGCGCGCAGGCGGCTTTCCCTGACCGGCTGGTGATCGATATCGCGGGTGACGGCAGCATCCAGATGAATATCCAGGAACTGATGACCGCCGTATGCTATAATCTCCCCGTTAAGGTGGCCATCCTGAACAACCGTTTCCTGGGGATGGTGCGCCAATGGCAGGAACTCTTCTACGAGCGGAACTACTGTGCCACCTGCCTCGACGAGTCGCCGGACTTCGTCAAGCTGGCCGAAGCCTATGGGGCCGTGGGCCTTCGCGCCGTCAAGCAATCGGAAGTGGAACCGGTCCTTCGGGAGGCTTTCTCCGTTCCGAGACCTGTGCTGATCGATTTCATGGTGAATCCGGAGGAGGGGGTCTATCCCATGGTTCCCGCGGGGAAAGACATCTCAGAAATGTTGCTGGTGTGAGCGATGGAGCAGAGAAACGGGCCGAGACATACGATCGGGGTGCTGGTGGAAAACCAGCCGGGTGTGCTTTCGCGCGTGGCGGGGCTTTTCAGCGGCCGCGGGTTCAACATCGAGTGCCTTACGGTGGCGGTGACTCATGAACCGGGTATTTCGCGGATCACGCTGGTGACCACGGGCGATCAGCACATCTTGGAACAGATCATCAAGCAGTTGAACAAGCTGATCAATGTGCTCAAGGTCATCGACTTCCGCGAGACGGAGTTTGTTGAGCGCGAAATGGCGCTCATCAAGGTGCGCGCCGAGCAGCAGACGCGGGCGGAAGTGCTTCGGATCGTGGACATCTTCCGGGCCAAGGTGGTGGACGTGAGCCCGCACCATTACACGGTGGAAGTCACGGGCGACGACGGCAAGATCGGCGCCATCCTGGAACTGCTGGGTCAAATCGGGATCATCGAAATGGCGCGGACGGGGAAGGCGGCGCTCGCGCGAAGCAAAAAGCGGTGAGCGGCTGTCTGAGAACGCCCTTCACCCTTCTGAGGATTGGCTGTCTGTTATTTCTCGTAGTGGCGGTTCGCGAACGGCACTTAAGGAGTGACTGATGCCCTGTAGGAGCCGGCCTGCCGGCGATCAGGGTCAGGGGGGCATTGCCGGTTTTACGGGTCGCGGGCAAGCCCGCTGCTAACTGGTAACGGAAAACCCCGGCGGCCCTACGAGACGATAGGCGGCCGTGCGACATGGTAGGCGGTCGCACGAGACGGTGCAGGGGGGTGGACGTGCCACGATTCAGCATTTGCGATTTGGGGTTTGAAATCAGGGGGACTCATTTTAAAAGGGGGCTGAATTTCGCTGAAGGAGGCTGTTGATGCGGATTTTCTATGACGGAGATGTGGACGCGCGGGCGCTCCAGGGGAAGAAGGTGGCGGTCATCGGTTATGGCAGCCAGGGTCATGCTCAGGCTCAGAACCTTCGCGACAGCGGCATCGAGGTGATCGTCGGGCAGCGGCCGGGTTCGCCCAATTTCGAGCGGGCCGTGGAAGACGGGTTTCAGCCGGTGAGCGCCCGTAAGGCGGCGGAGGCGGCCGACGTGATCCAGTTGCTTGTACCGGATCATATCCAGGCGCGGCTTTACCGTGAAGACGTAGCTTCTTCGATGAAAGCGGGGAAGACGCTTCTTTTTTCCCACGGGTTCAACATTCATTACGGCCAGATTGTCCCCCCTGCGGGAGTGGATGTGGTGATGGTGGCGCCCAAGGGTCCGGGGCACCTGGTGCGGAGCGAATACGCGCGCGGGGCCGGGGTTCCGGCGCTGGTGGCCGTCCAGCAGGATGCCAGCGGGAACGCCCTCCAGACGGCTCTCGCCTATGCCAGGGGGATCGGCGCCACGCGGGCCGGGGTGATGGAGACCACGTTCAAGGAAGAGACGGAAACGGATCTCTTCGGAGAACAGGCGGTGCTTTGCGGCGGGGTTTCGGAACTCATCAAGGCGGGATTCGAAACGCTGGTGGAAGCCGGTTACCAGCCGGAAATCGCCTTTTTCGAATGCATGCACGAACTGAAGTTGATCGTGGACCTGATCTATCAGGGCGGCCTTGAATACATGCGCTATTCCATCAGCGACACCGCCGAATACGGGGACTATACGCGGGGACGGCGCGTGGTGACCGAAGAGACGCGGAAGGCCATGAAGGCCATCCTGGAAGAGATCCAGTCCGGCGCGTTCGCCCGCGAATGGATCCTGGAAAACCAAGCGGGAGGCCCCATGTTCCGGGCTCTCAGGGCCAGGGAACGGGCGCACCTGGTGGAAGAAGTGGGAAAGAAGCTTCGGGCCATGATGCCGTTTCTGGATGCCAAATGAGGTGGATGGGACGGGGGCGCTCTTCCGAACACCCCGGGGAGTCCTCGCAAAGGTCGGAAGGTTATTCCCTTGAAGCATGAAGATTTCAGGCAGAAGGCGGCGCACATTCCGGTGGCCCGGGAAGGGCTGCCGTTCATCCTTTCCGGGGTTTTCATCACGTTCACCTGCGCACTGTCAGGATGGGCGATCCCTACGATTTTCTTCCTGGCCCTTACACTCCTGGTGCTCTATTTTTTCCGCGATCCGGAGCGGGTGGTGACCGCGGAAGCGTCCGAGGTGCTGTCTCCGGCGGACGGCCGTGTCATAGCGATCGACAAGACCCGGGAACCGCAGTTTACCGGCAGCCCCTGTTGGAAGGTCAGCATTTTTATGTCAGTGTTCAATGTACATGTGAACCGCATCCCCATATCGGGGGTGATCGAGGGGCTGCACTACCGGAAAGGGCGGTTCTGGGCTGCGAGCACGGAAAAGGCGGATCGGGAGAACGAGCAGAGCTGGATTTGGATCCGAGGAGAATCAGGGGAGGACGTGGTGGTCACCCAGGTGGCGGGCCTTATCGCTCGAAGAATTGTCTGCTGGCCGTCGGTGGGTGATCGCGTGGTGCGCGGCGAACGGTTCGGCCTCATCCGGCTCGGGTCGCGACTTGACGTCTACGTGCCTGAAACGATCGACCTTCTGGTTTCCAAGGGAGACCGAGTGACGGCCGGGGAGAGTGTCTTGTGTCGGATGAAATGAGCAAAAGCCGTTCCAGCAGGAAACGACGGCGTTCGAAGCGGCGTGCCGACGGTGAAATCAATCGGGGGACGTACATCCTTCCGAACCTTTTCACCACAGCCAATCTTTTCAGCGGCTTTTACGGGATCGTGAGCACCATCAGCGGGAATTACCAGGCGGCGGCCATCGCCATCCTGGTTTCCTGCCTGTTCGACATTTTGGATGGCAAGGTGGCGCGTTACGCCAACGCAACGAGCCGTTTCGGGGTGGAATACGATTCATTGGCGGATCTGGTGGCCTTCGGTGTGGGCCCCGCGCTGCTCCTTTATCTTTGGGCTTTGAAGCCTTTCGGGCGAGTCGGGTGGCTGGCGGCCTTCGTCTTCGTGGCCTGCGGCGCCTTGCGGCTCGCTCGATTCAATGTTCAGGTCAATTCGGTGAGCAAGAAGTATTTCGTTGGGCTACCCATTCCGGGAGCGGCGTGCATGGTGGCCACCACGGTCCTTTTTTTCTGCGAGTGGAAGGGGCCGCATTTCAGCGGTTCCAGCGCCATCCTGCTGGGGGTGACGTACCTCCTCGGTTTTCTCATGGTGAGCAACATCCGCTACAACAGCATGAAGGAACTGGAGGTGGTGAAGGGCAAGCCGTTGCCGGCGCTGTTTGTGGTGGTGGTGCTGCTGTCCGTAGTGGCCGCCAAACCCCGGATTATGCTTTTTTCGCTCCTTGTCGCCTACGTCATTTCAGGACCGCTGAGCCTGGCGGCGCACCGCATCCGAAGCTGGAAGCAGGCGGACAAAGAGGCGCCGGTGCCTCGGGAGAGCACGCCGAAGGAGGATACCGGGGTGCGGTGAAAGCCGCTCGTCCAGCCAGTCGTCTGCACGCCTGTTCATCCTTTGCCGAGTTTCCCACAGTGATTTCTGAAGCGATACGAGGGATACGTTCATGCCTATGACCATTGCGGAAAAGATCCTCGCGGTTCATGCCGGCCGGGATGCCGTGCATCCGGGCGAACTCATCGAGGCTCGGCTCGACTTCTGCCTCGCAAACGATATCACGGCGCCGCTCGCCATCGAAGCGTTCCGGCGGGCCGGAGCGACGAAGGTGTTCGATCGCGGGCGGATCGCGCTCATCCCCGACCATTTCGTGCCCAACAAGGACATCGCTTCGGCTATGCAGGTAAAACGGATGCGGGATTTCGCCCGCGAATACGGGATCGTCCATTACTTCGAAGTGGGCCGGATGGGGATCGAGCACGCACTGCTGCCGGAACAGGGGCTGGCGCTTCCGGGGGATCTCATCATCGGGGCGGACAGCCATACGTGTACCTACGGGGCGCTGGGCGCCTTCGCGACCGGCGTAGGCAGCACGGACCTGGGGGCTGCCATGGTGACGGGAAAGGCATGGTTCCGTGTGCCGCCGTCCATGAAGTTTGTGTTTCGAGGCGAACGGCGGCCGTGGGTCGGGGGCAAGGACCTCATCCTGTACGTGATCGGAAAGATCGGTGTGGACGGGGCGCGCTACCGGGCCATGGAATTCGAGGGCGAGGTGATCCGAGGGCTTCCCATGGCGCACCGGTTGACCCTCTGCAACATGGCCATCGAAGCGGGGGCCAAGGCGGGCATCATCGCGCCGGACGCGGTTACGGAAACGTACGTGAAAGAACGGGCGAAGCGGGACTATCGGGTGTATCGGAGTGATCCGGATGCGGCCTACGAAGCGGTCCACGAATGGGACGTTTCGGATCTGGAGCCGCAGGTGGCGCTTCCGCATTCGCCGGAAAACGTGCGATCGGTGCGCGAGGTGGCCGACGTGGCCGTCGACCAGGTGGTGATCGGATCCTGCACCAACGGGAGGCTGGAAGACCTCCGGGAAGCGGCGGGCATCCTCAAGGGGCGCAAGGTGGCGCCGAACGTCCGGTGCCTGGTGATTCCGGCCACGCAGCAGATCTACCGCCGGGCTATGGAAGAAGGGCTCATCGGCATTTTTTTGGACGCGGAGGCGGCGGTGAGCACGCCGACGTGCGGGCCGTGCCTGGGAGGCCACATGGGCATCCTGGCCAAGGGGGAACGGGCGGTGGCCACCACCAATCGGAACTTCGTGGGGCGCATGGGGCACCCGGAAAGTGAAGTGTACCTGAGCGGGCCGGCGGTGGCGGCGGCATCGGCCGTGGCGGGCCGCATCGTTCATCCGGACGAACTGTGAGCGGGGGGAGGGAGCGCGATCATGAAAATGAAAGGACGAGCCTGGAAGTTTGGGGACGATATCGACACCGACGCCATCATCCCCGCACGCTACCTCAACACCTCGGATCCGCAGGAATTGGCCGCGCATTGCATGGAAGACGCCGATGCGGCGTTTGCGGGCAAAGTTCAGCCGGGGGATGTGATCGTGGCCGGGAAAAACTTCGGCTGCGGTTCGTCCCGCGAACACGCGCCGATCGCCATCAAGGCTTCGGGCGTGGCCTGCGTGGTGGCGAGGAGTTTCGCCCGGATCTTTTATCGGAACGCCTTCAACATGGGGCTTCCGATCCTGGAATGTCCGGAAGCGGCGGAAAAGATCCAAGACGGCGATGAGGTCGAAATCGATCCAGCCGAAGGGGTCATCACCAACCACACGCGAAATGAAAGCTACCGGGCGGACCCCATACCGCCCTTCATGCAGGAGCTCTTGGAGGCCGGAGGGCTGATTCCCTACGTTCGGCGGCGGATGGAGGCGGGCGGGGCCTCGTGAAGGCCTTCGGCCCCATAGAGTGGATGCAGCTTGTGGGAGAGATGACGCGATGGGAGAAAAGACGTATCAAGTGGCGGTGATTCCGGGAGACGGCACGGGTCCAGAAGTTATGCGCGAGGCGCTGAAAGTCCTGACTACTGTGGCCGCGGAAGAAGGCTTCGGCGTGGAGACGTTCCCCTACGATCTGGGCGGAGACCGCTATTTGAAGACGGGGGAAATCCTACCCAACGGGGTGGTGGATGAACTGAGAGGCTTCGACGCGATTTTACTGGGCGCCATCGGCCACCCGGACGTAACCCCGGGGGTCCTCGAAAAGGGTCTGCTGCTGGAACTGCGTTTCCAGTTGGACCAGTACGTCAACCTGCGCCCGGTCATCCTTTATCCCGGCGTGGATACGCCGCTCAAGGACAAGGGGCCGGAAGACATCGACTTCGTCGTGGTCCGCGAAAACACGGAAGGCCTCTACGCCGGAGCCGGCGGGATCCTCCGAAAGGGAACGCCCCATGAGGTCGCGATCCAGGAATCGGTGAACACCCGTATGGGCGTGGAGCGCTGCATCCGGTTCGCCTTCGAATACTGCCGCAAGCGAAACCGGAAGAAGAAGGTCACCCTCTGTGGAAAGACGAACGTCCTGACCTACGCCTTCAACCTCTGGGAGCGGGCCTTCTACGAGGTGGCCCGGGAATACCCGGACATTGAAACCGATTACGCTCACGTGGACGCCACGTGCATGTGGATGGTGAAGAACCCCGAGTGGTTTGACGTGATTGTGACGGATAACTTGTTCGGGGACATCATCACGGACCTGGGCGCCATGATCCAGGGCGGTATGGGGATCGCCGCCGGTGGAAACCTGAACCCCCAGGGCGTTTCCATGTTCGAACCCATCGGCGGTTCCGCACCCAAGTACACGGGAAAGAACGTGATCAATCCGTTGGCGGCCATCGCGGCGGTCCAGATGATGCTGGAACACCTGGGTGAGGACAAAGCGGCCCGCCGGGTGGAAGACGCCATCCGGGTGGTGCTTTCTCGGCACGTGAAGAGCCTCGCCGCCGGACGCATGGGGTATTCCACGTCGGAAGTGGGGGACCTGGTGGCCAAATATGTGAAGGAACCGGTGGCCGGGTGAACGGAGCGGCATCGGCCGTTACGATTTACGATTTCAGAACTGACGACAAAGGGCGGAGACAAGATGGCGGCGCGCTCGTATCGTGTGGCGGTGGCTGGAGCCACTGGAGCCGTGGGCAACATGATGATCCGGGTGCTCGAGGAACGCGGATTCCCCGTTGAAGACCTGACACTTCTCGCATCCTCCCGTTCGGTTGGGCGGGAGCTGACCTTTCGCGGACGATCGATCCCGGTCCGGGAACTTCGGGAAGATTCCTTCAAAGGGATCGATTTGGCGCTCTTTTCGGCGGGAGCGTCGGTAAGCCGCAAGTTCGCGCCGCTTGCGGCTCGGGACGGCTGTGTGGTGGTGGACAATTCCAGCGCCTTCCGCATGGATCCCAAGATCCCGCTGGTGGTTCCGGAAGTGAACGCCCATGCTCTGGAAAGTCATCCCGGAATCATCGCCAATCCCAACTGTTCCACGATCCAGATGGTGGTGGCGCTCAAGCCCATCCAGGACGCCGTCGGTATCCGGCGGATCGTGGTGACCACCTTTCAGGCGGTTTCCGGTACGGGCAAGAAGGCGGTGGACGAACTGGAAGCCCAAGTGCGCGATCTGGCCGAAGGCCGGCAACCGCGCTGCAAGGTCTACCCGTATCCCATTGCCTTCAACTGCCTGCCGCACATCGGAGCCTTCCTCGATAACGGCTACACCGAGGAAGAAATGAAGATGGTGAACGAAACCCGAAAGATCTTCGAAGATCCGCAAATCCGCGTGTGTGCGACGACGGTCCGGGTTCCGGTCTACTACGGGCATTCCGAATCGGTGGCCGTAGAAACCCGGAAACCTATTTCCGTGGAAGAAGTCCGCAATCTCCTGGAGCGGGCGCCGGGGGTCACGGTGGTGGACCGACCGAAGGAAAACGCCTATCCCATGCCGATCCATGCGGCCGGGAAGGACGATACCTTCGTCGGGCGCATCCGGAGGGACGAATCGGTGGAAAACGGTCTCGCCCTGTGGGTCGTTTCGGACAATATCCGCAAAGGGGCCGCCACCAACGCGGTGCAGATCGCCGAAGTGCTGGTGGAACGAGGCTGGCTGGGTTTCTAGGAGCGTGTCCGGGAACAGGTTTCAGGCTTTTGTAGGAGCCGGCTTGCCGGCGACCCCGGTCGCGCGGCCAAGGCCGCTCCTGTAAAAGGGTGGGCGGCCGGCCGAAGACTTTCTTTCAGGGCATGCGGGTTGCGAGGCGTGACCGGTGCGAATCATAGCCGGTGCCTACCGGGGGCGGCGGCTCAAGGCTCCCAAAGGAAAAGATATTCGGCCCACGACCGACCGGGTGCGTGAGGCCGTTTTTAACGTGATCGGCCGGCGGGTCGAAGGATCCCGGGTACTGGATCTGTTTGCAGGAACTGGCGCCATGGGGCTCGAAGCGCTGAGCCGCGGGGCGGAAAGAACGGCTTTTGTGGAGCGGAGCGCGGAAGCCGTGCGGTTGATCCGCGCCAACGCGGCTCTTTGCGGGGCGGTGGATCGAGTGGTGATCCTTCAGGGGGCCGTCCCGCGGGCGTTGAGGAAGCTCGCGGCTTTCGAGCCCCCTTTCGATCTCGTTTTTGCGGATCCCCCGTACGGGGAAGGATGGGTCGCGAGGCTCCTTCCGGCGCTCTCGGGTGTCTGTTCGGAAACGGCTCTTCTGATTTGCGAACACGGCGCGGCCGAACCGGTGCCTGAAGGCGACGCGCTCTGGGTCCGGACGGAGTCAAGACGCTATGGAGACACGGCCGTGTCCTTTTACGAGAGGCGTCCACAGCTTTTTCTCAAAGGAGGGGATATGGACAAGCTGGCGGTCTACCCGGGATCGTTCGATCCCATCACCAACGGACACCTGGATCTGATGCAACGAGCTCTCAAGATATTCGACCGCGTGATCATCGCTGTCGCCAGCAATCCGGCCAAGGAACACCTTTTCACCCTGGAGGAGCGGGTGAGGATGATCCGCGAAAGCCTGACGGAACATCCGCTTTGCGAAAGAGTAACGGTGGAAACCTTTGATGGCCTCCTGGTCAACTACGTGGAAAAAAAGGGGGCTAAGGCCATCATCCGGGGGCTTCGAGCGGTGAGCGATTTCGAATACGAGTTCCAGATGGCCCTCATGAACCGTAAGCTCTGCAACGACATCGAAACCCTGTACCTCATGACAGGCATGCGCTGGATTTACATCAGTTCGCGTATCATCAAGGAGGTGGTGGTTGCCGGCGGCGGAGTGAAGGGGCTGGTCCCGGATGTGGTGGAAAGGATGTTGAACGAGCGGCTGGCGGCTCGAAAAGCCACCGGGGTCTGCTGAAACGCGGAAAAGGGGTTACGGGCGAGAGGCGGATGCGAGATCTGTGCGCTTACGAAGGAGATCGGCCACATCCAGAATGGTCGCTGCGTAGGGGCGGCTTCGGTTGTAGTGGAGGAGCACCCGGGTTCTGTCGTCGCGGGTTTGAGCCCGGTTCCAGCCGAAAGATTTCAGGTAATTGCCCACGCTGTGCAGCGTGTCCGCCGGTTCGAAAAGGTTGATCCGCCCGTCCCCGTCTCCGTCCACCCCGTAATGCAGGATGCTGCTCGGAAGAAACTGCGGCCACCCGATGGCTCCCATGAAGGACCCGCGAAGCCCCCGGGTTCGATCGGGCTCTCCCTGCGTCCATTGAAGAAGGGCGTACAGTTCGCCATAGGCCCACCGCGATCGATTCTTCAGCTTTTCTTCGAAGGCGGTGCGGCCGAGCCGCCTGCGATCGCTCGCGGGCAGCCGTTCCCACACGTGGTTTCGGTGAACCGGGTCCTCCATCAGCGCGAAGGTTACGAAGGTTTCCAACACGGGGGTCCGGCCGGTCACTTCCCCGCAGCGGGTTTCCACGAGAAGGATGCCCGCGACCACGTAAGGGTCCACGCCGTATCGTTCTTCAACTTCCTTGAAAAGGTGCCGGTGTTCACGAAGGAACCGTTCGGCTTGTTCCACGGCGTCGGGTTTGAGAAACTGTTCGTAGTTCAAGCGGCTTTCGCGCGTTCGGAGCGAAAGCACGACCCGCTCGTACGCCGGTTCCGGCTCCGGGCTGAAGATCGCCGACACGTGATCCCGGGAGAACCCGTCCTGCAGCAGGCGTTGGGTGAGGTTCCCGAAGAGGTCCGCGGCATGGGCGGGGCGGAAGAGCGGAGCCGGAAAGAATACGAAAGCCAGGAACGCCGGCGGGGTCACGAGGAAAAAAACGAAGAATCGAGGGTTGCGGCGGCGGACGGCCAACGGAAAGCGGGCGGGAGACATGGGCGTACTTGTCCTTGAACCGGGTTTCGAGTGTTGCTGGGAGACCATCTTTCGAATTGCTACATTTTATATGAAAATGGAAAATCCAGCAATAATGTCGATTGGTTATTGTGCCACGTTTTTCCTCTCGTTCCCAAGCTCCAGCTTGGGAACGGGCTCACCGAAGCTGGAGCTTCTGCACAGTTGTGTTCCCAAGCTGGAGCTTGGGAACAAGAAGCAAAAGATCTGCACCCAATTCACAATATTTTCATGCTTCGTTGTGACCCCACGGGGTCATGGAGATTATTGATAGCATGTTTTCAACACGTATAGAAGATCCAGCTTGCCGGCGATGCCCGTCGGGCGCCGGTTCGCTGGTACAAAACGCTGCCCGCCGTTGGTGCACGGCCTGGAATGGACGGCGAACCGAAACGGCGGTGCGAGTGTTTTCTCGAAAGTCTGGAACACTTTTTCAGGAGGTTTAAATGACAGAGCGGCATGGTTTTGCACGGATTGGAGAAACCGACATCCCGGAAATCAACACGAAAGCCCGGCTCTACCGACACACGAAGACGGGTGCGCGGCTTCTTTCACTGGAAAACGACGATGAAAACAAGGTTTTCGGGGTTTCCTTCCGGACGCCTCCTAAAGACGCCACAGGGGTGGCCCATATCCTCGAACACTCCGTTCTTTGCGGTTCGAAGAAATACCCCGTCAAGGAACCGTTTGTGGAACTCCTCAAGGGATCGCTCCAGACCTTCCTGAACGCCTTCACTTATCCCGACAAGACCTGTTACCCGGTGGCGAGCCAGAACCTCAAGGACTTTTACAACCTGGTCGATGTGTATCTGGACGCCGTCTTTCAGCCGCTCATCACGCCGCTTATCTTCCAGCAGGAAGGGTGGCATTACGAACTGGAAAAGCCGGAGGACCCTCTCACCATCAAGGGGGTGGTCTACAACGAGATGAAGGGCGCTTACTCGTCTCCGGACCGGCTGCTCGTGGAATACAGCCAGCACGCCCTCTTTCCCGACACGCCCTACGGCGTCGATTCCGGAGGCGATCCGCGCCGGATTCCCGAGCTCACCTACGAAGCCTTCAAAGCCTTCCACGCCGATCATTATCATCCCTCCAACGCCTGGTTCTTCTTCTACGGGGATGACGACCCGGAAAGGCGGCTGGCCGTCGTGGGTGAAGCGATTCGAGGATTCGATGCGCTTAAAGCGTCCACGGAGATCGCCGATCAACCGCCTTTTGCCGAACCGCGGCGCGTGGTTTATCCGTACGCGGTGGGGGCCGAAGAATCGCCCAAGGCCATGGTGACGGTGAACTGGCTGCTCACGCCCACCGAGCCCCCCGAACGGAACGTGGCGCTCCACGTCTTGAGTTACATCCTGCTCGGTATGCCCGGATCGCCGCTTCGCAAGGCCCTCATCGAGTCCGGCCTCGGCGAAGACCTCGCCGGCGTGGGACTGGAAGGCGAACTTCAGCGCATGTATTTCTCGACGGGACTCAAAGGGATCGCGGAAGAAAACGCCGAGCGGGTGGAGGCGCTGATCCTGGATACCTTGAGGGAGCTTGCGGAAGAGGGCATATCTCCGCAGACGGTGGAAGCGGCCGTGAACACGGTGGAATTCCGCCTTCGCGAAAACAACACCGGAAACTATCCCCGGGGGCTGGCCCTCATGCTCCGTTCGCTCACCACCTGGCTCTACGACGGCGATCCGCTTTCGCTGCTCGCCTTCGAAAAACCGCTGGAAGCCGTAAAGCGAAGGGCGCAGCCCGGGAGCGGCTACTTTGAAGCGCTCATTCGCGGGCACTTCCTGGAAAATCCCCACCGGGTGAGCGTGCTTCTCAAGCCCGACCTGGAACTGGAAGCGCGGTGGAACGAGGAGGAGCGGCGGCGGCTGGAAGCGATCAAGGCGACTATGTCGCCGGAAGAGGTGCAAAAGGTGATCGAAACGACCCGCGAGATCCGAAAGATGCAGGAAACGCCGGATCCTCCTGAGGCGTTGGCCGCTCTGCCGCGGCTCCATCTTTCGGACATCGAACGTCGGAACAAGACGATCCCACTCGATCTTTCGACGCGTGCGGGCGTGCCCTTCCTTTTCCACGACCTTTTCACCAACGGGATCCTTTACCTGGACCTGGGCTTCGATCTGCGGGCGCTCCCGGGCGACTTGCTCCCCTATGTCGGCCTTTTCGGGCGTGCCCTGGTGGAAATGGGAACCGAAACGGAAGACTATGTCGCTCTTTCCCAGCGGATCAGCCAAAAGACCGGCGGCATTCGCCCCCAGGTGCACACGGCTACGTTGAAGGACGGCGAAACGGGGGCGGGGTGGCTGTTCCTCCGCGGGAAGGCCATGGTTTCCAAGGCCGATGATCTTCTGGAGATCTTGAGAGACGTGCTCCTTACCGTGCGGCTCGACCACCGCGAGCGGTTCCGGCAGATGGTGCTGGAATCCAAGGCCAGAATGGAGCAACGAGTGATCCCCGAAGGGCATCGGCTGGTCATGTTGAGGCTCATGGCTCCCTTCGGATCGGCCGACTGGGCGGCGGAAAAGATGGAGGGCGTGAGTTACCTGGCTTTCCTCCGGGATCTGGCACGGAAAGTCGACAGCGACTGGGACGGCGTGCACCGTTCGTTGGAAGCGGTCCGCACGCACCTGATCGGCCGCGGGCGCATGGTTGTGAATGTCACGTTGGACGGTGATTCCTGGGCGTCCATGGCATCGAAGATGGACGCTTTCCTCGGCGTTCTTCCCGAGGGAGATGTGGACCGGACCGGCTGGCGGCCGGAATCCCTCCCGTTGCATGAAGGCCTGGTGGCGCCGACTCAGGTCAATTACGTGGGAAAGGGATTCAATCTGTATCGGACCGGGTATCGGTTCCACGGCTCGGCTTTGGTGGCGTCCCACTTCCTTCGGACGGCCTGGCTGTGGGACCGCATCCGTGTGCAGGGCGGCGCCTACGGAGGCTTCAGCCGGCTGGACCGCTTTTCGGGTGATTTCGCCATGGTTTCCTACCGGGATCCCCATGTGGTGAAGACGTTGAAGGTGTTCGATGAAACGGCCGCTTTCCTGAAAAGCCTTTCGCTGAACCAGGAAGAGATCACCAAAAGCGTCATCGGAGTGATCGGTGATGTGGATCGATACATGCTCCCGGACGCCAAAGGCTTTACGTCCATGATCCGCCATCTTACGGGGGACGACGAAGACACCCGGCAACGGATGCGGGAGGAAATCCTGGAGACGAGTCTCCAGGACCTGCGGCGGTTCGGCGATGCCTTGGGGGAATTCGCGGATCGAGGGCGGGTGGCGGTCCTGGGTGCCGCCTCGGCGGTGGAAGAAGCGCGCCCGGTTTGCGGCGACGGATTTCAGGTGACGCGGCTCCTTTGAGCGGGGCATCACGAGCTTGATCGGCCGATGGCGAAAAAGAAACCGGAGAGTCGTGACATGGAACTCCTCAGCGGGCTTTATTACAACCTCAAGGGGCTCGCCCTGGCGCTTAGAGTGAGGCGGCTTCTGTTTCTCGGGATGCTTCGTTTCTTGATCCTCCTTGCGGTGACCCTGGCGGCGGCGGGTCTGGTGGCGGCGTATCACCAGGAGGTCCTCGAAATCCTGTGGGCGAGACCGGAAGGCGGCTGGCTCGTCTGGATCTGGCACCTGGTGTCCTGGTTCCTTGCGCTTCTTCTGCTTTTGCTTTCCACCGTGCTGTCTTATCTCTTCTCCCAAGTGGTCTTCAGCGTGTGGCTCATGGACCAAATGTCCCGGTGGACCGAACGGATGCTGACCGGGGAAGTGGGACGTGCCCCGGGCGCTTCCTGGACCCGGGAGCTGCTGTATCTCGTCGGTCAGGAAATCCCGAGAGCGGTCGTTCCGGTCCTTGTGGCGCTTGGAGTGCTGCTTTTGGGTTGGCTGACGCCGCTGGGTCCCCTGGTCGCCGTTTTGTCTTCAGCCGTTACGGTGGTGTTTCTCGCCTGGGACAATACGGACCTGGTTCCGGCACGGAGGCTCGTGCCGTTCCGAGAACGGTTCCGATTCCTTGTGAAGAACCTTGCGTTCCACCTGGGGTTCGGACTTCCGTTCCTGATTCCCGTGGCCAATATCCTCTTTCTGTCTTACGCCCCGGTGGGAGCGACGCTCTTTCATGTGGAAAGGGAGAAACGATCTCCGAAGGCCGGCGCCATGGAAAGACCCACAGGCAAGCCGGTTCCTGCGGCATGATGCCATGCCTTGGGGTGAAGGGACCGCCATGGTCACGGCATGGTTTTGAGCAGCCTTTCCGACAACCCCTCCCACTGCCAGTATCCAAGCGCCCGCCGCTTTCATGAAACCCCGGATGCTCTCCGGGGTTTTTCTATGGGCTCGAAATCCCGTCACCGATTCTTCGGTCCAGCTTCGTCGAAGCGTCACATGGAACCTCTTCAATGGCGGAAAGAACGCTCTGGAAGGGGTCCCACCCGTTAGAAGGCTTCCGAGCGTTATTCCGGCTGCGAACGGGAGGTCTTTTCGATGGGAAAAACGCTTTCTACCAACGGTTCGGAAACCCGAGGCTTCGGAAGGGTCTACTTTCGGCAAGCCCGTGAAGAAGACTTCCCGACCGTCTTCCAGCTGGTGAAAGTCCTCGGATACAACCCCGAACCGCAGCAGCTTCGAGAAGTCCTCAGGACTGCCCTCGCCCAAGAGGGTCTCCGATGCGTGTTCGCAGTGGTCTCCGATGACCTAGTCGTCGGCATGATCACGCTGCGTTCTTTCCCGGTCATTCGACTCGGCGGTATCCAGGTTTCCATTGAAGAATTGGTTGTGCTGCCGGAATGGCGGGGGCGCGGGGTCGGGGCGTCGCTGGTGAATTTGGCGCTTTCGTGGGCGCGGGCCGTGGGTGCCGCGCGGATCGAGGTGTTGAGCAGCCGGGAGCGTGAAAGCGTGCAGCGTCGCTTTTACGAAAAAATGGGGTTTCAGGCGGCTGACAGCCAGGTTTATCGCGTCGATTTGGCCGCCCGGTCCGCGGAACCGTTGTCGCCTGAATCATGAAAGGGAGTTGCAATGAAGCGCACCTGTCTTTACGGCGGCCCGCTGTTTGACGGTACACAAATCTACGAAAAGGGCGCGGTGCTGTTCGGCGAGCAGGGGGTCCTCGGGGTGGCGGAGCGCGATGAACCTTTCGATGCGGATGAAGTGGTCCACGTGGGCGGCGACTGGATCCTTCCCGGCTTGGTGGACCTTCATTCGGATACCTTGGAACGCTGTGTAGAGATGCGCCCGGGCGTTTTCTTCGACGTTGCCTTCGCGCTGGAAAACTTGGACCGGCGGGTGGCGGCCTGCGGCATCACAACCTTTTGCCATGCGGTGAGTTTCGCTGACCACGAGCTGGGGCTCCGATCGCCCGAAAAGGCCGAGGAACTGGTCCGGTGTATCCATGATTTCGCGGCGTCCGGGCGGGCTTCGGTCCGCCATCGCGTTCACGGCCGCTACGAGGTTGGTTCCCGCATGGCGGCCCAAGCCTTGGAGCGGCTGCTGGACCAGGGACTGCTCGATCTGGTTTCGTTCATGGATCACACGCCGGGCCAGGGGCAGTTTCGGTCCTTCGAAAACTACCTGCGCTATTACATGGGCACGTTCCAGCTTTCACGTGAGGAAGTGGAGCGCCTTGCGGAAGTGAAGCGGATGGGACGGGAAGAGGGATGGCGGGAGGTGGTGACGCTGGCCGAGAAGATCCGAGCGGCGGGGTTGCCCTTCTGGAGTCACGACGACGATTCGGAGGAGAAGGTGGTGTTTGTCCGGGAGTTGGGCGTCGGCGGCTGTGAATTCCCGGTATGCCTGGATGCGGCCCGATCGGCCAAAGAACGGGGCATGTTCGTTTGCATGGGGGCGCCGAATCTGGTGCGCGGTTCTTCATCCAACGGGCATCTTGCGGCGCGCGAAGCCGTGGAGGAAGGCGCCTGTGACGGGCTGGTGAGCGATTACTATCCCGAATGCCTGCTGCAGTCAGCGTTCATCGCCGGGCGGTGCCTGGGGCTTGCGTGGCCCGCGGCGTTTTCGCTGGTGACTTCCCTTCCGGGCGGCGTCTTGGGGTCCGTTTGGGGGCGGCTGCTGGCGGGAGGTCCCGCGGACCTGGTGGTGGTGAACGCGGCTCCTCCGTGGGCCCGGGTGGTTTCAAGCTGGGTGCGAGGCCGGTGTGTTTATTTGGGACAGGGATTCCGACGGGAGGGGGCTGAGCTTCGAGAGGAAGGGCCCCGGGAACGTGCAGGGAGGATGTCATGAAAAAGACGGCGCAGGTTTCGTGCGAACAACAGGCGAGACCGAGTGCGGTGATCAGAGCGGATCGATTGGGCAAGGTCTATCCGAACGGGACCGTGGCTTTGAAGTCGATGAGTTGCACGGTTTGCCGGGATGATTTCCTCGTGATCATCGGTTCCTCAGGGGCGGGGAAATCGACGCTGCGGCGGTGGTGGCCGCGGTCCCCGTCTCGCTCCTGGCGGCTCGGAACACCCTGGAAGTCCTTTTCCCAGGGGACTCGTCGGTCTTTCGATGGCTTCGGGCAAGTCTTCAATTCACTGTCCGAAGGGTGCTGGATTTTTGCCGCGGCTTCAACGAGTTCGTGATGGCGCTCGTTTTTGTGGCCGTGATCGGACTCGGTCCCTTCGCCGGTGTATTGGCCCTCGCCATCCACACCTTTGGAATACTCGGCAAAGTCTTCAGTGAGTCCATCGAGGCCGTGGAACCCGGGCAGGTGGAAGCGGTGGTGGCGGGAGGCGCCGGGCCGCTGCAAGTGGTCTCCTTCGCGGTACTGCCTCAAGTGATGCCCCTCATGGTGAGCTACAGTCTGCTGCGGTTCGAATCCAACGTCCGGAGCGCCACCATCTTGGGGTTTTGCGGTGCGGGGGGCATCGGGTTTGTCATGTTCGATAAATTGAACGGCTATCAATACCGGGAAGTGGCGACCATGATGATCTTGGTCATCGTGAGCGTCACGGTGATCGATCACTTATGCGGCAAGCTCAGAAGCCGCTTCATCTGAGCGAGGTCAGAGAACATGGGGTCGGCGAAGATCGGGTGCAAGATCGATGAAGTGCGGGTTGACGGGAGCCTTCGGGCGCTGGCGAGGGATCTCAGGACTTTTTCCGTGATGGGGCTGGACGCCGTGGAGATCCCGCCGCACGGCTTGGACGTAATCAAGTGCGGTCGCCTGGATCCGCGGCGGAGTCGCGAAGTGCGGCGCATCCTCGAAGATTTCGATTTCACCTACACCCTTCACGCGCCCAATCCCCTGAATCTCATGGATCGAACGCAGTGCGAGCTGCATGTGGAAGTCTTACGGGCGACCCTGGAATTTGCGGAATGCTTGGGGGCGTCTCCGGTGGTGGTTCACTGCGGGCGGTATGTGCCGGAAGAAGGCTTCGGGCATGTTTCCAGCGCCCCGCCGAGCGAAGCGGATTGCCGGGCCATGAGGGACCAGGAGCGATACTGGCTGGATAAACTGGCGGGTGAATTCCCGGCGATCACCATCGGTGTCGAAAACGCGAGGCCCTATTGCTACTACAGCCCGTATGCGTACGGGGAATCGCTTCGGGCGCTGAAGGCGCAAGTCGAAGCGGTGGGCCGCCCGAATGTGGGGATCACCTTGGACATCGGCCACGCCCACATGAGCGCCGGGCATCACGGCTGGAATTTTCTGGAGGAGGTGGCGGACGTGGCCGAGCGGGTGAGGCACGTGCACATCCACGATAATTTCGGCGGGAGCGTCGCGCCGACGGAGAAGCAGCAGACGCACCAGATTCCCTTCGGGCGTGGCGACAACCACATGCCGGTGGGTTGGGGCGGCATCCCGATGAAGGCTGTCCTCTCCCTGCTGATGCCGGCCTATACGGGGATCTTAATGATGGAACTGAGAAGCCGGTATTTCGACTACATTGAAGAATCGAAGTGGAACCTGGAATGTCTGCTCGAAGGGCTGGCGGAGCCGCGAGGGGGTTCGGTTCCGATGGTGTTTGCGGGAGCATAAGCTCCAAACGAATCATTGGGATAGGTGTTGGAACGATGCGGCAGGAGCACGAATCGGAAACGAGTTCAGCGGGTACGGAAAACGGAGCGGATCTGCATGACGGGCGGGAACAGCGGCGCCATTGGCTGAGCGTGTTGGCTCACGCCTTGCCGCGCGAACTGGAGCGGGCCTTCCAGCAACTACCCGATCCGCCCGAATACACCTTCCTCCGCCGGCCCGAAACCGGGCTGGTGCTCGTGGAAGCAAGGACCGGGGGAACCGGCGGTCTTTTCTATCCGGGTGAAGCAACCGTGACGCGATGTACCATTCAGCTCAAAGACGGAACCCTCGGTGTCGGCTACGTGTTGGGCAGCGATATGCGCCGCGCTGAACGGGTCGCCGTTTTCGACGCGCTCCTTCAAAACGAGCGCTTGCGCGGCCGGCTCATGACCGCGGTCGTCGAACCCCTGGAACGGCGCCAAAAGGAGCGGCGCAGGTTGAAGCGTGCGCGGGCGGCATCGACCCGCGTGGAGTTCCTGACGCTTCGGCGAGGCGAATGACATGGAACGGGACGAATCGCCGCGGCTCAGGCCCGCTTTTCCGGATCCGGTTCTGGGGACCCAAAGGTCCTTTCGGGTGCTGCTGGAAGCCATGGCGCATCCCGGGCGGGTGGTGCCGTACCGTTCCGGACTCGATGTGCCGCCGCCGCTTTGCGATACTTCCGGTGCCGCCTGTCTGACCCTTTTGGATTTCGAGACGCCGCTTTGGACCGACTTGGCGCCGGAGACGGAGGCCGTTGCTTGGCTTCGGTTTCACTGCGGGTGTCCGTTTGTCGGCGCGGAGGGGAGCGCCCGGTTTGCCCTGGTGACGCGGCCCGGTGAGTTTGACGATCCGGGCCGTTTCGATGTGGGCGACGACGAAAGTCCCGAACGTTCCGCCACGCTGATCGTCCAGACGCGAAGGCTGGAGTCCGGCCGCGGCGTTTCGCTGGAAGGGCCGGGCATCCAAGGCCGGACCCGGCTCGAGGTTTCCGATCTTACGGAAGCTTTCTGGCTGTGGAGGCGAAAACAACGAGAAGACTTTCCTTTGGGCGTGGACCTGATCTTTTGCACCGATGGGGCCGTGGCTGCCCTTCCCCGATCCACGCGTGTGGAGGTTTGATTCGTGTACGTTGCGGTGAAAGGTGGTGAGCGAGCCATCGAAAACGCCCATCGGTTTCTGGCCGAAGAACGTCGCGGCGATCCCTCGGTTCCGGAACTGCTCTTAGAGCAGATCGAGCAGCAGCTGAAGCATTCCGTGGACCGGGTCATGACCGAAGGCGGACTTTACGACCGGCGTCTCGCGGCTCTGGCCGTGAAACAAGCCCACGGCGACTTGGTGGAAGCGGTCTTCCTGGTGCGGGCGTATCGCACGACGCTTTCGCGGCTCGGACGGACGCTCCCCGTGGAGATGTCACGGATGAGGGTCCTGCGGCGCATTTCGGCGGCCTTTAAGGACGTGCCGGGGGGTCAGATCCTGGGTCCGACCTTCGATTACACGCATCGCCTGCTTGATTTCTCGCTATGCGAACCTCGGCCTTCAGCCGAAAGAATCGCCTACCTGCCGCAAGGGGCTGCGAAGTTGCCGGAGATTGTGCCCCACGCGTGTCACGGATGGGACCGGGAAGGCTTGACGGAATCTCCGGGAGAGTCCGACACCGAATCCGCGGCGGACATCTCCCGCGATGGGTTCGACATCCCCGCCTCTCGGGGCGCCCGGCTCCAGAACCTGGCTCGAGCCGATGAAGGGTTTCTCCTGGGTCTGGCTTATTCCGCTCAGCGCGGTTTCGGGTTTTCCGGCCATCCGTTTGTGGGTGAGATCCGCTGCGGGGAAGTGGCGGTGGAGCTGGTGCCGGAGGAGCTGGGATTCCCGGTGGAAATCGGCTCGCTTGAGATGACCGAGTGCTTCATGCTCAGCCGCTTCGACGGGTCGGAGCGCCGGCCGCCGCAATTCGTTCAAGGATACGGGTTGGTTTTCGGCTGCGGTGAACGCAAGGCCATGAGCATGGCCTTGGTGGATCGGGCGCTCCGAAGCGACGAATTGGGCGAAGAGGTGCGTTATCCGGCACAGGATCAGGAGTTTGTTCTGCGCCACAGCGATAATGTGGAGGCGTCGGGGTTCGTGCAGCATCTCAAGTTGCCTCACTACGTGGATTTTCAGGCGGAGCTGGTCGCGCTGCGGGCATTGCGCGCGGCTCGTGAGAGCGGAGGTCCTTTGGATTGCGGGGAGCGGAGCGATGGAGATGGCCCGGACGATCAGTGACCAACGGGTGGAGTCGGAGACTCAGGGACTTTGCGGCTATAATTTTGCTTACTTGGATGAACAGACCAAGCGCACGATCCGGCGCGTGATCCTGAAAGCGGTGGCTGTCCCCGGCCATCAGGTCCCGTTCAGCAGCCGAGAAATGCCGCTTCCCTACGGCTGGGGCACGGGAGGCATTCAACTTACAGCCTCGCTCGTGGGGCCTCAAGACACCTTGAAGGTCATCGATCAAGGGGCGGACGACACCACCAACGCCGTGAGCATCCGGAAGTTTTTCGAAAAAACCGCCGGGATCCAAACCACGACGCGCACCGAGGAAGCCACCGTCATCCAGACCCGCCACCGCATTCCGGAGACGCCGCTTCAGGAGGGGCAGATCCTCGTCTATCAGGTGCCCATTCCCGAGCCGCTTCGCTTTATCGAACCGCGTGAGGCCGAATGCCGGCGCATTCACGCCATGGCCGACTACGGGATCGTGTACGTAAAACTCTATGAAGATATCGTGCGAAACGGACGCATCGCAACGGCTTTTGATTACCCGGTATTGGTGGCGGGGCGCTACGTGATGAGCCCGTCGCCGATTCCCAAGTTCGACAACCCGAAGATGGACCGCATGCCGGCCCTCCAGCTCTTCGGCGCCGGCCGGGAAAAGCGGATCTACGCGGTGCCGCCCCACACGCGGGTGGAGAGCCTCGGCTTTGAAGACCATCCCTTCCAGGTGGAAGGCTGGGACGCACCCTGCGCCCTGTGCGGATCCCGGGACACCTATTTGGATGAAATAATCTTGGACGACGAAGGAAACCGCCTCTTCATCTGTTCGGATACCGATGCTTGCAGCCGCCGTCGGGAAGGATCCGTCGGCCTGTCGGTTGTCGGCCGGCGGGCTGAAAGCTTTTTCGGCCGATCGGGCCGAGCCGGCGCCGACCGGGATGACTCCCTCCGGACAAGGGGAGGCGGCGATCTATGATGGGGAAGACTGCCAGCAAGCCCGCGATTCTTACCGCCGAAGCCGTGACGCACTATTACGGTCAGCGGGTCGGTTGCCGTTCACTCAGCCTGGAACTGAACGCCGGGGAAGTGCTGGGGATCGTGGGAGAATCGGGGTCCGGTAAATCCACGCTCCTTCACTGCCTTTCGGGACACTTGCAACCGACCCGGGGAACGATCCGGTATCGACGGAACGGCCAAGCGGTGGACCTGTACGGCCTCCCGGTACGGGAAAGACGGCGGCTGCTGCGCACGGAGTTGGGTCTGGTCTTTCAAGACCCGCGAGACGGCCTGCGGATGAGGGTGAGCGCCGGCGGTAACATCGGCGAACGGTTGCTGGCCGAAGGTCTGCGCCATTACGGGAAGATCCGAAGCGAGGCCGAGCGATGGCTGGAAACCGTTGAGATCTCCACGGAGCGGATCGACGATCTTCCGGGGACCTTTTCGGGCGGCATGCGCCAGCGGCTCCAGATCGCCCGCAACCTCGTGACCCGCCCCCGCGTACTCTTTCTGGACGAGCCGACGAGCGGCCTGGACGTGTCCGTGCAGGCCCGTCTCTTGGATCTCCTTCGCCGGCTCGTTGCAGATCTCGGGCTTTCCGTGATCATGGTGACGCACGATCTGGCCGTGGCGCGTCTTCTGGCTCATCGGCTGCTCGTGATGCGTCGGGGCGAACTGGTGGAAACGGGGCTCACCGACCGGGTCTTGGAAGATCCTCAGCACCCGTACACCCAGTTGCTGGTGTCTTCCCGGCTCCTGGTATGATTCCGAGGATGGGATCCATGGCTTGGGCGATCGATGTGAAGGGCGTTCACAAGAGCTTCGTGCTGCATCTTCAAGGGGGCGTTCGCATCCCCGTACTCCAGGGGTTCGACCTGGCGGTGGCCCCCGGCGAAAGCGTCGCGCTCACGGGTCCTTCAGGAGCCGGAAAGAGCACGGTCCTTCGCCTGCTCTACGGAAACTATGCGGCGGAGCGGGGGCGGCTGGCGGTTCTCCACGGTACGGCCATGGTGGACGTTGCGGCGGCGGCACCATTGCAGATCCTGGAACTCCGCCGATGGACCCTGGGGTACGTGAGCCAATTTCTGCGCGTCATCCCCCGAGTTCCGGCATGGGACGTGGTGGCTGAACCGCTCCTGCGGCGCGGCATGGCGGAGGCGGAAGCCAGGCGGCGGGCCGCCGCGGTCCTGGAACGCCTGAACATCCCTCGAAGGCTGTGGACGCTTGCGCCGATGACCTTTTCGGGAGGTGAACAGCAGCGGATCAATATCGCCAGGGTATTCGCCTGCGACTATCCCCTGCTGCTGCTCGATGAACCTACAGCATCACTCGACCCCGCCAACCGGGACACGGTGGTCGCCATGATCACCGAAGCCCGAAGTCGAGGCGCCGCGGTGGTGGGCATCTATCATGACGACCGGGTTCGTGAAGCGGTCGCCGACCGGACGATCTTCTTGGAAAAGACATCCTGAGCCTGACGTTTGTCCCCCTCCCCATAAGCGCTAGGTTGTTTATGTCCGGTATCGACTGAAAAAAATGAACATCGAACATTGAACGTCCAACATCGAATGGTGAATGGGAAAAAAAAGATCTGCGCCCTTCGCTGACCTGATTTTTTTATTCGATGTTGAACGTTCAATGTTCGATGTTCGACGTTCATATTTAAAAACAATCCAATGGCATAAATGCAACCCGTGAATGTTTGCAAAATAACTTAGCGCTTATGCCCGCCCGCCGCCGCCTATCCGATGCATCGCGATGGGGGCCTTTCATCCGCACGGTGCGGAATGTGCCCGGTGCAGGTAGAAACGGCGCCGGATTGAACCGGAAAATGAGGTGCGGGGCGTGGCCCGGGCTTTGGGTCTCGTTCCGGTTCCGGGGGAAAGCCCGGTGGGCGGAGGGCTGAGCCGGCGGCTTCTGGTGCATGGCACGATGTTTGCCTCTTAGAATGCTGAAAGATTCTAAAAGGAGTGCCCTGGCGAGGGCTTGTCAAAAACGCATGAACGGAAAGGAGGGTATGACAATGCCTGCTCTTGACGGAACTGGACCTTGGGGCATGGGACCTATGACGGGTCGAGGCTTGGGATGGTGTGGAACCGGGTGGAATCCATGGTTCTATGGAAGAGGGCGCGGCTTCGCCAGAGGCACTGGTTGGGGCTTCAGGCGAGGATTCCGCCGGTTCGGGGCTCGCCCTTGGGGAGGGGCAGGTTTCCGGCTTCCTGCGGCGGGTTTTTGGGGTCGTAGGGCACGGCGCTTGCCCTTTGGAGTGTAAAAGAGGTTTAAAGGGGTGGCCCTGGCGAGGGCTTGCCCAAAAACGTATGAACGGAAAGGAGGGTATGACAATGCCTGCTCTTGACGGAACTGGACCTTGGGGCATGGGGCCCATGACGGGTCGAGGCTTGGGATGGTGTGGAACCGGGGCGAATCCCCGATTCTATGGACGAGGGCGCGGCTTCGCCGGAGGCGCCGGTTGGGGCTTCGGGCGAGGATTCCGCCGGTTGGGGGCTCGCCCTTGGGGGTGGGCAGGTTTTCCGCCCCCTGCGGCGGGTTTTTGGGGTCCTCAAGAAGAGCTGGACTACCTCAAGCGCTATGCGCAAAGCCTGCAAGCCTCCCTGGAGGCGGTCAACGAGGAAATCCAGGCGCTGGAGCGTGAGTCCGAAACGCCTTCCCAGACTCAGACTTAATCCTCAGATGAAATCGGCGGATGGCGCCAAGCGCCATCCGCCGATTCTTTTTCTGCGAAGATTCCCGCCATCACGGGCGGCCCAGGGGGCGGCAAGACTTCGAGCCGTCAAAGCGCCCGACGGATCAGATTTGCAGGTTCTTCACCAAGTTTCTCACGGCTTCCACGGACCTGTCAAAAGCGGTCTTTTCTTCAGGTAGCAATTTGATTTCGATGACCTCCTCCACACCGGCCGCCCCCAACTTCACCGGAACGCCGACGAAGTAGCCGCCCACGCCGTATTCCTTATTGCAGTAGGCGGCGCAGGGAAGAATGCGCTTCTTGTCTTTCAGGATGGATTCGGCCATCTGGACCGCCGAAGCGGAGGGCGCGAAGAACGCGCTACCGGTTTTGAGCAGGTTTACGATTTCGGCACCGCCGTTTCGAGTGCGGTCCACCAGCGCTTCGATTTTATCCGCGGGCAAGAGTTCCGGCAGGGGAATTCCGGCTACGGTGCTGAAGCGCGGAAGTGGAACCATGGTGTCGCCATGGCCGCCGAGCACGAAGGCGGTCACGTCTTCCACGGATACTCCAAGCTCCATAGCGATGAAGGTCCGAAAGCGCGCCGCATCCAGGACTCCCGCCATGCCCATAACCCGGTTGGTGGGGAAGCCGCTCGCCTTGTGCGCCACGTACACCATGGCGTCCAGCGGGTTGGAGACGATGATGAGGTACGCGTTGGGGGAATATTTTGCGATCTGTTCGGTGACGCTCTTGACGATTGCGGTGTTTTTGGCCAGCAGATCGTCGCGGCTCATGCCAGGTTTCCTGGGAAGCCCGGCTGTGATGATCACCACATCGGAATCGGCGGTGTCGGCGTAATCGTTGGTGCCGACGATGTTGACATCGAAGCCTTCCACCGGGGAGGCTTCCAGGAGATCCAGCGCCTTGCCCTGCGGCAGTCCTTCGACGATATCCACGATGCAGACATCACCCAGTTCCTTGGCGGCGGCCCAGTGGGCCGCGGTAGCTCCCACAAAACCCGCACCGACCACCGTGATCTTCTTCCTTCTAAGGCTCATGTAAATCGCTCCTTCGTTCCTTTGCAACACTCCGATGAGGCCGTGTTCCACGTGCCCGTTCCGGGACGGCTGCTCAAACATGCGGGTGGGTCCCCCTTCACCCCGCGCAGGCGTTACGCGAGGGGTGTGATCGCTCACGCTGCGGGCGCGGGCGCGACGGTGCGCGCCGGCCCCGCCGAAAACGCCGCCCGGAGACATTGTCAGCCGACGACGGCCAGCACGTCGCCCCGCTGGACGCTGTCGCCGTCCTTGAAATGGATCTTCTTCACCGTGCCGGCGATGGGGCTGGTGATGGAATTTTCCATCTTCATGGCTTCCAGGATCAGCAGCACGTCCCCTTCGTTCACGGAATTACCTTCTTTCACTTCGTAGCGGATGATCATGCCCGGCATGGGCGCTTCCACCGGCGTGCCTTCGGCGGGGGCGGCCTTGACGGGAGCTGGGGGCGGCGGGGCGGGTTTCGCTGCAGCGGGCGCGGTGGCAGGTCTTGGAGGCGGCGGCGGGACGGTAGGAGCCGCCGGAGCCGGCTGCGGCTGAGCGGGCTGAGGTGCCGGAGCCGGCTGCGGCTGAGCGGGCTGAGGTGCCGGAGCCGACGGCTGCGGCATGGGCGCGATCTGGCTCACCACCGGCATGCCGCCCACCTGTTCCACTTCCACCTCGAAGTACTCGCCGTCCACGAAAACGTTGAAGGTGCGCACACCCGGCCCCTTGGGTGGCGCTTCCTTGACCGCCTTTTCGACCAGGAATCCTTGCTTGGCCTTGTTGATAAGTTCCTGTTCCTTCTTCACGTCTTCGAGGGTCTTCGGTTTGACTTCGGCCGGGACTTCTTCGAGGCCGTACTTCCAGCGCAGGAACCGCTTTCCTGTGGTGGGATAGAGTGCGTAGATCAAGATGTCGTCCAGATCCTTGGCCAGGCCCTGCACCTCTTTCTTGGCCTTTTCCAGTTCGGGTTCGAGTACGTCCGCCGGACGGCCGGTGATGGGAGTTTCCCCGCGTGGGTATCCTTTGAGGGCCTTTTTCTGAACTTCGGGGTCGATAGGAACCGGAGTCTTGCCGTAGAGTCCGTAGCACAGGTCTTTGACCTGGGCTGTGGTCATCTTGTAGCGTTCCTCAGGGGTGTCGAAGAGCACGTTGTTTACGGTCTGGATTCCCACGATCTGGCTGGTGGGGGTGACCAGAGGCACCTGGCCCAGCTCCTTTCGGACGATGGGGAGCTGCCGGAAGACTTCGTCGAGTTTGTCGAGGGCATTCATCTCACGCAGCTGGTTCACCAGGTTGGAAAGCATGCCGCCCGGGGTTTGGTGAAGCAGCACGTTGATGTCGATGATGGACATGTGGTCGTCCAGGAGGTGGCGGTATTTGGGCGAGATCTTCTCCAGGTATTTGCTGCACTTGGCGAGAAGCTTCAGGTCGAAGCCCGTGTCCCGGTTGGTCGCCTGGAGTGTCACCACCAGCGGTTCGATGGCGGGGTGCGAGGTGCGGAAGGCCCAGGGGCTGAGGCACGTGTCCACGATGTCGACGCCGGCTTCGATGGCCTTAAGAAGAGACATATCGGCCATGCCCGACGTGAAGTGGCTGTGGAGATGGATGGGCACCCGGATGTTTTCCTTGAGCATCTTCACCAGAAGATAGGCGTCGTAGGGCGCGATGAGTCCCGCCATGTCCTTCACGCAGACGGTGTCAGCGCCCATGTCAACCAGCTCTCTGGCCTTCTGGAGGTAATAATCCAGGTTGTAGACTTCACCGCCCAGCCGGGGCAGGGTGAGCGAGTAGCAGATGGTGCCCTGAAAATGCTTGTTGTTCTTCTTGATGACCTTGACGACCGTTTCGAAGTTCCGGAAGTCGTTCAACGCATCGAAAACCCGGAAGATGTCGATTCCGTTTGCACAGCAACGTTCCACGAACGCTTCCGCCACGTCGTCGGCGTAGTTCCGGTAGCCTACCAGGTTCTGGCCTCGGAGCAGCATGGAGAAGGGAGTCTTCTTGATGTATTTCTTGAGCGTGCGGATCCGTTCCCAGGGATCTTCCGCCAGGAAGCGGTGCATGGTGTCGAACGTGGCTCCGCCCCAGACCTCCATGGAATAGAAACCCACCTTGTCCATGTCTTCGGCGATGGGGATGAAATCTTCCGTTCGACCGCGGGTGGCAAAAAGCGACTGATGACCGTCGCGAAAGGTGAGATCCTGAACCTTCACGGGATGGGTCACTTCCACCGGTTCTTCGTAGAGCCCCGCTACCAACGTGCCGTGCTGTTCCTTTACCATGCCTCGTCTCCTTTTCTATCCATCTCTAGGGGGATTTCCGTCGCGGCACAATCTATGTTCGATTCAGGTACCGTGAGCGCGAGCCCGATCAATGCACCAAGCGGAGCTGGATCAGCCGCCTCAACTCCATCATGGACTGCCTGCCGGAATGAGCCCATGGGCTGAAGGTGACGGCCGGCGCGGCGGGTTCGGGTCGCTTCGCTTCCATCTCAAGAGCCGCGGGTCGGCCTTCCGACTGCAGATACATGTCGACGGCTGCCGTGACGGCGGCAACCACCTTGGGATTCACGTTCATGTCGAGCCTCCAGGAGGTTGAGGATTCGTGGTTCATGCCTGTGGTCGCGTTCCTCGGGTCGCGTCGGCGCCGTCTGCCGGGTCAAAGCCCCAGTTCGTCGCCGACGGCGGCCATGGCATCGATGCTGAGCGCCACGAAGTCGGCCAGCGGCATAGGAATGCGCTCGCAAAGGGCGATATGGTCCCGGTTGACGTTCCGAGCGAAATCCTTGCTTTTCATGCGTTTGAGGACGGACTTCACCTTCAGGCTGCCGATCTTTCGGTCCGGATGCACCAGAGCCGCCGCGACGATCAAGCCCGTGATGGTTTCGGCGGCGGTGAGGGCGAAGTCGAGAACGGTTTCGCGTTGCAAACCGAGCGCCTCTGCGTTGTGGCGTTTCACCGCTTCGATCAATTCCTCGGGAAGCCCGCGAGCTTCCAGCCAATTCGCGGTGATCAGTCCGTGGGATTCGGGCGCTTCCCGGGTCTCTTCGAAATCCAGATCGTGAAGCAGCCCCGCCAGTCCCCAAAGATCTACATCACGGCCGAGCCTCGCGGCCAACTCGCGCATGACGGCCTCAGTCGCCAGGCAGTGTTTTCTGAGGTTGTCCGCTTGAACGTGCTGTTCCAGCAGTTCCAGGGCTTGTTCGCGGGTCATGATGGAAGATCCTCGTTTGCCGAGGGTTTTCGCGGATTCGGCGGCGTTCGGTATCGCTGCGGTTCGCGGCTGCCTGCAAGCCCTTTAACGAAAGACACAGGCGGCGCTCCGTAAAAGACGGGCACCGCCCTCAAAGACAAGCATGGCAACCATCGGCCCGGCAGGCCTGTTACGCCGCGCGACGCGTCTTCTTCTTCAGGTTGCTGATCCGGCGCCTCAGGGCGTCCGCCAGTCTCGAATTTCCCGCGGCCTTTGCCGCTTCCCGCTTTTCGCGAAGCTCGCCGATCTTTTTCTTGATGGCGCGCACGTCCGCGGTCTTCTTCTTGGCACCCTGATCGACGATCCCGCGTGCTTCTTTGATCACGGCGATCAGTTCATTCTTGTTCATAGCATGGACGCCCACGACCCCTTCCAGGGTGAGGGCGATTTCGCGCAGTTCCTTGGCGGTCATCTTTTCCAGGGGCTTTTCCTTCTTTTCCTTTTCCTTTTTCTTGCCCATGAAATCACTCCTTCTTAGTGACGGTGCGGGTTTCTTCCGTGCCGGCCAGGAACGGTCGTATGAGGTCGATGGGGACCGGGAAAATGGTCGTCGAGTTGTTTTCGGCCGCGATTTCGCGAAGGGTCTGGAGATAGCGGAGCTGCATGGCCATGGGGTTTTGCTGAATGATTTCAGCTGCTTCCCGCAGCCGGTCCGCCGCCTGGAATTCGCCTTCGGCGTGGATGACCTTCGCCCTTCGTTCTCTTTCCGCTTCGGCTTGGCGCGCCATGGCCCGCTGCATTTCCTGGGGCAGGTCGATGTGTTTCAGCTCCACCACCGCGACTTTGATGCCCCAAGGGTCGGTGTGCCGGTCCAGGATTTCCTGAAGCGTCGCGTTGATTTTCTCGCGGTCCGATAGGAGTTCGTCAAGATCGGCCTGGCCGCAGACGCTTCGAAGGGTCGTCTGGGCCAGCTGACTCGTGGCGAACAGGTAGTTTTCCACTGAAATGATGGACTTGACCGGTTCGATCACGCGAAAGTATATCACGGCGTTGACCTTCACCGAAACGTTGTCGCGCGTGATCACGTCCTGGGGCGGAACGTCGGCGGCCACCGTGCGGAGGCTCACCTTCTGCATCTTGTCCACAAGGGGGATGAGGATGATGATGCCCGGCCCCTTGGCTCCGATCACACGGCCCAGGCGAAAGACCACGCCCCGTTCGTATTCGTTGAGAATGCGTATAGCGCTCGCAAAAAAGAGAACGGTCAATACGACAATGGTGATCAGCCCGTAAAAGGACATCGCGACCTCCCGTTCGATGCTGTGTGGCTGCCGGGCTCGCACGTGTGCGGGTCCCGGCGGAAGCTGAGCCTATTTATCATCCATTCTGCGCACTTGCAACTTCAAATTGTGCATGGAAACGACCTGAACGGACGTTCCCCGCGGGATGGGTTCAGGGGCTTCGGCGTTCCACAATTCACCGGCCACCCATACCTTTCCCTCCGGCGCCAGGTCCGTGGCGGCCTCGCCTGCAAGTCCGATCAGGGCTTCTTGGCCGGTCTGAGGTTTCCTCACCTGAGCTCGGAACGCCAGGGTCGCCACCGCCACGAAGAAGACCGAAATGGTGACAAGCGTGGGGATGAGGACGGGCAGAGCCACGCGGGTGGTCTGTCCCGGCGATTGAAACAACATGATGGAGCCGAGGGCGAGAGACAGCACTCCCGCGATGCTCAACATGCCATAGGATGTGACCTTGATTTCGAGGATGAAAAAGACCACCGAAAGCACGATGAACAGGAATCCCGCATAGTTGACCGGCAGTGTCTGCATGGCGTAAAAGGCGAGCACCAGGCAGATGGCTCCCACCACGCCGGGAAGCACCGTCCCCGGCTGGGACAGTTCGAAATAAAGCCCCGCGAGCCCGATCATCAGGAGAATATAGGCGATGTTGGGGTTTCCGATGGCCCTGAGCACCCGATGGCGCCAGCCGGGTTCGATGGTTCGCTGTTCCAGGCCTTCAGTGTACAGCGTCCGTGTATAGCCTTTCCGGCGTACCTGCCATCCGTCCAGTTGAACCAGGAGATCGGGGACGTCGCGCGCCACCAGATCGATGACGTTCTTGGCGAAGGCCTCTTCGGCCGTGATGGCCACACTCTCGCGGATCGCCTTTTCGAGCCATTCGGCGTTGCGCCCCCGCTCTTCGGCGATGCTCCGGGCGAAAGCCGCCATGTCGTTGACGACCTTGTTGCTCATGGTTTCGGGAACGTCGCCGCCGGAGGCCGTCACCGGGTGGGCGGCCCCGATGTTCGTTCCCGGCGCCATGGCGGCGATGTCCGCCGCCGCGGTGATGAGCACGCCCGCCGAAGCCGCCTGGGCGCCGCTGGGATAGACGTAAACCACCACCGGGATTTCCGCGTTCATGATGGCTTTCACCATGCCGCGCATGGCGGTCATGAGGCCGCCGGGCGTGTCCAGGAGCACCAGCAGAAATTCCGCCCCGCCCTCTTCGGAGCGTTCGATCACGTGTTCCAGGTAATCTTGGACCCCGGGGTTGATGGTGTCGTGGATTTCGATGATGTTGATGTGGCGGGTGGCGGCCTGCAAAGGCGTCCGAACCCCTTGGACGGTCATCCAAAAGGCGGTGCCCGCGACAAGGCAGGCGAAGAGGAGACAGTGCCGCGGAATCGAACGGTAGGGGTTCATGAACGGCCTTTTCCTTCTTTCCCTACATCAGAACCCAGAATATTTTTAACTTCCAGTAAATCTTTCCACACGTTGGCCTTCTGGGCCGGGTTTCTCAGGAGGTAAGCGGGGTGGTAGGTGGCGATGAGCGGGATGCCTCGCCAGAAATGCAACCGACCCCTCAACGCTCCCATGGGTTGTGTGCTCCCGAGGAGCGTCTGGGCGGCGCAGAGCCCCAGCGCACAGATGACCACCGGGCGGATGGTTTCCAGCTGTTGAAAAAGAAACGGGGAACAGGCGGCGATTTCGTCGGCGAGCGGCGTCCGATTCCCAGGCGGGCGGCATTTGACCACATTGGCGATGTAGATGCCGCTTCGCTCCAGTCCGATGGCGTGGATCATCTTGTCCAGAAGCTTTCCGGCCCTTCCGACGAAGGGCTTGGCCCGGCGGTCTTCTTCGGCCCCGGGCCCTTCACCGACGAACACGAGGGACGCATCCGGGGACCCTTCCCCGTACACGATGTGGGTCCGGCTCTGATGCAGCCGGCAACGTGTGCATTCGCCGATCACTTCCCTGATGTCCCGGAGCTTCTCCGCCTTGTCGATCCGGGGAACCGGGGGCGAGCCTTCAACTTCTGCCGGTTCGCTGGAACCCTGAGCGGGCCGTGCGATCGCTTCCGGCAATCGAAGCCACTCCCGAACGCCGCTCATGCGGAGCCCGACCAGAAGCCACCGGAGCGACTTCTTGACCTCCGTCCAGTCGCGGCACTCCGGCCCGTCCCGCCCGCCCGCCGATGCCTCGGTCAATTTTTCCGCCGGCGTCATGATTCGCAGCCTGTTCGGGCTCGGGGCGAGGAAGCCGGTCCGGGCGATGCGAGCCCCCCGGCGGCGGCTTCAGGTTCGGAAGAGCGCTCCCTGGCAGCGAAAAGCGATTCGATGCGATCGAGGACGCGCCGGGCCACATCCTGTTTCGTCATGCAGGGAAGATCCTCGATGGAGCCGTCGCGGAACAGAATCTTCACCTGGTTGGTGTCGCAGCGGAAGCCGGAGTCCGGCTGAGTAAGGTCGTTGGCGACGATGATGTCGAGGTTCTTCCGGACGAGCTTTTCGGCCGCGTTTTCCAGAAGGTTTTCCGTTTCCGCCGCAAAGCCCACCAAGACCTGGCCGGCGGGTTTCCTGGAACCCAGCCCATCCAGGATGTCCGGGGTGCGGACGAGTCTTACGGTGAGGTCGTTGGAGTCCTTCTTGGTCTTCTGGGGGGCCGCTTTCTCCGGCCGGAAATCGCTCACCGCGGCGGCCATGATCACCGCGTCCATCGCCGGGGCCAGGTCGGAAACCACGCGGTTCATCTCTTCCGCCGTTACGACTCCGTGGAACCGAACCCCCGAAGGCGGGCACAGCACCGAAGGGCCGGAAACCAGGTGCGTTTCCGCGCCCCGCCGGGACGCTTCCGCAGCCAAGGCATAGCCCATTTTGCCGGAAGAAGGGTTCGTGATGAAGCGCACCGGGTCGAAGGGTTCCCACGTGGGCCCGGCACTCACCAGGATCTTTCGGCCCGAAAGACTCTGAGGGGTGACGAGCCTCCTTGCGGCCTCCACAATGATCTCCAGGTCCGCCAGGCGCCCCGCACCTTCCTCGCCGCACGCGAGGGATCCCACCCCGGGATCCACCACGTGGACGCCGCGGTCCCGAAGGATCGCCAGGTTCCGCTGCGTGGCGGGATGTTCGTACATCTTGGTGTTCATGGCGGGGCAGACCGCGACGGGGGCCGTTACGGCAAGCAGCACCGTGGTGAGGTAGTCGTCGGCGATCCCGGCGGCCATTTTGGCGATCACGTTGGCTGTGGCGGGAGCTACCAGGGCCAGATGCGTTCTGCGCGCGACCTGGATGTGGCCGATTTCCGATTCGGCGCCCAGGTCGAACAGGTCCGTGCACACGAGTTGTCCGGAAAGAGCCTGGAACGTCAAGGCCGTGACGAAGCGCTGCGCGTTGGCCGTCATTACCACCTGGACCGAAGCGCCTTCAAGGATCAACAAGCGCACCAGTTCGGCGGCCTTGTAAGCGGCGATCCCGCCGCTCACCCCCATGAGGATCGTTTTTCCGGATAGCATCGAGAGATCTTTCTCCACCTTTGAATCGAAGGTTCCGGCGGCGCGCCGCGAGGGGTCGGCGCCCGCTTCTTCATCGGGACCTCTCAAAGGGTTCCCGAGGTCGGAACCACGTAAATTTCCACGTAGGTATGCCAGCGCTTCTCGTAGACGCTGATCACGCAGGTCTTTTCGGGCTTTTCGAAGATAAGGATGGGCTTCCGATACCGGGAGCTTCCCTTGAGCTTCCAGTTTTCCCGATTCATGGCCACGGTAAAGAAGTTGACCACCGAGGAAGGATCCACGCGACCTTTGAGCACCAGCAGGCCCGCTTTCAGATGCCCGCTTTGAAAGACTTGGGACATCTTCGGCACCAGGGAAAGCTCCTGGGGTACCGGAATGTCCGCAAAATCGTAAAACCTGGGGCTGACCTGCGATTTCGACGCCCCTGTGCCGGAAGCTTCGCCCGCCGAGCCGCCTCCGAACCACCAGCCGGCGCAGGACGAAAGCAGGGCGGCGATCAACACCACGGCGATCGAGGTCTTCCATCCTGTGTACAAGCCCTTTCCCATCGGTCGACTCCTTAATTCGCGTGTTTTCGCAAAGGCCGGTGAATGCGCCGGGCATCTATCTGAAAAACGGATTCGTCCGTCGCTCCTGTTCCACAGTGGTTTCCGGGCCGTGGCCAGGACAAACCAGGGTTTGACCGGGAAGCGGGAAAATCTTTTCCTCTACCGACCGGATCAGCTGCGGATAAGAGCCTCCGGGGAAATCGGTGCGGCCGATGGATCCGGCGAAAAGCGTGTCGCCCACAAAAACGATGTTTGCGTCCGCTGCGAGGAAGGAAACGTGCCCTGGGGTGTGCCCGGGGGTTTCAAGCACTTCGAGGACAATGGAGCCGAAAGTGATCCGGTCGCCCTCTTCCAGGAAATGATCCACTTCCCCCTTGGGGGTTCGGATCAAGGAACCGAAGAGGGTGCCCAGTCCCAGCTTGCTGTCCGTGAGGAGCGGTTCGTCCTTCCGGTTCAGGAACACTCGGCTTCCCGTGCGTTCCTTTATGGTCCAAGCGTCCAGGACATGGTCGAAGTGCCCGTGGGTGAGAAGCACGGCCACAGGTTCCAGCTTCAGGGTCTGAACGCGTGCGAGTATGCGGTCCGCATCCCCCCCGGGGTCGATGATCGCGGCCTGCCGGGTTTCGGGGTCGCCCACGATGTAGCAATTGGTTTGAAGCATTCCTACGACGAGTCGTTCAACGATCACGGAGATCCCCCGATAGCAGCGCAAGGTTTTGAATTTCAGCGTGAGGCCGACCTTCAGCGTTCCAGCACCACGACCTCTTCCAAGGGCCGGCGGTGAGACGACTGCTTGCGGTGGGCGGGATGGCCGACCGCCACCACTGCCATCAGTTCGAGTCGTTCGGGAAGTTCCAGTGCATCCCGCACCTTGTCCTTGTTCTTCAAAATCTCGCCGATCCAGACGGCTCCCAGACCCCGGGCATGGATGGCGAGCAGCATGTTCTGAATGGCGGCTCCCACGGCCTGACAGTCCTTCACGTAGTCGTAAGACGTCTCGTGGTCCAGGAAAACGGGAATCAGCACGGCCGCCTGTCGCATCGTTTCCGAATATCGAGTCAGCCCGGCGATCTTTTCCTTGAGTTCCGGGTCCCGTACCACGGCGAACCGCCAGGGCTGGTTGTTCAGGCCCGACGGGGCCCAGCAGGCGGCCTGAAGCACTTCCCGGATGAGGTCGCGATCGACGGGAGCATCCAGAAAATGGCGGACGCTTCGGCGCTCGCGAATGGCTTGCAAAACGGTCGGTTCAGGCCGGCTATGGTCCATGGGGTCTCCTTGCCGTAGGTCTTGGTGAAAAGGATATTCCTTTGCGACTACGTGAGAGGCGAGTATATTCTTTTGCCGTCCCGGGGGTCAAGCAATGGAGAGCTACCTTTTGACAGACGGTCGATTGTGTGGCACATAAGGAACTCGGCGGGTGCGGGTATTGAGCCTGCGGGCCGGGCGGAACAGAAGCGACTGCGGCAGGGAGAATCGCGTTGAGCGTGTCCATGAAATGGATCAAGGAACGAGGCCCCGTGGTTGCCTTTGAGGGGAGACTCGACAAGGAAACGGTGCCGGAAGCGCGACGGCGGGTCCTGAAGGCCCTCAAGCGGAACCCCGCCGGATCCCTGGATGTGGATCTTTCCCGGTTGGAACGAATGGATACGGCGGGCGTGGCCCTGTTGGTTGAACTTCACCGAAACGCCCTTCGAAAGGGTGGTAAAGTGCGCCTTCGCGGATTAAACGAAGGCGCACGCCGCATGATCCAGCTGGCCCGGCTCGACCAGGTGCTGGAAGTCGCTGAAGAGGCTTGAACCCCATGGAAAAGACGGAGTGCGTACATGCTACCGGCGACGACCCAGCCATCGAAGTGGTCGGCCTCCAGAGTCAGTACGGTTCGCGCCGGGTTCTCCAGGACATTTCCTTCACGATTCCGCGGCACCGGGTGACTGTGATCATGGGAGTGAGCGGCTGCGGAAAGAGCACGCTGCTTCGCCACCTGGTGGCTCTCAAGCCCACGCCCCACGGCCGAATACTGGTGGACGGGAAAAGCCTCGCCGAGTTCAACGAAGAGGAACTCTACCGTTACCGCCGCCAGACGGGCGTCTTGTTCCAGTCGGGGGCGCTGTTCAATTCTCTTTCCGTGGCGGAAAACATCGCCGTTCCGCTTCGCGCCCACACGCGCCTCGCCGACGAGACCATCCGGATCATCGCCCAGATCAAGCTCCACCAGGTGGGGCTCATGGATTTTGCCGACTACATGCCGTCCCAGTTGAGTGGCGGCATGCGGAAGCGGGCCGGCCTGGCCCGGGCTCTCGCCATGGATCCGGCCATCCTCTTCGTGGACGAACTTTCCTCGGGGTTGGATCCCATCACCAGCGCCGGCCTGGACGATCTTATCCTGGAACTCCGTGAGACCCTGAGAATGACCATCATCGTGGTGACCCATGAACTGGAGAGCGCCTTCCGGATTGCCGACCAGTTGATCGTGCTGGATCGGGGGCGCTTGGTTGCGGCGGGAAAGCCTGAGGAAATCCGGTCGTGCCCGGACGAACGGGTGGCGCAGTTCCTTTCGCGCCGGGCCGATCCTCAGGAAGAAGACATGCAAAACTACGTGAACCGCCTCGTGGGCGATAGGCGAGGCGGTAAAGGTGGCAGGCGATGACCGGATGGATTCAGGCGCTCGGACGGACCACCTTGAACCAGATCTCCGGATTGGGACGGGCGTTCCTGTTTCTGGTCAACACCGTCGAGGGCGTGTTCCGGCCGCCGGGGAAGTGGCGGTTCGTGGTCAAAGACGTCTATTTCATCGGCACTAAGTCGCTTTTCGTGATCGGCTTTACCGCCGCTTTTTCCGGCATGGTCCTTGGGCTGCAAGGCTATTACTCGCTCTCGAGAGTCGGCTCCGAAGGGGTTCTCGGGGCGGCCGTGGCCCTGAGCCTCATCCGGGAGCTGGGACCGGTGCTTTCGGCGCTCATGGTCACCGGCCGGGCGGGTTCGGCGATTTGCGCGGAAATCGGCATTATGAGGATCGAGGAACAGATCGACGCCCTGGAATGCATGGCCATCGATCCTCACAGCTACCTCATCGCCCCCCGGCTTGTGGCTTCCCTCATCGCCGTTCCGCTTCTGACCGCCGTCTTCGACGTAGTGGGAATCTTCGGCGGCTATCTGGTGGGGGTGGAGTTGCTGGGCGTCAACCCGGGAGCCTATCTCGACAGTATGCAGACCAGTGTGGAATGGTTCGATGTTTATATGGGGATCGTCAAGTCGCTGGTTTTCGCGGCACTCCTGATCTGGATCTGTACCTACAAGGGCTATTACGCGGGGGTCGACCGGGGAGTTTTCGGTCCGGAAGACGTGAGCCGGGCCACGACCGACGCGGTGGTGGTATCGTCGGTGGCTATCCTGGTGAGCGACTACGTTGCGACGTCCCTGCTGCTTTGAAAGGGTGGATCGCGGCGACTTCCAGGCGGCGGACGGCCGAAGCTCGCAGCGGATTCAGCCTTCGGCGTGAGTTATCCGATCGCAGGGTGCAGGAGCAGGCGATCGTAGCCGGAGACCGTTCACACGGAAAGAAAGGCGGAAGATGGAAAGGAAAGGACTCGAACTGGGCGTCGGAGTCTTCGTGCTGTTCGGACTGGTCTGCCTTGCCTACCTGTCGCTGAATCTCGGCGATGTGCAGCTGTTCGGGGGGTGGGGCTACACGGTCACCGCCCGCTTCGCCAGCGTTTCGGGACTGAAGGAAAAGGCCGGCGTCACCATGGCTGGAGTGAACATCGGCGAGGTGGACAAGATCCGTCTCGAACAGGGCGAAGCCGTGGTGACGCTTCGGATTCAGGAAGGCGTGAGGCTCGAAGAGGACGTCATCGCCAGCGTCAAGACCATGGGGATTATCGGCGACAAGTACATTTCCATCACCCCGGGAGGATCCGACCGCTACATCGAGCCGGGTGGGAGGATCATGGACACCGTGCCGCCTCTCGACATCGAAGAGCTTCTCGGCAAGTTCGTCTTCGGTACGCTCAAAGAATAAGAAGCTGTCTGAGAACACCCTTTACCCCTTCCAGGAATGTAGTGTCCGTTTTTTTTGGTGCAGGGGCGGTTCGGGAACGGCGCTTAGGGAGTGACTCATGCCCTGTAGGAGCCGGCTTGCCGGCGATCAGGGTCAACGAGGCAAGGCCGGTTTTACGGGTCGCGGGCAAGCCCGCTCCTACCGATAACGCAACACCGGGCCGATCCCCTTGACGGAATACCGGGCCGATCCCCTGTAGGAGCCGGCTTGCCGGCGATCAGGGTCAACGAGGCAAGGCCGGTTTTACGGGTCGCGGGCAAGCCCGCTCCTACCGATAACGCAACACCGGGCCGATCCCCTGTAGGAGCCGGCTTGCCGGCGATCAGGGTCAACGAGGCAAGGCCGGTTTTACGGGTCGCGGGCAAGCCCGCTCCTACCGATAACGCAACACCGGGCCGATCCCCTGTAGGAGCCGGCTTGCCGGCGATCAGGGTCAACGAGGCAAGGCCGGTTTTACGGGTCGCGGGCAAGCCCGCTCCTACCGATAACGCAACACCGGGCCGATCCCCTTGACGGAATACCGGGCCGATCCCCTGTAGGAGCCGGCTTGCCGGCGATCAGGGTCAACGAGGCAAGGCCGGTTTTACGGGTCGCGGGCAAGCCCGCTCCTACCGATAACGCAACACCGGGCCGATCCCCTTGACGGAATACCGGGCCGATCCCCTGTAGGAGCCGGCTTGCCGGCGATCAGGGTCAACGAGGCAAGGCCGGTTTTACGGGTCGCGGGCAAGCCCGCTCCTACCGATAACGCAACACCGGGCCGATCCCCTTGACGGAATACCGGGCCGATCCCCTGTAGGAGCCGGCTTGCCGGCGATCAGGGTCAACGAGGCAAGGCCGGTTTTACGGGTCGCGGGCAAGCCCGCTCCTACAGGAACAAGGAACCTCAGTGCTCGACTTTCATGAGAAGGGCCAGAACGGTTCCGCCGCCCCAAGTACTCAGAGGGAAGCCGAAAAAGGAAAGGCCGGCGGATCACCGCCGGCCTTTCGAGGTTCCCTCAGCCATCGATTCGACGAAAAAAGCCTACTTCTTCATCTGTTTCATGAAAATGGACTCGCACTTGTCGGCCATCGCTTCGGCGCGGTCGGCGGCGGCTTCCGCTCTGCGGGCGGCGTCCTCACAGTCCTTGGCGGTGTCGATCTGCTTTTGCTCCAAGGCATCCATCCGCTGCATCATCGCATCTCGATCCGCCTGGAGCTGCTTGACTGCACTCTGGCTGGCGCAACCGGAAATGACCGTGAACGACAACGCCACCACGAACAACAGAGCAAGCATTCTTTTCATAACTCTTTCTCCTCTTTAAACGGTTTTGCAATTCTCAACCTTGTACACCCGTTACACAACAAACACCCCGATCCATTGACGACACGATCTTCCTGCAATTATGACCTTTCTCTCACCTCCTCATCTCAAACCCCGTGTACTTCAATTATGTTCCTAAGCCCCTTCCAGTTCTTCGGCTAGAAATTCTAGGCAAACGGTTTTCCGAAAGCAAGCAAATTCATCGGGGCGGGCCGCCGCGGCTGACCGCTTCACTGCTGAAGGAAGATGTTCAGGGGAGTACCTTCCGCTTTTTGATCCAGGCGCGTGACATTGGTCGGAACGCCGTTTTGGAGCCGGACGGCCAGGAGGTAGCGGTCCATGTCCACCTGGTCCCGCCACGGGCTGGCTTCCAGGAGGCTGCGGGCGTGGGCTTCGTAATCGGCGAACCGCTTGTAGACGTCGGGATGAGCTTCGACGTAGATTTGCCCATTGGACCGCCCGATCTTCACGGGTTCATAAATGATTTCAAGGCGGGTGCCCAAGGGAACCTGGGGAAAGAGCAGGCGGATGTGTTCCGGGTAGAGGCGGATGCAGCCGTGGCTGACCAGGCGTCCCACGCCCCAGGGCATGTGGGTGCCGTGGATACCGTAAGGCCCGATGGAGAGCTTCATGAAAAATTCGCCCAGCGGGTTCTCGGGTCCGGGCGGCATGGTGGATCGGCCGTATTTCTCCTGTAGGGACTTGGGAATGTACCAGGTGGGGTTGGCCCGTTTTTCGGAAATGGTGCAGGTGCCGAGAGGGGTTTCCCAGCCTTCGTCGCCGATACCGAGGGGATAGGTCTGCACCGTGCGTTCCTTCTTGTCGAAGTAAAAGAGGCGCAGTTCCGCCACGTTGATCACGATCTGCTCATGCCGGGTGGGCGGGAGCACCCAAAGGGCCGGGATGAGAAGGCGCTTTTCTTTGGGAGGCATCCAGGGGTCCAGGCGGGGGTACACCAGGGTCACTTCGTTGTAGCCCATGCCGTAGCGGCGCGCGATATCGAGGAGCGTCTCGCCGGGCTGAACCTGGTGCCAGCGGGCGGAACCCACCACGGTATTGTCTTCCAGGTCGTAGGGATAGCGCTGTATGTAGGACGTGTAGTAGTGTCCGTCCGCGGCGGCCGCTGGCCGGGTCGGTTGGGCTGCGAGGCATGCCGCGGCGACGGCCGCCGCGAGCAGCAGCAGCAGGAATCGAAGCCGGTTGCGGGAGGCGGGAACGGTTTCTATTTTCACCACCTTTGCGCCAGTCTCAGAAGGCCGGTCCTTTTCAGGGGTTCGATTCCGCGCGAACCGTCTTGCCATCTCTTTCTTCATCCGGATTTCCATTTCCCGGTGCCGAGCGAAGCCCCGGCAAAGCGAACCGAGTCGCCTTTCCGCGGCCGCAAACAAAAACCAGAATCACGTTCTTTTGTCAATGGATCTTCCACGGAGATGGAAAAGAACGTCGTTTCGGCGAACCGTTTTTCGGTCCAGCCGCTCCCACAGGATGGTCGCGCCCGGAGGCTCGATGCAGGAGGTTCGCACGGCGGCCGACGGCGTGACGATCCAGTGGGCGCGCACGTCGTACGCCTCGACGGGGAGGGCTTCCAGGACGGAATCGTCATCCAGAACGACGACGATCTGTACTGCGGGATGCAGCCAGCGGAGCTCCCTGAGGGCGGCTACCTGGAGGTCCAGGTGCCCCCGGCCGTCGCCCAGCAGGCTTCCGTCGCGTGCCGCGGCGACCGCGTCGGATACGATGAGGTCCACCGGGGGCGCGAGTGGCTTTTGGTAGGGCGGCCTGGCGGCAAAGGGATTTCCGGGGTGAGGCTGTACGGCCTTCAGACGCTTGGACGGCGAAATGCCGCGGGGGTCAAGGAAAAGGAATCCTTTCTGGAGAAAAGGCGTAGGAAGAAGCAGTTTCTTGCCGTCGGCGAGGGTGTTCAGGCGGACCTGCTGGAGTTCCCGGGCCGGAGAACACAGGACGCAGAGAGCTTTTCGGTAAGGGGTGAGTTTCCGGAGGCGCTCGGCGGTCCGTCCCGCGTCGGGAAGGTCCCCTGCTTGTTTCCGGGAAAGGATTTCCTGTCTGAGCGCTTCTTTCGTCAAAGGGGGCACCGTGTTTTCTCCCTGCCGCCTTCGGTTCGATTTGCGGCCGCCCTTGAACTTTGCCGTGGAATTTTCTATAGATCAGAAAAGTTTCCTCATTGTCCACCGTTTTTGAAGCCGGTCTCTTGTCTCCGTGGCGGAGACCGTGACGGATCCCCGAAACTCTTCCGAGGAGGCAAGCCCCATGAACATTGCCCAAGCAGATCTTCGTCCCGAACATGTGAAGAAGCGGTTTCCCAGAAGTGTGGCGCCGCTGGTGAACGGCAAGGCGCTGCTGGCAGCAGCGAAAAAGCACAATGCCATGATCATGGCCACCAATATCCGGTGCCGCCTTCCGGTGGAAGGGATCGTTCGGGCATCCATAGGGACCGGGGCGCCGGTCATGTACGAAATCGCCAAATCCGAGCTGGGCTACACGGACTTCACCCCGGCGTCCTTTGTGGAATTCATCGTTCGAGAAAATGAGCGGCTGGGAAACACGGAGGTACCCTTCGCCATCCATGCGGATCACCTCACGGTGAAAAAGATGGAGGATGTGCCGAGCGTTCGGGCGCTCATCGCCGAGGAAATGGAAGCCGGCTTCACGTCCTTCGCCATCGATGCGTCTCATATGGAAAATGAAAAGAACCTGGCGGCCACGCTGGAACTGGCACGGCCGGTGATCGAGGCGGGGTTGAGCCTGGAAGTGGAACTCGGTGAAATCGGCGCGAAAAGCGGGAGCGCCGAAGGCTTCACGCAGCCCGAGGAGGCCGAGTGGTTCATCGGAGAACTGGTGAAGAAAGGCATCCATCCCGACCTTCTGGCCATCAACAACGGGTCCATCCACGGGACCTACTTCGGAACGTCCCACGAAGGCATCCAGCTGGATCTCACCCGTGACATCTGGAACGTCATCCAGCCGTGGGGCGTGGACATCGCCCAGCACGGCATCACCGGGACGTCGCTGGAAAAGATCACCTCGTTTATCCACTACGGCATCCGCAAGGGAAACGTGGGAACCTTCTGGCAGAACATCTCCTTCGGACTTGCCATGAATTCCAATGGAAACGCCATCACCACCGAAGACAAGGGCTACGTGAAGCGTCCCTACCGGGGCGTCCCCGACGAACTGTGGAACGAAATGTGGGCGTGGGCCGTGGAGACGGGAAACACGGGTGGAAACATCAAGAACGCGAACATGGCCTTTGCGGCCAAGCTGCATGCCGTCCCCGCGTACTGCAAGGAACGAATCTCAGCTCACGCCTACGAGGAAGCCGTGCGCCTTTTCGAAGCCACCCATTCCATCGGTCTGGCCGATGCTGTCTGGCAGGCGATGGAGGCCATGACCAAGTAGGGGTGTCTCTGCGATCCTTGCCGCCCCGCCTTCCGGTCTGCTCCCCAAGACCGGGAGGACGGGCGGCTCAACACGGGCCGCTGTTTCGCCACTGTCGCACGCCTGAAGGAAGCCGCCTGCAGGAGCCTCTCCGGCCGGTGTCCGATCTGGCCCGTTTTGAGGATATGGCCTCTTTTTGCAATCTGCTGGTTCACCCATACGAAAAGGTCGTCCCGGAGATCGCCTTCGCCATCTTGCGGAAACGGCTGGACGAATTTCATCTCTTTGGGCGACACCTTGATGCCTGGATCCGTCAAACGTCGTCGAATCGGTAGCCGAAGAGCTCGATGTCCCGACGGAAATGACGGGCCACCAGTTCGGCCGTCTCGTCCGTGTAATAGGTCCTGTAGTCCCTTCGGTCTGTGGCCTTCCTCTTGTGGGGCAGCGCCGGAGGGCGGATGCCGATCCGCCGGCAGGCTTCGGCGAAATCTTCTTCCAGCCTTTCGTAGCGTCCCACAAAGTCCACAAGCAGGCTTCCGTCCAGATCCACCAGGTAGTCCGACTGGCGCTCGATGGACACGTCGAAGTGAAAGACGTAGGGCCGTTTCGGATCCAGCTTGTATTTGAGAAAAGCGTCAAAAGTCTCCAGCCCTCGCATCAGGTGAGGGCGTTCGCGGCGGATGTGGTGGAAGGAGCTGACCTGCAAATCCCAGGGGTTGCGGACGAAGGCGAACTTGAAAAGGTTTTCGAAAAAGTCGCGCGGCAGCATCTCCTTGGCTGCGATTACCTTGGCATGCCGGGGAAGTTTGCACGCGAGGCGATGCCCGAAGAGGGCGCTCATGCGGCTGCAAAGGTACAGAGGAATCCGCCAGGGATCCTTCCATTTGACGCCCCTCAAAGCCACCCGAACGCTGGTTCCCCCCGTTTTGGGGATATGCACGAAGAGAAACTTGTATCGGGGCGAAAGCAACATCGATGTCATCCTTTCTGAGTCGCCGTCAAAAGGGGCGACGTGTGAGCATCGTCTCAACGGCCACGGCCGTCTTGTGCCATCCTGCGGTCATGAACCTTACATTTCTTAGTTACCAAGCATCTGTTTGGGCTGATTTGCCGTGCACAGCCTCTGAACATTACCAGCACGATCCTCTATGAATGCGATGGGAAGTCTGAAGGCGACGGTTCAATCGCAAAGGAGACAGGATGATCGATCCCATGGAAATCGAATTCTATGACGTTTACCACCTTCCTATACGTAAAAGCCTGAGGCCGTCGACACCCTACGCGAACAGGCGGGATGTTTTGTCCTGATCACCGATGTCCCGGTCGAGGGGCCGCCCGATAGCGACATCCCTCACGACGGTAAAAGGATCCTACAGCCTTACAAGGATCAGAACGGTATCGAACACAACTTCAGTTTCCTCAAAGATCCCGTAGTCGTCAACTCCGTCTTCTTTAAAAAACCGGAACGCATCGAAGCCCTCGGACTCATCCTGGTGATCGTCCTCCTGCTCTGGCGCCTCGTAGAATTCAACATGCGCGCTCATCTGGAAAAACATCAGACGACGATCCCCGACCGGGACAACAAACCCACCCAACGGCCAACCACCTTCATGATGACAACAAAGTTCGAGCATATTCGCATCATAAAGATTCGATACGAGAGAACTCTCAACGGCCGCCTTTCACCGGTCCATGAGAAGTACCTTCTGGCTCGGGTGCAGATCTTTTGCTTCTTGTTCCCAAGCTTCAGCTTGGGAACGAGGCGAAACGGAGCTGATGCGCTTGCTTCTTCAAGGCCATCTGGATCTACCTCAGAGGGCCACCCTGGATGTCGTTCTAAAAGATCCGCACCCTTTTCACATAATCATCATAAAGCTGTAACATTGAATGTTTAGCATACTTATTGAGTGATGCAAGTCAATTACTTTTAGGGAAATAGTTGGTAATAAAAATAAGATTCCAACTGATGGAGAAGCTGATAAGTACCGTTAATATGAGTAAGGAGCTCAGCGACAAGAAATTCACGGGATAGATAAAGCTAAGTATCAGCCGTGGCTCTGTCGGGTAAGTGGAGAGCTTTAAAGAAACACCAGGAAAATAACATAGAAAGGAAAGGAGGAAAAGTTAAAATGATTTTAAACCGTTCAATCAATAGAAGACAGTTTCTGCAGCTGAGCGGCGGCACTGCCGGTGCTTTACTGCTGAACGGCTTGTCCGGGTCGGCGCTGGCCACTCTCCTGGCGGCCGGAACGGTGATCGAGAAGGAGGAGCTATGCACCGCCGGCAGCAACCACGCGGTAATCACCTGGGTCACTCCGGAGCAGAACACAGACACATCCCTGTGGGTGGGCTCGTACAAGAGTAGCCTGAAGAAGCTTACCGTGGAGCAAGATAAAGAGTTTCACTGGGCGGAGGTAAGAAATCTGCAGCCTGCCACCCGTTACTGGTATCAGGTGGAGAGCAACGGCGCCAGGGGTTCCCTTAATTCCTTTAAAACCCTGCCCGCGCCGGAAGGCAGGTATTTGTTCAGTCTCGCTCTTTTCAGCGATACACACATTGCCAGCGGGGACAGCATGGGCGACATGAACGAAATCTATTTCGGCAAACTCACGGAGTATTCCAAGGATTTGCTGGTCCAGTGCATCCGGGACAGCAAACAGCGGGAGAGCGACCTGGCCGTGATTACAGGGGATCTGACCGATAGTTCCTACCTCGAACAGTACCTCTTGCTAAAAGAGGAAATATTACCGGAATTCGGCGCAATGCCGTACGACACCTGCATAGGCAATCACGACGAATACATGGAGAAGTCCAACGGCGGCCTTGGGGAGCCCGGATACCTCGAGTACATCTGCAGCCACGAAAAACCCTATGGGAGCTTTATGTATCAAGACCACCAGTTTATCCTCCTCGACTCGAGCAAAAAAGACAACGATTGGGGAACCATTGACGGTGAGCAGCTGGAGTGGCTGCGGGAAACCCTGCGCAAGGGCGGCGGCCGGCCTTCCTACTTATTTTTCCACCATCCCTGCAACGGCCCGGATGTGTGGTTCGGGATCGACAACTTTCTCTCCTTCAAAAACCTGATCAACGACTTCCCAGGCGTGCAGGCCGTGTTCAACGGGCACATGCACCGCAACAAGGTGACCACCAACCGGCTGATGACCAGAGAACTGCCCTACGTGGAGCTTCCCGCCACCGTCCAGTTTCCCTGCGGTTACGGGATTGTGCGGGTTTACGAAGAAGGTTTCGAGTACAATTCTTACAAGGTCAGCCGCCTGGACCTGGCCGAAATGTCCCGCGAGAGGGTAATCTTAAAATCGTTGGGCAGCGCCATCTACACATGGTACGCCTTTGGCGACATCGGCGACCGCAGCATCGCCTACTTTAACGGCGCGCTGCACCGCTCGGCGCAGTACGAACTAGCGGTGACCCTGGACTCCGCCCGGGCTGTCGACCTGTACGAAAAGGCCCAGGCGTACGACGGCGCCACCCTCGCCCCGGCGGCTGAGGCCGGGAAGATAAAGGTGATCCTGGGCCGTTACGATGCGCTGGCCGAAGCCCGGGAAGAACAGCGCCGGAAGGCTTTCATCTATGGGGTGCGGGACCTCCTTGTCACCAAAATGGGCAACTACGACGTGCCCGAGGATGTCAAGCGCCAGCAGGAGTAAACTTCCAAAATCCATTGAACTTAGGTTTTTGGTAGCGTAGAAAATAATAGAGCTAATATTTGATGCCAAATTCTATTTCCCCTCCCCTTGTGGGAGGGGATTAAGGGGAGGGGAATGTAACTGGTTGACATACGTTAATGTTCTCACCCTCACCCCAACCCTCTCCCATCAAGGGAAAGGGGGATCTTTTGACCTTCGTTAACCTTTTTGCTTAAGGTCTCCACCTTAGAACGCTACCAGGTTTTTAACCGGCCGCCTCTTCGCCCCGGCGGCCGGCAATTGTTTTGTTAAGGAGGGAATGAGAAGTGCCGTGGTACACAAAGGGCCTTTTGTGGGGCGGGATCACCGTAATAGTTCTTTTGCTGGCCGGAGGGGCGTACCAGTTTTTCGTTACCTTCCAGCGGACAAAGAACTACGCTTTGGCCGGTGAGTGGGCCCTGCAGGGGGCTGTGAAGCTGGGGCTGGTTTTCTGGCCGCTGGCCCTGTTGCTTGTCCTGTGTGCCTTGGGTCTGGCCTGGTGGCAGCGGAAGTGAACAGATCGCCGGATTTCAGTGCAAAAACCCGGAAAGATCCCTAAAACTTACATTTCGGAGTTACCACGCATCTAATTGGGCTAATTTGCCGTGCACGGGGGGTTAAGAGGTTAACTTTTTCGACCGTTTTGGTTTTTCGCGCTGGAGAGCAGCCCGCATTTCTGGTAGGCTATTTTGCCATGAAGCCCGGCAAAGACACTCCTTCCTCCAAGATCCGACTTCGCAAGCATCTGAATGCAGATGCCCTGGTGAGGGCGGTGCGCTGTGAGTTCGAAAAGATCCCCGATCCCCGCAAAGGCAGGCCGCAGATCTGCTTTGCAGATGCGGCCAGGAGGGCCTTCGCCATGTTTTCTATGAAGGAATTACTCCCATCCAGAACCTGAGCCTTTCACTCGAAAAACCGACGCGGAGGTGCGCCTTCAAACCGGGGATCTGAGCCCCTCACGCTCCAGGTGGCATCGCTCAACGGGACGTTCGGACCCTCGATCACCCCAAACGGCCCGCTGAACACTCGAAGACTCTCCTTTCACGCCCGCTTTTCACCCAAGGACCATCCGCTCCGGGAATCGCTGAAATAGCACCGAAAAGACTACCCCGCGTGGTTTCGTGTGCATGTGCATGGCCATGTTAGGCATTTTCTCTGTGGGACTTAATTTGAGAGATGGCCTCGTCTAAAGATATGTCACCCAGCCACTTCTCTCGCTCCTTTGTGTAGTTTCCTTGGCCTATCGAGAACTGATTGAAAAAACGAATGGTGTCAACAATACCCATCTCTTTAAAGAGGATGTGAGTGGCTCGACGGCTAATTTCAGATACGGGTCTGACTTGCATGTTCATATGTCTAGCTCCATCACCAGTTCGGTGGGCGATACCACCTTGGTATCCAATCCATTTAAGGTTTTGGCTTTTCTTAGAAACTTATCGTCACAAGTGCAAAAGTAATCAGCTTTTGCAGTTGACGCAGATGCCAGATGCAAAGCATCCAATGGTTTCAAACCTGATGCCATCAGTTTCCTGGCCAGTGCTTCAACTTCTGTTGTCAACGCAACATTTTCATTGGCCAATTTGAGAATTGCCAAAGCGTCCTCCCTGCGTGTCTGGTCCGGGACGCGGCCGATCTCGAAGACTAGAGACTCTGAGGATACGAGTCGCATGTGATGTGACTCACACAATGCAAGGATGACAAGGACTGCTTCAGCTTCAACGGCTATCCTTGGTTGGGATCTATCATCAAACGGACGCTGAAGGCTACAACAATCAAGATAAACTCTCATTTCAGGACTTTCCTGTTATGTTCAAAAAACGAGCCGGAGAAAAGGCATATGTAAACTGGATGCCGCTTCCGAAAACAAAAACCCGTTACCGCCGTAAAGGGACTGCTGCGCCCTGAGTATGCCGAAAATCACCATGAAAGAGCATGATACAGTCCCACAACCCATTCAAAGGACATGGCGGAAGCCGATTTCGCCTGCCTGTCGCCCCGCGGTCTGATCCTGACCGTCCAGATCGAGAAAGCTCTTTTCTATATAATGTGACCTCCCGGCTCAGCCGGGCTCGTCCCCCTCTGTGCCAATGTAGGTGAGACACGGACCCCTTAGTAAATTAGTGTAGGGCGGATAGGAGATAAGCTATGAAAATGCCACTGAATCCCAACCCGCTTGAGGCGAGGCAGCCCGGCTCAGGCGTGGCGCCAACGGAAGGAGCCCAAGGGGCGACTGGAGTTGGCGCCACGGCCGGCGACCGGCGTGATCTGGACATCTCGCCCCCCGATCCTGAAGTCACGGAGGCAAAACCTCGGCGACGTTTCACGGCGGCCTACAAGCTGCGCGTGATCGATCAGGCCGACCAGTGCAGCGAGGCCAGGCCAGATCGGTGCACTGCTGCGACGAGAGGGGTTGTATTCCTCTCAGCTGACCAACTGGCGAAAGCAGCGCGAGCAGGGCATCCTCCAGGGCCTGACGCCGGCAAAACGAGGCCGCAAGGCAAGACCTCGAAATCCTCTCGATACCCGTGTGGCCGAATTGGAGCCCGAAAATCAGCGCCTGCAAAACAAACTCAAACAAGCCCATATTATCATCGAGGCTCAAAAAAAATTTCCGAGATCCTGGGCATCGAACAGAACCTGCAAGAGATCGAAGAGAGCAAATGATTCAAGCCGCTGACACACTGGGTCACGACGTCGGTAAAAAGGCCGCCTGTGAGGCGTTGGAAGTCTCCAGGGCGACCTTTTACCGGCGGTCCAAGCTCCGGTACCCCAGACGCAGGCCGATCGGCCAAGGCCGCCATTGGCGCTGACAGCACCGGAAAGGCAGGCCGTCGTGGAGGTGCTTCACAGCGAGCGTTTCCAAGACAAGGCGCCTTTGCAAGTCTATGCTACCTTGCTCGACGACGGGCAATACCTGTGCTCGCCTCGGACGATGTATCGCATCCTGACCGCCGAACACGAGCAGGTCAAAGAACGGCGCCGGCACGTCCCGCAAGCGCATTACAGCAAACCCGAACTGCTGGCCACTGCTCCCAACCAGGTTTGGTCCTGGGACATCACCAAGCTCAAGGGGCCGGCCAAGTGGACCTACTTCCATCTGTACGTCATCATCGATATCTTCAGCCGCTACGTCACAGGCTGGATGGTCGCCCACTGTGAAAGTAAGGCACTGGCCAAACGCCTGATCGAGGAGAGCTGCCACAAGCAGCAGATTGCGCCGGGCCAACTGACCGTACACGCCGACCGCGGATCGAGCATGAGATCGAAAGTCGTCGCGCAGTTGTTTGCGGACTTGGGGATCACTAAAACTCACAGCCAGCCGCATGTCAGCAATGACAACCCGTATTCTGAAGCCCAGTTCAAAACCCTGAAGTACTGTCCGCAGTTCCCGGAAAAGTTCGGCTCCCTCCAGGATAGCCGTTGCTTTTGCCAGGCTTTCTTCTCCTGGTATAACACGGAGCATCACCACAGTGGCATCGCACTGCTGACCCCCGAACAGGTGCACTATGGGTTGGCCAACAAAGTGATAGGTCGCCGTGAAGTGGTCCTGGCTGCAGCCTTCGAGAAAAATCCGCGTCGGTTCAAGCACAAGATCCCGGCTCCTGCTAAGCTACCGGAGGCGGTCTGGATTAACCCGCCTGCGACACAAAATATGCAAGCGTAATTTTTCCACCCCCGTGTCTCATTTTCATTGACACGTTCCGTCTCGAACAATATGAAGGATGGCAATAATAGCGCCTAATCGCGGTGCTGACGAAGTCAGCACCGCGATTCTCGGCGGCCCAGCCGCCGAGAACGATAGAGTTCAGCGGCGGCGGGTTTGCCCGCCGTCCGCTGCAACGATTTGTTAAATGCTGTCTATTCTCTTTCTTATTAAATTTGAACTTCTCTTGCCATGAATTACGGCGAGAACAATTATTTTCTCTTTTTCAATCAGATAGAGTATTTTCTAAGGAAACCTTTTGATGAGATGCTTTCTCGTTCCTTTATGCTCAGGCGGACAAATCTCCGGGTTTCTTTCTATGAATTTCAGCCCCGCCTCAATCTGTAAAAGAAAATCATATCCTAACCCCTGCCTTTTATCTTCATACCAGGAGAAAGCTTCCTTTAAGTCATTTTCAGCTTCCGGTCTGACAATAACTCTATAGTTCATTTGCTTACTGTTCTCTTATAAACATCTTCCCAAGGAGAACCCAAATCAGGATTCTGGTGATATGCCTCCAATCTTTCATCAATTATCTTCTTCTCTCCTTCAGTTAATTCGACCGACTCAGCTTCTGCGGCTACCGTATCCCAAATGTCTTCTGCCAATTGGATTCTCTCTGGGATTGATAAACCAAGAGTATCAGTTGCAGTTAATTTCTTCTTCATAGCTCAAATCCTCCCTATTTCTTTCATTTTGCATCTAACGGTCGGGTTCAGGCGCGTTGTGGAGCGTAGCGGAGCAACGTCGCCTGCAACCCGTTGTTAGCCAGCCGTTTTCTCAAAGTAAAAATCTACTTCTTCAACCAAGCGATTCCAGAACGCTCCAATGAAAAAGAAAAGGGGTTTCACTAACGCTGCGTCATCTTCCACGATGTTGCCGTGAAGAACTTTATTACGGCTGGTTACTACTTCCAGCCAACTGCTCAATTTCGAGGAGAGTACTTTTTCTTTCTCCAATTTCTCAAGTTTGGGTTTCATACCTCCGAAATCTTCTGGACGCAATCCTATCTTCATCAAGGCGAGATTCAGGACTGCTTCTATGTTTGAGTAGAAGATGCGTAAACTATCAAGATAATGCCCTGTCATAAAGAGGTTTACTGCTATCTCAACCGATACTCTTTGATCTTGAATGAGGCTTCGGGATGTTCTTGTGCGTTCCTTAACTTGCTCGATTAAATCTGTGCCACCCAGAAATTCGAATCCGCCGACTTCTGATTCAGTTAACAGCATAATAACGTCTCTCAGAACGTCAAGATTCGCAGATGTTTTTACCAGTATCCTTCTGCCAAAATCTGTGATAAGCGGTTCTTCAGTTGTTGTATCAACGATTCCATACCAGCGAAGCGACATCGGGAGTCGCTCGCGGCGATTGAACCGCAGATCATCTATAGGCTGTGCTTTGCTCAATGTGTCGAGGGTCTGTTTGTTAAGATAACGACTACTCGTGCTCTTGCGCGCAAAGGTAACTTCCAAAGCGCACAGAAAGACGATCAACTCAAAGGCCGATAGCTGCAACACATACTGCCCAATGCCAGATAGTCGCCATCTTCGACTCGTGATGTCGTAGGTCGCCAATTGATGTTCTGTGGCAAATTCATAGTAAGAGACATCGGAAGGATAGTACCACGTCTCAAAACATTTGGCGATTTCTTCAACGACCAAGTTCTGTATAGAAGCCCTGCTTGGCTGATGCCGTGGAGTTCTCTCACGAGGATTTTTCTCAAGTTGGGCAAGCGTAATGTCTAAAGCCTTTGAAACGTACGCAAAATAGTCTGTTTCTGGAATGCCAAACTCTCTCAGTTTGATGATGCAGTAACGTACCCGCCTTTCAAAACGTTCTCTATCAAGAACGTCCCCTACGAATGAGGAATATCGCCAATCGTGGCCGTGCGGATCATCCCTGCCACTGAACCGAATACCTTTTTGGGTTGCGGTCTCAAAGACAAAACGTTTGAGTTCTCCCAAAAGCGCGTGATTTGGTATCACGTGCAACGAGGGATTACCCCCAGTAGACTCGATGCTCAATAGAGTTTCTTTTAGTTCGCTTATAAATGTTATAGTATCCATTGGTCAGGTAGAATCTGTTGCCACGCGATTCTAAAGGCTGGCTAACTCGTTATTCTATCCAATCTCCGTTTTTCCGTTACGGTTGCTACTCAGTCGGTGTACTTAAATCTAAGGTTAGCGCTTCCCGCTGTTCCTTGTCAAAGAAATCCAAGGAAAAGACCCTTGACGACCGGCAGGTTGCCAATGACTATAACATTAGTGTATTGACGTTATGGAGATTCTGTATAAGCAGGTGGAGTTTATGAAACGGGCCAAGGGAGAACTCGAGCGGAAACTTCTTGGCTATACCGAATCTCTGCGGAAACGGCACCGCAGTGTTAGCCACTGATCTCATTTGAAAATCACATGAATTTCGTAACCTTTGCCGGTAGGCCAGTTGTCTCGTTTCACTTCAACAGCCGTTTGCCCGATTTTTGTTTCCATTGATTTGCCGCCAGAAATTGCGTCTTTGACAGATTGAGGTAACTTCGCGCCAGCGATTTTTATGCTTAATGCCTCTGATGCGTTAAGCAATGTAGAATGGGCAGATGATGCTTGAGATTTGTTGTTTACATTAAGAACTAGCTTTGCTTGACTAACTACACTTCTGTCAGCAATTCCCGGAGCGCATGGTCCTTGGGTGAAAAGCGGGCGTGAAAGGAGAGTCTTCGAGTGTTCAGCGGGCCGTTTGGGGTGATCGAGGGTCCGAACGTCCCGTTGAGGGATGCCACCCGGAGCGTGAGGGGCTCAGATGCCCGGTTTGAAGGCGCACCTCCGCGTCGGTTTTTCGGGTGAAACTCAGGTTCTGCATGCGGTAATTCCTTTCTCCGCCCTACGAGGTGTTATAGGCGATGATCGGGGTCAGCCTTTTGTATCCGTAAAGAAGGGCCTCGTAGAGCATCCGGATGGACTCCAGGCGGAAGTCCCAGAACATGGCCCGGATCCTCTCCCAGAGGTCCCGTTTGGTTTGGAGCTTTCGCCATACGGCCTGAAACAGCGGGCAACACAGTTGGAGGCTCTGGTCCACGCAGAAGGCCAACATCATGAGGGTGACGAGGACGGCGCTAAGGTGTTTTCGGCCCAGGCCGTAGTTGTGTTCGAGGTGGTAGCCCTGGTTTTTCAAAGTGTTGAAGGTTTCGTTTTCGATGCGCCAGCGTGCCCGGCCGATCCGCATCAAGGTAACGGCGTTTTCCCGGCGGATGAGGATATCGGTGACCCAGGAAAACCGCAGCAGCCCCTTGGGAGTCACCTGCCAGTACTCGAGGAGGTTCACTCGTAGGTCGGGATGGGACTTGTTGAGGGGAAGATCGTTGATGAAGCGGAAGTAATGGAGGGTTTCGGGGTTGTCTTCCGCTGCGTGCCAGAACTCCACAGCCCTGCCCTCGGCGATGGCCTCGTCGGCCTTTTCGAAGAGGAAGGCGTGATCGCCGGGTTTAACCCCAAGCACGAAGCGGCAGTCGAAGCGCTTGAGGGTTTCAATGTGGGGAGCGTTGGGACTGAGGGCATCTTCGGTCACGATGAGCTTGATGTGGGGGTGGTCAGTTCTCAGGTTCTCGATACAACGGCCGGCGGCGTTGCGTTCGCAGTCGTTTTTGGTGTCACCGTCTTCTCTTCGGATCACTTCGGGGGGAAAGGGGATCACGGCCTTGTGGTCCGGGTGGACGAGGGCGGCTCCCATCATTTGGAGGGAATAGGTGGTCTTGCCGGTGGCAGAGGTTTTTCGAAGGCAGGCGTCGGAAAAGACCTTTTCCGACGAAAAATAGCCCGTGCCGTCCAGGGCCAGGATGTAGCGGCCGTCCAGCACGGTCATCTGATCCAGCGCCTTGCCGCGCTGAAGCCGTGAGAAGATCTCGCCGAAGGCGGGTCGGAACACATAGGGCGAAACCTCATCGAGAATCTCCCGCATGGTGCTGTCGGAAGCGACCTTCTCGATGTGGTAGAGCGCGTGCAGGTTGTGATCCCGAGCCGACCAGCGTTTCTCAAAGGCCGGAAGAGAGGGATCCTTCAAAGAAAACATGGCGAAGGCGCTCATGGCCGCATCCGCAAAGGAGATCTGCGGCGTGCCTTTGCGGGGATCGGGGATCTTTTCGAACTCACGGCGCACCGCCCTCACCATGGCATCTGCATTCAGATGCTTGCGAAGTCGGATCTTGGAGGAAGGAGCGTCTTTGCTGGGCTTCATGGCAAAATAGCCTACCAGAGACGCGGGCGGCTGTCCAGCATGAAACAGCAAAATAGTCGAAAAAATTCACCTCCGAAACCCCCTTCGGAGCCCGAAATCACCCCCTGGGTTCGCGAAAACCAAATCCTTCAATGCCCGGTTTTCAAGGCTTTACAGGGGCTCCGGAAATTGCTGGTGCAGATCTTTTGCTTCTTATTCCCAAGGTCCAGCTTGGGGACGCAACTGTGCAGAAGCTCCAGCTTCGGTGAGGCCGTTCCCAAGCCAGAGCCGGGAAACGAGGGGTAAGACCACTTCGAGATCGTGGCGAGCTCCCTAGAAAGACAGCGCGTTTCAGCTGTAGCAGGAGGGAAGCTGGAGCTTCCCGGGCAGGGCGTTCCCAAGCTCCAGCTTGGGAACGAGGGAAACGGAGCTGATGCGCTTGCTGCTTCAAGGCCGTCTGGATTTACCTCAGAGGGTCACCCTGGATGTGGTTCTAAAAGATCCGCACCCGTCTCAGTTCAGGTTTCTAACCCCCTATGGCCACACAATTCGGTTGGAATCTACCTCATCGGGTATGGCCGAGGCGAGTTGAGGGATTCGAATCAGCAGATCCGCCATTTTAATCTGCGGCCGATCGAAAGGAAAGTTGAGGTCAAGGCAAGCTTTGCGGGCGTGCCGAGTCGAGGATTCCTTCCGAGGCTTGTCCGAGCGGTCTTCCCAGCAAGACATCGAGATAACGCCGGGCGCTGTGTTCCACCGTATAGGGTGTCGCGGCTTGCCGCAAACGCTCTGTATCGGGTGGGTTGTCCAGTACATCAAGGATGGTCCGGGCCATGGCGTCCGGGTCCCGCATGGGAACGAGTGGGGCCACGTCCCCTCCGCGAAGGATTTCCCGAGGCCCGCTGGGGCAATCGGTGGCCACCACGGGAGTCCCCAAAGCCAGGGCTTCCGTCAGGGCGTTGGGGGAGCCTTCCCAGATGGAAGAGAGCACAAAAACAGAGGCGTTTCGAAGATACGGATATGGATTCGCGACGAAACCCGTAAAGGAAACAGACTCTGCCAGATCGAGGCCTCGTGCCAGAGATTCCAGGGCGCTTCGGTCGGGTCCATCTCCGAGCACGACCAATCGACACGGAACAGCCCTTCGCACCTTCTGGAGAGCGCGCAGCATGGTCGGAAAATCCTTCTGGGTGGTCAAACGGCCCATTCCCACAAGGACAGGTGAGCCGCGGAGCTGAAACCATGGGTGTTCCACCGGCTCTCGAGCCTGTGCGTAGAGTTGTGGCGTGATTACCGGGTTGGGGATGACCACGGTGGTGTGGGGGCAGCGGCCCAGAAGCCGTTCCAGGTCTTCCGCAACACCTTGGGAGACGGCCACTACCGCGTCGGCCCGCGGGTATAAGATGCGGATGGGCACGGTCCATAGAGCCTTATGGAGCCGGGATTTGTGAGCGATGGCGGCCGATATGGTAGTGCCCAGTCGAAGGACGACCCGCGTGGGCGTTTTGGCCAGAGCCCGGGCAAGGACCGCCGCCTGATTGGCTCGGTCTTTGGCCGCCAGAAGGGCCGCTGGGCGTGTTTTTCTCAAGTAGAGGGCCAACCGAGGGATGCTTTGCAGGGTGTGTTCCACGCCCAGAGATCGCACCGGCACCGAATGGGATCCATTTTGCAGATACCGGCTTCGGGTCTTGACGGCGACGATTTCCACCGGGCCGTAAAGCCGCTGGAGGCCCTCGGCCAGATTCAATACCATGCGTTCCACGCCGCCCTGGCCGGAGAAGGAAAGAAACAAACTGATGGGTCTGGGTGATCTCATGGCGTTTCTCCCGCCGCTTCACCATCCATGGGCCGTGGTGGAGTATCCCATGAACCCGCTCGGGGATCGGGAGTTTCGTCATAGCCCAAAACCTGCAAGTAGGCGTCGGTGGCCGGGCGCACGTGGTACCGGGATGCGGCGGCCTTCAGGGCGTCGGCGTCAGGTGGGGTGTCCAGGACCGTTGCTATGGCTTCAGCCAGCATCCGCGGGTTTCTTATCGGAACCAGCGGCCCGAATCGTCCGTCTTTCAAGATTTCCCGAGGACCGCTGGGGCAGTCCGTGGACACCACAGGGGTGCCCAGAGCCATGGCTTCCGTCAAGACCACGGGAAGACCTTCGCACGTGGAGGAAAGGACAAAAACGGCGGATCCGGCCATATACGCGTAAGGATTTTCCACGAACCCCGGAAAAGACACCTTGTCGGAAATGCTCAAGTCTCGTGCGAGGGCTTCCAAAGCCGCCCGCTTTTTCCCCTTTCCCAGAATCACCAGTCGGCACGGTCTGATTTTGACCACTTGGGCGAAAGCACGGATAAGGGTTCCAAAATCTTTTCTTTCGCACAGTTCCCCAGCCCCCAGTATGACCGGCGGTTCTCCCTTTTGGAGCCAGGGATGGGCGATTGGTTTCCGAGCCAGGCGGTGAAGGGCGTCGGAGACCACCGGAGACGGAAGCACCCGGACGAATCCCGGTGGGAACGAACCGACGGCCTCCAGGTCTCGAGCCGCCCCTTGAGAGGGTACGATCACGGTCTGGGCTTTAGCATAGAGACGGCGGATGCTCCAGTACTGCACGCTGCGGTGGAAAAACCCCCGGCTTTCCAGGTTCTTGGAGACGGTGGTTCCCACGCGAAGGACGAGCCGTCCCGGATATCCCGCCATGACAGCGGACACCACAGCCGTTCGGTTGACTCGATCCTTATCACAGAGAAGGGCGTTCGGGCGGACCTTCCGCAGATACTGGGCGAGCCGTAGGACGCTCGACTGGACGTGTCGGGTCCCCAAAGGCACCCGCCGCACGTTTGGGGGTAGCGAAGCCATGTGCGGGCCGTGCCCTTCCACCTGAAGGAGATCCACGTCCAGGGGCCTCGTTCCCAATTCGGCGATGAAATGCTTCATGATGCGATCCACACCGCTATGACCGGATGTGGCGAGAAAGAGTGCCAGCCGCCAGCGGCGTTGGGGTTCCTTCATCGGGTGGATTCTCCGTTGGGGTTTCCTCCAGCCTTTTTCGAAGGCTCTTCAGAAGTGGCGTTCCCGCAAAGCCCGAAGGCTCTGAGGTATTCTCGAGCGCTGCAAGCCAGGGTGTAGCGGTTAACCGCCTGCTTCAACAAATCGGGAGGGGGAGGGTTCTCCAGGGTTTCTTCCATCGCCTGCGCCATGGCTTCAGGATTGGAACACGGAACAAGCCTTCCGTAGCGGCCGTCCTGAAGGATTTCCTTCGGACCGCTCGGACAGTCCGTGGCCACCACGGGCGTTCCCAGGGCCAGAGCTTCCGTCAGGACGTTGGGGGATCCTTCCCACAACGACGACAGAACGAAGAGATCGGCATGGGCGAGATACCCGTATGGGTCTTTCACAAAGCCCGGAAAAGCGACGTCGCCGGCGATGCCTAGGGATCGACTCAGCGCTTTGAGTTTTTCTTCGAGATGGCCTTGGCCGAGTAGGATGAGCCGGGCCGGCCGTCTTCGGACCACCATGGCGAAGGCTCGAAGCAGCGTGGGAAAATCCTTCTGTTTACGGAAACCGCCCATGCCTACGACGACGGCGATATCCCGAGGTATGGCGTAAAAAGGGTGGGAGGGAACCGGAGGTTTTTGCGCCTGCATTTCCGGGGTGACGACGGGGTTGGGAACCACATGGATCTTTTCGGCTGGAACCATGAGAAAGCGAACCACATCACGAGCCACCCCCTGGGATACGGCGATAACGCCGTGGGCTTTTGGAAAAAGATGCCGCATCCGCCGCGTGCGCCACCATGTCTTGAGAATCCCTCGGTTTTCGTTTCGCACCGAAAGGGTGGTGCCGACCCGAAAGAAAACGCGGGTGTTCGTCCGGGCGCGTTGAACGGCGCTGAGGGTTTCCTCGTCGCTGCGTTTTCCCGAAAGAAGAACATCCGGCTGTGCTTCGGCCACATATCGGGCAAGGGCCGCGGCTCGACCTTTTGATGAGGTCGCTTCCAAAAGAATCCAGTTCACGGAAGGGGGCAGCATATCCAGATAGGGTGCGCGCCTGGTGCGTGTCACAAAGTCAACCTTGCATCCCTGCTCGGTCAAGCCTCGAGCCAAATGCACCAGCATCTTGTCGTTCCCTCCGTCTCCGGCGGAAAAGGTGACAATCCCCGTTCGGGGCGCAGGATCGTGCGAATTCTTTTTCACGGTCGAGTTTCCTTCCTGTCAACGGCCGAGCCCTGAAAGAAGGGCTTCGAAGCAAGGACTCCGGCCAAGAAGTTCCAGAAAAAGCGCCAATCGGGATGGAGCGCTCGAAAATCAAACAGGGCCCACCAAAAAAGGTAGATGAGCGATGCCAGGGAAAACAGCCACAGTGAAGTGCTAAGCGTGCCGCGCTTCCAGCTTCGGTGGATGCCGAAAATAAGGGAACTATAGAGCCACAGCCACAGGAGTGCTCCAACCGTTCCGAAATGGAAAAGAATTTCCAGGTGAGTGCTGTGTAAGTGATCCCACCATTGCATCTGGCCTTTCCAGTTGGGCGCTTTCAGGGTTTCCCTGCCGCTTTCTTGGATGAACCTCTTGGATGTGGCCGGACCGGCGCCCCACAAAGGATCTTCACAGATGCTTTCCCAGGCGAATCGATAGAGGTGGGCGCGGTAGCCCGTGGAATCATGGGCCGGCTGGCTGAAATCAAAGGTTTTCAGTTGGAGCAGAGTTTCTTTTTCTTCGAGCCAACGCTTTTCCACCAGAGGGCGGTTGATGACGGTGAAGGCGATAAAGAGCGCCCAAAACGCTATCAGGCCGCGTTTCAACGCCGAAAGAGGTTCCAAAGAACCTTGGGTTCTTCCCGCCATGAAGACAATGATGCTCACCAGGAAGGACGTAACCGCAAAACCCAGGAAAACCCCTCGCGATTGGGTAAAGAACAGGCACTGGCCCAGAGAAAGCAAAACGACCGCCCAGATGGTCACCCAGAGGCCTCGGAAACGGCGGGCATGAAACACCTCCGGTGCAAAGCAGACCAAGCCCCACACAAAGGTGCCGGCATACAACCCAAAGGCGATAATGCGTAGGTGAAAGCCCGTACGCATCCCTTGCCACGCGCTTTCCAGGGCGTGCAGGTCGATCATGTGCACTGTACCGAAAAGAAGACCGGCAAGCGCCGTCGCGAGCAGATATCGGACCCTCTTTTCGTCCCCTTGGATCCACCAAGCGACCACAGGAAAGAGAAGAAGCCGAGCCCATTTCCACAAGCCGTCCACGTGCTGAGCGGCCCATTCTGGGCGATGGATCATGGCTGCCAAGGTCCTTAAAAGTAGAAAAGCTAAAAGTACCGCCCAAGGTAAGAAAAGACGGCGCGCTCGATGAAAGCCTGTCTCCGGGGCCTTGATTCCGTAAAGTCCGACCAGAACCCATAGGGCCACCGTGGCGGCCGCGGTGCTCAGGAGGATCGTAAACGCGTACGTATAGAGGGCCGTCAAACCCGTCTTGTCCAGCCATGGCGAAATCTGCACGCGTCGAAGGTTCATGGTTTTAGGATCCAACCTTCAGCTTCTTGTCCCAGCGTTTGGGAAATTTCAGTTCCATATTGGACCAGGTGTGCGGAAGGCGAAAGTGGCGATCGATGCCGAAAGGTTTCTTAGCCATGAAGGTGTTCCGGTTCTTTTCCAAAGATGGTGTCCCGTAGAATCCGGGCTCGATTTTCCCAGCTGTAGCGGGCGGCTTCTTTTTGAGCTTGGCAAGCCATGCGTTGAGCGGCTTCGGGATCATCCCGCAGGGAACGGATCGCGGCTTCCCAAGCCTCTCCATCGTCGGGCTTCACACACAGGGCGGTTTTCCCGTCCTGAACGATTTCTCGAATGGGTTCCAGGTCACTGACCACGATGGGCCGGCCGGCCGCCATGGCTTCAAAGAGCTTCATGGGGCTGATGGATGCCGCATGACGAAGATTTCTCTGATAAGGCATCACCAGAATATCCGCCTGTTCCAGATACCTAGGGATCTCTCGGTGCGGCACAAAGGAGACGACCCGGATGTGGTTCGTGGACGGGGCATCGTCTAAGACCCCGACGACCGTCACCCGACAGAAATCCAGGCGAGCCAGCCTTTCCAAGACGTCCAGACCTCGGTCCCTGCTGATCCGCCCCACGTACATGATGTGCGGATGCCGTAACCTGGACGGGTCCCAGGGAGCCATGTCAGCATAAAGCGATAAATCCGCACCACAGGGGGCCACGTGCACGCGGTGGGGATCCAGGCCCTTTTCCAGAAGTCCCACGGCTGCTGCGCGGCTGATGGGAAAAAACTGTCGAATCAAGCCCTTGCCGTATGCGTCCACAAGCACATCCAAAACCCCTTGACGCCGAAGGGTGTCCATGTCGTGCACTTCAAAGTTGTGGGGAATGCGGTGTCGGATCAGCGCCATGCTGAGGTCGGCCGAACGCGTGTAGACCGCCGGAGCCTCTCGAAGGGGCTTTCCGAAGCGCCAAAAGAACGGGGCGAAAGCGAGGGCTCTCCAAAAGGAGCGAAGTCCGTTGTGGGCCTGGATGGAAAAGGTGCGTTGCACCCCCAGTGCGTTCAGGGTGTTCGGGAGATTGCGGTTGCCTTTCCAGGGGGGTACATGAAGGTCTACGGAAACGCCGATTCGGGCGAGGCCTTCCACGGTTTTCACCGTCTGAATGACGTTGGCTCGAGCCCGATGCAGCCGTGCTCGGGAAATATAGGTCAGCCGGTAAGGATGGTCGGATTTTTCCTTCGAACGGGTCACGATGTTGCGGCCTTGAGGAGTTTTTGACACGCGATAAATCTTCCCTGTGTCATGGATTTGAGGCGAAAAAAAGGTGCACCCGAGTTCTTTCCTTCCAGTTTTTCGCGCTCATGAGGAGACCGTCTCCTTGTAAAGGGTCAGGTATTTGGAAACCATGGATCCGGGACTGAAATGCTCATGGACCCACCGCCGGCCCGTTTCGCCCATTCGCCGGCGTTCTCCCGGATCCCCCAAGAGGGCGTTGACCGCTCCGGCCAGTCCACCCACATCACCCGGTTCCACAAGGAGACCGTTGAAACGGTCTCGCACGACTTCCGGAATGCCTCCTGCTCTGCAGGCCACGATGGCCCTTCCCGCTGCAGCCGCCTGAATCAAGGAGACCCCGAGACCTTCCATGCTTGCCGGGTGAACGACCAGGTCCAGGCACGGAAGGATCCGGGGAAGATCCTGTCTGTAACCGACAAATCGAACAAAAGGATCAAGTCCTCGGTTTTCACATTCCCTTCGCACCGAGGGTAGAAGCGGCCCCTTCCCGAACAACAGGAACCGGGCGTTTGGGAAAGCTTCCATGATCATGGGAGCCGCCTGAAGCAGCAGGTGATGCCCTTTGCGGGGAATGAACTGGGCGATCATCCCTACGGCCAGATGGTTCGGCTGCAATTGAAATCGGCGTAAAAAGTCTTCCCGAGGGTATGGATAACCGAATGCTTCCGTATCGACCGCACTGGGAATGAGAACCAGTTTATGGGAAGGGATTCCTTCCTTCTTCAGGATTTCCTTTATGGCGGAGGAAATGGCCACGACCCTCCGGTACCACCGGTACTTGATACGAGCGACGGCGGCGCGTTCCGGATTGTCGACGCGCCGGGTGATCACGGCGGGAATCCCGAGAGCGTTGGCGATGGCTCCCCCCCACCAGTCGGCGCCTCGCCGACTGTGTACGTGAACCCAGTGGGGCCTGTTGGATCGGATCGCGCGCCGGATCTCGAGGGGCAGTCGGGGATCCAGGTCTCCTCTCATGCGAACGGGGTGTATTTGGGCATACCCGGCGGCTTCGGATACGATGGCGCTGTCATGGGGGGCCACGAGAATGTTTTCCATGCCAAGATCCGCCAGGCCCCTCAAGAGCTGGAGCACCTGGTATGCCCCTCCATACAGATGGCGGCCCGTTTCGACGTGAAGGATGCGCATCGCTTCAGCCATCTGTTCCTACAAGCACTTTGGCGGTTTGGATGACCTCCTCCACCGTGATGGCTTTCATGCACGGGTAGTTGGAATCGCAAACGGGACTTCGCTTGCACGGGGAACATGGAAGTGGGTGATAAAGCACTCGATGCTGGTTTCCGTCCGCGAAAAGATAGGGGCAGGTTGCGCCGAAAAGGGCGATCGCCGGCCGACGCTGAACCATGGCCATGTGCGTCAGGCCCGTATCCACTCCGATTGTGAGGGAAGCCCCGCTCACAATGGCGAAGCTCTCTAGGAGGTTGCTCTTACCGCACATGACGTGGACCCGTCCGCCGCAGAGGTTCCGGATTCGTTTCGCCGATGACTGGTCCCGAGGTCCACCAAGAAAAATGGGTTCAATCGCCAAATCGTCTCGTAAAACATCCGCTACTCGGGCCCATCGATCTTCCGGCCAGTGCTTTTGGGGTCGGGTCGTGAAAGGCGCCAGGACACCATAGGGCCCGCCGACGCCCTCCCTTCGAAGAAGGCTTCGAGCCCTTTCAATGACATCCTCGCCCAGGGGAAAGACGTCTTCCGGTCGCTGCGGCTGAATGCCAAGCACATCCAGCATGTAGTGGTACTCGGATCCTAGGTGCTTCGTGGAGGGCCCTCTGTCGATGATGTGAGTCATGAGCCCCAGATGGGGTTCCTTGGAGTTGAAGCCCACGCGCAAAGGAGCCCCGGAAAGCCGGGAAAGAAAGCGGCTTCGGAGCAATCCTTGGGCGTCCAACACGAGTTGCGGCCTCTTTTCGGCAAGGGTTGCGCGAAACGATCTCACCATTCGGACGAAATTTGCGAATCGTCCCTTCCTGAGCAAACGGCTCCATTCCTGTTTCGGCCAGAGAATAACGCCGTCCAGGTCGGGATGATGACTCAGGAGATCCGCCATAGCGGGTTCCACAACCCAATAAATGCGCGCCTGCGGAAAGGTCCCTCGAAGCCGGGGAAGCATCGGGGAGGCCATCACAATGTCGCCGATGGCGCTCGGGCGAATTACGATGATGCTCTCGGGCTGACCGCATTGGATCCTCAACGGACAAAGCTCCCCGATGCCAGCAGGATTCGGTAAAGGGATTCATAAGATTCCACGACGGACTGCTCGCTGTACCGATCCTGCACCAGCCTCATTCCTTTGCGCCCCATCTCACGCAGAACTCCTTCTTCGGAATTGACCACACGATCAATGAGGGACGCCAACCGGCGGGGTTCTCCCACATCGACGAGAAAGCCGTTTTCGTCTGGCTGAATGAGCTCGAGGGGGCCGGGAGTCTTGGTCGCCACTACCGGAACCCCGTAGCTCCAAGCTTCCAAAATGACGTTGCCCAGGGTTTCATGGCGAGACGGGCAGACAAACAGGTCCGCCAGGCTGTATACTGCTGCAGGGTCGTCTTGCCAGCCCGGAAAGCGCACGTATGCTTCAATCTCCAGCTTTCTGGCCTTTTCTCGGAGTTCGGGTCCCATGGGGCCGTCCCCGGCGATGATCCATACCACCGGCCGGTCCTTGGATGGCGTTGGACCCAGGGAGATAGCCGTGAGAAGATCCTGAAAACCTTTTAGGGGAATGAACCGCCCCAAGGTTGCGATCACGAAGGCGTCTTGAGGTATCTGCCACCGCTTTCTGTATTGCAACCGTTCATCTTGACTCAACCTTCGAGGTGTATCCACAAAGTTGCCGATATGAAAGACCCTGGATGCGGGAAACCCTTCGCTCACCAGGTAGTCGCATACCCCTTTGGTGTTTCCGACCCAGACATCCGCATGGCGATAGTAGCCGTCAATCTTATAGAAGCCTCCCAACCTTGCAATGTGTATGGCGGGTACGCGCTTCGGAAGTCGGGTCAGCCGCGTCGCCCTTCCCATGTAGGTCTGAATGATGGGAAACCGGTAAGTTCCTACGAGACGTCTGATTTGCCACATCGAATAGAGGTCAAATCCGTTCATCATTGGGACGAACTTCTGCGGGACGAGGTTCTTCAGTGCTTGGTGCACGGGAGCCCCCGGCCTGTTCACTGCCAGCACGCGGTGACCTCGGGCCGCCAAAGCTCTGACCAGTCTCACGTAGAATCGGTCCGCTCCGCCGTACTGTCGGCTGCCGATGATGTGAATGGAGCCTTCGGACCACTGGTCGGGGCCTTTTTCTTGTTCTTTATATGAAGTTTCCATAGGTAGCCGATAAGGCTGTCCCCGTAGGAAACGGCTTTTCTCGGAAGACAAAACAAGCTGTCTTCCGCGGTTGCCGCCCCACGAATACATGTCAGTGCACTTTCGTAGCCAGCCTCCTGAACCAAATCGGCAATCTGCGGATTGAAATCCCCGTATGGGTAGCAGAAATGAATGACTCTGTCGCCCAAAAGTGATTCTAGGATTGACTTACTCTCTGCTATTTCTCTCTGGGCTTTGGATAAGGGTATCTTGCTCAATCTTGGATGAGTGACGGTATGGGACCCGATCTCGATGCCGCCAGCCTGGATCTCCAAGAGGTGGTCCTTTTCCATTAGAGGGGCACCGAACCTACCCTCCTCCTCAATCCATCGGGCCGTGGATCCAAGATGTCCAGCAACCATAAAAACGGTTGCCGGAAAGCCGTACTCGTGCAGCATGGGATAAGCATTTTCGTAGAAGTTGCGGTATCCATCGTCAAAGGTTAGTACCACGCTGTGATTCGGCAGGGGTATCTCCCCCTTGAGTCCTCTTACCGCCTCGGTGAGACGGATCACATGATAGCCGGATCGTTTGAGCCACGCCATTTGGCGGCGAAAACGCCGCACATGGCAAAAAGTCGCTCGGTGGGCGGCCGGGCGACGAAAAAAACCAACCTGATGGTACATGAGAATGGAAACGCGCGGTTTTGAGTTCATTGGGGTGCGGATCTTTTAGAACGACATCCAGGGTATCCCTCTGAGGTAGATGCACATGGCCCTGCAGCAGCAAGCGCATCAGCTCCGTTTCCTCTCGTTCCCAAGCTCCAGCTTGGGAACGCCCTGCCCGGGAAGCTCCAGCTTCCCTCCTGCTACAGCTGAAACGCGCTGTCTTTCTAGGGAGCTCGCCAGGATCTCGAAGTGGTGTTTCCCCTCGTTCCCAAGCTTTGGCTTGGGAACGGCGTCACCGAAGCTGGAGCTTCTGCACAGTTGTGTTCCCAAGCTGGAGCTTGGGAACAAGAAGCAAAAGATCTGCACCCAATTCATTATTGGGCCGGCTGCCCCCCGCCGTCAACCACCTGGATCATGACCAGCGAATCTGTACCTAAGCCATTGTGGTCTTCGGGTGTCAAGTTGTAAATGCCACTGATTCCCACGAAGCCTTTGGTTTCTTCGATGGCCGATCGAAGCGCTTCGCGGTCCGTTCCCACCTGCCGCACGGCGTTGGCGAGCATCATGATGGCGTCCCAAGCGTAACCGCAATGCGTGTTGATGGGGTATTGGCGGTCGTAGTGGTACACGTCCTTGTAGAGGTGGATGAAGTCCTGGATGACCGCCTTCTGAGGGTCGGTGTCCGGGAGTTGGTCGGCCACCATGAGCTTGGTCGACGGCATGAGGTTCCCCTCCGCCGCTACGCCGGCCAGTTCCACGTACTTGGGATCCGGCTGGCCGTGGCACTGGATCAGCGGAAGGGTCAGCGCCAGTTGTCTTACGTTCTTGGCGACCCAGGCCCCCGCCGGGCCGATGGTCCAACAGATGAGTGCCTGGGCGCCCGTGTCTCGGATCTTGGTGAGCTGCGTGGTCATATCAGTATCGGCCACGTCGAAGGCTTCCGATGCCGCGATCTCAATGCCGTATTCGGGGGCAAGCTGCTTGAGCCGGTCGAGGCCGTCCTTTCCGAACTCGTCGGTCGCCGTCAGGATGGCCACCCGGGTGAGGCACTTTTCCTTGAGGTACGCGTAGACTTTTTTCACGGCGACGGACGTTCGCTGCGGGGTCTTGAAGGTCCAGCGGAACGGACCGAATGGTCCTCCCGCGATCACCGGATCGCCCCCCACCGTCATGATGGTGGGAATTTCCGCTTTTTCGATGTACCCCTTGACCGCCATACCGGTACCGGTCCGGGTAGGGCCGATGAGGGCCGCCACCTGGTCCTTTTCCACCAGGCGTTTGGCCACCATGAGGGCCTTGGCGGGGTCGCCTTCCGTGTCGCCGATCACCAGTTCCAGGGGGCGCCCGTTGATGCCCCCTTCCTGGTTGATTTTGTCCACCACCATTTGGACCACCAGCTTGCTGGGGGTGCCGATGGTGGCCGCCGGGCCGGAAAGGTCGAGGATAACACCGATCTTGATCGGTTCCTCAGCCGAAGCCCAGCTCGCCCACCAAAGAGCCGCCAGAAAGAGGGCCCCCCACATAAATCGTAACCAACGCCCGTGTCGCTGCTGGTTCATGTTCGGTCCCTCTTGGTTTTCGTGGTTGCGAGCCGCCCGGTACCCGCGGTCATGCCAAGGTCTCAAACGTGTGGCCTCGTCGCCGTCACGGCCGCCGGTGGTCGAAGACTCTCCGACTCTTCCGGTCCGTTCGGGGAAGCGTACCGAAGTCGACCACTTCCACCTGAGCCCGCACCAGGATCTTCCACCGGATTTCGGATGCCACCGCGTCGGCGATCCGTTCATCTTGTGAGCCATCGGCCCCGAGAGCTCGTTCCACCTTGATGCGCATGACGTCGCGGCCGTCTTCCCGGTGAAAGAGGTGCACCTGGTATTCGCTCCCCACGCCCGCGATGGTCGAAAGTACATGATCGATTTGGCCCGGGTAGATGTTCACGGCCCGAAAGGTGAACATGTCGTCGGAGCGGCCCAGGATGTGGTCATGGCGCGGGAGCGGGTTGCCGCAGGGGCAGGGTTCGGGAAGGAGCCGCGTGAGGTCCCGGGTGCGATAGCGGATGAGGGGCGCCGCCTCCTTTCGGAGGGTCGTCACCACCATCTCGCCCACTTCTCCCGGCGCCACCGGTTCCAGCGTGTCGGGATTAAGGACCTCCAGGATATAGTAGTCGGCCCAGTAGTGGACGCCTTCGTGAATCCTGCATTCGAGGCCGGTTCCGGGTCCGTAGAGTTCGGTGAGCCCCGGGATGTCGAAGATGTGTTCCACGCCGGTGATGTCCTGGATCCGCCGGCGCATCCGCAGGCTGTGTCGTTCGGCGCCGAAGATGATCGTGCGAAGCGCGATTCGGTCCCGGAGACCGCGGCGTTCGATTTCTTCCGCCATGAGCAGCGCCATGGAGGCGGTGGAGCAAAAGACCGTGGACTGCAGGTCCACCAGCATCTGGCAGTGGATGTCGGTATTGGCCGGACCTACGGGAACCGCCATGGCCCCGAACCGCTCGCAACCGAGCTGAAAGCCCACCCCGGCGGTCCAGAGCCCGTAGCCCACGGCGATCTGGACCCGGTCTTCTCGGGTGAGTCCCGCCATTTCGTAGCACCGTGCGAACATGGTGGCCCAATCGTCGATGTCTTTCTGTGTGTAGGAGAGCACCTTCCGCTTACCCGTGGTGCCCGAAGAGGCGTGGATCCGAACGATCTTTTCGAAGGGAACGGCCCGCAGCGGAAACGGGTAGTCGATCTGCAGGTCGTCGGCGGAGGTGAAAGGAAGCCGCCTGAGGTCGTTCAGAGAGCGTATGGTATCCGGGGTCACGCCGGCCGCCTCCAGCCGCTTTCGGTAGAAAGGCGAATGGTTGTAAGCGTGGGCGACGGTCCACTGGAGTCCCTGGAGTTGGAGGGTTTCGATTTCCTTGTGGCCGGAACGGACCGGCATGAAGGAAACAGCCATCAACGGTCTCCTTTGGTCCAATAGTCCAAATGCGGGTAACCTCTGTTTCGCCCCCCGGTTACCTCCGGCCGGGAGCCATGAATTCCGGGCCTACGGGATTCTTGATGTATGTCGCGAGAATCTGGTCCACCTTTTCGAGATCGTCGGGGCTGAGCGCCCAGCCGGAAATGCCGGCGTTTTCTTCGGCCTGAGCGGCCGTTCGGGCACCGGCGATCACCGTTGTGACCCCCGGCTGCTGGAGCGCCCAACGAAGCGCAAACTGAGCCATGGTCCTTCCGTGAGCCGCCGCCAGTTTCTTCATGGCGTCCACGGCCTTCACGTACTGCCGAAAGCGATCGGGTTTGAACTTGGGGTCCATCTGCCGCAGGTCGCCTTTGGGAAAGGTCTCGGTGCCGGTGAATTTTCCCGTGAGGAGTCCGCGGCACAGCCCGCCGTAAACCAAGGTGCCGATGCGGTTTTCGGCGCAATAGGGGAGGATTTCCTTTTCCGCGTCGCGTTCGAAGATGTTGAAAGGCGGCTGGAGGCCGTGAACCGGGCCGTGGCGCCGGCACTCGTCGATCTGGGGCGGGCTGAAGTTGCTCAAACCGATCCAGCGGATTTTTCCGGCTTCCCGAAGATCCACAAGTGCCGCCATGGAATCCGCGAAAGGCGTTTCGGGGTCCGGCCAGTGGATCTGATAGAGGTCGATCCGGTCCACACCGAGCCTCCGGAGGCTCTGGTCCACTTCGAAGCGGATGCGTTCGGGCGTCGCGTTCCGCCGGATCACGCGCTGCGCGTCGTCCCATTCCAAACCGCATTTTGTGGCGATGACCACCCCGTTCGAGCCGCCCCATTCTTTCAGGGCGCGGCCCACCAGCTCTTCGGATTTACCGAATCCGTACACGGGGGCCGTATCGATGAAGTTGATCCCCAGCTCCAGGGCGCGAAGGATCGCACCGACGGCTTCCCTTTCGTCGGCGCCACCCCAGGCCCAGCCGCCTGTGACCCAGGTTCCCAAAACCACGCGCGATACTTCCAAATCGGTTTCACCAAAGCGAATGCGCTCCATCCGGATACCTCCTGTCATTTTCTTCAAATGACGCACCGTCACGACTGAAACAGGTGCAGTTGGCGGGACGCGCGGTAGGGCACGCCCAGGTGTTCGAAGGCGAGGCGAGTCGCCACGCGCCCGCGGGGGGTTTTTTTCAGAAACCCTTCCTGAATGAGGAAAGGTTCATAGACTTCTTCCAGGGTGTCCTTTTCTTCGGATACGGCGGCTGAAAGGGTTTCGATCCCCACGGGGCCGCCGTCGTACTTTTCGATGATGGTGGCGAGGATCTTTCGGTCCATGCGGTCGAATCCGCGGTGGTCCACATCGAGCATCTGCAAGGCCTGGTCGGCCACCTCCCGGGTGATGGTCCCCCCCGCCCGCACTTCGGCGAAATCCCGGACGCGCCGGAGCAGCCGGTTGGCCACCCGCGGCGTCCCCCGGGATCTTCGGGCGATCTCCATCGCGCCGTCTTCGTCCACGGCGATCCCCAAAAGCCGGGCCGACCGGGTGACGATCACGCGCAGGTCATCCACATGGTAGAATTCGAGCCGAAGGACCACGCCGAACCGGTCGCGCAGCGGCGGCGAAAGCAGCCCCGCTCGAGTGGTGGCTCCCACCAGTGTAAACGGCGGAAGATCCAGCTTGATGGTCCGCGCCGAAGGACCCTGGCCGATGATGATGTCCAGCTGGAAATCTTCCATGGCGGGGTAGAGGATTTCCTCTACGACGTGGTTCAGCCGGTGGATTTCGTCGATGAAGAGCACGGAGCCGGGTTCCAGGTTCGTGAGGATGGCCGCCAGGTCGCCCGGGCGCTCGATGACCGGCCCCGAGGTGGTGCGGAGGTTGGCGTTGAGTTCGTTGGCGATGATGGTCGCAAGGGTCGTTTTTCCCAGTCCCGGATGTCCGTGAAGGAGCACGTGGTCCAGGGTTTCTCCGCGCTGAAGCGCCGCTTCCACGAAAACCCGAAGGTTTTCCTTCACCTTCCGCTGACCGATGTAATCACCGAGCCGCCGCGGGCGAAGACCGGTTTCCACCGGGAGGTCATCGTCTTTGGGGGTGGGTTCCACAAGTCGGTCCGTCATGGAGCCATCCTTCCCTGCAGTTCGGCCGCGCTTGGGCCGCCGGCCCGGATCACGCCAGCACCCGGAGCGCTTCCTTCAGGAGTTCTTCCACGGAAGGATCCGCACCCAAGGCGGTCTTCGCCCGCTCGAGGGCCTTTTCCGCTTCGTTGGGGCGGTAGCCCAGGTTGAGGAGCGCCGAAAAGGCATCCGCGTAACCGTCGCATCCTTCCGCCTCCACAAGAGGCGGCGCCGGGGCGTCACTGGCCTTGAGCTTCAACTTGTCTTTCAGTTCCAAGAGGATGCGTTCGGCGGTCTTTTTGCCGATTCCAGGGATCCGCTGGAGCCGGGCTCGGTTCTGCGTGAGGACCACTTCGCGGAGTTCGTCGGTGTGGATGCCGGAAAGAAGGGCCAGGGCGAGCCGCGGGCCGACCCCGCCGATCCCGATGAGATGCAGAAACATTTCCTTTTCGGCGATCGTTCGAAAGCCGTAGAGCTGCAGCGCGTCTTCCCTCACGTGGGTGTGGATGTTGAGGCAGGCCCTTTCCCCGACACCGGGCAGATCGTAGAAGGTGCTGAGCGGCACGTGGACGCAGTAGCCCACGCCGTGCACCTCCATGATGACGGTGTCCGGTGCCTTGTGCCTCAAGGTGCCTTCCAGGTAGCCGATCATCGTGACTCCAAGCTCTTCCAGCGCCTTTGGGATGTCCGCGTGTTGATGTGGCAGACAGCCACGGCCAGCGCGTCCGCCGCGTGGGTGTTCAAAGAGGTGCGGAGCGCGAGGAGCGTGCGGATCATCTGGGTCACCTGGTCTTTCCCCGCCCGGCCGTAACCCACCACGGCCTGCTTGACCTGGAGCGCGCTGTACTGGTGGACCGAAAGCCCCATTCGAACGCCCGCCAAAATGGCCGCCCCCCGGGCTTCGCCCAGTCGCAGGGCGCTTTTCACGTTTCTAGCGAGAAAAACGTCTTCCACCGCCATTTCATCCGGCGCGGCTTCGTCGATCACCGCCGCGACCTTTTCGTGGATGTGAGCCAGTCGTTGAGCGAAGGAGCGATCCGGTGGCGGTTGGATGCACCCGTGCGCCACGGCGATCAGGCGCTGGCCGTCGGCGGCCACCACGCCGTAGCCGGTGTGGCGGGACCCGGGGTCGATGCCGAGCACTCGGATCATGAAAGCAAACCGGTTTCCTTTCCTGGAACCGTCAGGCCACCGCGCTCAGGATTTCGTCGGGAATGTCGAAGTTGGCGTAGGCGTTCTGGACGTCGTCCTGTTCTTCGAGGGCGTCCATGAGCTTCAAAAGCTGCAGCGCCGTCTTTTCGTCTTCCACCCGGACGGTGGTCTGCGGCACCATGGTGACCTCGGCCATCTCATAATTCATGCCCCGCTCCTCGAAAGCCGCCTTCACCTTTTCGAAATCGCCGGGCGTGGTGATGACCTCGAATTGGTCTTCTTGTTCGCGAACGTCTTCGGCTCCGGCCTCCAGCGCCACTTCCATGAGGGCCTCTTCCGAAACCTGGTTCTTGTCGAAGACGATCACGCCGTGCTTGTCGAACATCCAGGCCACGCAGCCGGCTTCCCCGAGGCTCCCACCGTGTTTGCTGAAAATATAGCGTATTTCGCTGGCGGCGCGGTTCCGATTGTCTGTCATCACCTGCACCAGAACGGCCACGCCTCCGGGCCCGTAGCCCTCGTAGTTGGCTTCCTCGTAGGCGGCGCCCCCCAGTTCCCCGGTGCCCTTCTTGATGGCCCGCTCGATATTCTCCTTGGGCATGTTTTCCACCTTTGCCGCGGCGACGGCGGCCCGGAGGCGTGGATTGGCGTCCGCGTCGCCGCCGCCCAGACGAGCGGCCACCGTGATTTCCTTGATCAGTTTGGTGAAAATCTTGCCACGCCTGGCGTCCTGAGCCGCCTTCTTGTGGCGGATGGTGCTCCACTTGGAATGTCCTGACATGCGGTGGTCCTCCCCCCCTTGCCGGCCGCTTACACGGGCCGACCGCCCTTGAAGCGCAGGGCCAGGATGTAGATTTCCTTGCTCTGCTTCCGGGATGCGTCCGGCTTCACGACCTTGACCCAACCAAAATGTTGCTTCACCTGCTTCAACACACGATGAAAGTCTTGTCCCTGGAAAATCTTTGCGAGAAAATGCCCCCCCGGCCGAAGGGTCCCCAGGGCCGCGGCCAGCGCCTGTTCGAAAAGCACTTCGGAGCGTGCCGCATCGGCGACCTTGATGCCCGACGTCTTGGGGGCCATGTCACTCAACACCACATCGAAGGGCGCGTAACGTTCGGCGAGTTCCACCACCGTCCCTGGGTCGAAAATGTCCCGCTGCAGCGCCACCACGTGATCGGGAAAATCGTGATCGATGGGCTGAATGTCGATCCCTACCAGGAGTCCCCTGGGGCCGATCACCCGCTCGGTGAACTGCATCCACGAACCGGGCGCAGCTCCCAGATCCAGCACACGGTCTCCTCGTTTCATGAAACGGTATTTCTGCTGGATCTCCTCCAGTTTGTACACCGCCCGAGCCAGGAAGTGTTCTTTCTTGGCCCGGTGAAAGTAGTGGTCGCGATAAGCGTGAGGCATCGACTAAACACCTTAAAATGCTTCTATTTTCAAAGTACCGTTCTATAGCATAAACCGCCGACCGTTGTAAATACGATGTGCGAGAGGCCAATCGGATGGAGGAGAAGAAAAGCAGCCGGGAGCTTCTGAGACGTGTGGAATCCGGCATCGGGCTCACGGGCTTTCGCCTGCGGTTTATGTTTTGACTTGAATGCAGCGACCTCTTAAAGTCGAAGAAAGGCGTCGAGGTTTTTCCGGGGATCGACCCGATGGGTCCAGAGCGGCCGCCGGTCCCATAACCGGTCGCCGTTAGAGCTTGTCCAAAAACAAGCTCATGAAAGTCGGGCCATGAGGTTTCTTGTTCCTGTAGGAGCGGCCTTGGCCGCGATGAACAAACCCCAAGGCCCCGCCCCACCCCATCGGCCCGAGGGTGGGCTACAGCTATGTCGGTCGTCGGCAAACCGGCTCCTACAAGGTGTAAGTCGCTCCTTAAATGCCGTTCGCGAATCCGCCCCTACGCGAAAAAACGGCCATCCAATCTTCAGAAGGGTGAAGGATATTCTCAGACAGTGTCTTACGGTCGGACCGGGAGCCGGGACTTTACCCGGCATCGAGGCTTCCATCGTGAGAGGTGCCAACCTCAGGTCCCGTTGTTTATCCGTGCCATGGAAGGAGTCGTTTATGAGGAAGGTTTTTCCTTCGCTCTTGGGAGTTTTTTTCGTGATTTCGGCCTGGGGCTGCAGTGCGGGCCGAAGCTGCCTCGCTCTTCTGGAAGGCAAGCCCCCAGAACCGGACCCTTATGCCCATATCCAGGTCTACACCGAACCGCCGCAGCGCCCCTTCAAGGTCCTCGGGACCGTGACCGCCAAGGTCGAACGAAACGATTACTGCCTTGAATCCCAGGCTGAAGCGGAGGCCATGAAACGGCTCAAGGCATCCGCCGCCGAAAAGGGAGCCGACGCCGTCATCGGCCTGGTCAAAGAATTTCTACCCACCGAGGAGGGAAATATCGTTCCGGAACGATACAGCAGCGAATCCGAATCCGTCCGAAGGGCCTTTACCGACCAGACGCTCCGAAATTACTCGATATTTTACAGGGGCAAGGCCGTCAAGTTCCTAACGGCGATTGAGCCTCGACAATCCGAACCCCAGCAGGAGGCGCTGCATGAGTGATGAGAAGGCCCGCTTGGAGGAATTGAGACGCTTCGCAGAGGATGTGATTCGGGAGGCCGGGATCGAGGCGTTCCGCTACTACGGATGTGGTGATCCATCGGTGAACGTAAGAAATCGGTAGCGTAGAAAATAATAGACCTAATATTTGATGCTAAATTCTATTTCCCCTCCCCTTGTGGGAGGGGATTAAGGGGAGGGGAATGTAACTGCTTGACATGCGTTAATTTTCTCACCGTCACCCCAACCCTCTCCCATCAAGGGAGAGGGGGATTTTTTGACCTTCGTTAACCTTTTTGCTTAAGGTCTCCACTTTAGAACGCTACCAAGAAATTATCTGGATCCCCTCGGGGAAGACTGAACGGCCCGGGGACCGGATACCGCCCTTCCGGTCCTCGAGTCGAAGACGTGCCCCTTTTCAGGTTCCATATCAGCGGTCGCCGGCGCTCCACACCCTGACGCGAAGAGCGTTCATGGGCGGTTTTCCCATTCTTGTCCAGGTTGGAGAGCGGCTCATCGAAACGGTGGGCGTGAAAATCCCCGTCCCGCTCCATGAGTCCTCAAGCCGCCCAGGCATTCCGTTCCAGGATCTTTCCTCGGGCGCCGATGACCACCTCTTCGACGGGGATGTCTCGGGTGGTTTTCCCCGCCGCTTCCATGGCTTTGCGGACGATCATCGGAAGACCCGAACAGCAGGGCACTTCCATGGTGAGCACGGTGACGCTCCGCGGTTCGGCCTTTTCGAAAATCTGGGCGAACTTCTGCAGGTATTCCTGCACGTTATCGAACTTGGGGCAGCCTATGAGGACCACGCGCCCGGCGAGGAAATCCTCGTGGAACCGGGCGTAAGCCACCGGAACACAGTCGGCGGCCACCAGCAGATCCGCTCCCTTGAGAAACGGTGCCGTCGGCGGGATCAACCGGATCTGGACGGGCCAGTGCCCGAGGGCGCTTTCGGCGGCTCCTTCGGCAAGGGCCGGGGTTATGTCGCGGGAAACCGGAAACGTCTGAATCCGGGCCGACGGGCATTGCATGGGAGGCACCTTTTCTTCAGCCGCTTCTTTTTGTTCCAGGTAGGCTTCCACGGCCTCCGGATCGAATGCTTCCGCTTTGCGCTCCACCACGTGGAGGGCTCCCCGGGGGCATTCCCCAAGACAGGCGCCAAGGCCGTCGCAGTAGACTTCGGATACCAGGCGGGCCTTCCCATCGATGATTTCAAGGGCGCCTTCGGCACAGGAAATCACGCACTGGCCGCATCCGTCGCACCGTTCTTCGTCGATTTCGATGATCTTTCGTACCGTCTTCATGGACATTTCTCCTCATTCGGTTCTGTGGTAGTGGGGGCGTGAGGCGCGGCCGCGATCACGCCTCCATCGGCAGATCGTCGAGCAGCGCCCGGGCGCTTTCGGTGAGAAGCCGCCGGCGGATTCCTTCGCGGATCGCGGCCGCATCCGCGGCCGCTTCCTTGCCGTGTTCTTCCAGGTCCGCCAAAAGCTCCGCGTCGTGAACGATCCTGGTATTGGTGTCGGCTTCCGCTTCCGCATCATGCCGGTGCCCGACAATGCGGCACACGGCGTCGATGAGTTCTTCGCGGGCGCCGAGGCGTTGGAGGATTTCTCTCGCCGGAGTCGCTCCCCGTTCTTCCCCATCGGCCGCGCCCGCCCCAACATCTCGCAGGTATGCTGCTGAAATGGCGACCGCCGGATCGCCGCCTTCCTGCAAAGTGATCTTTTCCGCGTATCGCGCCACTTTCATGGCACGAGCGATCCGCCTGAAGTCCTTCTTGAACGCTTTCTTCATCTCGATGGCCACGCGGTCCTTGAGGAGTGCTTCACGTTGAGCCAGGATTTCCGGCGGGAGATAGCCCAGGCACTGTTCGGCGAATTTGCAGTAAGACGCGCACCCGAAATCCATCCTGGGGTTCACGAACATGTGACCGCACGCCCGGCACCGCCGCTTGCTCTCGTCTTTGAAAAACTCAACCATTTGCCCGCATTCGGGGCATTTCGCCTCAAAGATGGCTCCCGGCTGCCAGAATCGACTGTCTTGTCCCGGACACTTCATGGGTTGTCCTCCTTTCAGATGTGTTTGATTTTTATTTTAATGCACCGGCCGTCCCGCGGCATTGACTCAAGTCAAATGCCGGCCGGATGCTGTCTCTTTCGGGCGGACCGTGTTCCAGCCGATGCGTTTGAGGACGTCCGCAAATCGATGGTCGCCCCCGGCCTGTTCCACCCATAGTCGAAGACGGCAATCTACAGTCTCCACGACCTGCCCTTCGGAAAAAACCGCCGAAAGTTCCTTGGCTGTTTTAGATTTTCTTGCCGTCTTGGACTACAACATAGCCGGAGTGTTTTCCGGGTTCATTGACTTGGGTCAAACCGGTTGGCCCGTGCAGCGGAAATCGGTTAAGAGGGTATTGTCCCGTCGGAGGACGCCGCGGACGAGGATCTCCGGGTGGATCCGCGCCAGGCGGGCGTTGGCCTTTTGAATCGTGCTCGTGCGGTTCCCCCTGTGTCAGGATAGTTGTCGCATGGTCTAAATCCACCTACAATCGAGTATTCCAGGGGGATGGAGGATTAATGGCTGTCAGGTGTCCGGTCGAAAGACCCATGTTTCTATTGGAGAGCCGACGGCGCTCGCGAATTGGGTCAACGACGGTTTTTTCTTCATAACAAACAGATGAGATAAACACCTGCAATCAGTGGAACCAAACCCTCTCACCGGTGATGTTCCCTCCATTTCCGATAATGCCTGTGCCCAGCGATGCTCCAATTTTATCGGTTCATTGCTGTACCATGCAAAAAGAGGATTCACGTGTTCCCGGAGATAATCGATATGCCAGTGTTTAGGTTTTGTCTTTCGGCAATGCCTTGTGATACGCGCCTGCACGCCTCCCGGACCAAATGCGCTGCCCACGTAGATATAGTATCCTGGAACTATCCTGAGCTGACCCCAGCGGCCGATTTGCGCGCTTGTGCTTTTAAGGCTTCGAAGAACTAACGCATATGTTCCGGGTTTCGACTTCATGATTTAAACCTAAATCCGTGAGATTGCGTCTATACATAAAGCTATCATATCGCAGATATCCTATTGAATGTCATCCGCTTTTATGGTGTAGGGTCTCCTGTCAAACTTTCACCCGGCAGGTGCACCCATGAAGAGAATCGAAATTGAACAATCTTCGAAAGCCTTCTACAGCGAACATTCGGGCCTGGTCCTTGTGGGCAATCTGATCAACGGCTACACGGACCTCTGCGAACGGTTGGAAAAGGAAGTTCCAGGGCGGCCGATGATTTCTCATGCTCAAGTTTTACAGTGACCACCTGGTCACATCCCGCAAATCCGCATGGATGCTAGGGCATGTCTGGAAAATGCCTCATTCTGTGGTGCCATAGAATGATGGTTATAGCCTTGCAATGTGTTCCTGCATGAGCTAATTTGCGAGTGTCCTAAGAGGAGGCTCGCATGTTCGCTAGCATCAAGAAGTCCGGTAAGTATGACTACCTGCAAATCGTTGAAAACCAGAGGGTTAACTCCAAGGTCACCCAGCGCGTGATTGCAACCGTTGGGCGTATGGACAAACTGAGTGCCAAAGGCGAGATCGAGACCCTCATCCGCTCCCTTTCCCGTTTCAGCGAGAAACCCCGAGCTCAAGCAAATGGTGGTGGGAGCCGTCCTGGACCAGAACGGCAGGCCTCTTTGCTGTGAGATGTGGCCGGGCAACTCCACGGACGTCAAGACTCTGGTTCCCGTGACGGATCGCATTCGCAAGCGTTTTGGGGTGGGGAGGTTCTGCATCGTGGCCGACCGTGGCATGGTCAGCAGGGAGACGATCCGAGAACTTGAAGAAAGGAAGATGGCTTACATCCTTGGGACCCGGATGCGGAAGGTCAATGAGATCACCGCCGAAGTACCCGCCCGAGCCGGCCGCTACAAGGAGGTCAAGTGTGAAGGGCGCTCTCCCCTCAAGGTCAAGGAGGTCATGGTGCGGGACAAGCGCTACATCGTTTGTCTGAATCCCAAGCAGGCCGAGAAGGACAAAGCCGACCGTGACTCGATTATCGAGTCGCTCAGGGAACAGATCCGCAAAGGCCCCAAGGCGCTTGTCGGCAACGAGGGGTATCCCAAGTTCCTCAAGGTGGACAAGGACAGCATCCATATCGATCTCGACAAGGTCAAGGAGGAGGAGAGGTTCGACGGGAAGTGGGTCCTCACCACCAACACCAACTGGTCTTCGGATCGGGTGGCCCTTAAGTACAAGGAACTCTGGCAGGTAGAGCATTCCTTCAGAGACCTCAAATCGACCTTTGAGACGCGGCCCGTTTTCCATCAACGTGATGTCCGGGGACATGTGTTCTGCTCTTTCCTGGCGCTGGTACTTCGAAAGGAGCTCTACCGGCGTCTGGACCAGGCGGGGCACGCCTTTGACTGGTCTGATATCAAGCAAGATCTGAGTGCCCTCCAGGAAATCGTCATCGAGGAGAACGGCAAGCGCTTCGCTCTGCGGTCCCAATGTCTGGGCACGTGCAGCAGCGTCTTCAGGGCCGTGGGAGTTGCCATCCCTCCCACCATCCGGGTACTCTCCTAGACGGAACGGAGCGCAGTGTCAAAAACTTCCAATGGTGTCGTATGTCATTGACATTACTGATATAGTTTTTTGCCACTGTCAAAGATGAGTTTGACAAAGGGGAAAAGGATCTTACGATGGAACAGGTACTGCCGGTTTCGGCAACGCTTCGGGAGCTTCTGGACGCAATCTACGAACGGTTCAATCGGTGGGAGTGTGTGGCTCCCGATCCCGTGGAGTTCGTGCATCGGTACGAAGATCGCCGAGACCGCGAACTGGTGGCGCTTGTGGCGTCGAGCCTGGCGTTCGGGCGCGTCCGCCAGATTCACGCAAGCGTTCAGGCGGCTTTGGACCGCCTGGGGCCCTCGCCCTGGGAAACGGTTTGCGGAAGCGAACGCCGTGAGTTGGAAAGGCGGTTCGACGGGTTTGTGCACCGCTTCTGTTCCGGAGTCCAGCTGGCTTCGCTCCTGAGCGGGGCTCGGCGGGTGATGGAGGATTTTGGTTCACTGGAATCCTGCTTCGCGTTCCATATGCGGCGCCACCCGGGGTCACCGGTTTCGGCCCTCCAGGATTTCGTCGCCGGCCTGGGGGCCTCCGGAGCCGGCTGCGGCATGCTGCTGGCTGCTCCGAAAAAAGGCAGCGCCTGCAAGCGTCTTCACCTGTTCCTTCGATGGATGGTACGGCGCGACGAGGTGGATCCCGGCGGCTGGACGGTGCTTTCGCCTGCCGAACTCACCGTTCCGCTCGACACGCACATGTATCGCATCGGCCGGTTCCTCGGCTTCACGCGGCGAAATCAGGCGGACGGCTGCGCGGCGCGGGAGGTCACCCGTGGCTTTCGCGGCATCCGCCCCGAGGATCCCGTGCGCTATGATTTTGCGCTGGCGAAATTCGCCATGACCGAAGGAGCGGCCCTTCGGAAACTTTTGGAACCTCACCTTCGAAGCCTACCTGCCGTTGGCGCTCCTTTACCTCCTGCTCACTTATCCCGTGTCCTATCTGACACAACTACTTGAACAGACCCTGAATCATCGATAAGTTTGATCTGGAGCATGACGTGGGCTGTTGATCGGAGCTTTCGACAGACTGAGATCGAATGTTTAGCGGAGGCCGTTTTGCCGCTACGGGTGACCCTGAAAGGAGCGCATCCATGCCCAAAAACGTGAAAGTGTATGCACTGAGTACCTGTGTCCATTGTCGCAATGCCAGGGAATTTCTAGACCGGCGCGGCATCGCCTACGAGTGTGTCGAAGTCGACAAGCTGGAAGGGGACGAACGCAAGGAGATGCTCGACGAAGTCAAGAGGCACAATGCCAATTGCACCTTCCCCACCATCCTCATCGGCGAACGGGTCATAGTCGGTTTCCAAAGGGAGGAGATCGAGGAGGCTCTGAAATCATGATGACGCCCCAGAAACTCTACGAGACACTGAAGCCGATCCAGGAACAGAAGGGATACTTCTTCAACAAGGACGAGAATATGACCTTCCAGTTGCTGGAAGGCCTGATCGTCAACAAGGAGCGCTACGGGTACATGGCGTGCCCATGTCGGCTGGCTTCCGGCGACCGGGAGAAGGACCGGGACATCATCTGCCCCTGCGTGTACCGGGTGCCGGACGTGGAGGAATACGGCAGCTGCTACTGCGGGCTGTACGTTTCCAAGGAATGGAACGAGGGGAAGATCCCGCACGTCTACGTCCCCGAAAGGCGGCCGCCGGAAAAACTTCTGTGACGGCGTCGCAAGGAGGATAACGGAGGCATGGGAGAAGTCCCGCGCCCTTGGAAGAGATCCGAGGCGGCCGCCGGCGGCCGCGAAGTGGTGCCAGGAGCTTGTCCGAGAATGCCGATTCTGGCCGTTTTGGGTATGCTAAGTACACCTCCACATAATTAAGGGGCCGGTAGCGTTCTAAAGTGGAGACCCTAAGCAAAAAGGATAACGAAGGTCAAAAAATCTCCATCTCCCCCCTCCCCTTACCCCCCTCCCAAAAGGGGAGGGGAAATACAATTTTCCCCTCGTTCCCAGGTTCCAGCTTGGAAACGGCCTCATGGGAATCGAAGCTGGAGCTTGGGAACAAGGTGGATGGTGGAGCTTCGAAACAAGGTGCAAAACTGAATCGGGGAATCGCCTATGCCGGGGGCGACCTGGTGGAAGACATCGGCGGCTGGCTCTTTCTGGGGATCGTCCTGGCGGGTTTCATCTCGGCCGCAGTTCCTGCGGATTTCTTCGATCGACTGGCGGGGAGCGAGCCGATTTCACAGGTTCTCATGCTCCTGGCCGGTATTCCCCTTTACATCTGCGCCACTGCATCGACGCCGCTGGCTGGAGCGTTTATCCTCAAGGGACTTTCCCCGGGGGCCGCCCTGGCGCTTCTCCTTTCGGGCCCCACGACGAACATGGCGACCCGGGTGCTCTTGTGGCGGCTGATGGGGCCCCGAGTGGTGGCCGTGTACCTGGCGGCCATCGCCGGGTGCTCGCTGTTTTTCGGATGGGCCGTCAACCGAGTGTACGAACTGGGCGGTTTCGAGATGATTCTCCGTTTGGCGGAAGGGGAGGAAGACACCGAACATCCGCTGAAGGTGGTTTCCGCGCTCGTGCTGGTGGGACTCGTCGTGTACAATGAATCCAAAAAGCGGGCGAGGATGTGGAAGTTATGAAAAGACCCAGCTGAAGACTCCGTGTTCATGTGTGGCTGTAAACCGCCGGGGGAAATGCCTCACAATGGCCGATGAAAGGTTTTCGAAAGGGGCCGATGATCGTTCGCGCCGTTTCATGGGGTGCGATTACTGGATCCGAGTGATCGCCGGGCGAGAGATGCCGGTTTTTGCCGCCACGGTGAGGCGGGTCGCGGCCGTTACGTCCCGGGTCTGGAGTTCCTCTGGTGAGGCGGCGCGGGTGATCGGCATGGACCCGGTGATGACTGCTCGGGTGATCCGCATGGCCAACAGCGCCTATTACAACCCGGGGCTCCGAAGCGTGGGGGTGTTGAGCCGGGCTGTGGCCGTCATCGGCTTCGACGCCCTGCGGCAGTTGTGCCGGGCAACGGAGGTGGTGGAACAGGTTTGCGAAGGGTTCCGGCGCCGGCAAATCGAGCGGGAGGCGGCCCGATCTTTTCTGGGGGCCGTGTTCGCTCAGCGATTGGCGGAAAGCCGGTACGAAGAATATCCGGAAGAGGTCTTCACGGCGGCGTTGCTCAGCCGGTTGGGACAGATCGGATTCTGGTGCGCCTGCCGGGGTTCCATGCTGGCCGAGATGGAAGCGGCGTGTGCGGCCGGGGTCCCGCCGGATGTGGCCGAAAAGGCCGTCCTGGGTTTCTCCTTGAAAGAAGTCACTTTGAAGCTGGCCATCGACTGGAACCTGGGGGAATTGCTGCAGCGGACGCTCAGAACCTGGGAACACCCCGACGTGCGGGGACAATGCATCACTTCCGGAGCCAATCTGGTGGCGGTGTTGAGGCTGGGCTGGGAGTCCCCTCAGGTGGTTGGCCTGCTGGAAAAGCTTGCCGAATTCGTGAACCTCCCTCATGAATCCATGCTGCGGCTGGTGCGGGGGGCTTCCGAGCATGCGCGGCGGGCGGCTCGGGATGCGGGCATGCCGTGGGCGGCGGATATCCCCGTTCCGGGCGGTGAAAAGGCACCGGCCGAGGAAGCGGTGCAGGCTTCCGAGCCGCCGACCGTGGAGGGGCACGGTGAAACCGTCGTGGAGACTTCGCCGGTATTGGACGTGAACGAACCGAGTGTTCACCTGCAGATCAACCTGCTGAACGAGATTGGGGCGATCCTGACCTGGGACGCCGACCGCCGGAAAGTCCTCGACCTTGCGTTTGAAGCCGTTCTGAAGGGTGTGGGGATGGACCGGGTCTTTTTTGCGAGACTTTCTTCGGACGGGCTGTTTCTGGAGATCACCCGGTCGGCGGGGTGGCGGGGAAGACGGCCGGACGGGATGATCATAGGGGTTCAGGGAAAACCGAATGTTTTCGGTCGGGTTCTCGACGTGGCCCACGGCTTGTGGGTGCGGCCCGACATGGTGGAAAGCGGAGCGATGGAGCTGGAAGCTGAAGCCAAGGCGCTGTTTGAAACCCCATCGTTTTTCCTGATGCCTATCGTTTCGAGAGGGGTGGCGCACGGCCTCATGGGTGCCGACAGAGGCCCCAGCGGAAGGGACCTGGACGCTGAGGCGTTCGAGCAGTTCAAGGTTTTCTGTTACCAGGTGGCTTTGGCGTTCGCGCTGGGAGGGCCATAAAAAAAACCGGGCCCGAAGACCCGGGTTCCGGTCTTTGCGGTTTTGAGGAGGGACCGGCCGTTCACCGGATCTTCCCGGGCCGTCAGCTTCCCTTGAGCCCTTCTTTCCCTTCTTCCTTTCCAAAATTCCTGAGCCATTCAGGATGCAGCCGATCGGCCCGGATATCACCGCCACCGCCGAGCATGTCGACGTAGGATTCCACGAGGATGGTCTGCTCCAGCCTCGGGCTCAAGGATGGGGCACGCCGGAAGCCAAATACGTATTCTGGGAACTTGAGCGCGACCGCTTCGTCTGTCGCGGCTTTCCCTACCCTTACGACACCGCGGCGGACAAGACCCTGCACGCCGGGATGCCCGAACCCACGCCCTGCGCCTGCTGCCGGCCTCCTGGCAGGAGGATCGGCCGTAGCCGATGCGAAATCCCCGGTAGAACCGAGCTTTAAGATTATCCCAGTCCCGCCCGATCCCGGATCAACCCTTCCTGAGCGACCACCGCCACCAAGGAGCCGTCGCGAGTGAAAATGCGCCCGAAGCTCAGGCCCCTGGCTCCGGCCGCCGTAGGACTTTCCATGGCGTAGAGGAGCCAATCATTGATGCGAAAATCACGGTGGAACCACATGGCATGGTCCAGGCTGGCCACCTGCATCGTGGGTTGCCAGTAGCTGCGGCCGTGGGGGTAGAGGCTGGTGGCGACCAGGCCGAAGTCCGAAGCATAGGCCAGCAGATAGCGATGGAGGGCCGGGTCGTCCGGCACGCTTCCCTTGGCGCGAAACCAGGCGAAGCGACGCGGCTCCCGGCGCTCCGGTGCAAAGGGATTGTTCGGATTCACCTGGCGGATCTCGATGGGCCGGGGGCAAAGGATCCGGTCGCGAATGTGGGGCGGAATCCGTTCGGAGACCTGCCGCGCCATCTCCAGATCCGACTCCAGCCCCTCTGGTGGCGGCAGGTCCGGCGGCATGCGATCCTGGTGATCGTATCCCGGTTCGGCCACCTGGAAGGAGGCCGACATGGAAAACAGCGCCCGGCCCTTCTGGATCGCCACCACGTGGCGGGTGGTGAAGCTGGTGCCGTCACGGATGCGGTCCACCTGGTACACGATGGGAAGGCGGGCATCACCGGGCAGCATGAAATAGGCATGCAGGCTGTGGACTCGGCGTTCGTCGGGCACGGTCTGGGATGCCGCCGACAGGGCCTGGCCGAGTACCTGGCCGCCGAACAAGGCCGCGAAGCCCAGGTCCTGACTTTGGCCACGAAAAAGGTTCTCTTCGATTTTTTCAAGCTTGAGCAGCTGAATCAGCTCCCCAAGAAAATCTCTGTCTCCATGATTCTTCATAGCTTTTATCGCCTTTCGAGCAAATATAGTATAAAAATAATGTTAGTTCTGTAAGACCTAAAAGAAAGCTTTTTAATAAGATTTGCATTTCGCAGTTACCACTCATCTAATTAGGCTAATTTGCTGTACACAGCCTTTGGGTTTGTCTTTCGCAAGGTTGATCTCTGTGTTCACGGGAAACAAACGCTTGAGTCCCTTGACGCTGTAGCCTTTCCTTCTGACATGGGTGCAGATCTTTTGCTTCTTGTTCCCAAGCTCCAGCTTGGGAACGAGGGGAAACGGAGCTGATGCGCTTGCTGCTTCAAGGCCATCTGGATCTACCTCAGAGGGTCCACCCTGGATGCCGTTCTAAAAGATCCGCACCCAATGAGAAGTGAACCCGTCACGGCGGAGCACTCGAGCTGGTTTCAGAGGGATGCCACGACCTCGGAAAGGCCCTCACCAAGAAAAGACCTTGTCCAGTTCCTCGTCCGGGATGTCGAAGGTGACGTTGTGCGGGGAGATGGGTTCTTTCTTCATGAAGTCCGGCAGCCGGTCCTGCTGCGCCGTGAAACCCGCTCGACGGTTGAAGTCCCGTTCCATTTCCAACACCTTTTTGCCCAGGGCCGTCACGTCGTCGGCCGTCATGGAGAGCCCGTAGAAGGCGTTGATCATGTCGATGAGCGCCTGGAAGGTGTCGGGCTGGTCCAGGATGGCGAAGGCGATGAAAAGGCACATCCCCGTGGAATCGATGGCTGCGGTGGCGATTTGCAGGTTCCGGGAAAGCTCCACCTGCCCCTGGGGACTCAAAGGGTCTACGTCGCCGCCGATCTTGAGGATGTTGGTCACCACAGCGTAGCCCGCCGTGTGGTCCGCCCCCATGGTGCTGGTGGCGAACGTGACGCCCATCCCCTTAACGGCCCGGGGATCGTAGGCCGGCATGGCCTGGCCCTTCACCACGGGGACCCGTTCGATCCCGAATACCTTCCCGGTCACGGCCGCCCCGCTTCCCAGGATCCGCCCGAGCGGCGTGCCTTTGCCCACTTCCTTCACCAGCTCGATGGCGGCTTGGGCATCGCCGAACTTGGCCAGCCCCGCTTCCATCGCCACCCCGATGGTGGCGCCCATCTCGATGGTGTCGACTCCGATGTCGTCATCAAGGAAGTCCATCTGTGCGATGGCATCCAGGTCATCGATGCCGCAGTTTCCGCCGTGGGCCCACACCGTTTCATATTCGGGCTGCTTGGTCAGATAGTGGCCGTCCTTGTCCACGTAGACGCCCGAGCAGCGGATTACGCAGCCCCGGTGGCACCCGTGAGTGGGAATCCCGCCCCGGGCCTTTTCCGTCTCCGCCAGGGTTTCGCCGCTGATCTTCGCCGCACCGGCGAAGCGGCCTTCCTTGAAGTTGTAAGTCGGATAGGCCCCGGCTTCGTTGATCACGTTGGTGAGCACGTTCGTGCCGTAGGCGGGCAGCCCTTCGCCGGTCACGGGGTGCTTGCGAAGGCCCTCGACGAAGCGCTTGTTGGCTTCCTTGTAAGCTTCAGGGTCCTTGGGCGAACGCATCTTCAGACCCGTGTCGTCCAAAACGATCACCTTGACCCTTTTAGCCCCCATAACGGCCCCCACGCCGCCTCGGGCCGCATGGCGTGTCGGCCGGAGTTCCGGGTCGGTGCAGGCCACCGTCGCCGCGGCAAGCTTCATCTCTCCGGCCGGCCCGATGGAAATCACCGCGATCTTGTCTCCGTGCTCCTCTCGCAGTTTTTCGACGGTCTTGTAGTTTCCAAGGCCTTTCAGCCCGTTGTCGGAGACGATCTTCACGCCGTCCTTGTTGATCAGAACCTTGTACAGGTCGTCGCCCTGCGGCTTGCCTTCGATAACGATGGCCGCATAGCCCAGGCGCGCCAGCACCTGCGATGCCTGGCCCCCGGCGTTGGCTTCCTTGATGCCGCCCGTCAGCGGGCTCTTGCAGCCCATCGAAATCCGCCCGGTCATGGCTCCCGTGGTCCCGCTAAGAAGCCCCGGAGCGATCACCAGCTTGTTCTGCGCCGACAGTGGATGGCAGGTGGGGGGGACTTCCTTGGACACAATGGCCGAAGTGAGCGCTCTGCCGCCGAGTCCGGCGTATTCGCCCAGCGGCTGCTCCGAAATACCGGGGCCGCCTTCCGCGCTCATGTCGATTCGCAGTATCTTGTCCATGCTCCTCGCTCCTTTTGTTAAATCCGCCACAGGTTTAAACGCCTTGCCCTCGTCCTTCAGGTTCCTTCCAGGTGCTTTCCGCTTCTTCCGGCTTGCAGCCCACGATGACGCGATCGCCCATCACGAGCGTCGGGAAGCTCTGAGCCGGGTTCAGGCGCGACAAGGTTTTTTAGGACCTTGAAGCGTCCTTCGCCGACGAGAAGGTCCACGTTCACGCTTTCGTAGGGGATGTCCCGCCGATCCAGCCATTCTTTCAGGCGGCGGAAATGGGCGAACAGTCCGTAGAGCGTAACCCGGGAAGATTCTTTGCCGTTCCGTTCATCCATCGATAGGCCTGCCACCGAGAATGACCCGAAAGTACTCCGGTACTTCTTACAGTTACGGAACCGATATTGGAATGAGTGCCACAAAATCATACTTTGCTGCGTTTGTAAATTGTGTCTGCATAGACATAACGAAAACCTTCTCGCGGAAAAAGAAAGACGCTCATCCTACCGATTCGCGAAACCCGCTCAGAAGGTTCTCCCATTGGATCGTGCACCTTGAAGGAGACAGGAATTCCCACGGTCGGACCCTCCCTAAGGGTATGGCCCATCGAGGGGGCGGGTTTGAAGCCCGCCCTCTCGGATGAGGCATCGGCGCCTTACGGCTGCGGGGATGTTAGAGCTTGTCCAAAAACAAGATCATGAAAGAAAGCCGGGCACTGAGGTTCCTTAAGGAGAAAGCACTGGCCGAAGCGGCGCCAAGCAGGGGTTTCATCACCCCCGGGATATCACGATGAGAGATTCGGCAGGCAGGCACACGGCGACGGTATCGCCGCAGGTACAGAACACATCGCGGCCGCAGAAGGCGACCAGCGGCACTCCAATGTCCACCGTCACCTCGGTGCCGTGGGGCCGCCAGGTGACCTGGCGGACGACGCCGGTATAACAGTTTTCCGTCTCCCCGCCACCGGCGGCAGACGCACCTGCAGGCCACAGCTTGACGTTTTCCGGGCGGATACCAACCACGAGTTTTCCCCCGAGCCCCACACCACGCCCGGGCAGTTTCAATTTGAGCCCGCCAACTACAACGTGCATGCCGTCGGCCACGCCTTCATACAGGTTGCGTGTTTTCATGAAACGGGCGGTGAATTCATCGCGCGGGTTGGCGGCGATCTCGGCGATGGTACCCGTCTGCACCACGCGGCCGGATTCCATGATGGCAATCCGGTCGGCGACATCGGCGGCCTCTTCAAAATTGTGGCATACATGCATAAAGGTCGCCCCGGTTTCCCGCTGCAGGCGGCGCAACTCGCGTGCCGTATTGGTGCGCAGATTCTCATCCAACGCCGACAGCGGCTCGTCTAGCAACACCACCGTCGGCCGGATGGCCAGCGCCCGTCCCAGGGCCACCCGTTGTTTCTCGCCGCCGCTGAGAAACTGCGGGAGCCGCTTTCGAATACCCCCGATTCGCAGCTGGTCGACAATCCGGTCGACGATTGCCGCTATCTCCGCGGCCGGCAGTCGGCGCGCTTCCAGCCCGTAGGCGATGTTGCGCTCCACGTTCAGGTTGGGAAACAGGGCGTAATCCTGCGGCACATAAGCGATATTGCGTTCCTCGGGGAAAAGCGGCGTGATGTCTTCGCCATCCAGCAGGATGCCGCCGCGCTCCTGGCGGTACATCCCGACGATGTATTCGATCAGTACGGTCTTGCCGGCGCCGGTGGGACCAAGGAGCACGAAATATTCGCCATCCTTCACGGTGAGATTGATATTCTCCAGACGGAATTCACCCAGGGTACCGAATAAATTGCGGATCTCGATCATCGCTGGTGTCCTCCTGCCGGCTACCAGACATATCCCTTGGCGCCGATGCGGTGCATAACATAGACCGACACCCCGCCGATAAGCACCAAGATGTACGCCAGGGCGAAGCCATATTCGACATTACCGAACTCGATCTGTGCCCAGACAGCCACCGACAGCCAGTCGGCCCGGTCGATATGCAGCGCCTGTTCGAAGGCACTGAAGCGCTCGGGGGGTAGTTCACGAAAGGTACCACAAAAGAAGAGCACCGCACCGAACTCCGCCATCGCCCGCGTCCAGGCAAGTATGATACCCGCAATCAGGCCGCTCTTTGCCAGCGGCAGGGTGACGGTGCGGAAGGCGCGCCAGCGGCTGCTGCCCAGGGAGCGGGCGACATGCTCGAAACGCGGATTGATGCTTTCGAAGGTCGCCTTCCAGGCGCTCAGCCCGAGGGCAAAGGAGAGCACGAAGGAAGCGATGATCATCCCCGGAAAGATGCTGTGGGCGAAGCGAAAGCCCAGGTGCTGCTGAAGTTTCCACAGCGGACCGTAGTTGAACATGACGATCAGACACAGGCCCACCGAAGAGGCGGGAATGACGATGACGGAAGAGAACAGGATCTCGATAAACCACTTCCCTCGAATGGGGTAGCGGCTGAGGGCATAGGCCGCCGGAATGCCGAGAACGGCGGCGATGGCGGTGGTAATGACGGTGATCATCAGGGTAAGATTGAGCGATTTCCAGAAATAGGGATCGCGCCAGAAACCGCCGGCGAAGCGGTTCATAATCTCACGGTTATCATCCCAGGCCAGCAGCTCCCGGGTTTCGCGCGCCGCCTCGGTAACGAACAACTGATCGATGTTACTGAGAAACAGCCAGGCGCTAAAGCAAAAGAGAAAGCCGACGAAGCTGCCGAAGAAGGCCTTGAAGAGCAAACGGTCACCGACACCACAACGCGATGCGGTCGCTACCGGTGCCGAAACATCACCAGACATGGCTTTTCCCCCGATCAGACGCATGGCGGCCATGGCGGTAACCGCCATGAGGATACAGACGATGGTCATGGATACCACCCAGCCCATCATGCCGCCGTTCCAATCCAGATAGATTGCGAACGGCATGATATCGGTTTTCCCTTCCGAGGCACCGACGAAAAGCATGAGTCCTTCCCACTCGGCCGCGGCCCGCGCCCAAACGACGAACATACTGGCCATGATGCCGTTCTTGGCCAGCGGCAGCACCACCTTGAAGAAGGTGCGGAAGTTGGAGGCCCCAAGCGAGCGCGATACGGTCTCGAACCGCGGCGGAATCATATCGAAGGTCGCTTTCATCAGCCGGGCACAGAAGGCACAGGTAACGGTGAACTGCACCAGGAGGACGCCGTAGACATTGCGACCGATGTAGATATCGTAATGGCTGCTTACAAGATCGAAGGGAAAGCGGGTGGTGATGCCGAACAGGAACGCACCGACCACCGCCGGGGAGACAACGATGGGAAGATCGATAACCGCGGCAAAGAGATTGCGACACGGAAAGGAAAAGCGCGACAAAGCATAGCCCGCGGGGATACCGAAAAGCAGGGAAATGGATGTTGACACACTCGAGGTCCAGACCGTGAGCCAGAAACGCTGCCACATCCGCGGCTGGGAAAAGAAGTAAACCGTGTCACTCCAACCGAGATAGATCCAGTTGCTGACCACCATGGTAAGGTAAAAGACGACGACCAGCAGGATGCAGCCGCCGGCCACCGCCGGCCACCAGCGACCGCGGAAAGCGCCGCGGGGACGGAAGCGGGGCGGCATCACAGGCGCGGATCCGGCCGCTGCCGATTTCCCGGCACCCATCACGACCCCGAGCGCAAGGTTTTGCGCTGCCGTTCCACCTCTTCGATGAGGTCACCAACGGTTTCCGGCGTCACCGGAAAGGTTTCGTCCTTCACCGCCCGGGCCGCGTTGACCAGATAGCGCATATCGGCATCGGTGGCATCGTCAAGGCAGAAGCCCTGCGCGTCCACCGGGATGTTCGGAGTGATGACGTAGGCGTGCTTGTGGAATATCCGCCGCCCCTCAGGGGAAAGGATGAAAGCCTTGAGTTGTTTTGCCTCCTCTTTGTACCGCGCACAGGTCAGGGTCGCCACCGGCAGCCGGACGATGCCCCGGTAGCGCGGCTCGATGGGAACGATCTCCACATCCCGCAGATAGAGCACCGCGGTGGTCGACCATACAATGGTGGCATCGATGGCCTTGTGCTGGGCGGCGTTGCCCAGCTCGGGAATGCATTTCGCGCTTAAGGTGGCGTTCTTTTGGACCTGATCCCAGATGCCGGCCTTCTTGAAGATCTTTTCATGCCACAGGCCGATGGCGCAGGAACGCGGGTTGCCCAGCCCCACGCGCACCCCCGGACGGGCGAAATCCTCGATCTTGTGAATCTTGGCGGGATTGCCCCGCGGGGTGATGATAACGGTGACGAAATAGGCCGGAATGTCGGTTGCGGGATTGTAGTTATCGACGAAACCGCGTTCCTTGGCCTGCAACAGGTAAAACTCCTCGCCGGGCATGAACAGGTCGCCCTGCCGCGACCGGGTCAGGTCGGCGATAAAATACCCGGAACCCTTGTAGGAGAAGTTGACCCGCTGGTCCGGGTACCGTTTTTCCCAGATCTCTTTGATCTCGTTGAGGGATGAGCGTTGCCCGACGCCGGCATGGAACAGCAGTTCCTTTTCGCCTGCCGTCGCCGGCAGGCCGCCGGCGAGCCAGGAAATGACCAGCACCACGGCCGACAGCAGATAGCCTTTCTTCATTGTCCGCCTCCAGTCAGCAGGAATTTTTGTGGTCGGCCATCAGTTCTCCCGGGCGACCAAGGTCTTGCCGAAGGTGTATTCCCACTGGAGAAACACCCAATCGGCTTCGGTGTCGGACGCCATCTTCCGGGCGAATTCATCCGGCCAGAAATGACCGTAGCCGGCCATCAGGACGTTGTTGGGACTCGGTTCCCAGGTGGTGATGATATCCAGCTCACGGCCCACCTCGTCGCCGCTGCCGCCGGTGGGGTCACGGTACGCCTTCGGGTTCAGATACCAGGCGTCTGCCTTCTCGGCGAGAAGAAACTTGTGAAATCCAGCCTCCATCCTCACCTTCTTGTGCGGCTTCAGCTCCAGCCCGGCCTCGTAATCCTTCAGGTTCCGCCAATGAAAGAGGTTCATCCGGCCGTACATCCGGTCGCGGGCGCCGAAGGCCCCGGAAAAGGTTTCGTGGTCGCCGTCGGCGGGATCGTCATCACCCGAGGCATAGCTGTATTGCAGGGTTGCAAACGGCTTCCACGGCAGCGGCAGGTGATATCCCACCATCGCGTGCCAGCCGTAGGCGTCGAGATCGTCACCGGCGAAATCACCCGCCTCACGCAAGAAGGTGAAATCGAAATCGAAGCCGTGGATATCCCGACCGTACAACCGCCCCCCGACATACCAGGAATCGATATCGCCGGTCCGGCGGAGGAACGTCGCACCGCCGGCACCATCAGCAACATACATCATCGTCTCGCCGGTATAGTTGTCATGCCGATCATCCTTGGTGAAGAACGTCGGCTCAAAGGCGATGAGAAAAGGCCTTTGCACCAGATCGACGTGCCCGTAACCGCCAAGGCCTTCAAAGCCGTGCCGGTGATTGAGACTGAAGGTATTCACGTCATGGAGCATGGTACGGCCGTAGAAAAGATCGACGAAGCCTCGGTCGAATCGCCACGACAGCTTGGCGGCATCCCAGATCCAGCGGCCCGTATTGCCCCACTCGCCGGGACCGAATATGCGGCAGTCGCCGTAGCTCACAAGCTGCCGTCCAACCCGTAGGGAAAGCGATTGTGCGAAGAGATGATTGAACTCGATGTAGGTGGTGTATAGCTCCAGGTAATCCTTGTTGGGGTTGTCTTCACGGCGGAAAGAAGCGTTGTAGAAATCCTCGTCTTTCATGCTCGAGTCCCAGCACACGGCGTGCTGACCCCAGAGGGCAACATGGATATCGGCGACGGGATACCAGTCAATCCCGGCCCGAAAACGGCCGAGCAGAAAACCGTCGTCTGTGGTGCCGGCGGGCGGATTCCTGCCGTAAAACTTTTGGTTGAAATCGTCCTGAAACTCATAACGATAGCGCATCCCGGCGCCCATAGTCAGCACCGGATCGGCGTCTGCGAGGCGGGGATCTGCCCACGATACCGGCAGCCAGGCAGAGAACAGCAGGAGCACTACGACCGAATTGGCGAGCGTTTTACTCATTTCCCAACCAGTTCCAGGAGTCTCGAAGAACGGACGCTTAATTCACAGCACCATCACTGTCGCCACCGCCGGCACCGACCTTTCGGGAGAGCAACCGGCAAAGCAAACAATGCCTAAGGGTGCGGATCTTTTAGAACGACCATCCAGGGTGACCCTCTGAGGTAGATCCAGACGGCCTTAAAGCAGCAAGCGCATCAGCTCCGTTTCCCCTCGTTCCCAAGCTCCAGCTTGGGAACGGCCTCACCGAAGCTGGAGCTTCTGCACAGCTGTGTTCCCAAGCTGGAGCTTGGGAAAAAGAAGCAAAAGATCTGCACCCAATGCCTAAGACGGTTGCAACAAAGCTTACAAACCTTTGAGGTTTTCCCTGTATCATGTGATTTACCATTATGTCAAGACAGACATACCGGAAAGCAACCCGAAATGAGCACATCCGTGCGGTTGTTTATGCTCGGCATGGCGACTGGTTTCCCCTCGTTCCCAAGCTCCAGCTTGGGAACGGCCTGCCCGGGAAGCTCCAGCTTCCCCTTGCTGTAAACGATTCAAATTATAGCGTAAAAAAAATAATAAACTTAATGTTTGACGCCAAATTCTAATTTCCCTCCCCTTGTGGGAGGGGGATTGCACCTTTTCCCCTCCCCTTGTGGGAGGGGGATTGCACCTTTTCCCCTCCCCTTGTGGGAGGGGATTAAGGGGAGGGGAATGTAAATGTAACTGATTGTCATACGGTAATTTTCTCACCCTCACCCCAACCCTCTCCCATCAAGGGAGAGGGGGATTGCACCTTGTTCCCAAGCTGGAGCTTGGGAATAAGGTGGAAAATCTTACGCCACCCGGTTAATATGAGCGGCGTTCAGTTACGTCGATCGACTAAGAGCCGTCCCGGACAAACCGAGATTCGGGAGAATAACACTTTTGCAGGACGCTGCGCGTCCCGCGAACTCCCGCTGAATTTGTCTTTGTACGCGGGCGCGCGCTATGCGCGCCCCTGAACAATCGTCACGAAGTCGTCGAGTCGGGGCGAGTAAGCTCGTCCGACGCTTGACTTCAGACGCAGCGGCGTTATACATCCACCCAGAACTCATTATAATAGGTTGCAAAATGATGGTTAAAGGAGTTTGCAATGCTCTATAAATTTGACGGAAAGCAACCGGTAGTTGGAAAAAACTCATATGTCAGTGACATTGCAAGTGTCATCGGTGATGTCGTCATAGGAGACAACTGCTATATTGGGCATGGTGCCATTTTAAGAGGTGATTATGGAAGAATTGAAATAGGGGATGGGACAGCGGTAGAAGAAGGAGTAATCTTTCACGCTCCACCTAACGATGTGAACAGAATCGGGAAAAAAGTTACTATTGGCCACGGCGCTGTGGTGCACGGGAAACACATTGGCGATCAAGCGGTTATCGGCATGGGGGCCGTAATCAGTATTTTGGCTGAAATTGGAGAATCGGCGATTGTAGCAGAAGGAAGTATTGTAAAGGTTAAGCAAATAATTCCACCGAAAGTAGTCGCCGCTGGAAATCCAGCCAAGATTGTACGAGAACTAACTGATAAAGATCAAGAATTTTGGAATTGGGCCAAACAGCTTTATATTGATCTGGCTAAGAAGTATCTGGATGTTGGAATGGAGCCGATAGACAACAGGTAACATGTCATTCCCCTCGTTCCCAAGCCAGCGCTTCGGAACAAGAGGAATTCTATTTCCCCTCCCCTTGTGGGAGGGGATTAAGGGGAGGGGAATGTAACTGATTGACATACGTTAATTTTCTCACCCTCACCCCAACCCTCTCCCATCAAGGGAGAGGGGGATTTTTTGACCTTGTTCCCAAGCTGTACCTTCCACCTTGTTCCCAAGCTCCAGCTTGGGAACACAACTGTGCAGAAGCTCCAGCTTCGGTGAGGCCGTTCCCAAGCCAGCGCTTCGGAACGAGGGCAAACGGAGCTGATGCGCTTGCTGCTTCAAGGCCGTCTGGATCTATCTCAGAGGGTCACCCTGGATGTCGTTCTAAAAGATCCGCACCCTTTCTCGATTCAGTAGGCGAGACTTCCAAGGGAACGCATGATCAGCGTGAACCCCATGGCGAGCATGCCCATGAGTCCCATGCCGCACGAAAAGCCGGCAAGGAGCACCGGTGCGTACTGGCGCCAGGCGAGCCCGTATTTTTTCACAAAATAGTACCGGCCGAGGAGCGCTCCGATCACTTCCAGGAAGATGCTGTGCGGCGTGGACTGCCCCAGTCCGCGGACGACCCCGTAGATGAGGAGCACCGGCAGGTTGAGCGCCGCCAGGACCCAGTAACAGGCGGCCCCCAGGCCGAACCCCCACGCGGCGTAGTTCAGGTTCAATGCTTCGAAAAAGGGCGAATACCCCTCGAGGGTGGCGCTCTGGAGGAGGAGAGTATTGAGGGCCTGGAGGTGCCAGAGTTCCTGGGCATACGGGTACTGGTTGGAAGGGATGGGGGCAAGCCGCCAAATGTACTGGGAAAAAAGAAGGCTCGCGATCATCACGATGGGGAAGACCAGGATCTCCGCCTTGATGATGCTCCTGAAGCTGGTCCCCGTGAGTTCGATTTCGCGCCAGCGGACCGTCGCCTTTCCGTAGTTGTGAAACGGGATGGGGGCATACCAAATCCCGATCCCGTGGTAGCCGAAAAACTTGGACGCCGCGATGAAGCTGGCTTCCCTCACCATGGGCAGGCTCACGAACTGGCCGGCGATCCCTTCCAGCCGGGCGGAAACATAGGAAATGAACGGCGTGTAGATGAAGCCGTAGGCCACCAGAAAAATCCAGGGAAAGCCCGGGACCAGGGCCGACGAAATGACGACGTAGGTGGTTGTCGATGCCACGTAGATACCGATGGCGATCCAGATGTTGAAGTCCCCCCGCCCGGGCGGCGGCTTGAAAAGATCCTTCAGCCGTTGCCGAAACGGCCCCATGTCGCTTTTTCTGAGGCTCCCGATCACCTGGACGATGCCCACCACGGCCACGGCCAGCCCCAACCCGATGCTGAAGCTCATGTAAAAGTCGAAATTGTTGGCAAAAACAGTGTCCACGGTGCCCATGCCCTTGTGCCAGCGGTGGAGGATCCCGTGGTCGTACAGGATGGGGTTGGCGAAGAGGGTGATCAGAAAGCCGGCGGCCCCGCCGATCACCGCCCAAAAGGGCAACACCATGCCCACGAAGAGGAGTCCCAGGTCCAGCTGGATGCCCGTGGCCACGGCCGGAAGAATGTTTTCGGTGGCCGGCGTCAGTTCGATCCAGGGAATGGGCAGGATCCGGATCGGTTCCGAAAGGATCACCCCCGAGGCCGCCGGGACCAGCACGTAGACCGCTCCGAAGGCAAGCCCCAGCACACCCCCGATGGAAAAGATCCGCCACTTCCAGCTGGTTTCCGACCGTTCCGTGGATTCGGCCAGTGCCATGTTACCCAACGCACCCACAGGAGCCATGGGGAAGGGAAGTTTTTCCACGTCGGAGGTCAGCCGGTAGAGGGCGTAGCCGAGCCCAAAGTGATCCACCGCCTGGATCAGTTCGAAACCGATCATGAGGATGATAGGGATGAGCCAGTCGCGGTGGAAGAAGGTCCGATCCACGAAGGATTCCGAACCGGGCTGCGGGGCGATCCATTCGGGGATGTGTTGGGTGAGCCCCAGCATCATGGCCGCTTCCGACTGGACCAGGTACTGGTTCCAGAGAAGCCCCGAAAAGGGGGACGCCATGGCCGCGCCCGCCATGTAGTAGAGAACGAAGACTTCCTGCTGGCTAAGGCGCGTGTAGGCGCGCTTGGCGATTTCGGCAAAAAGAATGATGGTGACCCAGCGGGCGGCCGGGCCGATGCCTGTCCCGATCACCAGCCCCAGGTACATGGAGCCCGGCATCATGAGAAAGCCGATAAAAACGGCTCCGATGATCGATTTCCAGCCGAAGCCTTCCTCAAATTTTTCGGGCGGCTTCAGCAGGTCTCGATATTCCCTGAGTTCCTTGTCGTCGTGCATGCAAGATCCCCGTGTCAACGGTGCACGGACGGGCACGGCGGCTCGGGCGGCCGTTCATGCCCGGGCGGAAGCCATCCTCAAAGCGGCAGTACGTTATACCTCACCGGCGAAAAGAGCCCGGCGACCATCCAGGCGAGCGCCATCACCATGTCGCCGACGATCATGCCGATAAAAAAGCGCCGTGCTTCCTTGAACTGGGCCACGCCCCCGTAACGGAGAACCAGCGTGTTCACCAGCCAGCCGATAAAAAAGGAAAACCAGAGAATCCGCATGGCCGAGCTGTAGGTGGTGAGGTACCCGATGGGATGGAGCGGCCACCAGATGAACCGCTGATAGCCTACCACGAGAAAGGTCATCACGACGGCTCCGATGACCGCGAACGAGGTGCTCCACGGCTTGGGCCCTTCCGGGTATTCCACCAGCTGAGCCACGTTTTCGTGGACCCTTCGCGCCGTTTCCACCGCCCAGCTGTCGGGAAGCGTCGCAATGCCGTGTTTGTAATACAGGATCAGCATGGCCGCGAAAGAAACCGCCACCCCGATCACCACGGAGGCGGTCACCCCGAAAAGGAAGCGCCGCTTCGGTCGGGCCCCGTTCGACACCTTGGAGGCGTGTAACAGCGAAGGCATGAGGGACTCGCGCACGTCGACGAAGGTCACCTTTTGCACCACCAGAGCCAGGAAAACGGTGGCGGGGGCGATGAGGCGCGTGTCGAGAAAGGCCAGGAAGCCGTCTGAAGGCGCGGCGGTGAGGGTGAAATAGGGCAGGCCGCCCTGGCAGATGAGTCGGGCCGTGACCAGCTGGAGCATGAAGCAGACGATCAGAAAAAGAAACGCCGCCAGGAGCTGCATTCCGAAAAGGCATAACCACGCCAGGGTTCCCGCAAAACCGGCTGCGAAGAGCCAGAAGGAGACGCGAGGCGAAAGGAGCCCATGGTAGGCTTCGTCCAGCGCGGGATCCTTTCGAAAAAGCGTCCGAACGACGTAACTAAGGTGATACCGGCCGAGCCACAGGATAAAGAAGAAGAACACCCCGAAGGCGCCGATCATCTGCATTTCTTCCACGCCCGAGAGTACCGGCCCGAAGGTCGTCCCCAGCGCCGCCGACGGCAGGCGCCATCCCATGACCTGCAAGAGTCCCGGAAGAAGTCCTCCCAGCATGAAAAACCCCCAGAGGCTGAACGACACCTGCTTGGACGTGAGGAAGGCGAACCCGATGAAGGCCGGATAGAGGTAGACCTTCAGCTTGTAGAATCCGGAAAGCAGGCCTTCTTTCGGCATGTAGGGCTGCATGAGGATGAGGGTGGGGATCTGGGGAACCTGGGGGTAATGGGCGTGAAGACCGTTCAGAAGGTGAAGAAAGAAGGGAATGCTGCATCCCGCCAGGAAATACTTGTGGAAAAAGAACGCGCGGAGTGTCCCCTTTTCCGACTCGTCGCTCAGCGCCATGGGAACCCGCAGAAGGGGGAAATTCATCTTTTCATTTTCGATCCACTGGTGAGTGAATAGGCCCATCAATCCCATGAGTGCGGTATAGACAAGGGCGACGAAGGCGCCCCACCCTACCATGGGGGCGATCCACCGGTGCCATGGAATGGTATAGAGGACTTCCCACCAGGCCATGTCCCGGCCGCCTTCCAGGCCGTTGTAAAGCGCGCGGATCGTTTCCGGGTCGGTGGGAAAGAGTCCCGGTGGCAGCAGGGCTTCAAGAATTCGACCGACGGGCGTGGCCGTGTTGGTGAACCAGGCCGGGGTCGTGATGTTGATGATAAACGTCCGCATGAGGCCGGTGAAGGCGATGCCCGTAGCCACTGTGACCATGGCCCACACCAGCAGCAGTTCGTGAGAATGAAGCCGCCACGACGCCCGTACCAGCGAAAGCAGCGGGTTCAACACAATCACCAGCAACAGCAGGCACCCGAAGGAGGCCAGGGGAAAATGGCCGCCGGCGAGGGGGCTGTTCTGAAGAAACACATTGTTGTAAGGGGTCACCGCACAGAATAAGGCCGCCAGTGCCAGACCCAGCAGCAGGGGTACCGCGCGCACGTTTCGGTCCCGCATGAATCAGTCCTCAGCGACTTCGGTTGCGGCGGAATAGCGCTTCTTGGTTTCCTCATCCAGCAGGCGCCAGAAGAGCATCTGTTTTCTGAGCGACTTGATGAAGTTCTTGTTGGCGCGGAGCCACGCAGTCCGTTCTCCTGAGACCCGTATCATGAGAACGGCCAATTCCAGGTAACCGGGGTTGTCTTCGGAAGGGCAACAATGGAGCTGAACCCGCTGCTTGATGCCGAAGTCAAACGGGGCCAGCCACACGTAGGTGCGCAGCGTGAGGCATACCGAAGCCGGAAGCTGTCCCGAGCCCGTCTGCGGAACGTCCGGATGGAGCTGTGTATCGTCGACGATGAATTCGCCGTGAGCGATGTCCTGGTGGGCGAGGAAGTGTTCCGTGAGGTAGTTCATGATGCCGGATTCTTCCTGTTCTTTGAGAAGAAACGGGAGGTTGAGCGTCAGAGTGTCGCCGACGGGATCCGGGAGATCCCAGGTCCGCGTGACGTCGGGCATGGAAAGGCGGGCGGCGATCCGGGCCGGGTACAGCGAGGCCAGAAAGACCACGGTGAAGACCAGCACCATGCAGGCGACGCCCGCCAGCGACGAGTAGTTGAAGGTCAGCTCGGCGAACAGAGCGGTGTTTCCCAGGTACTTCGCCGTGAGCTGCGCCAGGATGTAGCCTGAAACCGTCGACAGAACGGCCAGCGAGAGTGCTTCCACGATGAAGAGAAACCCGACGTGCGTCGGCGCCAGTCCCACGGAAGTGTAGACGGCTATTTCCCTCTGGCGTTCATGGACGTGGCCGATCATGGTGTTGAGGCAGATGAACACGACGATCAGGATGGGAACGAGGAGGTTTGCAGCACCCTGGTAGCGGAGGGTCCGGCCGGCGGTTTGGAACCAGGTGCCGTTTTCGCCGACAAAGAGAGGATAAGCCAGCCAGGAAGCCAGCCTGTCCGCCAGGCCGACGGCGGTTCGCCCCGGTTCGGGAAGGATACTGACGGAGCGCGGGGTAGCCCCCAACGAGAGCGATGTCTCGTAGGGGACGATGACGATGGAATCCGACCGGGCGTTTCGGAATCGTTCCGTCATGGGAAGGATCTCTTCCCCCGCTTCCATGGCTTCCACCTCGACTTCCGTGATCTCTTCGTCGGGAGGTACTTCCAGGTAGGCAGGGGTGAGGGGGTTGCCGTCCAGGTCGTTGAGCCGTTCCAGCCGCCCTTCATCGAAGAAGCCCACCACCGTGAAGGCGTGGTCCCAGAGGGTGACCGAGGCGCCGATGTCGCGGCTCGGATCCAGTTCCAGTACCTCGGCGATGCGGACCGGCAGGAGCACCGCCCGGCTTTCCCCCTCTCGAAACCAGCGGCCGTGCCGGACGATCTGCGCCACGTGGTCCGGTGGCGCCTCACCCAGGCCCAGCACTCCTTCCACCGCGGCGGCTCGGTTTCCGGCCTGAACGAGCGCCAGCACCCGCTGAGACGGGTGGTCCGGCTCCACCCAGGCCCGAGGCCACAAGCGGGCTTCCCCGGCGAAGCGGGCCCTCAAATCCGCCAGGGCGATCGGTGTGAGTCCCCGCCGGATCTGGTGATGGAGCACAATGCCCCGATAGGCGTTGCTGTCGGCGATGCGCGTCCGAGTAGTCTTGTGGAGGGTCTTCACGTTGGTGAACGACATGACCGTGAAGGTCAAGATGATGAGGGTGATGCAGGTGAGCGCCGTTCGCAGTCGCCGCCGGAACAGGTTGGAAGCGCCGATCGCGAAGCCCGCTCCGAAGGCCTGCCACTTGTTCACGCCTTCTCGGGTATTGCCCCCCCTGCCGCGGTGAGCCTGCCGGCTGCGCTCCATTTCGTGTTCGAACCGGACGAAAATGATCCAGGAAACCAGAAAAGAAAGCCCCAGGATAAAAAAAGCGATGATCACCACCATCGGGTTGTAGGTGAGCTGAAATGCCGGATGGAGCGAGCGGATCACGAGGATGGTCGTTACCAGAATCAGCAGGAACGCCGTGATCTGCTTGTAGACGTTACGGAAACAGAAAAGGTAACGTTCCAGGCAGTAGGCGAAGGGCACGAAAAGCGCGATGAAAAACATGACGCCGGCCAGCACGTCCCTCTGTGTGCTCTCCACCTCATGGTAAACCACGTTGAGGTGCGCCCACGCCCCTACCACATGCTCCCAGAAAGCGTCGTAACGGTTCGCAGCCAGCATGGATTCCGCGCCGGTCAGGTCCTCCGATGCGCTCACGTAGAGATCTTCCAGGTAGCGGTTGACGATGCCGTGTTTGTGCAGGTTCTGAAGCCGGGTGCCGGCAAGCGCGTGAAGATCCAGGGCGACCCGAAGGGGAACCAGGGGGATGGCGGGCGGGGAGCCGATGAGAAAGCCTTTTCCGTCGGGGCGTTCCGGGGAGCTGTTCAGCAGCAGGAGTTCCTTTCGAAGGAGCGTGTCCGAAAGGATGAGTTTGAAGCGGGTGCCTTTTTCAAGGAAGACGGAAACGGCCATGGTGTCGCGGCCGTCCACCCGGCTGTACCAATAGCGTACCGGCTGAGCCCCGGTGGAACCGTCCAGGAGGTTGACCTTGGTCAGGTGGTCGAGCCGCTGAGGATTGAAACTCCCGATCACGTCCGTCTGCAGGCAGTGGAACATGACGAGGGTCGTGGTCGCGGTGTTTCCCTTGATGTTGATGCGGTAGTTGTCCTTTGCCGTCTGTTCCTTGTCCGCGGTCCAAGCGATCAAGCCCGTCTCCGAGTCCAGGCCGTAGGGTTCCAGGATAAGCTTCTGGAAGGCCACCTTTTTGCTGACCACGCCATGGAGAAAAAAGGAGCCGTCCCGGTAGCTCATGGCTCGGAAGATGCTGGAGCCCTGGATGGCCGAGACGATGGTTCCGGGGGCCGGCTGGTCGGGAAACAGTTCTCCCTGCCGGATGAAAAGGGCCCTGCCTTGCAGGCTCGAAAACCCCTCCACGCCCGCTCGGCACGCCCCGGCCAGGTCCGGATGGGCGGCCACGGATGCGATGATCGCCGGAAACACTCGGCCCAGGATTTCCAAGTTTTCCGTATTGACCATGGAGAACGTGTCGGCGGGCGTCGCCCAAAACGAAAACCGAGTGTTGAGGGTCGCCAGGGAAACAGCCGAACAGTCCGCGATGGCGCCGATGTCGCAGGCCAGGCAGTGGCGTGAAGATCCCGCAGGCATTTCGCTCTGCGCGACTCCGAAGCGGGTCGTGTCCACGAAGGGATTGACCACGCCGGCACGTTCGGCGGCTTCCTGCGACGCGCTGAGCAGCACCGGCCCCAGCCGGAGAGCCCGCATCTGGCGCCGAACGTTTTCCCGAAGCGGGAAGGTCGCGCCCCACTCCGCCAGGCCGAACGGCAAGCTCCGGCTCGAAAGGGAAAGACTGAGGAAGAAAACGGGGGTGTAGTCCCGGGCCAGCCGTTGAAGGGCGACGCTGGAACGCAGGTTGGACTCCCGTTCCTTCAGTTCGGCGCGTTCCGCCTGAATGTCGGGCAGCCCCTGATACAGCAGGGTGTAAGCCAGAGCCCGTTGTTCCTCGTCCAGATCTGAGGCCTTCTTCCGCCAGCTGAGGAGCCGGTAGGGGCGGGGATCTTCCAGGTCTTCCTGGGGCGGTCCCGACGGTTCGCCGTTTCGGATTCCGCCGCGCCGCTCCAGGGCCTTACGGTACTGGGCTTCCCGAATGAGGAAGTCGGCCCGGTCCTTGGCCCGTTCCGCCACGAAGTTCCAGACCACCACCCGGCCTTCCGGGTCGCCGAGGGCCAGGGGATCGGGTTCGTGTGCCTGCTTCCACAACTGATTCAGATGACTTCTTCGCTTTTTGACGATTTGCAGTTCACGCCGGAGATCGCGCATGTCGGCGGTGAAGGCCCAGTAGAATTCTCGTGTTCCCGCCAGCCCCTGGTTGTGTCCCGCAGTCGCCACCAGCAGCACGGTGCGCTGCGGAGGGTTATGGGACAGATGGTCCGCCAGGGCCAGAAGGAGCGCGATGGATGTGGCCTCGTCGGCCCCGGGAGCCAATCCGAGAACATGGGATCCCGCGTCATAGGAAGCTTCCACCACTGCCAGTTCGTCTTTCAGTTCCGCCGATGCCCCGGGAATGATCGCGTAGATGTTCTCGACGGTCTTGTTTTCCCATCGAGTGCGACTGACCACGGTGGCCGATTTCGCTGTGTCTTCAGCCAGGCCTATCAGCGAACGAGCGGTCTCCGCCGGCGCATAAAAACGTGGGAAAACCACCGGCGTCGGTGTGTCCTTTTCTTCGAACTCGACCCGTGTTGCGGAACCGTCTTCCAGGAAAATCAGGGCCTTTGCGCCGAACATCGCCACGGGGAACCATTCCCGGCCGGCTGTGAGGTCCATGAGCACGATGGCGCCTTCCAGGTCACGGCCGTTGAATTCGGCGAGCGATCCTTTGCCCACGTAAACCAGCGGGCCGGTGAGTCCCTCGTCGGGGGTCCGAGGCAGGTACGCCATGTTCGGCCCCCAGGGATAGAGCGGGAAGCGCCGGCCGTCCACTTCCACGTGCGCTTCGTCCACGACCGGAACGGGCTGATGGAATTTTTGGGTTCCCACCTGCAGCCCTGCGGCCTCGAAGCGTTCCCGGATCATGTCGGCGGCGCGATAGGCGCCGTCCGAACCGGTGGAACGATCGCCCAGGCCGGCGAAGAAACGCACATGATCCACCACGCTCGGGCCCGTATCCATCGCGGGCAAAGCCCCGGCGGCCGGCCGAACCGAAGCGAAGACAGCCAGGAAAAGGGCGAGCACAGCGCCGCCCAAAACGGAGGCCGTCATCCACAAGGCTGGCGGTCTGAGAGGTTTAGTCGGCATCCACACGATAACGGGTCCGATCGCACACGGGCTGCTTGGATCTGGAATGGCGGATTTCAAATCCGCCGCTTTGAATTCCCGGGGAAAGGTCGTGCTGCATTCGGCCGCCTTTTGCTCTGTCCGGCAACCATAAGAAGGCCGAACCACACGAGATCAGGCCACCTCGCCGACGGAGATTGTCAGCTTGTCACGGTCTTCGATCCGTTCCACGCGCCCGTCCCGAATCCAGACCACCCGGTCCGAAACTGCGATCATCTTGATGTCGTGAGTCGCGGAAATGATGGTGACTCCCCGTTCCCTGGAGAGGTCCTTCAGCAGATTGATGATTTCTTCGCCGGTCGAAAGGTCCAGGTTTCCGGTGGGTTCGTCGGCCAGTACAATGGTCGGGTCGTTCGCCAGCGCCCGCGCAACGGCCACCCGCTGCTGCTGGCCTCCGGACAGCTCCGACGGCTTGTGCTGGAACCGCTCCGCCAGTCCCACCAGTTCCAACAGCTCCATGCCTTTCTCCATGTACTCGTCACGGCTCATCCCGGCAAAGATCATGGGGAGGGTCACATTCTCGATGGCCGTCATCACTTGGATCAGGTTGAAGGTCTGGAAGATATAGCCGATCTTGCGACAGCGAAGCCATGCCAGTTCATACGCGTCCAACTGAGCCACGTCCACTTCGTCGATGAAGACCCGGCCGGAAGTGGGTTTGTCCAGCGCGCCGATCATGTTGAACAGGGTCGATTTACCCGAACCAGAAGGACCCATGATGGAAATATATTCGCCGGTCTTGATTTCCAGCGAGACGCCTCGAAGGGCTTCCACGCTCTGATGCCCCAGGCGGAACACCTTGGTCACCTCCTTGAGGCGGACCACGTTGTGTCGAGCCGTGTCATGCATGACAGTCACTCACCGGTTGTCCATGGGCCGGGCCTTCGACTCGGGGGGGTGAGGAACCCGGACGCTTCCGGGTTTCCTCACGGTTCGGCGCGAAGCGCGATGGCAGGTTGCATCCGGGACGCCACCAGGGCGGGGTAGAGGACGCCCAGAAAGGACAGGGTCACCGCGAGAAGCGCTGAGCCGCCCAGGATTTCAAGAATTGGAACCACGGGGAAGTGAGCCACCATCGCGAAGCCGAATTTGACAACCATGACCATCACCGCCACCGTCAGCCCCAGCACGCCGCCTGTCAGTCCTCCGAAGAGCCCCTGGTAGGCGGATTCCAGGATGAAAATCTTCACCACGAAGCTGTCCAGGGCCCCCAGGCACTTGAGGGTCCCGATCTCGCGGAAACGCTCGGTTACGGCCATCAGTTGCGCGTTTACGATGCCCACTACGCACACCAGAAGAGACAGGATAACCAGCCACCGATCCTTGGGGGTGCTCCCGAATTCCCCCTGCGATATGTCGTAGCCGGCGGAAAGTATTGCTTCCTGGAGCCTTTCGTCGGCGAAGGGCCACGCTCCGTTAAGCAGTTCGTAGCCGGTTGCCAGGTAAGAGAAGAAAGCCACTGCGAAAACCAGCGTGAGTGAGGTGATGAGCGAGCGAAAGAAGCGAACGCGAAGGGAGATGTAGGCGATCTTCATCACCTGCTTCCAGGGGAGCACGACCTGGCGTCCGACGGTGTTCATGGAAAGTGCTCTCCTTCCCTTGTTTCCCGTTGCCTTCTGATCCATTAATCTCTGGCGAGTAATTTTTCAACCGCACGGGCGCTCTTTTGAGCTCCGTCGAGATCAATGCCGGAGGGAGGGGCGGATCGCGCGGCGTTCGGGTCCAGCAGATTCCGAAGCCTTTCTTCCAGTATGGACGGTTCCGTGGCGGGAAGAACCTCGAGGAGGCCGTGGTCTGCAAGACGCCGGGCCCTCAACCCCTGCTCCCGGTTCTGTGGAAAGGGATGGACCAGGGCCTTGACGCCGGAAGCCAATACGTCCATGCACGTGTTGTAGCCTGCCATACTGACGGAAATGTCCGCCCGGCACAGTTCTTCGAGGAAGTCCATGGAAAAAGGGTGAAGGGTCGTGCGGGCGTCTCGGGATGCCGCTTCCTCAAGGGACCGGCGATCCCCGGGGTCCATGAAGGGACCCATGAACACCCGGAGTCTTACGGCGGGATCGTTGATCCGTTCCACCGCCCGAATGGTGGCCAGGAGCAGTTCCGCCCCCACGCGCCCGCCTCCGCTGCTGCAGACGATCTGCTTCGGAACGCGAACCGGGGGCGGGGCGGTGAGCCGACGCACCACGAAACCCGTATAAACGAGGGGCACGGCGATGGCGCCGGTCCTCGAAAAGGTCTCGTCGAGGGAGATCACCGCCGGGTCCGAGTGCACCAGCAGCAGGTCGAAGTAGCGGTTCAGGATATCCAGCACCCGCTGTTCATAGGCCTCGGGGTTTTCCTTTTCCACCAAGATGTCCCGGAGGCTGCAGGCGACCCGCGCCGAACGGTTGCCGGAACGGGCGGCCTGGAGGAGCGGAAGGAGTTCGAAGCGGAACTTCTTGCGTCCGAAGGGGAAGAGTTCGATGAGGATTAGCGCCGGCCTGAAGTCGTTGTACAGTTCGAGGAGCTTGCGCTTCCGTTTCTCCTGGACGGCTTCCAGCTCCGAACCGCTGGTTTCCATGCGCCGAAATTCCGGGTCCATGCGGAGCGGCGGAAGGAAGGCGCGCTCCACGTGGCCCGGGGCTCGAAATCCCGGCAGCGGGTCTCCCCCTTCCACGAACAGCACCGAATGGTGCGAAAGGGCCCGGGCGATTTCCATGCTCCGAAAGAAATGGCCGATCCCCAGGACGTGTTGGCAGTAATAAAGGATTCGCATCACAAGGCGGTTTTTGGCGGCGGTTCAAGAAAAATGACGAAAGTCGTCGGACTATCCGGTCACAAGCCGTCCCTTGAGCCGTTCCAAAGTCTTCCGGCAGGCGCGGAAACAACGCGGCGGAGGCGGCGCAAGGAGGCATTCCCGGCGCCGTAGCAAGCCCCGGGAAGACGGCGAACCGGAACCCTTCAGGTCTTCCCAGCGCAGAATGCCCTCGCGCCACAGCCGAGCTTCCGTGGTTCGGCCGATCCCCGGCACATGGCAGAAGGTGTGTTCGAGCATTACGGGCTCCTCGTCAAGATCGTCCGGAAGGCGTCGATCAGGCGGTGAAAGAGCGGGGTCGTGTTCAACCGCCCTGTTCGCGTAAGGGCCGGAAACAGGGCGCGCCGCAGCCCAAGAGTCAACTCCAACTGGACGCCGCTCCCGTTCTTCCCGCGGTTGCACAGGTTTTCCGGATCGAGCCCCCGGTGGTCCAGGTGGCTTGCGGTGGCGAATCCATGCACTTCGAGCTTCCGGGCCAGTTCCCGTTTCCGGGCTTCGTGAAGCCCGCCCAGGTGGATCACCGGCGGGTCCCCGTCGCAGCCGTGGACCGTCACGATCCACTCCGCGCGCTCCGCCAAGGCAAGCGCTCTGGGTTCGTCGAACCGGGTGCTCGTGAGGTGCAGCGCGCCGTTTCCGTTCCGCATCAGTCCCTCGAAATGGTAAAAGGAATGCCGAAGACCGGCCAGGGCCCGCGCCACTTCCGATGTGCCCGGTTCGATCCCGCCGCCGTGAGGCGCCATAACGGCGATCCCTGAGACTCCCAAGCGCCATTCCACACGGAAATCCCGGCCCTCCTCATGGGCGCTGCGAAGCGCGTCGAATGTCGCGTACCGGTCCGACATGGCTCACAAACCCTTGGTAGCGTTCTAAAGTGGAGACCTTAATCAAAAAAGTTAACGAAGATCAAAAAATCCACCTCTCCCATCCCCCTCTCCCTTGATGGGAGAGGGTTGGGGTGAGGGTGAGAAAATTAACGTATGTCAATCAGTTACATTCCCCTCCCCTTACTCCCCTCCCACAAGGGGAGGGGAAATAGAATTTGGCATCAAATATTAGGTCTATTATTTTCTACGCTGCCAAAGCCTTTGAAAATCTTTCGAGCAGCTGCTAAATGTCAGAAACCTGACCGGCTGGGGTTCCTCGTTCCAATCAAGCCCGTTCCATAAGCGATGCGCGAAGCATATGGGTTTCGACGCATCATGACAAGGGTCTACACGTCGTCCATGAATCTCGTTGATATGCCGTTCCCGGTCCGATTTTTTGTGAACGCGGGCACTCACCTTGTGCCGCTTTCCGCAGAAACCGAAAAGGCGGTGCTGCCCTGCAGCGCCGGGGGCGACGTATCGGTACCGGGCCTGACTTACGGTTTCTATTTTGAAGCGCTCCGGCGGTTTTTTTTGCGGGAAGATTGGGCACCCCTCACGTTTTGCGTGTCCCAGGCCCTCGGCAAAGACGTCGGGCTTTCCCACATCCTGGGTCTGGACCTCATCAGCGAAAAACACGGCGCCTTTTACCACGTGTGCCGGGCTCGGGCGAAGCTTTCGGACGCCACAGTGGAACTCGCCGTGAACACCGCCGCCGCAACTCACCAGAAGGCCTTTCTTGAAAATGAAGTCGCCCTCCTTCGAAAACTCCAGTGCCGTATCCCAAAGCCTTTCCTTCCCCGGGTCATGGTGTCCGGAGAAACGTTCTACCTGGACGAAGAGGGCCGACTGCTGCCGCTGCGGCTCTTCGTCGCCGAATGGTTCACGGGGTTTCACGAATTCCACCTGGCGCGCTCGAAAGATGCCACGCGGGTGCGGATCAAGATCTGGGATGGGTCCCGCGTGGAACAGCCGCTGACCGTCCCGGAAACCCATTCCCTTTTCCGAAAGATGGCCTGGATCCTAACCTGCTGTTTTGACGGGGAAAGCTTCGAGCAGGTTTATCCCTGGCACCATGCGGCGGGAGATTTCGTCGCCCGCCGAAACCGGCGCGGAGTGGACGTCCGCCTCGTTACGGTGCGGGATTACCGTCCCATGGTGGCGCCGGGGCAACGGGACGAGGCGCGATGGATGGCACTCTTGCATTTCTTGGCTCTCATGACCGTTCGCCTCCGGGTGGACCGTATCGACGGAACGGGCGAACTCGCCTGGGCCGACGCTTCCGTCCTCCCCGCCGCGATCGAGGGTTTCCTCGAAGCATGGGAAGAAAAGCCCGAGCGCCGGCCCGGCTTGCCGGCCGTGGCCGACGTGCTTGATCTTCTCCTTCGCTTAGACAAGGAAGAATGGCGGATGATCCTTCACATGGCGCTGGACGACGCGGTGATCGAAGAGGAGGAGCGCCCTTTCCTGGAAGTCCGCCTGAAAAGGCACGCGAAGGAACTGTACTCGGCGGTGCGGAAAGCCGCCGGACCTAGGCGGTGAGGAGGGAAATCCGTTTAAAGAGGGGATGCTCGTTTCCGCTCGAGAGCCGTCCCGGGCGGTGGTCGCCGAAGCTTTCGGGGCCGTTTCCCATTGTGGTGGAAAGTGGTCCGAAGATGCGGTAGGATCCAAAGCATAGACAGACCTTCTGTGAGTCGTCCTGATCGAAATGAAGCGAGTGCCGGTACAGACTCAGCAGCAGAGGGACGGCGCGCCGTGCCTGTGCGGCCTTAGAGAACGCGCGGTGGCCTGGGCCGAGCGCAAGATAACCCTATGAACAAGGAGTCTTCGATGACCAAACGAAAGCTGGTGGTTTGGACCTTGGCCGCCCTCATGTTTTTTCCGGTTGGCTTCGCGACCGCGGGTGGCCGGGACACCTACGGCAGTCAACACATGACGCAACATGAGCGCACCGAGCACCTCCTGAAAATGCGCTCCGCGAAGACTCCTGCGGAACAGGAGCAGATCCGGGGCGAACATCAGCAGCGCATGCAGGAGCGGGCCAAGGCGGGGGGAATGACCCTCGCCGATGAACCGCCGGCCCGGGGTGGTACTCTGGAGCAGGGTGGCCGCGGTATGGGTCCCGGCGGGGGCCCAAGACGCTGATCACGGGTCCGTCGGACTGTTGCGATCGGGGACGGGTGTGCTCCGTCGAAAGAAGCTTCATCTGCCGGCCAGGAGCCCTTGATTTCGCGGCCGGCGAGGTCAGCGGCGGGATTTCGGAGAGCGGCAAATGTCGGGCGGTCAGGGCACGTCGCTTTCATCCCAACGGAGTTCCACCAGGCCCGGCAGCATCTTGAGGCGCCCGGTGATTTTCCCCCAGCCGATGTTGTCCTTGCTGATGAACCGCAGGCGGTAGGTGACGGTGCAGTCTTTCATACTGCAATGGTAATTGACGAATCTGAGATCCAGTTCCGGGTATTCCGACAGCACGTTGCGTATCTCGCCTAAGGGCCGGTCACAGCCCTGGAAGGTGAGGGTCAGGATGGTGTAGATGTCGCGGGGGATGCCGATTTTGATGACCCGAAGATTGTAGAGAATGACAAGACTCACCAGGGTCGTGAAGACGGCGGGAAGAAGATAGCCCGCACCGACGGACAACCCGACACCGGTCACCAGCCAGAGGCTCGCCGCCGTGGTGAGTCCCCGAACACTTCCTTTACCCTTGATGATGGCTCCCGCTCCCAGGAAACCCATGCTGGCGATGGCGTAAGAAGCGATCCTCCCGGGGTCTACCCTGACCACTGAGTCCTCGTCCAGGTGGCGGTACAGGGATTCCATGTGGAGTGAAAGCAGCATCATGAGGCAGGCGCCCATGCAGACGAGCAGGTTGGTGCGAAAACCCGCCGACTGGCCGTGGGATTCCCGTTCGAACCCGATGGCGCCTCCGAGGAGCGCCGCCAGGAGCAGTTTGCCGATTTCGGTGAAATATTCCTGCTGCAGCCACATGTCGAAGCCTTGCGGTCAAGGGGTGCGCGCGGTCATGGTTTTCATTGTGAACCCGTCCTTGGTGATCCGCACGAAATGAAACGGGGGAGCCCCGTCGTCGCCAATGCTCCATTTACATCGAGCTAAGATAGCAGCCACGATGAGTTCGGCCCTGGGAGCGCGGGCGTCTTGCCCGCGGTGGACGCGTGGGGCCTAATAGTTGCGGGCGGGACGCCCGCGCTCCAAGGTTGTTTTCTTGTTCCCAAGCTCTGGCTTGGGAACGAGGGGAATGCCCCGCCCCTACAGGGATGCGCATCGCCGGCAAGCCGGCTCCTTAAGTGCCGTTCGCGAACCGCCCCTTCGCGAAAAAACGGACACCCCATCCCCAGAAGGCTAAAGGGTATTCTCAGACAGCCTCTTAAGGACGATAGCGCTCCAGATAGTCGCTCATCCGCAGCTTCCTCGCCGTATTTTTTGAACTCATGTAGCGCACCTTCCCGAAGACCGGCCGTTCCGGGCCCCAGGGGCGGTCGTAACGGCCCAGGATCCAGAAGATGCCGCTGTACGAATTGGGGTCCCGGCCGTCGAGGGCGTACTTGTTGTTGAGTTCCAGCATGACGGCCACGGCCTCTTCGGGCGAACGTGTCCAGTGAAGGATTTTCTTACCCCAAAGCATCCGCAGGTAATTGTGGATGCGGCCTTCGGTCGTGAGCTGCGTCTGGGCGGCGTTCCAGATGGGGTCGTGGGTGGCGGCGGTTTCGAAGGCCTCCGGTTCATACAGGAAGGGGCGCGGGTCTGCGGCGTGCACGGCGAGAGTCTTCCGAGCCCAGTCGGGCAGAGACGCATAGCGGTCGTAGTCGTCGCGGTGGTGGCACATGTTGAATCCCAGTTCGCGCCAGGTTACCAGCTGATCAAGGAACGCTTCGGCGTTTTCGCTCATGCCCCACCACCCCGTGCGGCTTCCCGTGGAAGCGGAAGCCAGCCGTTCGAAGGTCCATTCTTCTTCGTCCGCAATGCGGCTGAAGATTTCGTGGGCCGAAAGGTGGCCGAAATGCAGGTAGGGGGACAGGCCGCTTTCGGCGTCTTCGTCGGGGTGGGGACGTCCTTCGGCGTAGCGGGGCAACCGGCTGCGGACAAAAGTGTCCAGGCGGCGGCGGGCTTCCCCTTCACCTCCGTGGCACCATCCCGGCGAAACGGAACGATCCAAAGGGATTCCATCCCACCAGGTGTCGTCATCGGACAGCAGGTGTTCGAGGGCGGAAGGCCAATTGGACGCGACCTCCGTCATAGTGCCTTGGAACGGAGGAAGCGCTCCGGATCCAATGGGGTCCGGTTCCGGAAATTCGAAAAGATGGGGACGCAGGTTTTTCTGCAGGAAGCGGCGGAAGGCGTGGGCGGTTTGAAAGGTCCCGCCGGCGGCTTCGAGCGGCAGGAGCCCGTTGCCGTCGACGGCTTCAAGACGGACATCTATCTTACGGGCGGCCGCGCGGATCATGTTGGGAATGAAAAAGGCCGGAAACCAATCGGCCACGACGGTGCAGGCCCTTTTTGAAAGGGCCTCGAGCAATCCCTTTCCTTGACCGGGATTCCATTCGATGAACGGGTAGTAAAAGACGGGCGTCCCCTGGAGCCCCAGGGCGTTTTCCCTCATGCCTTCCAAGATGAACCGGTGGAGGCGGGCATTCGCCCAAGGGTAGTCGCAGCGCAGCGCTTCCAGGATCAAAAGCGGTCTGTTCCATTCCTTCGAACATTCCACCGCCCGTTGAAGGCCGAAATTCCAGCGAAGCCTTCGCGCCGCGGTCATCCAGTACAGGACGTAGCCGCCTTCCTTGTGGACGGGAGCGGCATTGAAGGGTTGAATGCGGCAGCGTGGGACGCTTTCCATGGGGGCCTCCGGAAGCCTTCGGGTCTGCGGGATGGATGCGAAAGGGCTGTGCTGCGATGGGGAAAGGCTATCAGGCCGTTCTCAGACATGCTCTCAGGCGTCGGCTTCCCACTTCAGCCCTTCGTTTTTCAATCGGTTGCACAGTTCCCGGAACGCCTGCGGCCGGGGAGGCCGAACGCGGATATCCCTGGAATGTTCGTCCATAATGGCGAGATGAATATCCCAGCGCTCCTCGGGAAGGGCTTCGCCCAGGCGGTCGGGCCACTCGACGGCCGCCGCACCTTCTCCGTAGAGCGCCTCGCGCCAGGGCAGCGTTTCCAGTTCGTCGGGATGACTCAACCGGTAGAGATCCAGGTGGTAGAAATGAAGGCTTCCCTCGTACTCGTTGATGAACGTGAAGGTGGGGCTGGTCACGGGAACGTCGGGGGGGACGCCCAGAGATCGGGCGATGCCCCCTGCCATGAGGGTCTTCCCCGCGCCCAGTTCGCCCCACAGGGCCACCACGTCGCCGGGCTGCAGGAGCGAACCGATCAGCCGGGCGAGTCTCAGGGTATCCTCTGTACTCCTTGAACGGACGATCACCACCGTCACGGGGAGCGCTCCAATCGGCCGATCACGATGGGGATGGCGGGAAGGATTTCCGAGGCGAGAAGGCCTCGGGTGGCGACGGCGGCGTGAACCTCTTCCGCCGCGGCACCGTGAATGTAGACCCCCAGGCAGGCCGCTTCGAACGGATCGAATCCCTGAGCCAGAAAAGCTCCGATGAGTCCCGTAAGGACATCTCCCATGCCGCCGCTCGCCATGGCCGGGGTGCCGGAACCGTTAACGGCCAGCCTGCCGTCAGGCGCCGCGACCACCGTGCGGTGTCCCTTCAGCACCAGAAAGACGCCGTGCTTCTCACTGAACCGGGAGGCGGTTCCAAGTCGGTCCGCCTGGATCGTGCCGGTGCTTTCTCCGGTGAGGCGTGCCATCTCGCCGGGATGCGGGGTGAGGATCAGCGGTGCCTGGGCGCGGCTCAGGACCGCCGGATCTTCGGAAACGGCGGTGAGGGCGTCGGCGTCGAGTACCGCAGGACACCGGATTTCCGTGACCAGCCGCCGCATGAGTTCCCGGGTTTCAGGTTGAAGAGAGCTTCCCGGGCCCATGGCGAAGGCCTCTTTGTCTTCCATGAAGCCGAGGATGCCTTCCAAGGCTTCCAGGGAAGCGGTGCCTTCGAGGGTCTGGGAAATGGGGAGCGTCATGACTTCAGTGAGTTTCACTTCCATGATGGGATTGAGGCCGGAGGGGACGAAGAGCGTCACCAGTCCGGCGCCGGCCTTGGCGGCTCCCTGGCAAAGGAGTGCGGCGGCGCCGGTTTTTCCCGGGGATCCGGCGAGGACTCCCAGATGGCCCGCATGTCCCTTGTGAGTTTCGGCCGGGCGGGGGCGGAGCCACGGGGCGCAGGCGGCGGCGTCCAGCAGGAATCTTCGGATCCCGCTTCCGTGCGCCACCAGGGGCGGGATCCCGATGTCGATCACCTTCAGGATCCCTGAATGCTCTTCGCCGGGCGGCACCGCGTGGCCGATCTTCGCAAGAGCGAACGTCGCGGTGGCGGTGGCCCGTATGGCGGTTCCCATGACCCTCCCCGTGGAGCCGTCGATCCCCGATGGGATGTCCACGGAGAGGACGGGGTTTCCTAGGGCGTTCACCGCATCGATGACGCGGCGATAAAGGCCGCGGACTTCGCTCTGAAGCCCGGTTCCCAGAATGGCGTCCACGATGACATCGGCGTCTTCGACGGCTTCGAATTGAGCCTTGAAATCCTGGGACTCGTCCCACACCGCGACGGGAACTCCGATCTTTTCCAGGATTCGAAAGTTGGTGAGGGCGTCGCCCTTGAGGCGATCCGGCGGGCGGAGACACACCGTGCGCACCCGGGCGCCCTTGTTGAAAAAGAGCCTGGCCAGGACGAAACCGTCTCCGCCGTTGTTTCCGCTTCCCGCCAGCACCACGATCCGGCGCTGGACCAGATCGGGAACCACCTGTTCGAAAAAGGCCGCGGCCCCGCGCGCGGCATTTTCCATCAGCACCGCGCCCGGGATCCCTATGTCCTCGATGGTCCGCCGATCCATTTCCGCCATTTCCGAAGCCGTCACGAGAAGCATCGCCGCCGCTCCATCCTCAAGCAACATGGCCTACCGTTCCAAGATCACCACCGCCGCGCCGTAGTCACCGTCGTCGGTGAGGCTCAAATGCCAGTAACGAATCCCTAGTTCCCTGCAGAAGGCCTCGGCCCTCGACGACAGCTCAATCTCCGGCTTCCCCAGCGGACCGCTTCTGACTTCGACGTCCTGCCAGAGTATGGGGGAACGCATGCCGCGGCCGAGCGCCTTGGAGAAGGCCTCTTTGGCCGCAAACCGCAAGGCCAGGCACGATACCTTCCGGTTGGTTCCGGCACAGAACCCGCGTTCCGCACGGGTGAAAAGGCGCTCTTCAAAACGTTCGCCCCACCGCTCCACGTTCCGCCGGATGCGATCCACCCGGACCAAGTCGATGCCGACGCCGTAGACGGCCATGGCTACCTGCTCAGAAGCGCCAGCATTTCCCTCACGGCTCGCTCCATCCCCACCAGCATGGCACGGGCGATCACGGCATGGCCGATGCTGAACTCTTCCACCTCGGGGAGGTTCCGAAGCCAATAAATATTCTGATAATCCACGCCGTGGCCGGCGAGGATAGCGAGCCCCAGCTTGTGAGCCAGTTTGGCGGCGGTCTCCAGCCGTTCGAATTCATCCTGGCGTTGTACGAATGACCGCGCTTCCGAGAACATCCCGGTGTGCAGTTCCACGCAGTCGGCGTCCAACTTATGGGCTGTCTTGACCTGGCGCGGGTCCGGATTGATGAAAAGGCTCACAAGAATCCCGCCGTCATGGAGGGTCTTGACTGCGCTTCGCAGAGCGTCCTCGTAGAGAACCACGTCCAGACCCCCTTCGGTGGTGAGCTCCTGGCGTTTTTCGGGCACCAGGGTCACGATGTCCGGTTTGACGGCGAGCGCGGTCTCCACCATTTCCTTGGTGGCGGCCATTTCCAGGTTGAGGCGCGTCTTGACCGTCTTGCGAAGGATTTCCACATCGCGATCCTGGATGTGACGCCGGTCTTCCCTCAGGTGCACGACGATCCCTTGGGCGCCCCCCAGTTCCGCCAGGGCCGCCGCCGTAACGGGGTCCGGTTCGGCCCCCCGTCGAGCCTGGCGGACCGTGGCCACGTGATCCACGTTGATCGCAAGTCGTACCACGAAATCCTCTCCTTTCTCTCTCTCGTTTTCCTGGATGTCTCAAGGTCGGGAACTGGAGGTCGTGTACCAGCCGATGGCCTGATGTGCCCCGTGTCCGAGGGTTCTCAGAAGCTCGATGGTCTTCGCGTCCATGAGCCTGGCTTCCTCCGGTTCGTCGTGGTCGAAACCGAGCAGGTGAAGCGTTCCGTGAACCAGGAGCAGATCCAGGACGGCTTCAAGGGGGGTTCCGTGTGTTTCGGCCAAGATTCGGGCGGTGGGGGCCGAAATCACCACATCCCCCAGCAGGTCCGGCTCAACGTCGGAATATTCCCCCTCGCGCATGGGAAAGGCCAGCACGTCGGTGGTCTCGTCCACGCCCCGGAATTCCCGGTTCAGACGGGTCATCTCGCCATCGTCCACGATCAGAACGCTCAGCTCCGCGTCAGTGCAGCCCAAGGCGTTTAAGATCGTTTCGGCTGCCTTCTCCAGACGTGGAAGATCGATCGCGATCGCATTTTGGTTCTCGCTGATTTGGATCCGAGGCATGTCCTCTGGCTTTCGTTCCGGGCTGCGGCACACTTGGGTACTCGATGCGCTTATGGTGAACCGTGGCGAGGATCTGATTGAAATGCTTGGCGATCTGGTGAAGGTCCTTGAGCGTCAGTTCGCACTCGTCCAGCTGCCCGTCGATGAAAACGTTGTTGATGAGCTTGTTCACGAGCCCCTGGATGCGGGCGGGGGTGGGTTCGTTCAGAGACCGGCAGGCCGCTTCCACGATGTCGGCCAACATCACCAGCCCGGCTTCCTTGGTCTGGGGCTTCGGACCCGGGTAACGGTAGTCTTCAATGTTGATGGGTGGAAGATCGGCCCCCTTGGAAGATTGTGCCTTTTCGCGGGCATCCAGGGCCTTTTGGTAGAAGTACGAAATGAGGCTCCGGCCGTGGTGTTGACGGATGATGTCGATGATGGGCTGCCCCAGCTTGTGCTTCTTGGCCAGGTCCACGCCTTCTTTCACGTGGGAGATGAGGATGAGGCTGCTCATGGACGGCGCCAGTTTTTCGTGCCGGTTCTCGCAGTCGAATTGGTTTTCGATGAAATACAAGGGTTTTCGGATCTTTCCGATATCGTGGTAATAGGCGGCCACCTTGGCCAGCAGCGAATTGGCCCCGATGGACTTGGCCGCCGCTTCCACCATGTTTCCCACGATGATGCTGTGGTGATAGGTTCCCGGAGCCTGAAGGAGCAGTTCCTGGAGGAGGGGTTGATCCATGCTGGCCAGTTCCAGAAGCTTGATGTCGGTGGTGTAGCCGAAGCCCATCTCGGCCAGGGGGGCCAGCCCCGTGACCAGGATGCCGGCCATCACCCCGCCGCAGAACGCCACCGATGCGTTGGCGAAAAGCGCCGGCGCCGGCCATTGCTCCCGAAACAGCATGCTCAGGACCACCACGATCACGTTGGTGCATCCCACCAGCAGCCCCGTCTTTATGGGAATCATGCGGTTGCGGCACGGAGTCACCCCGTGCACCCCCACAAAGCAACCCATGAGAGAGAACATGAAAAGATCGAAGTCGGAGCCGAAGAGAATCCCGAGAAAGAGACTCAACGTCAGTGAGAAGAGGAATGCGGGAGTGACACCGAAAAAGATGCTCGCCAGCATGGCTCCGGTGGTGAGGGGGGTGGCGAAGACGAGGGTTCGGTGATCGATATAGCTGGAAGTGGTTCCGATGGCTTCGGAGATCCAGGCGGTGTAGCGGCCCATGGCCAGAATGAGCACCAAGACCGCGCCCAGGAAGAGGTAGTCCCGGATGTTGAGTTGAAATCCAGGGATGTGGCGGTGAGCTACATGGATCAAAAGAGAGAGATACAGCGCAATAAAAAGAAAGATTGTAATAAAGGCCAGGAAACAGTGATATTCGTGACGTCCCTCCGCATAGGCCTGAAGTTTTCTTAATTCATCAACGCCGATGCGCTGACCTTCGCGTATCAGCATTTCGTTTTTCTTGATGGCCACGTACACGGGCTTCACCGCATCGGCCGCCCTGGCCTCCCGGTGCTCCGTTTCCACCCGGTTGTGAAAGATGTTGGGTTCCAGCAGGCGGGAACCGAGGAATATGAGGGCCTCGGCGAGCTCGGGGTCCATGACTTCCTCGGAAATCGCTTCGCTCAACGCCGCCGTGGCGCTGTCCAGATCCCGGTAAACGCCGACGGTCGAATGGATCTCTTCCTTGAGGGACGGTATGTGCCTGACGGCGACGGCACGCCCCGGTTTGTCTCCTGAGCCGTTTCCTTCGCCTATACCCACGAGGGTGGGGTTGGCGACGATGCCCTGGCTCATGAACTTTTGCAGCCACGTGGAGAGCTTTTCCTCGATCTCCACTGAAAAGCCTTCCGACGCGAGGGAGCGGAAGACGCTTTCCGGCACGCGGAAACCGATCATCGCCTCGAACGTCTTCCGATTTTCCATGGCCACCTCGTAGCGACGGCGGTCGATATCAGCGCGCGTGGGCGGCGTCCACCCGGTTTCGACCGCCCGGTCCGGGGCGGGTATCCCCTGGGGATCCGGGTCGCCCTTGCGCTGCAGCGAACGCATTGTTTCAAAGGCTCGGGTCAGCCGAGATTGGACGGCCGGAAGGGCTTTTTCATGAAAATCGAACACCAAGGGCACCGATGCGGCCGCTTCCAGGCGTTTGCGTCGGGTGGCCTCCTCGTCCAGGAGCAGGAAGCCCCGCTTGGCCTTGAGATTGGCTTTGGCCACATCGCCAATGGAATAGGACGGCGTGGAAACGGTCAGAGACGGGGCCAGCAGCAAGGCGACGATGAGGCTCGTTCCCACCAGGAGCAAGGCTTTCTGGATTTCCGGCTTTTCCAGCCGTTCGACGAGCAGCATGGTCAGTCGTCCCGGTTCGATGTCTTGTGTTCGCGGCTTGGCCGTTCTTCGTATCGGTCGTATGCCTCGATGATGTCCTGCACCAACCGGTGCCTCACCACATCCCGGTTACTGAAAAACACGAAGCGGATGCCTCGGATGTCACTGAGAAGTTCCATGGCCTGGACCAGCCCGGAGGGTTTGTTTTCGGGCAGGTCGATCTGGGTGATGTCGCCCGTAATCACGGCCTTGGAACCCATGCCCAGACGAGTGAGAAACATCTTCATCTGTTCACTGGTGGTGTTCTGAGCTTCATCCAGAATGACGAAGGCTTCGTTCAGGGTCCGCCCGCGCATGAAGGCGAGGGGCGCCACTTCGATGGCGCCGCGCATGAGGAGCTTGGATGCCTTTTCGAAATCCATCATGTCGTGGAGCGCGTCGTAGAGTGGTCTGAGGTAGGGGTTGACCTTTTCGGCCAAGTCACCCGGAAGGAAGCCCAGCTTTTCGCCGGCCTCCACGGCCGGCCGCACCAAGATGATCCGGCGCACCTGTTCGGCGCCGAGCGCCGCCACGGCCATGGCCATGGCGAGGTAGGTCTTTCCCGTCCCGGCGGGGCCGATCCCGAACACGATGTCGTAATGGCGGATGGCTTCGATGTATTCCTTCTGCTTGATGCTCTTGGGCGTGATCACCCGCCGCGACGACGTGACGAAAACGCGGTCCAGAAAGATCTCTTTGAGGTTTCGGTGGATGTTGTCGCTGAGGATCCGGATGCCGTAGACGATGTCGCCGGGATAGACGGGGTATTCGGCTCGGACCAGTCCCGCCAGTTCTTCCAGGAGTCTCCGGGCGATTTCCACCTGGGGCCGGTCGCCGCAAATGGTGAAGCGGTTGCCGCGAAGGTGGACTCGGACGTCCAGCTGCTTTTCGATGATCTGCAGATGGCCGTTGCGTTCGCCGGCCAGTTGCTGCACCACGGCGATGTCGTCGAAGACAACTTCCTGAGTAACGTCCGACTCTCTTTTTTGATCGGCTGCCAGCAAATCGACCTCTGATGCCCGGTCCGCCCGACCGGAGAGTTCACGCACTCCGCCTGCGCCGGCTCTTACCGGCGAACATTCATAGCATTTGCACTGGATTCTGACAATAGGGGACTCGGCGGATCGAAATCAAGCCCCATGAACACCCCTCAAAATCGTCACAGATTGACGTTGAAGCCCGCTTGGTCCATGCGGTATCATCGCTTCATTATCGAGGTTGAAGGCCTATCGAAAGCAAACGGAAACGGGATGAACCTTCTGGACTGGGTGATCGGTGCCGCGGCTCTTTTGTGCCTCCTTCGAGGTGTCTTGCGGGGTGCCGTTTCACAGGTCTTCGGCATCGCGGCGGTGTTGGGCGGCTTTTTCCTGGGGCTTCGCTGGCAGGAACCCATCGGGTTGAGGCTTATGGAGAGCTTTCCGGGACTTCCCAAGCCCTCGCTGGTCGCCTTTCTGGTCGTGTTCGGACTTTCGTGGTTCATCATCGGTTTTGCCGGCCATTATGCCGGTTCCCTGCTGCACAAGGGAGGACTGGGGTGGCTGGACCGCTTTCTAGGGGCCGTGGTGGGCATCGCCAAGGCGCTCGTTTTGGCCGTGGTCCTTCTGACGCTCCTGACCTTTTTCCTCTCGCCCGAAGCGCCGCTCCTGCGAAATTCCAGGTTGGCGCCCTATGTGCACTTCCTGGCGCAGATGGTGGTGCGGGCGGCGCCCGAAGAGGTTCGTCAGGAATTCGACAGAAAAAGAGAAGTCATCCAGCGTTATTGGTCCCATGGGAGAGAGGCGGCACGATGCATTCAAGGGAAGACTTCGGCGCTCGTGGTGTTGAGGCATTCGGGGACGGCGGCCGGGATCGGCGGAAATGGGACGGGGTTCGAGCCATCTGGGAAATCATCGATCGTCTGAGAGGTGAAAACGGTTGCCCCTGGGATCGGAAGCAGACGCCCGCAAGCGTTCAGACCTACCTGCTGGAAGAGGCGCACGAGGCTTCCGCGGCCGTTCGAGCGGGCGACACGGTGGAAGCCTGCGAGGAACTGGGGGATCTCCTCTTCATGGTGCTTTTCATGATCCACCTTTATGAAGAAGCCGGAACCTTCCGCCTTGAAGACGTCTGCCGTGGAATCCGCGAAAAGATGATCCGGCGCCATCCTCACGTGTTCGGCGACGTGGAGGTTGCATCCGTCGACGAAGTACGAAGCAACTGGGAACGGATAAAGGCCGCGGAAAAGCAAGGGAAGAAGCAAACAGGACAGAGCGTTCCCGCGAGTCTTCCGGCCCTGGTGCGGGCTCACCGGCTGCTGTCACGGTGGGCCGACGGAGGCGGGGGGAGCCGGGAGGCGGGCGGAGAAGGGACGCAGCCGGCGGTCGCGCCGGGTCCCGCCGCGGATCAGGCACCCGGAAAATCGGAGCTCACCGCTCAGGATGTGGGCAAGATGCTCCTCCAAGTGGTGGACCTGGCACGGCGTTCGGGCTACCGGGCCGAAGACTGCCTGCACGAAACCCTCACGGCGCTCGAAAAGGAACGGAACGGCTGAAGTCGGGCCCGGGGTCGGTTCACTGGAGCTTTGCGCAAACGAGGCCTTTAGAGGCTGCCAGAGAATACCATTTCTCCTACTGCAGCAATTCCCGGAGCCTCTGTAACTGCTTGAAACAACGATATTTGGAAGATTTCGTTTTCCGAAACCCGACGACCCTCTTTTCCCCTCGTTCTCAAGCTCTGCCTTGGGAACGGCCTCATGGGAATCGAAGCTGGAGCTTCTGCACGGTTGTGTTCCCAAGCTCGAGCTTGGGAACAAGGTGGAATTTCCAGAGAATTAATAGCATGTTACAAGAAATATTTTATTTTGTGGACCTGTACTGAGCGCATGACCCCACAATCAGGTGGGCAACAACCTGGGAGCGCGGGCGTCCCGCCCGCAACTCTTAGGCCTATGGCGTCCTCTGCGGGTGAGACGCCCGCGCTCCAAGGGCCGAATTCTTCCTGACCACTACCTTGGCTTGATGCATATGGGGCAGCACCCGGCCCTGGTCCATCGGTATCGTGGGGGATACAAAGATGTAATCGATGCGGGGGTTCAGCGGAAAAGACCACCTCCCCTCGGCGTTGCGGACCTTGGGATCCATTTCGTCCAGGTGCTCCGAGCAATCCGGCACTCATTCGCCATCCATATCGACCACGGCGCACAGCGCGCCGGAGCCATCGCTGTCGCTGGGCGGCTCGGTTTCCCTCATTTCGCCGATGGGATAAACGGATAGCACCATCAGCCCGGCCGGTTTCCCGGACGTGGCCCTCCCCTCCGAGTATTGCTGAGTCATAATTACTCCATTAATCACCGACATGGCTGCGGAATGTATGGTGTAATGTCGTCGTGCACGAGTATTTCGGGGTCAACACGGCTATTGTGTGGAAAACGGCCGTAAAGAATATTCCGGAACCGCTCCCACTTCTGGAGCGCCTCCTGGAAAATATTTCCTTGGGAAATCAAAACCATGGTCTTTGATAAAGAGACCCGCAATCTGCTGGCCAAAACCGTCGCAACCTGCCGGCGTCGGCTGGCCGGGGACGTCACCGATCAGCTCCGCGGCGTGTTCGGACTCCACCCAGACGGCGTCGTGCTGCCGCTTGAAAAGCTGACGCACCTTTCGCCCGATCAGCACGCGGCGGCCCGCCGTCTGCGCGATCTTCTCGAACACTACACCGCCGGAGCGGCGGGGAAGGATTCGGACCGCCGCAAGGTCGCCTATGAGAGGATGGTCCTGGAGATCTCTTTTACCGCTTTCAACCGATTGGCGGCGCTGCGTCTGTGCGAGGAGCGGGGGCTGGTCGTCGAATGCGTCCGCAAAGGAACAGGTTCGGCCGGTTTCCAGATGTTCGAGCGCATCTCCGGCGGCGCGCTCGGCGGGCGTTACGACACCTATCGGGTGTTCCTGGAGTGCCTCCTCTTTTTAGACCCTTATTTGCGCCTTTGGGACCAATTGCGATGCCGCCGGACATGATACCCGTAATCATGATATTGTTTTTGACTGCACGAGCCATGAAACCTACTCCTTTCTATCCGTTATCAGTCTATCCTTGGTCCTCAACAAACAACGAGACAAACAACCGGTGCCGATCGCCCTATTGGCCATCGTCCGGATCGGGGTGAGGGGTGATAAGGTAATAAGAGGTAATAGGAAATTGCTTTCTGACGGTTTTTGGGTAGCGGGTATGGTGAGGTGGGTCAAGTAAAATAATTTCCGGAGCCCCTGTAAAGCCTTGAAAACCGGGCCTTGAAGGATTTGGTTTTCGCGAACCCAGGGGGTGATTTCGGGCTCCGAAGGGGGTTTCGGAGGTGAATTTTTTCGACTATTTTGCTGTTTCATGCTGAACAGCCGCCCGCGTCTCTGGTAGGCTATTTTGCCATGAAGCCCAGCAAAGACGCTCCTTCCTCCGAGATCCGACTTCGCAAGCATCTGAATGCAGATGCCCTGGTGAGGGCGGTGCGCCGTGAGTTCGAAAAGATCCCCGATCCCCGCAAAGGCAGGCCGCAGATCTCCTTTGCGGATGCGGCCATGAGCGCCTTCGCCATGTTTTCTTTGAAGGATCCCTCTCTTCCGGCCTTTGAGAAACGCTGGTCGGCTCGGGATCACAACCTGCACGCGCTCTACCACATCGAGAAGGTCGCTTCCGACAGCACCATGCGGGAGATTCTCGATGAGGTTTCGCCCTATGTGTTCCGACCCGCCTTCCGCGAGATCTTCTCGCGGCTTCAGCGCGCCAAGGCGCTGGCTCAGATGACCCTGCTGGACGGCCGCTACATCCTGGCCCTGGACGGCACGGGCTGTTTTTCGTCGGAAAATGTCTTTTCCGACGCCTGCCTTCGAAAAACCTCCCGCACCGGCAAGACCACCTATTCCCTTCAAATCACTGGCAGGTGATCCCCAAGGGGCTTCTGCGGTTTTCCTGGGTCACCGATATCCTCATCCGCTCGAAGCCTCTTCTTTCACGCCCGCTTTTCGCCCAAGGACCATTCGCTCCGGGAATTGCTGATGGAGAATCACATTCACCTCATCGCGAGTAGCCTACATCTATCAAATACCATGCGATCGTTCAAATCCTTGACAGAGCGAGGCGAAACAGGTTCGCTTTTATGTCGTTCCACCAGCTCCGTCAGTCGCAGGGCATCGTGGACGCAGGCAAAATTGATCGATTCATCAGCACTGGGCCATGACAGGCGGCTGATGATGTCGATTGCCTCGGCAACCAGATCCACCTTATTGGCGCCGTACTGGGGGCAGTGGACGTCGAAGATGGCGTCGTGTTTTCAGTAGCGGCTGTTCCGGCCGGGGCATTTCATGGTTGGTAGTCCTTCTTTTTTAGCCACCCCGGCGGCGGCCCGCCGCCGGGGTTACCGATGGGGATGCTTACTTGCCGCTCATCATCGCGGCGATATCGTTTTCCACCGTGTCGATGGGTTTGATGTTGAACCTTTCCACCAGGACCTTGGTCACCGCCGGGGAGAGGAATGCCGGCAGGGTGGGGCCCAGGCGAATGCCCTTGACACCGAGGAAGAGCAGGGCCAGCAGGACGGCCACCGCCTTCTGCTCGTACCAGGCGATGTCGTAGGAGATGGGCAGTTCGTTGATATCATGCAGGCCGAAGGCCTCCTTGAGCTTCAGGGCGATGACTGCCAGGGAGTAGCAGTCGTTGCACTGGCCGGCGTCGAGGAGGCGCGGAATGCCGCCTATGTCGCCGAGATTGAGCTTGTTGTAGCGGTATTTGGCGCAGCCGGCGGTCAGAATGATGGTATCTTTCGGTAGTTTTTCCGCCACTTCCGTATAGTAGCTGCGGGATTTCTGCCGCCCGTCGCAGCCGGCCATGACCACGAACCGCTTGACGGCGCCCGATTTGACAGCGTCAATGACCTTGTCGGCCAGGGCCAGCACCTGGTTGTGGGCGAAACCGCCGACGATGGTGCCGGTCTCGATCTCGGTGGGAGCACTGCACCGTTTCGCCCGGGCGATGAGAGCGGAAAAATCCTTGCTGCCGCCGGCCTTCCGGTCGGGAATATGGGTTGCGCCCACGTAGCTGACGACGCCGGTGGTGTACAGCCGGTCGAGGTAGGTGTTCTCCTTCTTCAGCGGCACGAGACAGTTGGTGGTCAGCAGGATCGGGCCGTTGAAGGATTCGAACTCGTTGTTCTGGTGCCACCAGGAGCTGCCGTAGTTGCCGACGAAATGGTCGTACTTCTTGAACGCCGGGTAATAGTTGGCCGGCAGCATCTCGCCGTGGGTGTAGACATCGACGCCGGTGCCCGCGGTCTGCTCAAGCAGCTCCTCCATGTCCTTGAGATCATGGCCGCTGATCAGAATGCCGGGCTTGTCGCGGACGCCGATATTGACTTCGCTGATTTCCGGGTTGCCGTAGCTGGACGTGTTGGCCTTGTCCAGCAGGGCCATGGTGTTGACCGCCGCCTCACCGGCCTGCAGCACCAGAGCGACCATCTCGTCCACCGCCAGCTCCTTGGTAGTGGAGGCCAGGGCTTTCATGATGAAGCCGTAGATGTCGTCCTGCTCGTAGCCGAGGATGGCGGCATGGTCGGTATAGGCGGCGATGCCCTTGACGCCGATGATCAGCAGTTCCCGCAGCGACCGGACGTCCTCGTTTGCGGTTGCCAGAATGCCCACCGATTTTGCCTTTTCCGCGAATGCCGCCGGGTCGTCGGCGTACCAGGTGGCGGCATCGGGCAGCGGTTCGGTAAAATCACTGCCGTGTTTTTCCCGGTAGGCGGCCAGGAAGAAATCCCGCAGCTGGTTGCGGCGGGTTAGTCCTTCCCGGATCATGGCGATGAACCGATCGTTATCCCAGCCGACGTTGGTGATGGTGGCGAACAGACCCTTGGCGACGAAGAGGCCGGTGTCACGGTCGGTGAGGCCCAGCTCGCTAAGCTTCTCGCCGTAGACGGCGATTCCCTTCAGCACATGGATGAGCAGATCCTGCAGGTTGGCGGTATCCTCCGGTTTGCCGCAGACCCCCTTGATGGTGCACCCCTGGTTTTTGGCGGTTTCCTGACATTGAAAACAGAACATGTTGATACTCCTTTCCGCTGACGGTTTGTGATTTTACCATGATCAGTTTTGTTTGTTTACTCCTTCTGGTGCACCTTTCTCTTGACATAGGTCAAAGAAGACAATCTTTTTTGAAAAAATCCATGGCGATGCCGTTGGAAGAGATTACTTGAAAAATCTTGACAATTAAGCAGCGGCCAGCAATTCCCGGAGCGGATGGTCCTTGGATGAAAAGCGGGCGTGAAAGGAGAGTCTTCAAGTGTTCAGCGGGCCGTTTGGGGTGATCGAGGGTCCGAAAGTCCCGTTGAGGGATGCCACCCGGAGCGTGAGGGGCTCAGATGCCCGGTTTGAAGGCGCACCTCCGCGTCGGTTTTTCGGGTGAAAGGCTCAGGTTCTGCATGGGGTGATTCCTTTCTCCGCCCTACGAGGTGTTATAGGCGATGATGGAGGTCAGCCTTTTGTATCCGTAAAGAAGGGCCTCGTGGAGCATCCGGATGGACTCCAGCCGGAAGTCCCGGAACATGGCCCGGATCCTCTCCCAGAGGTTGTTTGGTTTGGAGCTTTCGCCATACGGCCTGAAACAGCGGGTAGCACCGTTGTAGGAGCCGGCTTGCCGGCGATCCGCATCGCTGTAGGAGGCCCGCCCTCGGGCCGATGGGGCAGGGCATTGGGGTTGGTTCATCGCGGCGAGGGCGCCGCTCCTACAACAACCTTTATCGCGGCCAAGGCCGCTGCTACAGGAACAAGGTACCTCAGGGCCCGAGTTTTATGAGCTTGTTTTTGGACAAGCTCTTACCGTAAAGTCCAGTAGGGTGCTGCCTCTGGCGTCGAACGGCTCCTTTCCGGGCTGCTACGCGTGTGCCGCAGATACCGGAACGGCGGTTAGGGGAAGCCCTTCAGGGTTTCTCCCACGAAAGAGCGTCCAGGACGCCGTGGCAGGAGCAGCACGTGGCGATCACGTGGTTTCCGGGGTTTGAGAGGACTTCCCGGTACAGGGATTCCAGTTGGCCGCGGGTGTAGCCGCCGACACCCGGCGCCAGCTGATGGCTCCTGCAGACGTGAACGAAGTAGCCCGGAACCCGGAGACCCCCTACCGTCTCGAAGAGATGTCCCTTTCGGGGTTGGCGGGTGTAAGTGCAGATGTCTTCGGGTTCGGGGCAGTTGTCCGGGCAGAGGAAATCGGCGTAGCTGGCATAAACCGTCCCGCCGGGTACCCGCATGGGGTGCGGCAACTGCGGATCCACGTTCTGAGGCACCGGGAGCCTGGTGACGCGGCCGTTGGGTTTGAGTTGTTCAAGCAGCCAGAGGAAGGCGACGTGGATGGGAACGGCCGGGACGATCCAGCGGTCCGGGGGGAGGTGCTCGGTGGAAAGATGGGCGATGGCGTCTTCGGCGAGGGTGCGCGTGCGGTCGGAAGGATCCAGGGCGAGAAGCTTTGCTTCCGCATGGTCCACCACCGTGAGGTCCGCATCCGGAAAGCGACGCGCCAGCCGCCGGTGAGCCAGCCGGCCGAACTTTCCCGCACCGAGGATGGTGATCCCCGCCGGGGCGGGCTGGATCGGCGTTTCGCGTTCGTGCTGCAAGGGGGTCGAAAGGCTCATGGCTTGTCCTTTCTTGAAGAGTGAGGAACGTTTATGAGTAACATTTCTACGGTGTTTGAGCAACTGGCGGAACAGCGGATCCGGGAAGCCATGGAGCGGGGCGAGTTCGACAACCTGCCCGGCCGCGGAAAACCGCTGAAGCTGGAAGACGACCGTCATATTCCCGAAGATCTCAGGCTCGCCTATAAGATTCTGAAAAACGCGGATTGCCTGCCGCCTGAATTGCAACTCAGAAAAGAGATCCACACAACCAAGGAACTTCTTTCCGGTATCCGGGACACCGAGGAGAAATACGCTCAGATAAAGAAGCTGAATTATCTCATCATGAAGCTCAATACCATGCGCCGCGTCTCACCGCTTTTGGAAGAAGGACAGTATTACTACGATAAAGTGGTCGATCGGATGGGATCTTCCCGAGAGCGGAAGTAGGACCCGCATCGAGACCCGAAACGCCGGGTGAAGGAGAGGGGGGAGATCCATGGCGGGACCATGCGTGAAACCGGGCTGCGAGGTGTTCCTGGAAAGTCCGCCGCGGTGGTTTCGTTGGAGTCGCATGGGGCTCCTGGCCAACCAGGCGTCGTGTACCCGTGATTTCAGGCACGTCAGCCAGATGATCCATCAGGCCGGCGGCCGCCTGGCTTGCATCTTTTCGCCGCAGCACGGGTTCCACGCGGAAAAGCAGGCCAATATGGTGGAGTCCGACCACGGCATCCATCCGCTCTTGGGCACCCCCATCTACAGCCTGTACGGGCAGGTGCGCCGACCGACGGAAGAAATGTTGCAGGCAATCGATGTCCTGGTGGTGGACCTTTCCGACGTGGGAACCCGTGTTTACACGTTCGGTACCACGTTGGGTCTTTGCGTCGAGGCCGCCGCCGAAGCGGGATTGAAGGTGGTGGTCCTGGACCGGCCGAATCCCATCAACGGAACCAGCGTGGAAGGCAACCCGTTGAAGCCCCAATGGCGTTCCTTCGTGGGCCGTTACCCGATTCCCATGCGCCACGGGCTGACCTTGGGCGAACTGGCCCGGTTCGTGGTGCGGGAAGAGGGACTCGATTGCGACCTGGAGGTGATCCCGGCCGCGGGGTGGCGAAGGGACCGGTTCCACCCTCAAACGGGCCTGCCCTGGCTCTGGCCGTCGCCCAACATGCCTTCGTGGGAAAGCGCGCTTCTGTATCCCGGCCTGGTGCTGCTCGAAGGAACCAACGTGAGCGAAGGCCGCGGAACGACCCTTCCTTTCCAAGTCTTCGGGGCCCCTTTCGTTCGGCCGTCCCTTCTTCTGAACGCTCTGGACGTGCGGGCTCTCGACGGCGTGGTGCTCCGGCCGGTGTGTTTCGAGCCCACCTTCGACAAGTGGCGGGGGGAAGTGTGTTGCGGTTTCCAGGTTCACGTGACCGAACCGGGCCGGGTGAAGCCCTACCGGCTGGGACTTGCCGTGCTCAAGGCCTTTCTGGAAGTCCACGCCGACCGTTTCCAGTGGCTGCCTCCTCCCTATGAATACGAGTACGAAAAGAAGCCGATCGACATTCTCCTGGGGGATGGGTTCCTCAGGGAGCGGCTGGAAAAGGGCGCGGAACTTCCTGAAGTGGAAGCCGACTGGCAGGGGGAACTGGAAGCCTACCGCGACCGCAGGCAGGCCGGCCTGATGTATCCCTGAAAGGGACGTACTCACCGCTGCCTTTCGAAGCTCATGGAACCGGCCTTCAAGGGCGAGAGCGCCCGGCCTTGCTTCAACAGCCCACTGAACGGTTAGGTTGCCGGTCTGAGCAGCCGACAACACGAAGGTTCGATCCGCCGGATTCACCCTTCCATGGTGAGGAGCACCGCTTCGGCCACCTCGCGCATGGACTTGCGCGTGTCCATGCTCCGTTTCTGCAGCCAGCGGTAGGCTTCATCCCCTGAAAGGTCGAGACGCCGCATGACCAGGTCTTTCGCTCTTTCGATGAGCTTCCGTTTTTCCAATTCTTCCTGGATGACCTTGGTCTTGACCATCAGTTCGGTGTTTTCGATGGCCACGGCCGCCTGGTTGGCCACGGCGGTGAGGATGTTGGTCTCCAGTTCGGAAAAGACGTGGGGATAGGACGTGTAGCAGTTGATGACGCCGATGACCCGGTCTTTGACCCGCATGGGCATGCTGAGCATGGAAACGAGCCCCATACGCCGGGCCAGGTCCTTTTCCTTGTAGTAAGGATCCATCAGGACGTCCGGGATGGAATAAGGGCGGTTTTCGACCACCACCTTCCCGACGATCCCTTCGCCCACCCTGAGCACGCGATCCTGGATGTACTCCGGGTTGATGGACTGGGTGGCCCGCAGGCGCAGAACTCCTTCCTTTTCATCCAGGAGCCACAAGGAACAGACGCTGGAGTTCATCACTTCGGCGGTGACCATGACGATGAGCCGCAAAATGTCTTCAATGTAGTGGTCGGATGTGATGGCTCCGCTGATGAGCGTGAGCGCTTCGATGCTCCGATCGTAGGGGGAGTCGCCGGCGGTGAGCGATGGTCCTTCCGACGGCGGGCCGGCCGGAAACAGCCGGGGGGCGGGCTGTTTCTTGTGGGCGGCGAAGCGCTGCCGGTCTCGAATGGCGGCCTGGACCTCCGGCGGTACCTCGCTCAACCTGCCTAGGAGGTAGTTGTCCAGCTGTTCGTAGGTGAAGCCCAGTTCACCTTCGTCGGTCTGCCCTTCCCAGAGGCCGGCGGAGGGGGGTTTTTCGATCACACGCTGAGGAATATCCAGGATCATGGCCAGTTGGCGCACTTCGCTTTTCAAAAGGTGCACGATGGGCAGAAGGTCCGCAGCGCTGTCTCCGTACTTGGTGAAGTAGCCGATTTCCCACTCGCTGCGGTTCGAGGTTCCCAGCACCAGGTGGTTGCGAAGCGCCGCCACGTGATAGACCGAGGCCATGCGGAGCCGCGATTTCAGGTTTCCCTGGATTCTCCGGTCGGATGAGGGGTAAAGGGCGAGCCATCGATCGAAGATCGAGGAAAGGTCCTGTTCCTCCACCTTCAGCTGGAGGTGTCGGGCCACAAGCCGGGCGTCCTGGATGTCCTGTTCCGAGCTGTGGCACGGAAGAATGATTGCGAGCAGGTTGTCGCCCAGGGCTCGGGCGGCCAACGCGGCGACCACGGCGGAATCGATGCCGCCGCTTAGGCCGACGACCGCCCCGGACGCTCCGGCGGATTCCACCTGCCGGGCGATCCACTGCCTGATTTCCTGAATTTGATCCAGAGGGGACGTCTTCATAGTGCGATCCTTTGGCCCGGTGTTCCGCTGACCGCGGAAGAAGCCGGGTTACCGCGGAAACAGGCCGGCGGTTCACCGGATGAGGCGGCCGATGCGGTTCCAGCGGATGTAGCCGGTTTGAGGATCGAATGTGAATCGGCCGTTCTTGTTCCAGGACCAGTAGATAATGAGGGCCTTCCCCTTGACGGCGGAAAAATCTATGAATTTCCAGAACCGGCTGTCGTAGCTTTCATCGCGGTTGTCTCCCATCACGAACAGGCTCCGTTCCGGGACCAGGATGGGTTCCAAGTTGTCCCGGGGACTGACCGACGCCGGAAGGACCTGGTTGTCGGTGAACTGAACGTAGGGTTCTTCGAGAAGTTTTCCATTGACGAATACTCTCTTGTTCCTTATTTCGAGGGTGTCACCCGGTAGCCCTATCACCCTCTTGATAAAGTCTTTCGAAGGATCCAGTGGATATTCGAACACCACGATATCGTGCCGTTGTGGGGGATCGAATTCGGATACGGTTATGTCCAGCATGGGGATCTTTACCCCGTAGGCGAACTTGCTCACCAGAATGTGATCGCCGACAAGAAGAGTGCTTTTCATGGATCCGGACGGGATCTTGAAGGCCTGGACCACGAATGCTCTGATGAAGAGGGCCAAGAGGATGGCCACGAGGATCGCTTCGGTATACTCCCGCAGGGTTCCTTTCGCCCTCTTCCCGGCGGTGGTCCGGGTGGATAAATGATTCAATTTGCCCTCCTCTTGTGCCGACTAGAAATCTGATCCGTCATGAATTTGGTGTTTTGAGATAATAAGTAGCCGATGGTAAATTACAAGCCATAAGTTGAAGCCCTTCTTTCACTCCGTTGGAGATCGAAGCCGCAATCATGCTGCGCAGGCAAACCGGAATCGTCGGACTGGATCTCGGCTCCCATTCGGTCAAGGTCGTCCAGTTGACAAGGGCCAAGACCGGGTGGAAACTCGTCAACCTGGGCTTGGCCATTCTTCCGCCCGGTGCCGTGGTTGAAGGCCGTGTGGAGCAGCCCGAACGGGTCGCCGAAACCGCCGCCAAGCTGGTCAGCCACCTCAAGACGAAGGAAAAGCGGGTGGCGTCCTCTATCGCCGGCTACGAGGTCATGATCAAAAAGATCGAACTTCCCTCCATGAGCGAGCAGGAACTGGAAAGCCGTCTCAAGGAGCAGTTGGGGCAATATGTGCCTTATCAACTGGAAGAGGTCAACGTCGATTATGAGATCCTCGGCGTGGCGCGGGACAAACCCAACGCCATGGACGTGCTGCTGGTGGCCGCCAAGAAGGAATCGGTCAACGATTATGTGGGCCTCATACGACTCGCCGGGCTGGAGCCGGCGGTTATCGACGTGGACTTCTTTGCGCTGAGCAATGCCTTCGAGGTGACCTACGGGGTTAATTTGGAAGAAAACGTGGCCCTGGTGGACATCGGTGCTTCCAAGACCGGCATGACGGTGCTGCAGGGGGGCGCCCCCGTTTTCACCCGCGATCTGCCCATGGGGGGTAACGAGATCACCGAGTCCATCGCAAGGGGGCTGTCGGTGCCGTGGGACCAGGCGGAACGGTTGAAGCTTGGAGAGAAGGCGGGCGAGGCGGCGGCCGCAGAACTGGAAAAAATCTTCGTGGAAGCGGTCCGCGGCTGGGCCGGCGGGCTCAGGCGGGCCCTGGACTTCTACTACACCAACTACCCCGATTTCGCCATCCACAGGATCCTTTTGAGCGGGGGTTCCGCGCGGCTTCCCGGGCTGCCCGAAGTGCTCCGCCTGGAAACGAAAGTCCCGACCGAAGTCTTCAATCCGTTGGTGCGGCTGGACTACGACGCCGATCAATTCGACCCGGCTTACCTGGAATATATCGGCCCTCAGATGGCCATCTGCCTGGGACTGGGGTTGAGGAGCGACGAAAATCCATGATTCGGATCAATCTCTTACCCTTCCGTGAACCGGTCAGGAAGACCACGACGCGACAATGGGTCTATTTTTACCTGGTCGGCCTGCTGGCGGCGGCGGGTGTGATGGGTTTCCTTTGGATCAGTCGGGACGGCCGGATCCAGGATCTGCAGCGAAAGGAAGCCCGCCTGAAAGAAGAGGTGGGTCGCTTCGCCAAGTACGAAGTCATGCTGAAAGAGCTGAAGGCGCAGAAGGAAATCATCGAGCAGAAGAAAGAAGTGATCCGCTCGCTCCAAAGGGATCGGGATCACCTGGTGCGGTCTCTGACATTGTTCAGCCTCATGACCCCGCCGGAGCGCATGTGGTTTCAGCGATTCAGTCAGAGCGGCGAGCAGGTGAGCATCAGCGGGGTGGCGGTGAGCAACGAGGCCATCGCCGAATTTATGCGCAATCTGGAAACGTCGCCTTTCGTGGGACGCGGCTCGGTGAGCTTGGCGCATTCGCGGATGACTTCCATGGGCGGCAGCAAACTGCGGGAGTTTCAGTTGAGCTGCAAGGTGTTGCCCTATTCCGCCGTGCAGAAGATGCTTTCGGCCTTGCCGCAGGGTTCCGCCGCCGAACCGGAGCACGGGGAAGGAAAACCGGGTCCGGGTTCGAGCCCTGCCGGCGGATGACAGGGTGGAGCCCTGCGCAGGCGAGGGTCAACGGAGTCTCTTCCAGGTGGAAAGCAGCGGCCGCACGGTGCGGCCGGGATGTCCCGGAGAACGGTACAAAGCATGGAATTTAAGGTGAATCCCATAGCGGCCGTTGAAGGTAGACTTTCGGAACTGACGAACCTTCAAAGGATCCTGGTGTTTGTCGTCATGGTGGGGGTGCTGGCGGGAGCGTTCTATTTTTTCAAGTACAAGCCCCAAGCTCAGACGCTCCGACGGCTGACGGCCGGTATCCATGAGCACGAAAGGCGGCTGGCCGCGTTGCAACGGATCGCTCAAGAGGTGAAGGTGTTTGAAGCGGAGGTCAAGAAATCCCAGGAAGAATTCGAGCAGCTCCTGGTACTTCTGCCGGATCGGAAAGAGATTCCCGAACTGCTGGAGACGGTTTCCCGGATCGGAGCTCAGGATGGACTGGAGAATATCCTGTTCCAGCCTCAGGCGGAACAGACCCACCAGTTCCACGCAACGATCCCCATCCGCCTGGACCTTGCCGGCGGATTTCACCAGCTGGCGACCTTCCTCGACAAGATCAGCCGGCTCGATCGCATCATTCAGGTCGATACGCTGACGCTCAACCGCCGGGACGATTCCTCGCTGCAGGTCAACTGCGTGCTGAAGACCTTTCGATTTCTGGAAGAACAAGAGCGGCCGAAACCTGCGGCCCCCAACAAGAAGAGATAATCCGAAGGAACCTGACATTTGCCGGTCATCGTTCAGCATCATTTCTAAGTCAGCCGAAAGGCAGGTTTGTCGATGCATGGAAAAGGCCTTCGCCCGGAACGTGTGGTCCTGTGGGGGGTATTGGTCGGCTGTGCGCTGCTCCAGCTCTGTGGATGTGCCGGAACACCGAGGGATGTGGGAGCGGGAAGTGCACTCGCCGTCGGGAGTACCCAGTCCTCTGAGGTTTCTGCGGCGGCGGTGAACGAACCGGGACGGGCGGTGAAGATCCTTGGGGTTCAGGCCTCCGATTTTGACGATCGGACCGAGATCCGGGTGCTGGGCGACGGGGCGTTTTCCAAGTATCAGGTGGAACGGGACGGTGCCCGGTCCTTTGTCTTGACGCTGGAAGGGGTGAGAGCCGATGCGGTCAAGGCTTCCATCCCCACGCCTTCGAAGCGGCTGGCGGGTCTTTTCCTGGAAGGACTCGAGGGAGACCGTGCGGTGTTGAGCGCCACCGCGAACGAAACGCTCCAGCAACTGGAAGCACACAGTGAGGGCCATGTCCTGGTGATTTCCGTCTATCCAGGCCGACGCGGGTACCATGAGTCGCCGCCGGAAGCAGCGCCTGCGCCCCGGAAAGGAGCCGAAGGGCGGGTGGACGGATCGCCGGGGGCGTCGGGTTCCGGCGGGCGCGCGGCGGTTTCGAATGCGCCGGCGACGTATGAACGTTACGGAACTACGTCGTCCATGGCGGTCAGCGATGCGGATATCTTGGGTTACAAGGAAGCCTATCGGGGTAAACCCATCAGCCTGGACCTGCAGGACGCGGACATAGAAAACGTCCTCCGGCTGCTCGCGGATATCAGCGGGATGAACATCGTGGTGGAACCGGACGTGGTGGGCCGAGTGACCCTCAAGGTGGAAGCCGTGCCTTGGGACCAGGTGCTCGACATGGTGCTCATGATCAACGGACTGGGGAAGGAAGAGATCGGCGGGGTCATTCGAGTCGCAAGCCAAGAGAAATTGAAGCAGCAGTGGAAAGAACGGGAAGAACGGATCAAGACCCGACAGGAACTGCTTCGGGCCAAAAGGGATCTGGGCGAAATCACCACCGAATACCTGCAGGTCAACTATGCGGAGCCCTCCGAGATCGCGGCGAAGATCAGCGAGACGAAAAGCGAGGATGGAAAGATCGCCGTGGATCAGCGAACCAGCCTGCTCATCTACACCGATTATCCGGGAAGGATCGCCGAGGCCCGCTCTCTACTTGAGCGGCTCGACCGCCCCACGCTGCAGGTCTTGATCGAAGCGAGAATCGTTCAGCTTTCCACCACGGCGAGCAAGGAATTGGGCATCGACTGGGGCCTCGACATTTCCCATGACGGAGGGCAGCATCCCTGGAGCGGGGGGTTTGCGATCAACCATCCGCCGACCGAAGGGTCTTCCATGATCGATTTTAAGTTGAAACGGCTCGGGGCCACGATCTGGAACCTGGACCTCAGGCTGGCCGCCACCGAACAGGCGGGCAAAGGCAAGGTCATTTCGGCACCGCGGGTGCTCACCATGGACCACGTGAAGGCGACCATCTCGCAGGGAACGCAGATCCCCTACCAGGAGCAAAGCGAAGACGGAATTTCCACGGAATTCAAGGACGCCACCCTCGAGCTGCAAGTGACACCGCACGTCACCCCCGACGGGCGCGTCCGGCTTGAACTCCAGGCCAAGAAAGAACAGCCCAATTTCGTGCAGGTGATTCCGGGGCAGCCTCCGGCCATCGATACGCGGAAGATCGACACGGAACTGCTGGTGGAAGACGGACACACGGTGGTGATCGGGGGCATCATCGAAGAATCGGACAGCGAGACGGAAAGCCGAACCCCCGGAATCCACAAGGTGCCGTTGCTGGGAAGGCTGTTCAAGTCCAATACGAGCCGACTGGAAAAGAACGAACTCCTCATTTTCATCAATCCTAAGGTCGTGGACATCTCGGGCCGAATGACAGGTGGCGGGCGGCCTGGGAGCGATTCGGATTTCATGACTTCGGGTTATTGAGCGGAAGCTGCGGACCCATGCGCAAGGAGATGAATGGATCATGTTTGGGGGGTTGAGAGCCATCATGCGGCTGGGGCTTTGGGTGTCGGCGGGACTGCTTCTGGTGGGTTCCTGTTCGGTTCAGAACCCCAATCCGGCAACGGATTCGGCCCAGGGGCGCAGCAAGGCCGCCGGGGCGGTGGGGGTTCCGGCGGACGCATCCCCGCCCATCGATCACTACGTGATCCGAGTGGATTATCTCCGGCCGACCGAGTCCATCCGGTCACCGGAGCTCTACATTTACAAGGGAAAACGCCGCCTTTACGTGCTGGAGGGAGGGGTTCTGGTTCGAGAATACCCGGTGGGGCTGGGTCCCAACACGGTCGGAGACAAGGAAAGGGAAGGCGACGGCAGAACGCCGGAGGGTGAATTCTACGTCTGCCTTAAAAACGGCGGCAGCAAGTTCTTCCGATCCCTGGGGCTTTCCTATCCCACCCGCAAACACGCGGAGAGGGCTTTCATGGCGGGCATGATTTCCCCCGACGAGTACCGCGATATCATTCTGGCCCTCGAAAGGTCCTCGCGGCCCCCTTGGGACACGGCCCTTGGAGGGGAAATCTTTATCCACGGCGGCGGAGCCCACGTGGACTGGACCGACGGTTGTGTCGCCTTGTATGACAGCGACATGGAAGAGCTTTACCAGGTTGCTCACATCGGGACCCGGGTTGTTGTGCGGCCCTGACCGGAGTCTGACGGGCATGAAGGGATTTGAGCCTGTCCAAAACAAGCTCATATGCTATTCTTAGGCGCTGAGGTTCCTTATTCCTGTAGGAGCGGCCTTGGCCGCGATGCGGATCGCCCTAACTGCCCAATAATCTTGTCGTAGCTTTGGTCCTGTAGGAGCGGCCTTGGCCGCGATGCGGATCGCCGGCAAGCCGGCTCCTACAGAGCATGAGCCGCTCCTTAAGCGCAGTTCGCGAACTGCCCGTACGCGAGAAAACGGACCCTCAATCCCCAGAAGGGTGAAGGGTATTTTTAGACAGCCTCTTTCCTTCATCTGCCGGTCATGAAGTCCCCTTCGTCCTTCATGGCTCGGCGCCGCGGTGCAGTGCCGCACGCCTGGCTTCCAGGTCCTTCCGTTCCTTCCACTTTGTGAATTCCTGCTTCAGAAAAAGCGCCGCGAACCGCGGGTGATTCAAGTACGCCCGGTTGGAATCGAGGAATTCCCTTTTCAAGGTTTCCAGAAGAGGCTCCACCTGGTCTTCGGCGACGAAATTTCTCACCTTGGATTGCCGAAAGACGAGGCGCCCTCCGCTTTCTTCCAGAAAGGCGCGATATTCTTTGGAAGACTCCTCGCTGGGTGGTTCATACCCATGGGCGTCGATAGGGATTTCGATGGCGAGTTCCACCTGCCACCTATCACCGGCGACCTTTCGCGATCGGTCGTAGAAATGGGCGACCAAGCCGTTCGCTAAGGCAACGCTTCCCAACAATCGATTCCGTCTCTCCATTTGTGCCGTCTCCATGGGAGAGGTTGAAAAGTAAAACGGTTCATCGTCTACAAAAACGCCGCACCGGGGGCAAGGGGAAACTGGACGCAAGTGCCCGGTCCAAGCCGCAGCACCCCAGGGGCTTAGGGATTCCCTGAAGGCGGTGGACGCCGCCATCGTGCGGTCAGGCGGTGTTCTCCGCCGCCTGCGGGCGTCACGGGCGCTGACTCGGCCCGGGAGCGCCTCAGCGAGCACGGCAAAAGACTGGACAGAGCGAAGGTTTTTTGCTAGAAGGGCCGGCAATGGTCGGGACGTGGCTCAGCCTGGTAGAGCGCTGCGTTCGGGACGCAGAGGTCGCTGGTTCGAATCCAGTCGTCCCGACCAAAAAAATGCCACCTGGGCCGCCGAATTCCGGCGGTCTTCCCCTCGTTCCCAAGTTCCGGCTTGGGAACGGCCTGCCCGCGAAGCTCCAGCTTCGCCTCACTGAAGTCAGCCAGCCGAAATCTCGAAGTGGTCTTTTTGGGTGAAGAGCGGGATCCACGCTACAACAGTGGATGCGACGAAGCAGGGGTGTTCGGGTCCTTTGTTATGGATCTTGCAGTGGGTTCGCATGGGTCACGGCCTCATGGGAATCGAAGCTGGAGCTTCTGCACCGTTGTGTTCCCAAGCTGGAGCTTGGGAACAAGGGGGAGGGGATGCTGGAGCTTGAGAACACTGTACTGAGGAAGCGCCGGGGGCGGTTTTCGCGTCTTGTTTCGAGGCGGGGACCGGTCTATAATCGCGCGCGGCGCTGGAGTGACGGCCCCGGCGACTTGCGTACCGATGGGTCGAGCGGCCCGTGCTGAAACCTGGAATCGTCCGAAAGAGCAGGATACGCTGTGAAACGCACCATTCTCGTCACCGGGGGATGTGGCTTCATCGGAAGCAACTTCGTGCGGGCCGCGCTGGAGCGGCTGGCCGCAAGCCGCATCATCAACCTGGACAAACTCACCTACGCCGGCAACCTGGAAAATGTGAGCGACCTGAATGGGCACCCGCGATACCGATTCGTCCGAGGCGACATCTGCGACGCTGAGACGGTCGGCCGGCTTTTCGGCGACGAGGGTGTGGACACGGTGATCCACTTTGCGGCCGAATCCCACGTGGATCGAAGCATCGAAGGGCCCGAGGCGTTCATCCGGACCAACATCTTCGGGACCTACGTGCTGCTCGAAGCGGCGCGGAAAAGCTGGATCGAAGCCGCCCGGAAGCGGCGTCCGGAAAACCCGGTCTTCCTTCACGTGAGTACCGACGAGGTCTACGGCTCGCTCGGCCCCGACGGGTTTTTCACCGAAAACACGCCCTACGATCCCCGTTCACCTTATTCGGCCAGCAAGGCCGCTTCCGACCACTTGGTGAGCGCCTATCACCACACCTATGGGCTGCCGACCGTTATCACCAACTGCTCCAACAATTACGGCCCTTACCAGTTTCCGGAAAAGCTCATCCCGCTCATGATCATCAACGCTCTGGAGGGTCGCGATCTTCCGGTTTACGGGGACGGGAACAACATCCGCGACTGGATTCATGTCCAGGATCATTGCGAGGCGTTACTCGCGGTCCTCGCCAAAGGCCGCCCGGGTGAGACTTACAACATCGGCGGAAACAACGAAAGGCGCAACATCGAAATCGTTGAGGCGATCTGCGACATTCTGGACGAAAAGCTCGGTCCGCTGGACGCTGTGCGGCCCCGGCGGTCGCTCATCCGCTTCGTCAAGGATCGACCGGGGCACGACCGGCGCTACGCCATCGACGCCGGGAAGGTTATGCGGGAGCTGGGTTGGGCGCCCAGGTTCAGCTTTGAAGACGGTCTTCGTTCCACAGTGGACTGGTACTTGCAAAACCGGGCCTGGCTTCAACGGATCGTGGACGGGACTTACCGGGATGACTACGACCGGATGTACGGCTGGCGTTTCGAAGGCTGAAGGGAGTGGAAGGTTCGGGACGTTGTCGGAAGCGGAAAAAAGAGGCGTTGATTCTCGAAGAAGGATCGCCGTTTTGGGGGCGGGCGGGATGCTTGGGAAGATGGTGGTCCAGAAGGCTCCCCCGGCATTCGACGTTCTGGCCCTGACGAAAGCGCAGGCCGACATTTCGGACCCCTCGAAGACCGCGGAGGTGCTGGATCAGCTCAGCCCCGGAGTGGTGATCAACTGCGGAGCGGTCACCGACGTGGACGGATGCGAACGGACGCCCCAGACGGCCGAATCCGTGAACGGAATGGCGCCGGGGAACCTGGCTGCATGGTGCCTCGCCGCCGGAGCCCTCCTGGTCCATGTGTCCACCGATTTCGTTTTCGACGGAAACAAGAAAACGCCTTACGTGGAAAGCGATCCGCCGAATCCACTTTCGGCCTACGGACGCTCGAAGCTTTTGGGGGAAGAACGCGTTGCGGCAAGCGGCATCAAGCGGTATTTCATCGTCCGGACCAGTTGGCTCTACGGTCCGTGGGGCCGAAATTTCGTGGACACCATGGTCCGGCTGCTCCTGGATCGAGAGGTTTTGAGCGTTGTGTCCGACCAGGTGGGGTCTCCGACATATACCGAGGATCTGGCGGAAGCCATCTTCGATCTCGTCCGGTTGGACGGGGACGCCCGGCGGCTTGGATCCCGGGGCGGTGAGGGGAAAGATGGAGCGGCCGTCCATGGGATCTATCATTTCGCCGACCGGGGTGCCTGCAGCCGGTATGAATTGGCGGAACGGATCGCCCACGAACTGGTCCGGCTGGGCCTGCCGGTAAAGGCGCGGAAGATCCGGCCCATCCGGACGGAGGACTATCCTCTTCCGGCGAGGCGCCCGGCCTATTCGGTGCTTTCGACGGACAAGTTCCGGACCGTGACCGGAAAAAGCGTGCCGGACTGGCGGGAAGCCCTCGCGCGATATCTCGAGTCCCGGTTCGGAGGCGGTGCTTCCGGGTGAGGCGGCGGCTGCGTGCGGCGTGTCGCGGAAGCCGGCGCCGGAACATTGCAGGAGAGGACGGAATGAACCATGGGGTTCGAAAGGGCATTCTGTTGGCGGGAGGGGCCGGCACCCGGCTGCATCCGCTCACCCTGGTCGGGAGCAAGCAGCTTCTTCCCGTTTACGACAAGCCGATGATCTACTACCCGCTCTCCGTCCTCATGATGGCGGGCATCCGCGATGTGCTCGTGATTTCGACGCCGGCGGACACGCCACGCTTCGAGAACCTGCTCGGCGACGGGAGCCGTTGGGGCATCCGCCTTAGCTACCGGGTGCAGCCCGAACCGGGGGGCATCGCGCAGGCGTTTCTCATTGGCGAAGCATTTATCGACGGCGAGGCGGTTTGCCTGATCCTGGGCGATAACATTTTCTACGGTCGAATGGGGCTCAACCGGATCTGCCGGGAGTTTTCGGGGGGTGCCCTCATTTTCGGCTACCCCGTGAACGATCCCGAACGCTACGGCGTGGTGGAATTCGACGAAACGGGATGCGTGCTCAGCATCGAGGAGAAACCGGCGCGCCCCAGGAGCCGGTACGCCGTTCCTGGCCTTTATGTCTACGATGACGACGTGGTGGCGATCACGCGCGCGATGAAACCCTCCGCACGGGGCGAACTGGAAATCACCGACGTGAACCTGGAATACCTTAGAAGAGGCCGGCTCCGGGTGGAACGCCTCGGTCGCGGCATCGCCTGGCTCGACACCGGAACTCACGAGAGCCTGCTGGAAGCCAGCCACTTCATCGGGACTCTTGAAATGCGCCAGGGCCTTAAGATCGCCTGTCTGGAAGAACTGGCCTTCAACCTGGGTTACATCGACGCGGAGCAGTTCGAGCGGATCGTGGCCGAAACCCCAAAATCGACCTACCGGGACTACCTGGTGCGAATCCTTGAAGAGAAGGGTTAGGCACCGGCCGTAAGGCGGCGGGTGAATGGTCGGGCCGGGCGAATGGCGGGGCCGTGCCGCCCGGTTGCTTTTCGAGGACGGGTCGAACGCTTCGAGATGAGAGGCGCATGAAAATCGTTTCCACACCGATCCCGGATGTTCTGATCGTGGAGCCGCGGGTTTTTTCCGATCAGCGGGGCTTCTTTTTCGAAAGCTACAACGAAAAGGAATGGCGGCGCCTGACGGGACTCAACACGCATTTCGTCCAGGACAACCACTCGCGGTCCGTGAAAGGCGTGCTGCGGGGACTGCACTACCAGATTCGCCGGCCTCAAGGCAAGCTGGTACGCGTGGTGGTCGGGGAAGTCTTTGACGTGGCGGTGGATCTCCGAAAGCAGTCGCCCACCTTCGGCCGGTGGACGGGAACCGTTCTCTCCGAGGAAAACCGGCGGCAGTTGTGGATTCCCGAGGGTTTTGCGCACGGGTTCTTGGTGCTTTCCGAGGTGGCGGAATTCCTCTACAAGGCCACGGATTACTATGCACCGCAGTGGGAGCGCTGCGTGAGGTGGGACGATCCGGACCTGGGGATCGCGTGGCCCCTTTCCGGCCCACCGGTCCTTTCGGAAAAGGATCGAAAGGCTCCGGCTCTCCGCGATGCAGATGCCTTCACCGACATTTCCTGACGAGGTGGGCTGTTGAAGGTTCCCAAAGAGGCGGGCTCCGGGCCGGTTATTCGATGGTGATCATGGCCTTGATCGCATCGAACTTCTTGTCGCCGATGCCCTGCACGTTCTTCAAATCATCGAGGCTTTGAAAAGGACCGTTTGCCGTTCGATATTCCACGATCTTTGCGGCAATGGCGGGACCGATTCCCGGTAGTTCCTGGAGCTCTTCGGCCGATGCGCTATTGATGTTGATGAGACTCTTGCCCTCGGCCGCTGCGGATTCCGGCTGGGGCGCCGTCACGCCCTCGGCCGCCGCGGACGCCGGCTGCGGCACCGTCACGACAGCGAACGTGAATGCGAAAAGAGAAACGATCATAACAACCGGGAAAAGCATCCTCTTTGCTGATGATTTCATAATGACCCTCCTTGAAGCACCGAAGGGCCCGCCTCTTTGGGTCGATAGGGTGAATGGTGGTCTCGTTGACAAGACTAATCGTAGCGCCAAGCACAAAACTTGAGTGAAATTTCGATGGGCCGATTGAATCCGGCATTTCCTTGTGGCACTATTTCGGCGGCGCTTCCGGCCGCCTCGTCCGGTGAAGAAAAGAAGGTCGAACCGATGAAACAAGTGGTGCTGGGGACCGCGGGTCACATCGATCACGGAAAGACGTCGCTCATTCGGGCGCTCACCGGCATCGACACCGACCGGCTGAAGGAAGAGAAACTCCGGGGGATCACCATCGAGCTGGGCTTCGCGCACCTGGAGCTTCCAAACGGCGATATCTTGGGGATCGTGGATGTTCCGGGCCACGAGCGGTTCGTGAAGCACATGGTGGCGGGAGCGACCGGCATCGATGTGGTGGCCTTGGTGATCGCCGCCGACGAAGGCGTCATGCCTCAGACCCGGGAACACCTGGAAATCTGCCAGTTGCTTCGGGTCAAGAAGGGACTGGTTGTGCTCACCAAGATCGACCTGGTGGACGATTCCGAATGGGTGGAGATGGTCCAGGAGGACATCCGGGATTTCCTTCAGGGAACCTTCCTCGAGGGAAGTCCCATCGTGCAGGTTTCGGCGACGACGGGCGAAGGTATCGATGCGTTGCGGCAGACGCTTTTCGACCTGGTGGCCGGAGTGGAACCTCGGAGCACCGCGGGACCTTTTCGGCTCCCCATCGACCGAGTGTTCAGCATGCGCGGTTTTGGAACCGTGGTGACCGGAACCAGTATCTCCGGCCGGCTGAAGGTCGGGGACCCCGTGATGGTTTATCCTTCGGGGCGAAAGACCAAGGTCCGGGGCCTTCAGGTCCACAACCGAGAAGTCCAGGAGGTGCTGCCCGGGCAGCGGACGGCCATCAACCTGCAGGGGGTGGATCGCGAAGCCATCGAGCGCGGCGATGTGGCGGCGACTCCCGATTCGCTGCTTTCGAGCCACATGCTGGATGTGGACCTGGAGATCCTTTCCAGCGCGCCCCGGCCGGTCAAGAACCGCCAGAAATTCCGCTTCCACACGGGAACAACCGAAAACCTGGCCACCCTGGTGCTGCTCGACCGCCAGGAACTGGTTCCCGGCGAACGGGCCTTCGCACAGGTGCGACTTGACCGCCCCTTGGCGGTGCTGCGCGGCGACCGGTTCGTTCTGCGGTCTTATTCGCCGGTAATGACAGTCGGCGGCGGATCCATCCTCCATCCCGTGCCGAAAAAACACAAGGGCAGGGAAAAGCGGCAGGCCGCGCAGGCGTTGCAGGTTCTGCAGTCCGGAGAGGATCGAGACATCGTGCTGTGGCACGTGCGGGATGCGGCGTGGGCGGGGGTATCGGAAAATGAACTGGCGATCCGCGCGAACATTTCCGGAAAGGCGTTCCAGAACATCCTGCAGCAATTGGTGAGTCAGAAGCAGGTCCTCCTTTACGACAAGGACAACCGGCGCTTCCTGGATCCCGGCGCCCTGTCGGAAATCCAGGCGGCCGTCCTGGAACTCCTCGCCGCCTATCACCGGCAGTTTCCGCTGAAGGCGGGGATGGCCAAGGAGGAACTGGCCGCCCAGCTTCCCCGTCCGATCGATTCCCGGGTCTACAACTACGCCCTCCGGCAGACAGCCGATGAAGGGCGGATCGTGCTGGAAAAGGAGTGGGTGCGCCTGAGCACCCATAAGGTGGACCTCACGGAAGAAGAGCAGGTGGTACGGCGCAAGATTGAGGCGATCTACGCGGAAGCGGGGCTTCAGCCGCCGTTTTTCAAGGAGATCGCCGAAAGCCTTCCCGGAAACAGCCGTCAGCACGCCGATGTGCTCGAATGGATGCTCTCCCAGGACATTTTGGTGAAGGTGAAGGAAGACCTCTACTTCCACACCGCCGCCATCGATGACCTCCGAAACCGCCTCATCGCGTTCCTGAAAGAACACGGTGAGATCACCACGCCGCAGTTCAAGGAGATGACCCAGGCCAGCCGAAAATACACGATCCCGCTTTCGGAATATTTCGACGCCCAGAGGGTGACCATCCGGGTAAAGGACGTCCGAAGGCTCCGCGAAACCACCGCGTGACGGACCGAAGGCCCAGCGCGGGCACAGATGGACAAAGGCATGCCGCGACGGGCGGCCTGTCGCCATTCCTTCACGGCGTCGGACGGATTCGGTCCGCCGGGGAATGCGGGGTGGATGAGCTGAAGAGACACACGGCAAGGAGCGAAACTATGATCAAGCATGTGGTGCTCATAAAGTTCAAGCCCGAGGTGACGGAAGACCAGGTGGACGATGTGGAGCGGAGCCTGGATGCACTTCCGGGGGCCATCCCCGAGATTCTCAGCTACGATTTCGGGCGGGACGTGGTCCATTCGGAACGTTCGTTCGATTTCGGCCTGGTTTCCAGCTTCTCCGACCTGGAGGCGCTCGAGCGGTACCAGGAGCATCCGGACCACCAGGCGATTTTGGGGAAGTTGACGTCCCTGTGCGATCAGATCATCGTTGTAGATTTTACGTTCTGAACGGCGGGGGAACGCAATCTCCTTCGGTTGCAGGTAATCCCATGAATCCATCCGGACCGCAACACCAGAGGCACGTTTACGATTATTTCATCGACGAATACGGGAAGTGGTTCTGCGAGGGAAACCCGGTCGAGGATCCGGAACTCTTCCGCCTCCTGAGTCGGTCGCTTTTTGAAAAGGACGGGGGCTATTTCATTAAGTGCGAAGGCGAAGTGCACCCGGTCCGAACAGCGGACGCACCGCTTTGGGTGCGGTACATCCACCCGAGGACCACCGCCGACGGGATGCTTCAGGAGGTGGAAATCGAACTGGAGGACGGACGAAGGGAACCACTGGATCCCGAAACGCTTCGGGTCCGCGGGGAACGGGCCCTCTATTGCCGGGTCACGCGGAAGCGCCTCTTGGCCCGTTTTGGTAAAGTGGCCTATTACGAATTGGCCCGCTATATCGATCTCGACCAGGACGGGTTCTACATCGTTTTAGGCGGCCGACGCTATCCCATTCGCGCGCTCTGATCCGGATGTGTCCCCATCAGTCCGACAGGGCGCGAAGTATCAGTTCCGTAGACAGTATCGTTCCCACGTCCAGGACCCGTTCGTCGAAGTCGAAATGAGGGGAATGGAGCCCGGCTCGGTAGCCTTCCTCCGGGTCGTGGCACCCGAATCGGATGAGTACCGCCGGCCACCTTTCTGCGAAATAGGCGAAATCCTCGGATCCCATTCTCGGGGGTTCGACGTGTACCGCCTCGGGCCCCAGTACATCGCGAGCCCACTCCAGCGTCCGTTTCACCAGCGCCGGGTCGTTTCGAAGTACGGGGTAACCGTGGCTCACTTCGAATGCCGCCTCGACCCGGTGACTGATTTCGAGCCCCCGGAGCATTTCCCGGATGCGCTCGATGATTCGGGATCTGCGTTCCCTATCGAGTGTCCGCAGGGTGCCTTCCAGGAACGCTTCTTCTGGAATGATGTTGGATGCGGTTCCCGCGTGAAACTGGCCGATGGTGAGGACGGCGTTTTCCAGGGGCGGGAGTTCACGGCTCACGATGGTCTGAAGCTGCGCCACCAGCTGCGCGGCGGCTACGATGGGGTCGACGCAGTTGTGCGGATGCGCGCCGTGGCCGCCTTTTCCACGGATGCGCAGGGTGAGCATGTCCGATGCGGCGTTACTCACTTCTTCGGCCACGGCGACTTCCCCGACGGGAAGATCCGGATGCATGTGCCCGGCAAAGACGGCACGGACCATGTCGCCGTCGAAACAACCCGTTTCCAGCATGGCCTTCGCTCCCGCGCCGCCTTCCTCGGCCGGCTGGAAGATCACGATCACTTCCCCTGCGCCCTCCCGATACCAGCCGCATTCCACGAGGCTTCTCACGACCCCCAGGGCGATGGTCACATGGCCGTCATGGCCGCAGGCGTGCATCCGGCCGGGATGAAGCGAGCGGTAAGGCACGTCGTTGGCTTCCTCCAAAGGAAGTCCGTCCATGTCCGCTCGAAAAGCCACGACGGGGCCCGGCCGAGGCGCCCGCAGCCGGGCCACCACGCCGGTTTCTGCGATTCCGCTTTCGAAGGGGACACGCAGGGCCGCCAGTTCGGAGCGGATGCGGGCCGCCGTCTTTTCTTCCTGGTAGGAGAGTTCGGGATGTTGATGAAAGAAGCGGCGAAGTTCCACCAGCCAGTCGTGAAAAGGCGTTTCGATCGAGCGTCTCATGCTTCACCTCACCTAGGGGGCGTTTTCGTGGAGCGGGCCGACCAGCGGGATCGGGTTTCGTCGCTGTCGGGCCTGAGATCGGTCCCTCCGCGGCAGGGTGAACCTTCACGGCTTCCCCTTGTTCCCAAGCTCCAGCTTCCCCTTTCCCCTTGTTCCCAAGCTCCAGCTTGGGAACACAACTGTGCAGAAGCTCCAGCTTCTGTTCCCCTGATGCCGCGACCCATGCGAACCCGCTACAAAATCCATAACAAAGGGCCCGACTACCCCTACTTCGTCACATCTGGTAATTTATTGGTAGCATTCTAAAGTGTAGACCTTAAGCAAAAAAGTTAACGAAGCTCAAAAAATCCCCCTCTCCCCCCTCCCCCCCTTAGTCTCCTCCCACAAGGGGAGGGCAGCAATTTCCGGAGCCCATGTAAAGCCTTGAAAACCGGGGATTGAAGGATTTGGTTTTCGCGAACCCAGGGGGTGATTTCGGGCTCCGAAGGGGGTTTCGGAGGTGAATTTTTTCGACTATTTTGCTGTTTCATGCTGGACAGCCGCCCGCGTCTCTGGTAGGCTATTTTGCCATGAAGCCCAGCAAAGACGCTCCTTCCTCCAAGATCCGACTTCGCAAGCATCTGAATGCAGATGCCCTGGTGAGGGCGGTGCGCCGTGAGTTCGAAAAGATCCCCGATCCCCGCAAAGGCAGGCCGCAGATCTCCTTTGCGGATGCGGCCATGAGCGCCTTCGCCATGTTTTCTTTGAAGGATCCCTCTCTTCTGGCCTTTGAGAAACGCTGGTCGGCTCGGGATCACAACCTGCACGCGCTCTACCACATCGAGAAGATCCCTGCCGACAGCACCATGCGGGAGATTCTCGATGAGGTTTCGCCCTATGTGTTCCGACCCGCCTTCGGCGAGATCTTCTCACGGCTTCAGCGCGGCAAGGCGCTGGCTCAGATGACCGTGCTGGACGGCCACTACATCCTGGCCCTGGACGGCACGGGCTATTTTTCGTCGGAAAAGGTCTTTTCCGACGCCTGCCTTCGAAAAACCTCTCGCACCGGCAAGACCACCTATTCCCTCCAAATGATGGGAGCCGCCCTCGTCCACCCGGACCACAAGGCCGTGATCCCCTTTCCCCCGGAAGTGATCCAGAGAGAGGACGGTGACACCAAAAACGACTGCGAACGCAACGCCGCCGGCCGTTGTATCGAGAACCTGAGAACCGACCACCCCCATATCAAGCTCATCGTGACCGAAGATGCCCTCAGTCCCAACGCTCCCCACATTGAAACCCTCAAGCGCTTCGACTGCCGCTTCGTGCTTGGGGTTAAACCCGGCGATCACACCTTCCTCTTCGAAAAGGCCGACGAGGCCATCGCCGAGGGCCGGGCTGTGGAGTTCTGGCACGCAGCGGAAGACAACCCCGAAACCCTCCATTACTTCCGCTTCGTGAACGACCTTCCCCTCAACAAGTCCCATCCCGACCTACGAGTGAACCTCCTCGAGTACTGGCAGGTGACTCCCAAGGGGCTGCTGCGGTTTTCCTGGGTCACCGATATCCTCATCCGCCGGGAAAACGCCGTTACCTTGATGCGGATCGGCCGGGCACGCCGGCCCATCGAAAACGAAACCTTCAACACCTTGAAAAACCAGGGCTACCACCTCGAACACAACTACGGCCTGGGCCGAAAACACCTTAGCGCCGTCTTCGTCACCCTCATGATGTTGGCCTTCTGCGTGGACCAGAGCCTCCAACTGTGTTGCCCGCTGTTTCAGGCCGTATGGCGAAAGCTCCAAACCAAACGGGACCTCTGGGAGAGGATCCGGGCCATGTTCTGGGACTTCCGCCTGGAGTCCATCCGGATGCTCTACGAGGCCCTTCTTTACGGATACAAAAGGCTGACCCCGATCATCGCCTATAACACCTCGTAGGGCGGAGAAAGGAATTACCCCATGCAGAACCTGAGCCTTTCACCCGAAAAACCGACGCGGAGGTGCGACTTCAAACCGGGCATCTGAGCCCCTCACGCTCCGGGTGGCATCCCTCAGCGGGACGTTCGGACCCTCGATCACCCCAAACGGCCCGCTGAACACTCGAAGACTCTGCTTTCACGCCCGCTTTTCACCCAAGGACCATCCGCTCCGGGAATTGCTGAGCTTGAGTCAAGCAGTTACAGATGCTCCGGAAATTGCTGTGCAGACACAGCCTAGTTATGTTTGTAAGCAATAGTATATTTAAAAGTATCAGGATCAAGCCAGTCCAGCGTCTTGTCGCCAACCTGAGCAAAAGGGTACATCAAGTAATTTATTTGTCCACCCTTCTGTGGAGGATTGAGAATAAGATTCCGTCCTTGGGCAAGTTTAACCCTATAAGGGTCAAGACCGCCCCAGAAGTAGCTGCGGTACTCATTGATCTTGGCATCACCAAGTTTGAGATCATGCTTGAGCATCATCTTACGAACGTCTGCTGGATCCACGGGTACCCAGCCGTATCCCGGCAAAAAGAATTCCGCCCAGCAATGCTGCCACCCGGTAATATCGACAACTGGCTCCTTACCCAGGCGGATACCGAACACTTCTCTTGAAGGAACACCTGACGCTCTGGCAAGAGCAACGAAAACAGAAGATATATCAACACACTTTCCGCCCGGATCTTTAAGCAGCTCGCACACATTGCCTGAGCCACAACCGCGTGTTTTCGGATCCCTGTAAGTGTTTTCACATGTCCAGTCATAAATAGCCTTTGCTTTGGCAAGGACTGATTTCTTGCCATTTGTTATTTTTTCGGCCAACTTTTTAACATCATCGTTACAATGTCCCCAAGTGCTAGGTGCCAGATATTCGGCATAATCAGCCGGTGACCAGGCTGCTTCATTGCTTGGGAAATTATTTTTAATTACTTCCTTCCGGACCACATGAAAGCTGAAATGGAGGATTCTAGAGGAAGCGCCTTTCTCCCACTTGGCAAACAGCATAGGGGTCTGAAATTTGTTATCCGTATATACTGCAGACGTTTTGTAGTTACCACTCACCTGCACTTTCGTAATAGTTTGGTTCTCATTGGAGATTGGGTAGGGTATCCATAATTTTACCACTTCATTTGTGCAATGATCTGACAGGTCAAAATCCATTGAGATGGTTCCTTGTGCTGATTCTGCCCATGAATAGCGGCCCACAATGCATACTACTGCTATCATAGTGATAAGAAAAAGTGTTTTTTTCATTTATGCCCCCCTTTGTTTAGAATTAATATATTTTCAAAAAGCGTAATCAACTTTAAAAAGTTTAGATTCATCATGGATTATGCCTTTTTAACGGCTACTGTCATTCCTTTGAATGCGACTTGCCCTGAAACAGGGCACCGGGCCTCGGCATTAGTGAGAAAGTTGACAGATTCCCAGGCGTGATAGGGGCTGTATCTGCCAAAAGAGTAAGGGATAAAAATGGTGTCTTCACGGATATAGGAGGTTACCATGGCTTTTGCCTGGATTTCACCAAAAGCGGATTGAATACTGACCATATCATTATCCTTTATGCCCAGTTTCTTTGCAGGCTCTGTGTGAATGGCGCAGAATTGATCCGGGCATTCCTTGTCAAGCCTTTTGATCCAGTGGGATGTGTGTCCCATGATGGCGCTTGAAGGTCTACCGGTGATCAGGTAGAAAGAATACTGGTCCTCTGATGTATCCTTTTTGATCAGTTCAACTCTATTGGTATAGGTTTTATTTTTCTGGAATGCCGAAGGAATTAACTTGGCAGTATCATATTTGATTGTGGTCTCACCGGGTCTGGCAATATCAGGATCAGTATAATACCTGGGAACAGCGCTAAGGCCGTATGAGGAGAACTTATCTTCAAGTTCCTGTGTCCACAATTCAATTTTTTTGCTATTGGTTGCAAACCTTTTGTCAAGAAAGAGCGTCTCTCTTTCTTTTACCGTTTCGTTGACAATCTTTATAGGTGCGCGTAAGGAATTATCCTTTTTGGCAGTGAAACGCTCCACTGTGTAACCATTTGCACCTCCAGCGAGGTTCTGTAATTTTACAGGGTCTTTTAATGTATCCGTAAAAATGTCTCCCCAGCCCATGCGTTTGGCCAGTTCAACCCACCACCACCTGTCCGGTTTTGCCATTCCCGGCGCTTCAATGAGTTTCGGTACCCATACAAAACGGCTGTCATCTGAAACCGGGGCGAGACCACCGGCTTCTATCCAGATGGCTGCAGGAAGAATGTAATCAAAATAACGTGCATTAATATTTCGGGTCAGGCCGTTGTATACGCTCAATTTCAATTTTGGGATCAGCCTGCGAAGTTTTGCCTGGTCGGGCCATTGTGTCAGCGGACTGCCGGTGGAAATCAGTGCCTGTAACGTGTATGGATAATTGGGATTTTCAATGGAATCAAGCCACCCGACAGGATTTTTGGACAACTCCATTTTTTGTTCAGGTATTTTTTCCTTAGGTAAAGGAAGGCTACCAGTAGAGATGCCACCATTGTTCAGACAGGCATAGCCCATTGATTTATCACCGTAGTGCCCGGTGATAGCGGCAAGATAATAGAATGCTCTATGGGTTTGAACAGCATTTGTATGATGGCTCAGCCCTGCATTTCCGATAATGATGGCTTTTCGGGTTTTCGCATAGGTGGACGCTAGCTTTCTTATGCGCTCTTTTTCAAGCCCGGTCACCTTTGCTCCCCAGGCAAGGGTATATTGGCCGTCCATGATCTCAGTCTTTAGAGTCTCAAACCCAATAGTGTGGGCGTTAATAAATTCGTAATCAGCAAGATCCGCTGAAATGATAGTGTGGATCATACACAGTGCCAGGGCCAAGTCCGAACCGGGCTTGATGGGTAACCAGAGATCCGCCTCTTCCGCAGTCTGGGATTTTCTGGGGTCAATGACACAAATGGTGCATTTCCCCAACTTTTTTCTTTCTCTCAAAAGAGAATATGCAACCGGACGTGTTGCAGCAAAATTACTCCCGACAAAAATATAGAGACCGGCATTAAAAAAATCGTCATCACTATATGTCCATGGTGTATGCCTTGTTCCGACGACGGATTCTCCTGCGGGTTTGCCTGAATAGTTGCAAAACGGACCCGTCTTTTCATAATTAGGTGTACCATACAGTTTTGCAAATGCACTATTCAATTTTCGTCCGTCGGATGCGCTACGCCCAGATGCCCAAATCCCCAATGATTCACCACCGAAGTTTTGTCGAAGGCTGATCAGTTTCTCTGCTATTTCGTCCAACGCCTGTTCCCAGCTGATTTTTGAAAATTGCGCTGAAGAACCATATCCACTGGTTCGTTTTAAGGGCTGAACCATACGATGCGGGCTGTTTAAAAGTTCCATACTGCCGAAAGGCTTGATGCAGATTTTTCCTTTTGTCACAGAATCTTCCGGGTTACCGGTCAAGTGAACTAGTTTGCCGTTGTTGATGTGAGCGATCATGCTGCACCCGTTCTGGCACCACATACACCCTGTCACATATTGTTTTGTTTGCTTTTCATTTGGTGCAAGTCGCCTTGATTCTGCATAGGATAGAACTGGAAATATTCCGGTAGCGGCAGCCATTTGTAAGTTTACCTTAATAAATGTTCTTCTGTCCATTATAAATGATACCTCCTTAGTAATTACCGAAACAGCCGGTAGCGGTGATCGAAATCTTTAATGCTACGGGTAGTTGGGTTGAATCCATTACCTTGCTGGAAAAATCGAGCACCCGTCGTAGTGACAACCGAAAATTGACCATCTGTGACAACCGAATTTTGACCACCCTGAGCTCTGCTTGGTCTTGGATGACATGGGGCTTGCCCCTGTAGGTGGTGGTCAGCCGAAGGTGCCGTTTTTCGTCCGTCATGAATTTTCCTCTTCTGAAACATCACACCTTCGTTCCACCGGAGCCAGTACCGCTTCGAAGGGGCAGATCATCTCGTCATCCAGGTATGTGTGCCGTTGCCCGCAATAGGGGCAGGGGCCGTCCAGGGTCACCCGCGCTTCCAGGCGCCGCCAGCCGTCGGCGTCGATCACTACCCCTCGGTTTTCGGTGATGGTGAAATCCGGCGTCTCGAAAATTTTGCCCGTTTCCGAGCAGGTGAAAATGAAATTCATGGCCCAACCCTCTTCGCTCAGGTTCTGCCGCCCGACCTACATGCCGAATCAGGCGCGATCCGGTTACCGCGTAGCCTGGAGTAGGTCTTCTACTGTCGGCTATCATCCCTGTCCAGTTGATAATTTCGATACGAGTGGGAATTGAAATCGGTTTTGTCGATACCCCAGCACCAGGAAGTAGCAATACCCGGAGCGGATAGTCCTTGGGTGAAAAGCGGGCGTGAAAGGAGAGTCTTCGAGTGTTCAGCGGGCCGTTTGGGGTGATCGAGGGTCCAAACGTCCCGTTGAGGGATGCCACCTGGAGCGTGAGGGGCTCAGATGCCCGGTTTGAAGGCGCACCTCCGCGTCGGTTTTTCGGGTGAAAGGCTCAGGTTCTGCATGGGGTAATGCCTTTCTCCGCCCTACGAGGTGTTATAGGCGATGATCGGGGTCAGCCTTTTGTATCCGTAAAGAAGGGCCTCGTAGAGCATCCGGATGGACTCCAGGCGGAAGTCCCAGAACATGGCCCGGATCCTCTCTCCCAAAGGTCCCGTTTGGTCTGGCTCAAGTTTTACAGTGACCACCTGGTCACATCCCGCAAACCCACATGGATGCTAGGGCATGTCTGGAAAATGCCTCATTCTATAGTGGCATAGAATGATCGTTCTACCCTTGCAATGTGTTCCTGCGTTAGCTAATTTGCGAGTGTCCTAAGAGGAGGCTCGCATGTTCGCTCGCATCAAGAAGTCCGGTAAGTATGACTACCTGCAAATCGTTGAAAACCAGAGGGTTGACTCCAAAGTCACCCAGCGCGTGATTGCAACCGTTGGGCGTATGGACAAACTGAGTGCCAAAGGCGAGGTCGAGACCCTCATCCGCTCTCTTTCGCGTTTCAGCGAGAAAGCTTTGCTGGTCCTTTCCGAGAAGAGCGATGTCCAGTGTGAGGCAAAGACGATCGGCCCCGCGATCATCTTTGAACGGCTCTGGTGTGAGTTGGGAGTTCAACAGGTGATCAGAGACCTGCTCCATAACCGGGCTTTCCTGTTCGATGTGGAACGAGCCATCTTCCTCACCGTGTTGCACAGGATACTGATCAGCGGATCGGACCGCTTCTGCGACAAGTGGCGCCGCGATCTCGTGGTCAAGGGAACCGAAGACCTCGCTCTGCATCAGTTCTACCGGGCGATGGCGTTTCTGGGCGAAGTGCTGGACGATCAGGAACATGCCACCCTGTCTTCTCCGCGATGTGTCAAGGATGTCATCGAGGAGAAAATGTTCGCGGGCCGGCGCCACCTGTTTGCCGAGCTGGACCTGGTGTTTTTCGACACCACTTCCGTTTACTTCCATGGCGAAGGAGGTGAAAGCCTTGGCAGGAGAGGGTTCAGCAAGGATCACCGTCCCGAGCTCAAGCAAATGGTGGTGGGAGCCGTCCTGGACCAGAACGGCAGGCCTCTTTGCTGTGAGATGTGGCCGGGCGACTCCACGGACGTCAAGACTCTGGTTCCCGTGACGGATCGCATTCGCAAGCGTTTTGGGGTGGGGAGGTTCTGCATCGTGGCCGACCGTGGCATGGTCAGCAGCGAGACGATCCGAGAACTTGAAGGAAGGAAGATAGCTTACATCCTTGGGACCCGGATGCGGAAGGTCAAGGAGATCACCGCCGAAGTACTTGCCCGAGCCGGCCGCTACAAGGAGGTCAAGTGTGAAGGGTGCTCTCCCCTCAAGGTCAAGGAGGTCATGGTGCGGGACAAGCGCTACATCGTTTGTCTGAATCCCAAGCAGGCCGAGAAGGACAAAGCCGACCGTGACAAGATCATCGACTCGCTCAGGGAACAGATCCGCAAAGGCCCCAAGGCGCTTGTCGGCAACGAGGGGTATCGCAAGTTCCTCAAGGTGGACAAGGACAGCATCCATATCGATCTCGACAAGGTCAAGGAGGAGGAGAGGTTCGATGGGAAGTGGGTCCTCATCACCAACACCAGCTGGTCTTCGGATCGGGTGGCCCTTAAGTACAAGGAACTCTGGCAGGTAGAGCACTCCTTCAGAGACCTCAAGTCGACCTTTGAGACGCGGCCCGTTTTCCATCAACGTGATGTCCGGGGACATGTGTTCTGCTCTTTCCTGGCGCTGATACTTCGAAAGGAGCTCTACCGGCGTCTGGACCAGGCGGGGCACGCCTTTGACTGGTCTGATATCAAGCAAGATCTGAGTGCCCTCCAGGAAATCGTCATCGAGGAGAACGGCAAGCGCTTCGCTCTGCGGTCCCAATGTCTGGGCACGTGCAGCAGCGTCTTCAGGGCCGTGGGAGTTGCCATCCCTCCCACCATCCGGGTACTCTCCTAGACGGAACGGAGCGTAGTGCCAACAACTTCCAATGGGGTCGTATGTCATTGACATTACTGATATAGTGTTTTGCCACTGTCAAAGATAAGTATGACCTACAAACGAAGGTGCGAAGAACACGGCTGTGACGGATGGCTTGCACGGCTTGTGCTGTGAACTAATCCTGTCCAGAAACAGAAAGGAGATGCAGTATGCCGGTTTTCGACTACATGCCGATGGGTGAGCAGGGCGTGCAGGAGTTATATTCCTGGTTGGACGAATATGTGCAGAAGAACTCACAGATTGCTCAAAAGAAGAGTCTGGGGCGGTCAGAAAGCGGGACTTGGGATATCCCGGCGATTGTGGTTACAGACAGGTCTGTTCCAGACAAGGATAAACAGGTCGCGGTCATCACCTTAGGCAGACACGGCCATGAGCGGGGAACCAGGGTCGTGGGACCTGAGATCCTGCATTATCTGGCAAGTGATGCAGCTAGAGAGGTCAGAAAACGGCAGACGGTCGTTGTTGTGCCCATGCTGAATCCGGAAGGGGCTGCCGAAGACGCCTTCAACTCCTCAATGTATGGCATCACAGATCTGGAGAAACGTGTCTTTGGTGCTCTTTGTTCGGAGTATGTTCCAGACATGATGATAGATTACCACAGCCTAGGGAAGACTGACGGCTCAAAGTATGATCAGGGGGATATGGAGGTCATCATTCCGGCCAATACCACCAAATGGGGGATGGATGAGCAGATCCATCACTATGTGGCTCAGCAGATGCGAAAGCGGGCCGAGGAAAACGGCTGGCCTTATGAGATCCACAGCCTGGAGGATCTCAGCGCCTATTATTTCGGAGCTCCGGATGGCAGGCTGCCCCACAGCTATCTCAAGGAAAAGGTCTTTTTGCTGCACATGCAAAATCCTTATGAGCAGTATGCTATGTCCGAGTATCCGCCCGGGTATACGAACTACACCTGCGGACCGGCCTACCTGCGCTGGCACACCCTAGTATTCGGGATGGAAACCAATCACTGGTCCATACGTCCGGAGCAGGGACTGGGCGAGAGCGGCATGATTCCATGCCAGGCCCTGCTGGAGATGGGGAACAGTCGCTTTCCTTGGGAAAAGGATCCCGGATATCCGACGAATCTTTTGTGCGGAGACTTTCGGATCTCTGTGCGCCCGATGGGGAACACACCTGGACAGCGGCGGGTGTCCCGGGAAAAGCTCTGGCCGGAACGCTTCTATTTCGATGTCCTCAAGCGGGAGATGCCGGATGCGGAGACCACAATAGCCGAGGTCAGGTATATCGGCGATAAGCTGCCGCTGGACTTTCATCTCTGCCTGCGCATGCGCCAGAAAAATATCCGAAAAGTCCTGATTGACGGAAAGGGCTCGGAGTTTGAGACCTTCGCGGACACGTGTTCGCTGTATGTGATGATCCCGATATGCATGCACCAGGCGGGAACGGTTACGCTGCGTGTTACCCATGATGCGGCATGAGACGCGACCCTTTGCTGACAGATACACAGGAGAATGGACCATGCTACAGGTATGTTCAGAATATTCCTTTAAAACAGGTGTGTACAGGAGGGCGCCCAGTAAAGGTGGGAGCAATTCCTTACTGCTGTGCATTACCCGCAAAACTGTTCATGGAACAAGTGTACGTTCTGCGCTGTGTACAAGACCGAGAAGTTTCAAAAGCGGCCCCTGGAGAAGATCAAGTCGAACATCAACAATATGGCCACCATCTACGACGAAATCGCCGAAATCGGCAGGCGGCGGGGCGGTTCGGAGATAAGGAGGGTGACGATTTTCTTCTTGTTCCCTAGCTCCAGCTTGGGAACACAACAGGGTAGAAGCTCCAGCTTCGATTTCCATGAGGCGGTGACCCATCCGAAGCTGCTATAAAATCCATAACAAAGGATCTGAACACCCCTACTTTGTCACATCGACTATCGTAGCGTGGATCCCGACTTTCACCTACAAAGACCACTTCGAGATCCTGGCCAGCTCCCCTCAGCACTGCAGGGGGGACAGGGCCATGCGGCTGTGTGCTTATATGATCATGGAGAACCACATTCACTTGATAGCGAGCAGGCGAGATCTATCGAAGACCGTGCAATCGTTCAAACCCTTTACAGGGAGGCGAAACATCCATGTGTGTACGTGGGCTCTCTTGTAGGAGCCGCCTTACCGGCGACCCCCATCGCGGCCGGGGGGCCGCTCCTAGTGCGCCCGTGAGGGCATGACAAAGGTGCAGCCCTTTTCATGTCGATCGCTCTCCGGGCCTGAATTCGAACGCCTCCCCCAGCCATCGGCCCGAAGGCGGGCCTGCCACATTCAAAAGAGGTGCGCTAATGTTTGCAACGCCTCTGGAGGATGGTCACATGTCGTAGGACGGAGTCGATGGTGACGCCGTCGGACGTGATTTCGGGCTCCGGTCCAAACGGGTTCGCGGATTCCGGGATCCGTTCATGACGGTCCCAGGACTCTTTCTGTGAAAAAGTTTTCAAACCTCGAAGCATCCACCTTGACACAGACCCACGTGACCTCTTTGGATCTCTCCTTAAAGATCCGTGTGGACCGAACATCGGCGATGGTCATGCCTCGGGCGACCCTTCCCCGGTCTTCAACTTCCACGTGATACCGTTCGACCCGACAGAACGAGGGGTCGATAACGTACCCTACAGCCAGCGGGTCGTGGAGATAGCAACCCTCCAATCCCTTGTTTCGATAGCAGAAGTTCATGTAGTCGGCGGTGAATTGCTTGATAAAACGGATCATTCTGTCTCCGGGGCGTTCGGCGCTCAACCGGTCCAGGGTGTCACGCCGTAGCGTGACGCGATGCGTGACATCAAGCCCTACAAATGTCAGGGGAAGCGTCTCACGCCAAACATGTGGGTAGAGAAGCACGGGCCGGCGGCAGAACGCAACGACTTTCCCGGCCGATTCAGGATCGGAATACATGTTGGATTCTGCCACCGGACTTCGATTGCCGCACTCAAAAAACACGCCTCCCATGACCACGATTTCCTTGAGGCGTTGGACCGCATCAGGGTCTGATTCAATCCAGTGAGCGACATTGGTGAGGGGGCCGGTAACAATCAGGGTGATGGTTTTCGGCTCGTGTTCTTGTACGAGTCGCTTGAAGAGCGTATAGGCGTCTTCTGAGGAAGGTGCTGGATCGCCGATGATTTGAAGGATTTCATCGGACATAGTGACCCCGCCAAGTCCGTCCGATCCGTGGACGTGTGCCGCATGCGGGATTTCCCTGGTCGCGGTAAGCCCCGCAGCCGTGGGGGGGAGGCTGGAAGGAGGTAGGGCAAGTTCCCTGCCGAGGAACCCCAGAACGGCCTTCGTGTTCCGGTGGGCCTGCCTCGCGTCGATGTTGCCGCTGCTTGCTGTGATTCCAAGCACTTGGAGTTCAGGGGAACGCATGGCGAGGATGATCGCCAAGGCATCGTCAACACCCGTATCCATGTCCAAAATGACCTTTTGCTTTTCCAAAGAAGCTTTGCGGCAACGTGTCGGGGTTGCAAGGCCGCGGGTCCGGCTGCGTCTCACTGGAATAAGGCCGAGGGTGTTCCTTAGCGTGTCCTGCAGGATGGCGGCTTCGGGAAACCTTTCCATTTCCGATCGGAGTCCGATTTCGTAGTCGACCGTTCTCGGCTCGTCTTGACCAGGAAGAAAGGTTTCAATCCGGTCAAGATGCAGGCGTGCTGTTGCTCCGGCGTCGTTTGCGAGCAGAAGAGGAATACATGACACGCGACGATGGAGCGTCTTCCTTATATTCCGCAAATCGACAGCTCCCTCAAGGATATTGCGTAGGCATTGGGGTGACCGTCCATCGGTCATCCGGGCATACGCGTCGGCATCGAGTGTGCAAAATACTTTGTGAAGATGGATGTCGTTTCCATTGCAGCCCGGGCACCCCGGCTCGACAATCAGCAGATATTTGTCGGAGCCCTCGTGATTCCGAACGAAGCAGACCAGCCCCAAGGCGTCGAGGGCCAGGTCGGGGGTATCGAAACAGGCCTCTTCGTGAGTTTCAACAGCCTCTTGCGTGCATTTGAGTCCGGCAAGTGTCTGAAGCCGGCTCAACATTTGGAACGTGGGCTCAGCCAATCGATCATCCTTGAAAACCAATTTGTATTCCCAGTTCATGGCTTTCCTTCGTGAAACGGGATGACGGGCGGTGGATCGGGCACCACTGCGGAGCCGAACATGGGCACGGTATCGGTCAGAGCGGATGACGATGGGGATATTTTGACTGTCGGCCCGCCATCGCCGAAGAAGCCTTTCATGCTCTTACCCGTTGGACCTAGACAGTGCGTGCTACCAACTCACTCTGATTCGCGTTTAAGGCAATTGCGATTCAGCAAATGTGTCGCTTTGGTGGCGCCTCTGGACAGAGTCTTTTCGATAAGGTCTTCTTCGGAAGCTGTCAACGATTTTTGGATACTCACATTGAGACATTACTGTAGTTTCCCTTAGTCTCTCAGAATAGCCAGAAGAGAGGGGGGGCGCCGGCCGGGCGCACGCCGCCCAGGACTTTTCAGCCGAAAAACGACCCGAAGATCAGCCCGCAAAGCGTCGACATCAGAACGACCAGAACGACAAAAACCGCGGTTTTCTGCGTCCCCATGATGCTCCGGATGACGAGCATGTTGGGGAGGCTGAGGGCGGGCCCGGCGAGAAGGAGCGCGAGAGCCGGGCCTTTTCCCATGCCGGCGCCGAGCAGCCCCTGAAGGATCGGCACTTCGGTAAGCGTGGCGAAATACATGAACGCGCCGATCAGCGCAGAGAAGAAGTTGGCCTGGAGGGAGTTGCCGCCCACCCAGCCTTCCACCCAGCGGGAAGGAATCAGCCCTTCGTAGCCCGGCCGCCCGAGAAGCAATCCCGCCACCAGAACGCCGCCGAGAAGAAGCGGCATGATCTGGCGCGTGAATTCCCAGGTGGAAAGGAACCAGGTCTGGGTTTCGCCCCGGGTGGTCGTGAGCAACAGAGTTACGGCCACGATTCCAGCGGAAAAGGCGATAAGGGGCTGCTCCGGGAAGAGAAAGGCGAACGCGGCCACCGCGGTGGCGGCAAGAACCATCTTGGCCGCTCGGACCCGGAACCACCGCACCAGTATCGCCCCGAAGACAAGGGCCGCGGCACCGGTGAGCCACCACTTTACCTGGAAGACGGCGTGCCAGAATCCGACTGGTTCCGACGGTTTGCCCCAGGTGGCGAAAATGAGAATCGCCGCCATGGAAGCGAAATAGACGACGTTTTGCCAGAGCGGCCGGTCCACTTCGGGTTCCGGCATGTGGAGTGCCGCGAGCGCTTTGGCCTGCTCTTCTTTTCGGTAGATGAAATGCATGGCGAGGCCGATGACGAGGCTGAACAAAACGGCCCCAACGGCTCGGGCGATGCCCAGTTCCGGCCCGAGGATCCGGGCCGTGAGCACCACAGCGAGGATGTTGACGGCGGGGCCGGAATAGAGGAAGGCGATGGCCGGTCCTAATCCGGCCCCACGCTTCCAGATGCCCGCAAAAAGCGGAAGCACGGTGCAGGAGCAGACCGCAAGGATGCTCCCGGAAACGGACGCCACCCCGTACGCAAGGACTTTAGGGGCTCCGGCGCCCAGGTACTTCATCACCGCGGCCTGAGAGACAAAGCAGCCGATGGCGCCCGCAATGAAAAGCGCCGGAATCAGGCACAGCAGCACGTGTTCCTGGGCGTACCACTTGGCGAGTGCCAAGGATTCCAAGACGGCGCCCCTCACCCGTTCGTTTTCGATGGGGATCCAGAAAAGAAGCAAGAAGGCACCGGTCAGCAGCGCCATGGGCTTCCAAATGTCCCGCCAGTCGATCTGATTTTCCGGTTCTTCGAGCGTCACGTCTTGGATCGCTCGTCGTTGAACGGCTTCACTGGATACTGGGGTACGAGCCACAGAACCTTCTCCTTTCGATGAGACCCTGAGCCTGCAATGTGCAATGCGCTGGCAAGCCCTTGTGTCGGCTGATTCGCAAAACGGCGTCGCGTGATTCCCTATATGCCCAGATAGCAATACACTAGAACTCTGTCAAGTTTGTTTTAGGCGACCGGGGAGCGGGCTGGGGCGACGCGGGGAAAGCGATCTTCCTTCCTTCACCGACGTTTAAGCGATTGGCGCCCCTTGGGGCTCCGGCGAGCTTCGGGAACGAAACGCAGCGCCGGGTGTTGACAAGATGGATCATCCAGTATATTGACAGGTGACAATACATTAACCGAACGGAAAGGTGGTTTTGCTGGGAGTGCTGCCTCCCAAGGATTCGAACATGAATTCTGGAGGCGTGACGTTCCGGTGGACCAAGGTGGGAGACGGTGCGGTGAGCGCCGAAAGATGCTGCCAAGGTGGAAAAGGAGGAAACGGATGGATGTGAAGATCTTGGGTCCGGGGTGCCCGAAGTGCGAAAAGACCGAAGCTACGGTTCGTGAAGCGCTCAAGGAAGCGGGCGTGGAGGCTGACATCGAGAAAGTCAAGAACCCGCTCGATATCGCCAGCTACGGAGTTTTTGGAACGCCCGCGGTGGTGATCGACGGGGAAGTGAAATCGGTCGGGAAAATCCCGAGCAAAGACGAAGTCCTTGGCTGGATCAACAAGTAAGAAGCCGTCTGAGAATACCCTTCGCCCATCTGTGGATTGAGTGTCCGTTTTTTCACGTAAGGGTGCAGCGGCGCTGCGTCCCTACATTTCTACGCTCCTAGGAGCGTGTTCTGGAACTCAAAATCAACGCTTATACCGTTTTAGCGGGAGGGAAGCTGGAGCTTCCCGGGCAGGGCGTTCCCAAGCCGGAGCTTGGGAACGAGGGGAAAGATCATGGCTTATGTTAACGCACTGAAGACTGCTGCATAGTGGCGACTTAATTATGTGGAGCTGTACTAAGGAGCGACTCAGGCCGTGTAGGAGCCGGCTTGGCGGCGACCAGGGTCAACGCGGGGCATTGCCGGTTTTACGGATCGCGGGCAAGCCCGCTCCTACCGATAAGGGAAAACCGAGCCGATCGCCTGTAGGAGGCCCGCCCTCGGGCCGATGGGGCAGGGCATTGGGGTTTGTTCATTGCGGCTCACGTCTAGACTTTAGACTTTAGATTGTAAAGTTTAATGTCTAAAGTCTAAGCATGTTTGCTGAGTGTCAAAGGCGGCTGATGGCTTGAGTGCTCACCGTGGAGGTTCGGATGGTCTGGAAGATGGCGACGTTCAATGTGAACGGCATCCGGGCGCGGCTTCCCATCGTCCTCGATTGGCTCCAGAAGGAAGCCCCAGACGTCTTGTGTCTTCAGGAAATCAAGTGCCAGGAGAAAGATTTTCCTTTCAAGGCTTTCGAAGCCGCCGGCTACCATGCCGCCGTTCGAGGTCAGAAGTCCTTCAACGGCGTCGCGCTCCTTTTCCGTGACGCACCTGAGGAAATCCGATCGGAAACCGGCCGTGACGTGATCGACCGCGAGGCCCGGTTTCTGGCCGCCTTGATGAATGGAGTCTGGGTGGTCAACACCTACGTGCCCCAGGGGCGATCGCCTGACGATCCAGCGTTTCAGTTCAAACTGGGTTTTCTCAAGGAGCTGAAAAGTTGGTTTGAAAACCATTTCGATCCCGGCGATCGGCTCATCTGGACCGGCGACATCAATGTGGCGCCGGAACCCTTGGATGTCTTCGATCCGAAACGACTCGAAGGCGAGGTCGGCTTTCATCCCGAGGAGCGAGCGGTCCTCGCCGATGTGACGGCGTGGGGCCTGGAGGACGTATTTCGGAAAATCCACCCCGAGGTGCGGCAATTTACTTTTTGGGACTACCGACTGCCCAAAAGCTTTGAACGCAATCTAGGGTGGCGCCTCGACCATGTGTTCGCGACGCGAGTGCTCGCGGAAGCCGCCGTCGACTGCGGAGTGGACGTCGAACCGCGGGGAAGAGAAAAGCCGAGTGATCACACCCCGGTCTGGGCGGTGTTCGATCTTTCCGGGTGAAGGGCACAGGAACACGATGGGATGCGAAAGAGCGATGATCGGGCTTTCCACTTCGTGGGTTTCGGAAAGAAAACGGACGATGACTTGGATCTGCTACGGCAGATGGAGCGCTTTGCCGTCGCCTGCGTGGAGCTGGACGATCGGATGATCCGGCGATTCGACGGCGAGAAGACCTTTCCCAAGCCTTCAACCGATTGAAGACGGGGCGGTACCGCGGTTGAAGGGGCTCAAAACTGGCGGGGCGGAAGGCACCAAGGTTGGCCGGCGTTCACACAGGTCGGCGCTTGTCGGGTTGTGGAGTTTCCGCCCGAACGGGCACTGCCGGAGGCTCAGAAAAAGGGCGGGTCGGCCGCCCGCCCCCATCTGTCGACCGCAAGGAGTGAACGCGCGCCTCGGGCAAGCGCTTACACTTCCATGGCGCGCCGGTCTTCCATGCCGAAGAGCTTCCGTTCGCGTTCGCCCATGATGCCAAGGGCTTCGCGCTTTTTGTCGATGTGCGAGATCATGAGGTGAGCCATTTCGATGGGATCTTCCGCGAAGCCCCATTTGCCGCAGCCCAGTTCTTCCAGGCCTTCGAAGAGGAGCTTGTGGAACTTCGTCCCTTTTATGGCGGGGAAGCCCACGCCGAAGACCGTGTACAGCCCCGAGGCCACGAAATAGTGGCCGATGCTGATGGCCTTCTCGCTCATCCACTCGGGGGCCGCCCCCGCAACTGGAAGATCCGCAATGCTTTCGCCCAGGCCGCCGGTACGGACCATCTCGGCGCAGGCGATGAGGATCCGGCTGTTGTCCACGCAGGAGCCCAGCCCCAGAACCGGCGGCATCCCCACCGTTTCGCACACTTCCGCCAGGCCGTCTCCAGCCAACACCGCCGCATCGGGTTTCATGAGGCCCGCCTTGGCGAGGGCAATCTGCGAGCAGCCCGTCTGCACCACCAGCACGTTGTTGCGGATCAGTTCCTTGACCAGTTCCACGTGCACGTAGTCGTGCTTCACCCGCGGGTTGGTGCAGCCCACAACCCCTGCGAGGCCTCGGATCCGGCCGTTGATGATGTTTTCATTGAGGGGCACGTACGAACCGCGGAAGGTCCCGCCCAGCATGTAGCTGATATATTCGTGCGAAAACCCGTGGATCCCCATGTCACGCCGCTGCGGGATCACCACCCGCCCTGGCCGGTTCTTGTACCGCTCGATGGCCAGCTGCACCACCTTGTCGGTGCACGAACGCGGCGTGTGTTCATGGAACTCGATGTGTTCCGCCCCTTCGATCTTCGCCCGCGGATTGGTGGTGAAAAACTTCGTCCCGTAGCATCTGGCCATGGTCGAAAGCCCCTGCTTGATACACTGGACGTCCACCGCCATGGCGTCCACCGCCCCCGTGGCGATGACGACTTCCGTGCTCATGAAGTTCCCCACATGCGGCACCCCGTGACGGCTTAATACCTCCGCCCCCGAGCAGCACATCCCCACAAGGTTGATCCCGGCGGCTCCCGCTTCCTTTGCCTTCTCGACGAGCGCCGGGTCGTTGACCGAATCGATCATGGACTCGAACAGGTTCGGTTCGTGGCCGTGCACGATGACGTTCACGTGGTCTTCCTTCAAAAACCCCATGTTCACGCCCCCTACCAACGGCTTCGGCGTCCCGAAAAGGATGTCCGAAATCTCGGTGGCCACCATCGAACCGCCCCAGCCGTCGGCGAGCGCCGTCCGCGAACACTGCTTCACGATGTTTTCGTAGTGCTGGTCCACCCCTATGTGGGTCCGGTGCATGATCTCCATGATCTCGCGCATGGACCCCCGCGGAACGATCCCCAGCTTCCGCCAGGTCTCAAGCGTCTTCGGCGGCACCCGCTTGACGAACGGAATCTCGCCTTCCACCTGCGTGTAGGTCCGCTCCAGCTCGTGATAGAGATCCAAGGCGATCTCCTTCACCTCCCGGCCCGCCGTCTCGATGCCGATGCTCTCCGCCACCGTCCGGAGCTTCTCTTCGTCCTTGATCTTGTAGTCGGCGATCCTTCCGTTTACAACCTCCCGGAACACATCCAGCATGCTCATCCCGTGGTCCGTGTGCGCGGCACACCCAGACGCCACCATCCGCGCAAAGTTCCGCGCCGCAATGGTGTCGATAGTCGCCCCGCACACCCCCACCTTCGCATACGGATCCTTGGGATTCAAACGGCACGGACCCATGAAACAATGCTTGCAGCAGGCCGAATCCGCACCGATCGGGCACGGCTTCATCTCCGCCGCCCGCTGAAACGCCGTCTCCGCACCGTCGGCCGCCGCCTTCTCAAGCATCTGGACCGTCGCTTCACACATCGAAAAATCACGGAAATTGTACTGCTTCGCCTTCTTCTCTTCAGCCATGATCGTCGCCTCCGTAACCCGGCCGCCCGGACCGTGGTTTTCCTTTCGGGGCCGTTCCTGTGGGCTCAAACCCCACCAGGCCCAGGCCCGCCCACATCCTGTCTACCCGCCATTGGCTGCGGCAAACCTTGTGCCAGGATGGAACGAAATAGGAAAATGATGAGAAAACAATAAGATGAACCACGTCGGGGCCTTACGGGAAAGCCCACGATCGTTCCATATTGGAAGGCCGGCCTGTCCATTATGGAAGAGATGGGGAGTGCTTGGATCCCGTCGGATGCAGGAAGGCCGTCAGGAGTTTCAGGCTTCTCAGAGTCCAAAGCTTACATTTCGCAGTTTCCACGCATCTATTTGGGCTAATTCCGCTGGTTCCCAAGCTCTGGCTTGGGAACAAGGGGAACATCTCATCTCATCCGAATAAGAAATCCAGATGGACCACGGTGAGATTTCCGAATGTGGCCGGTCCAGCCGGGCATAGCGGCCGCCTATTTTTTCAGGGAAAATGACCACGTTGCGGTAGTCCGCCTGGGTGATCAGGGCGATCCGGTCCAGGCGCTCAAAATCCGTGGTTCCGGCCAGGGCCACCCGGACGCCGTGCCGGGAATAGACCGAGTAGGTGATCAGGTATCTGCCTTCCATGGGGCAGATGCGCGGATCTTCCACGCCGAAGGCTTCGTATTCGGCGAACGGCCCGGCCTTGGCCGGGGTGATGAACGGCTCCGGCCGGACCGTAAAGTGTAAGCCGTCACGGCTTTGCGCCAGACCGATGATCGACCGGCCGTTGCGCAAGTGAGATCGAAACAGCATGACATACTTGCCGCCCAGCTTGACCACGCCGGCATTGTGCACCGTTTCCACCGGGTAGGGCACATCATGCTTGGTCAGGATGGGGTTTTTCTCGTAACGCCGAATGATCGGTTCTTTAGATTCTGCCATAATCATCTTCCGATCTTTCGATATCATCCTCGCCGAAATAGTCCCCGGTCTGTACCTCGATAAACACCAGGTTGTCCGATCCAGGGTTGCGGATGCGGTGCCAGGTCCCCACCGGCAGATCGATGCTCTGGCCGGACACCCGCTCGATCTCTTCTCCGTTTCGGGTCACCACCGCGGTGCCGCTGAGCACGTACCAGTGTTCGGAACGCCTGAAATGGCGCTGGTAGCTCAGGCGCTGCCCAGGGTAGACGGTGATCCGCTTGACCTTGTGATCCGGCTTGTCCGCCAAGACCTCGTAAAAGCCCCAGGGCCGGTGGTCCTCGCGCCGGGTCCGGTTGATGATGGTTTCGTACACCCGGATATAATCCGCCACCATGCGCTCCACGCTGAAGTGCGCCTCGACCCGTTGGCGGCATTTATGACGGTCAAGGTCCCTGACATCTTTGAGGTACCGCACCATCCCATCGACATCGGTGGTCAAAAAACCGGTCTCCCCGTGAGCGATGATTTCCGGCATGCTCCCCCTGGAAAAGGCCACTACCGGGGTGCCGCAGGCCATGGACTCCACCACGGAAAGGCCGAACGGCTCGTCGAAGGCGATGGGGTGAAGCAGGGCGTAGGCGCCGCCCAGCAGTTCATCGCGTTTTTCCGGCCCGACGCTGCCCACATAGACGATGCGATCGCCATCCAAGTAGGGCTTGACCTTTGTGTCGAAATAGGCCTGGTCCTGGATGATGCCCGCTATGATGAGCCTCATGCCGACGCGCCGGGACACCTCGATGCACTCGGCAGTACCCTTCTCCGGGTGGATGCGGCCGAAAAAGAGTAGATACGACCCATGATCACGTCTGAAGGTGAACCGGCCAAGGTCGATGCCGTGATGGATGACAGCGGCGTAGTCCAGCTCCGGCGACTTGTCGGCCTGGCTGATGGCCACATAGAAGCATTTACCGTTGTATTTCTTGTACACCGGCAGGATCTTGGGCGACGAAAAGCCGTGGATGGTGGTCACCACCGGCGTCGTGGTCATACCGGAATAGGTGAGCGGCAGATAGTCGAAGTGGTTGTGAATCAGATCGAAGGCGTCCCCTTGTTCGAATAGATGGGAAATGTGCAGACATTCCCATACCTTGGGCAGTAGTTCCGGGTCTTCCTCATAACCCCTGGGGCAGACGCTCTGCAGCCGGCCCCGGGTTTGCGAATCGCCGGTGGCAAACAGGGTCACATCGATCCCGCGCGCCACCAGGCCTTCGGTCAGCAGGGAGACAACGTACTCCCAGGGACCGTAGTGTCTCGGCGGCGTGCGCCAGGCGATTGGGGATAACATGGCGATTCTCATAGCTGACTCCACATGCGTCTATCCTGCTGGTTGTGCTTTTCGAGCCAGTCCAGCAGTTCCGATACCCGCGCCGTGGCCAGGGCGATGCATTTGTCCGCCCCGCCGTAATACATCCGAATATCGTCTCCCTCGGCGATCCAGCCGCAAGGGAACACCACCTTGTCCACGTCACCGGTGGTCTCATAGGCCTCTTCCGGCCCGAATACCCATTCATCCGCCCTGGCCACCAGCCGGGTCGGGTCTTCCAGGTCCAACAGCGCCAGTCCCAACCGATAAATACACCCCGAGGCCGTGCTGCGGACGCCGTGGTAGAGGATCAGCCAGCCTTTTTCGGTTCGCAGCGGTGGCGGCGAAAGGCCGACCTTGTTGGCGTCCCACCAGCCGCCCTTACGGGCCGGCAGAAGTATTTGATGATCGCCCCAGTGTTTCATGTCCGGGCTGAAGGAGATCCAGATATGGGCGCCGACGCCCACGAACCCGGAAACCGGCCGGTGAAGCATGGCCCAGCGCCCATTGAACCGGACCGGGAACAGGGCCGCGTCCTTGTCTTCCGGCGGCATCACCGCACCCTTGCGCTTGAACGTCTGAAAGTCCCTCGTCGTGGCCAGGGAAACCAGCGGACCACCCCGGGAATAAGCGGTGTACACCACGACCCATAGATCCAGTTCGTCGATACGGGTGATCCTGGGGTCTTCGATCCCCCAAATCTCTTCGGGATAATTTGCAGCGAAGAATGGTGTCTCGTTTGTAGCATCACAATTCTCCCATCATGGGTTCCGGGTCTTGGCTTCAGTCGATCATTCATCGGTTTCGACCAGCAGCTGCGGACAGCCGTCATGCGTTCCGGCGTGCTTTCGATGCGGCATGTAGGCTTTGCGGTTTCTGGGGCTTACGAGGCAGGAGCCGCCCTGCGCCCCCGGATCGCTTGCCATCACCGCTTCATTTTGCTCAGCGTTGAGAACCTCCTTCGGTTTTTCGGAAAGGAAGAGCGATCCGAAAGACGGTGGAGCGCCCCGGAACGCTGGTTGCCGCGATCCGCCCGCCGTGGGCCTCGACAATCTCCCGGCAGATGGCGAGTCCCAGTCCGGTGCCGTCGGAACGGCGGCTGAAAAAGGGCCGGAAGATCTGAGGTAGGATGTCCATGGGGATGCCCGGCCCGTCATCGTAGACGAAAATTTCCAGAAGGTTATCGGTCACCTTGGCTTCCAGTCGCAGCGTCCCGGAGCCTTGAAGGGCTTGGAGGGCGTTCTGGCCGATGTTCAGCAGTGCCTCCTTGATCTGGTCCGGGTCCATGGGCCAAGGGGGAAGGTCCGCCGGCACGGCGCATTGGATAGTAACGGATCCCAGTAATCTTGGATCGTTTTGCAGGACTGTCTTGACGTCCTGGAGCAGCTGGGCGACGGAGGTGAGCATCCACTGCGGCGTGCGTTTTCGGGCGTAACCAAGAAATTCGGTGACCTTTCGGTCCAGACGGGCGGTTTCTTTTTTCAGAAGGTCGAAGAGGATCCGTTCGTTATCGGGCGGCTGGCCGCCTTTTTCCAGGAGACGGATGCCGGTGAGGATGGCGCCGAGCGGGGTGCGGATCTCGTGCGCCAGCCCCGCTGCGATTTCCCCGAGAAGCGCGAGGCGTTCCTGGCGCGATAGGGTCTCCGCCTGCTCGCGCACCTTGGCTTCCAGTCGCTCGGAGTATTCCTGGAGCTGCGATTCCAGGCGTTTTCTTTCGGTGATGTCGCGAAGGATGTGCAGCCGAGCCACGTCGCCGTCGGGCTTGTGAAGCGGCGCCACCGAGACGTCGAAGATCTTCCCCGTTTTGTGGCAGGTCCATTCCCTTCGGAGGACCGGCCCGAAGGAACTCATCCCGTGCTGGCACTCTTCGCAGTTCGCTCGGTCATGCCCGAAGAAGTCAAAACAGAAGCGGCCTTCGCCGTCACCCATTTCGCTTCTCAAGGACAGGTTCATGAATTCGATGCGGTAGTCGCGCCCGACGATGGCCACGCCGTCGTCCATGCTGTTGAGGATCGCTTGAAGGCGGTCCCGCTCGGTTCCGACGGTGGGCGGTGTTTCAGAGGGTTCACGTTTGCGTCGGATCATAGCCTGATGCTTCCTGGTAGCGTTTGATTTTCCGCCACAAAGTATTGGTGCCGATGCCGAGGATCCGCGCCGCCTTGGTGCGGTTCCCACCGCAGCGTTCCAGGACGTCGAGGATGTGGCGCCGTTCGATTTCTTCGAGGGACACCCGCCAATCGCGGGCGTCTTCGGCCGCTGTTCCAAAACCGGCGGAGGGGTGCGGCGGGCAGGCCTCCAGTGTGAAGTCGTCGGCTTCGAGTCGATCGCCCCGGTTGAAAATCAGGGCCCGTTCCAGGGTGTTTTCCAGTTCCCGTACGTTGCCGGGCCAGCAATGGCCATAGAGCTTTTCCTTGGCGGCGGGCGACAGTTCCGGCGGTTTGCGGCCCATGCGGTCGCTCAGGCGCCTGACGAACATTTCCGCCAGCGGAAGGATGTCTTCTCTTCGTTCACGAAGCGGCGGCAGGTGGATGGGAACCACCTTGATGCGGAAATAGAGGTCCTGGCGAAAGGCCCCTTCATGGACGAGCCCGATGAGGTCCCGGTTACTCGCCGCGATGATCCGGACGTCCACGAAGGTTTCCCGGATGTCGCCCACGCGCCGGATGGTGCCTTCCTGCAGCGTTCGAAGAAGCTTCACCTGGAAGTTGGGGGAGAGTTCCCCGATTTCGTCGAGAAAGAGCGTTCCGCCGCCGGCGGCTTCAAAGAGGCCTTTCTTGTCCCGGTGAGCGCCGGTGAAGGAACCGCGCACATGACCGAAGAGCTCACTTTCCAGGAGGTTTTCCGGCATGGCGCCGCAGTTGATTCCGAGAAACGGCCCCATGGCCCGGCGGCTCCGCTGGTGGATGAGCTTGGCTATGAGTTCTTTTCCGGTGCCGCTTTCTCCTTCGATGAGCACGGTGGCGTCGGTGGCCGCCACATCGTCGACGGCGGACAGCACCAACCGCATGGCCGGGCTCACCGCGACGAAACCATCCAACCCGGCTTCCCGGGCACAGCGCACTTGCAGGTGGTCGACTTGCAGGCGAAGCGCCCGCCGTTCCAGCGCCTTTCGGAGGACACGGACGAGCTGTTCCGGATCGACGGGCTTGGTGAGATAGTCGTAGGCGCCCTCCTTCATGGCTTCGACGGCGCTTTCCACGGACCCGTATCCGGTGATGACGATGATTTCCGCTTCTGGCTGGAGACTTCGGGTGTCACGAAGCACGTCGATGCCGCTTGCTTCGCCCAGTCGAAGGTCCGTCACCACCAGGTCGAAGCTATCCTGTTCCAAGGATTTCCGGGCACCTCGCCGGCCGGAAGCCGCCGTTACGGTGAACCCTTCCTGTTCCAAGTAAAGCGTCTGCGTGAGCCGTAGCGACGCATCGTCTTCCACAAAAAGAACCTTGGCCATTTCCGTTTCTTCCTCACCGCCCTCTCGTATGCCTGCCATATCGGGCAGGGTCGGCGTTCCAGGGAAGGTTCGAGTGCATGTCAATCTTCGTTCCAGAACAGAACGGCCGCCACAAGATACAACATTGCGGCCGATACGAGAACCGCCCTGTAGCCCCAATGGATGGCGAAAACCATGGCCAGTACCGCGCTCAGAACCGACGCGCACCCGTTCACGCCCCAAGCCCAGGGTATCAGGGTTTCGGCCCGTCGGGAAAGGAGGCTCAAACCGAGTGGAAACGGCATGCCCATGAAAAAGGCGAGCGGCGCGGCGATCCCCAGGGCCGCGAGCCAGCGCAAGGCGGCCGGAGCGGGCATCAGGTATTGAACCAGTTCGGGAAGGAGGAGCGCGGCCGAAAGGACGATCATCCCTACCAGTAAGGCGGTGACGCCGATGGCGCGTCCTTCGAAGAATCGATGGACACCCGCGACCCGAGATGCCCATGCCTTCGAAAAGCCGCTTCCCAGACCGGCACAAACGAGAAACGGCGCTACCGTCGCCGTCATCGCGTAGATGGGCCGGCCTAGAAGGAGGATGAACTTCTGGATAACGGCGATTTCCACAAAAAGGAAGGCGAGGCCAAGGCAGAGGAAATACGGTCCGGCCCGGCGCTTCAACGATCCTTCGCTTCGGTTTTTGGGCCGTTTCAAAAACCGAAGGGGAAGCACCACGAGGACGACGCTCGAAAGAGCCGCCTGGCCCAGTGTCGCCGCAAGCACCGGATAGGCCCATTCGATGAGCGGGAGGCCGCCTCGCCGCCGGAGCGCAAAGAACTCCGGAAAGGCCCGCCACTTGAAAAAGTGAAAGAAGTATGGGCGGTCGTCCGTCGCCGGCTTCAGGTCGAAGGGATAGTCGCGGAGAAACGTGTCTCGGTCCTTTTCAAGCAGCCGGCGGACACCTTCATGAAAATAGGGCCTTTCCAGGACGTTGAACCGGTTGACTTCCGAAGATTCTATGCCGGGGAGGAATACCAGGTCAAAGGAATGAACTTCGCTGAAGGATCGGATCGCCGCCGACTCGCTTTCAGTGATCACTCCCTTTTTCACGAGGACCAGCGCGGTGTTCCAGTTTCGAAGAACGGCCAGGCGCTGCCGCGGGTGGGGCGTCTTCGTGCGCTCCATGGCGGAAAGAACGGTCGCTACGAGTTTCAGGGTGGCTCGGGGGGGAAGGGCGATGGTCTGGGTGACGACGAGGAATCCGCCGGGCGCCAGGCGTTCGAGGTAGGTTTCGAAGGCTTCCACCGTGGCGCCGTACGTTTCACTCAACCCGTGCGCCCCCGCCGCCGAACCGGAAAGGGCCCCCAGGGCCGAAAGGTGGATCAGATCATAGGTTTTCGAAGTCCGTTCCATGGTGCTTCGAGGTTCCCCCAAGCGGATGTGCGTCCGTTGAAGCCAGGAGGCGCCGCTTCCGGCATCGTCGGCGGAGGCTTTTCGAACCAGTTCGAGCAAGTCGGCGTTTGTTTCCACCGCGTCGACGGAGGCCGCACCCAGGCGGTGGGCGAGAACGGCATCGGTTCCACCGCCCAGCCCCAGGACGAGCACCCGGGGATCGGCAACCAGCCGGTAGGGCAGGGCGGTGAGGAGGCAGTCCAGGTAGGCCGTCGATTCCGATCGGTCGGGCCTGGCAAGGACCGGGATCGGACCGTCTCCATCGATGAAAAGTCCGAGTTGCGCGGGAACCGGCGCGTCGCAGGCTAGGCTCAGTCCGGGGGCGATCCGGAACGGAACCTTCGGGCTTTCAACCAGCACGACCCAGCCCAGAGGGCTGTGGCGCTCTTCAAGAATGCGGGCTCCCGGTGTTCGAAGCGCCATGGAAAGACCCTTGTATTCAGAAACGCGCGGCGCGAGAAGCGCATGAGGAAACGCTGCGGACCAAAGGAGTGCGCAGCCGGCAAGGCCCGCCAAGTACAGAAGGGTTCGGCGTCGTGACGGGTCGAACAGCCCCAGGGCAGCCGCGACGAACCCGAGCGTTGAGGCGATCCGTATGCTGTCGGTCGGGCTGAAGGTCGTAAGCAGCCCCAAGGCCGCCGCCGCCCCGGTTCCAGCCCCCAGAAGATCCGCCAGGTAGATCCGGTGGATTCGTCCTCGGTGCCGGGCCAAGGCCAGCCCCACGCCGCTTGCCGCAAAGAAAAACGGCAGCGACAGCACCAGGTAAACTTTGAAGAGCCGGCCGAGCTGGCCGGGGTCCCAAAGCATTTCCAGCGGATTGAACCGGATGTGCTGCGCCAGGGCGATGGCGGCCAAGGATGACAGGCTGAAGCCGACGGCGCTTGCCGCGAAGGCGAACGGAAACCGGTCGAGGAGGCGGTTCTGTACGATGGCGAGGACGGTGCCGCCGGCCCCATAGCCGAGGAGCGCCAGGCTGATGATCATGAAGGCGAAATGGTGCCACTGAATGATGTGAAGCACCCGCACGAGAAGAATCTCGAAGGCGAGCGCGCCGCAGGAAAGGCAGAAGACAGCCGGTGCGGGCGTCATGGGGTACGCTTTCCGCCGATCAGAGGCACAAAGGCGACAGGCAGAAGCTGCCGCGTGCTCACCTTGCCGTCTTCGGTCTTTTTGACCAGCGTCAAGTGCTGCACCATGAACGGCGGTCCCACCGGGATCACCATGGTGCCGCCGGGTTTCAGCTGGTGCACCAGTGGAGGTGGAATGTGAGTTGCGGCGGCCGTCACGATGATGGCGTCGAAGGGCGCTCGCTCTTCCCAGCCGAAGTACCCGTCTCCGGTCTTCACCGTGACGTTTCGGTATCCCAGGCGGAGGAGCCTCGACTGCGCCGTTTCGGCCAATTCCGGAATGATTTCTATGGAGTAAACCTCTCGCGCGCATTCGGCGAGAACCGCCGCTTGGTAGCCCGAGCCCGTTCCGATTTCCAAGACGGTGTCGTCGGGCTTCAAGTCGAGCAGTTCGGTCATGAGCGCCACGATATAGGGCTGGGATATGGTCTGCCCGTAGCCGATGGGGAGCGGACGATTTTCGTAGGCATGCGGCTTGAGGTCCTCGGGGACGAATTCGTGGCGGGGAACGCGGCGCATGGCTTCAAGGACATGCGGCGACAGACGGTCTCTTCCCACGTGCCGGCTGGTTTCGTCCAGATCCGATTGGACGGCCCGGATCATGGCTTCACGCTTGGCGCAGGTGCTGCTATCATCGGATGCGTGAATCACCGAAATCACAATCAAGGAGAAAAATACAGCTGACAGTATTCCCAAGCCTTTCACGGCGGGCTCCTTTCCGGCGGGACGTTTGCCTACCGACAAGCTACACAATCTTTGGCCGTCGAGGCAACCTTGACCGGCGCCGCTGCAAACGGTTCCCGGGCGTTGAATCGCCATGATCAAGGTGATTACGAACCCCGATTTCGATGAAGTCTATGCCCAACATCCCGCGGCGGTTCCCGAATCCCTTACGGTGCTCGGGGCCGTTGCCCGAGTTTTTCCTCGCGGACAGGAGAAGAAATCATGAAACGGAACGGATGGAAGCCGGGGTGCCTCCCGGTCTTGCTGCTGGCACTGGCCTGGGTTTCGGGATGCGCCACAACGAAACCGGCTCCGCCTTACGCCGCAGAGGAGGCCGCGACGGAAACCTCCGAATCGAACCGGGGGTGGTGGTACGCCCGATTCCGCATCCATTGGCCCGAAGGCGAACCTCCCCGATGGCATGTGGATCCGCTCATCGCCCGCGAAGTGGTGGCGCCGGTGCTGGAAGACTTTCGCGAAACCATCGAACTGTGGCGTTTTCACCGCCGGGCTCGCCGCGATGGCGCCGGCCACCAGTTCAGTTTCATCGTCTACACGTCTCCCGAAGCCGCTGCCCAGATCTTCCGCCGAATCCAGGAAAGCCCGGTCCTTGAGGACCTCAAAGCGCGGAAGCTGATTGAAAAGGACTCGTACGATGACCCTCAAAAGATCGGCCGACCCGGCATCGGCGATACCAGTGATTCTCTCTGGTCGGAACCGCTCCAGAAGGCGTGGCCCTATTTCATCATGGGGGTGAGTCAGACCTGGCTCGACCTGGTGGATCGGCTCGCCGTTGAAACAGCCGCCGAAGGCGAGGCTTCACAAGGCGGCCTGGAGGCCTTCTACCGCGTGGTGAACGAGCGGCTGGTGGAACTGTGGCGGGACGAAGGAGGGCATGCCTTCATTCATCACTTGAACGCCCTTTTCGGCTATGAGGAAACCTTCATCTACGAACGCCGGCTTATGAGGTTCTGAAGGCGCCGGGATCTGCTCATTTGGAGTACAAAGCGATGGAAATGACCGCAGCCGAACGTCTGGTCGTCTTTGCACTGATCCTCTGCGTGCCGGCCGTACCTTCGGGCCGTGCCTTCGCCGAAGAGCTTCCCGAAATCATCCAACAGATCCGCCCCGGCGTGGTGGCCGTGGGAACGGTGCAGCCCATGCGGCGCCCCCCGGCCGCCTTTTTGGGGACTGGTTTCGCCGTGGACGACGGCCGCCTGGTGGCCACCAACGCTCACGTGATCCCGGAAAAGCTTGATACAGCCAGGAAGGAGACTCTGGCCGTTTTTGTCGGGCGCGGCCAGGAGGTGGAAGCCCGTGAAGCCCAGGTCACGGCCGAAGATCGGGACCACGACCTGGTGCTGCTTCAGATCCAGGGTCCGCCCCTTCCGCCGCTCAGACTGAGCGAGCGCCGGGTGAGAGAAGGCGAAGCGGTCGCGTTTACAGGCTTTCCCATTGGGATGATTCTCGGCCTCTATCCTGTGACCCATCGCGGAATCATCTCCTCCGTCACACTGGACGTGATCCCTTCGCTGAGTGCCCGGCAGCTCGATCGCGTCGCGATTCAAAAGCTCAAAAACGCGTCGGAAGTCTACCAGCTGGATGCGACGGCTTACCCCGGAAACAGCGGCAGCCCCGTCTACGACCCGGACACCGGGGTGGTGATCGGTATCCTGAACAAGGTGCTCGTCCGGGAAGGCAAAGAACGAGTGCTCGAACGCCCCACGGGAATTTCCTACGCCGTACCCATCCGCCACGCCATCGCGCTGATCGAGAAGGCCGGGCGCCGACACTAGTCTTCTCCAACGCGGCCGTCCTCACCGGAACGAAATCCTTCAAGGCCCGCTTTTCAAGCCTTTACAGTGGCTACTGGAATGGCTGAACCGGAGGTGTCTCCTTTCCACTGACACGTTTCGGATTCGGCATAGAGAAGACCCATCGGGTTTCTCTTGCCCCTTTGGTTGCGGATCGTCAGGCGACGATTATTTTCTCTTCTTCTCCGATGACCTCACCGATAACCGCCGCGGCTTTCACTCCGGCTTCCCGGAGTGCCGCCACGAGAGGTTCGCTTTGCGCGCGATCCACGCTGATCAGAAGCCCGCCAGAGGTCTGGGGATCAAAGAGCACATCCTGCATCACTGCGTCGATTGACGGCGCAAACGCCACCATGTGCTTCCGGAACTCCCGGTTGCGGTGGGCCCCCGCCGGCACGAGTCCCATGGCGGCCAGATCGAGGGTTTCGCCGAGGATCGGCACCTTGGCTGCGAAGATCCGCGCCCCGCACCCCGAACCGCTGACCATCTCGGCCAGATGGCCCAGGAGCCCGAACCCGGTGACATCGGTACAGGCGGAAATGTCGAAGCCGGCCATGGTTTCGGCGGCGGCCCGGTTCAACGTGGCCATTTGCTCGGTGACCTCTGCGGCGACGGCCGCCGATGCCAGACCGCCCTTGATGGCCGTGTTGATGATGCCGGTGCCGAGCGGTTTGGTGAGTACCAGCCTATCGCCGGCACGAAGGTTCTTCTTGGAAAGCACGCGGTCCGGGTGGATGAAACCGGTCACCGAGAGGCCGTACTTGAGTTCCGCGTCCTCGATGCTGTGCCCGCCGATGAGAACCACCCCGGCTTCCTTCAGCACAGCGATGCCGCCCTCCAGGACCCGGCGCAGCACAGACAGGTCCATGGTCTTGACCGGAAAGGCCACCAGGTTCATGGCCGTCTTTGGTACCCCGCCCATGGCATAGACATCGCTCAAGGCGTTGGCCGCGGCGATGCGGCCGAAATCATAGGGGTCGTCCACGATGGGCGTGAAAAAATCCACCGTTTGGATCAGGGCCAACTCGTCGTTGACCCGGTAGACCCCGGCGTCGTCGGCACGTTCCAGCCCGATGATCACGTTCTCGTCGGTGGGAAAGGCCAGCCCGCAAAGCGCCCGGTCCAGGTCCCCTGGACCGATCTTGGAGGCTCACCCGGCCCCGGCCACGGTGGTGGTCAGCCGAGGATGCCGTTTTTCGTCCGTCATCCATTTTCCTCTTCTGAAACCTGACACTTTCGTTCCACTGGAGCCGCCACCGCTTCGAAGGGGCAGATCATCTCGTCAGCTCGGTAGGTGTGCCGCTGCCCGCAATAGGGGCAGGGGCCGTCCAGGGTCACCCGGGCTTCCAGGCGCCGCCGGCCGTCGGCGTCGATCACTACACCATGGTTTTCGGTGATGGTGAAATCCGGCGTCTCGAAAATTTTACCCGCCTCCGGGCAGGTGAAAATGAAATTCATGGCCCAACCCTCTTCGATCAGGTTCCGCCGCCCGGCCTGCATGCCGAATCAGGCGCGATCCGGTCAACGCTCAGCCTGGAATACATCTTCTGGTAGTGTCCGCCATCCGTCCTGTCCAGTCGATAATTTCGATACGAATGGCAAGTGAAATCGGTTTTGTCGATACCCCGGCATTGTCAAGCGACACCCAAATTTACGCCATAAAGCGACACCTACCTTGACGCACCTTTCCACGGGTTGATATGCCAATGCCAAGCTGTTTGGCCCTATTTCCCTCGTTGTCGGCGACATCCAAATTTGCGCCCAGCGTCCTCTTATCGCTTCGGCGCCTCATTCCATCTCGTGCGATCGCTAACTGCGCCCCATTGACGTTGAACACATGACTGCCATGAAGCAGAGATCCAGAATCGCTTGAGAAGAACGCTTTGACGGTATGTGGATGCTGACGACCCATAAAGATGGGTTTGAAGAGGGTTCGCCTGATCGCGGCACAGCCCCGGCCTCCGTGTTCAAGGCTGCGGTCCGTTGACGGGCCCGCCCCAGGAAACGTAGAGAGGCTCAGGGGAAATCCCTGAGCCTCCGGGTTTGTCCTGGTAGTCCCAACGGGACTCGAACCCGTGTCTCCGGCGTGAGAGGCCGGTATCCTAGGCCACTAGACGATGGGACCACAAAAGATGGCTGGGGGACTAGGATTCGAACCTAGACTAGCGGATCCAGAGTCCGCCGTCCTGCCGTTAGACGATCCCCCAAGGCGTGGGCAGACCGTAATCAAATCGAGCTCTGAAGTCAAGACCAAAACCGCGCGAAGGCTTGTTCCTGCTTGAAGGGGCTTCCAAGGACATGGAGGCGAACGTCCACAAACGGGGAGGATCCTAATAAAGAGATGTCCACCGACACCATAACGTCGGTATCCACGGATGCTTGTGCCCTCGTTGCCAAGCTCTGACTTGGGAACGGCCTGCAAGCTACAGCTTCGCCTAGCCGTAAAGGATTTCCACCTTGCTTCCAAGCTCCAGCTTGGGAACAAGGTGGAACACCGTAAAGTTCGTATCCATGGACGCTTGCTTTCTCCTGTTTTCATTGCATCTTTTTGTGTAATATAAAACAATTGCGGTGAACGAATCCAAGCGGTCCTTGCGAGGCGGGCGCGCGGCGGGTCGAACCCATTTTGCCGTGCTCTGGCGGAGAGGTTTTGTGTCTTTTTCGGGCGCTCGCAGCGACCGGCGATGGCGGGGTTCCCGCAGGAAAAGCGTTCGACGGAGGGTGAGGCGTCGAACCTGTTTGAAGATGTTGGGTCATATCGATAGGAAAGGGCGGTTTTGTATCAACCTTTGACGATCAAAGACAGAGGTGAATTCGACCTTGACGGTTTTCGAGCCCGCATGGCGTCGTATCTGGGGGGTCGCGAAGAGGGCAACCGGATCTTCTTCGACGCCCTGGAGTTCGCCCATTCACTCCACGCCGGGCAAAAGAGGAAATCCGGGGCTCCTTATATTTCCCATCCTTGTGCGGTGGCGGAAATCATCATCTGCGAGTTCTCGCTCAGAGATCCAGAACTGGTTGCCGCCGCGGTGCTCCACGATGTGCTGGAAGACGTCCCCTCAGTGACTTTCGAACATCTGGCTTCGCGTTTCGGCACCGCCGTCGCGGAGCTAGTGGACGGCTGCACCAAGCTCACCCGTTACCACCGTGACAAGGCCGCGCTCAAGGACCTCACCCACAGCAAGATCCTTCTCACCGCCAGCCGGCGGCTGGGAATCCTCATCATCAAGCTGGCCGACCGCCTCCACAACCTTCGGACCCTTCATTACCTCCCCAAAGCGAAGCGCCAGCGGATCGCCCAGGAAACCATCGAAGTCTACGCGCCGCTCGCCGCCAAACTCAACATCTTCCCGCTGAAACGCGAACTGTACCATCTGGCGCTTTCGTACCTCTACCCGAAAAAGAGCAAGAAAATCCTGAACCTCACCCGGGAACTTCACGGTGACCCTGCGGTGCTCGAACTGCAGCGCAAAATCCGCGACGCGCTGGCCTCGCTTTCCGTCAAAACCGACGTGCGCTGCCGTGTGAAGGGACTCGGTGCGTATTACAACCCCGGCAATCGCACGCTTCGTTTGAGCAACGCCGAAAGTCGAGTGGATTTCACGGTGGTGGTCCGTTCCGAGGATATCTTGAACTGTTACGGTGCCCTGGGATCTCTGAACAGGGTGTTTCCCCCGATTCCCAGGACGCTCAGGGACTTTATCGCGACTCCCAAGAACAATGGATACATGAGCCTTCACACGCGCATTCATTTCCGGGGCGAAAACTACCTCATCAAGATTCGGACGCCGGAAATGGATGAACGGTGTCGAACCGGGATCCTGGCCTACTGGGAAGACCCGGAAAAGATCACCGAGGACTATCTGCACGAGATCAGCGATTTTTTGAGAACCATTGGAGAGTACGGCGGGGCGGGGCCGCAGCGCAAGGCCTTGCTGCAGCTTTCAGAATCGGAAGAGATCACCGTCTACACGCCTGTCGGCGATGCACTCACTTTTCCCAAGGGGAGCATCGTCTTGGACTTCGCCTACAAGATCCATTCGGACCTGGGCGATCACTGCCGGGGGGCTATGGTCAACAACGAGCGCGCCGAGCTCACCCAGCCGCTGAAAGACGGCGATACGGTGGAAGTTCTGACGTCTCCGGAGTCCCTGGGGGTTTACCCCGAGCTGGAGGATCTGTGCCGGACCCCCAAGGCCCGCGCAGCCGTCAACAAGGCGCTGAGCCGCAAGCGCATGCAGCATGCTCAGAGGATCGGCAAGGAGGTGCTGGACCAGGAGCTGATGCGGCACGGCTTCCCGGGGGAAGTGCTGAACCAGGAAGAAAACGTGCAACTGGTGCTGGAGGTGCTCAACGTCAAGGATCTGGGAGACCTGTTTGCCCGTATCGGCCAGGATCTTCTGTCCCCCCATGCGTTCCTGTATTATTTCAAGGACGTGGGTCTGAAGACCGGGGATCAAGAGCGCGCTCCGACGCACCTGGAAGCAGTCCACCGGCGGAACGTCATTCTCGTTGGCGAACCGGATCCCGTGATTCACAAGTTCGCCCGGTGCTGCCGCCCTTATCCGGGCCAAGAGGGCGTGGTCGCCACCCTGAGCGAGCGCGGCGTCACATTCCATCGCCCGACCTGCGAAGACCTGAGCGAGCGGCACGGTCTGCCGCCGCAGAGCTTGCTGGATGTGGTGTGGGTCAAGGGGGAGCCTTGGCCGCAACCCATGGTGTTCCAAGTACGTGCGATCCTCCCGACTCGATCGGCGCTGTTTGCAGCGCTCGGAAAAATTCCCGCGGGAATGCACGTCACCCACCTGGAATGCCGCATGGATCAGCCGGCCCCGCTGCTGCTCAACCTTGAGGCGGTGCTGCGGTCCTTCGAAGAAGCCCGGCGTCTCTTCGAATGTTTTCCTGAGGGAAGTGCCGTGGTCGAAAACTTCGGGCGAGCTTCTTGAGTCAGTGAAGGCCCTTCTGAGGGCGGACTTCTTCGAAGAGCTTCTTCGCCAGGGCGTTCAGCTCTTCTTTTTGCAGCCCCGCCACATCGACGAGCAGAAACTGGATCCACACTCCGCATGCGAGGCTCAACATGCTGTCCCAGGACGAAAAAACCGATTCTTCCAACTTGCCTTGTTGGAACGCCTGCGTGATGAAATCCAGGATCTTCAGTTGGAGTTCACCTTCCCCGTAGCGGCGGACGGCCTTGGCATAAAGGTAGCCCATTTCTCGGTTGCGCTGCAGCACCTCGACCGCCTTGCGATTGGCCTCGATCAATGACCTCTTTTCCATGCGGGTTGAGGATTCCTCCCTGCGAGCCCGTAGTCTCGCTTGATTTTTGGCGGCATTGCCTTATGCTTTATACCAAATTTGAACCAGCCGTGGAAGTCGGAGGAGGCCGCCGCCCGGGAAGCGACCCGAAGGCGGTGGGGAAGGCCGGGCCCTCGGAGGAAATCGCGGAACAGCGCCGCCGGTGCCCGAAACCATGATCGATCGAAAGGAGCTCTTGATGTTGTTCAAGCCAAGATCCATGCTCCGGTGTGCCTTGACCGCGGTTCTGGCGGTGGCGCTTACGGCCGGCATCGCCGGCGACGGGTGGACCCTCGCGAATCCCTTCAGTGAAAGCGCCCCTCCGTCCTTTGCGGAACTCAGCGACAAGGTCAAGGAGTCCGTCGTCAACATTTCCACGACGCAGGTGATCAAGGGACACCCCCTTCAGCCCTTCTTCAGCCCCGATTCGCCTTTCCGGGAGTTTTTCGGGGAGGATTTTTTCAAGCGCTTTTTCGGCGAGATGCCCCAGGGGGAAATGAAGACGCATTCCTTGGGATCCGGGGTTGTGATCGATGCCTCGGGCCTTATCCTCACCAACAATCACGTGGTGGAAAAGGCCGAGGAGATCAAGATCAAGCTTCAGAACGGAAAGGAGTATGACGCCAAGGTGGTGGGCCGAGACCCCAAGACGGATCTCGCGCTCATCGAAGCAAAGCCGGACAAGGATTTCCCCAAACCGGCGGTTTTGGGAAACTCCGATGCGATCCGAGTGGGGGACTGGGTCATGGCGGTGGGCAATCCGTTCGGGTTGGGCCATACGGTGACGGTTGGCATCATCAGCGCCAAGGGACGGGTCATCGGGGCCGGTCCCTACGACGACTTTCTCCAGACCGATGCCGCCATCAATCCTGGAAACAGCGGGGGGCCGCTGTTCAACATGCTGGGCGAAGTGGTGGGCGTGAACACGGCCATCGTCGCTCGCGGCCAGGGCATCGGTTTTGCCATCCCCATCAACATGGCCAAGGAAATCCTGCCGCAGCTGAAATCCGGCAAGGTGGTTCGAGGGTGGCTGGGCGTGATGATTCAGGATTTGACGCCTGAATTGGCCGATTCTTTCGGACTGAAGGAAACAAAGGGTGTCTTGGTCGCCGATGTGGTGGCGGACGGTCCGGCCCACAAGGCGGGTCTGGAGCGCGGTGACATCGTGCTGGAATTCGACCGCCGTCCTGTGGAAACGTCCCACGACTTGTCTCGGCGGGTGGCGGCGGTGAAGCCGGGCACTGAAACGGTGATCAAGGTGTTGCGCAACGGCAAGGAGAAAGAGATCCATGTGACCATCGGAACCATGCCCGAAGACGGCGCACCGGCGGTGGAACCTGCCGTAGCGGAAAGCCCCTGGGGCCTCACCGTGCAGAACCTTACGCCCGAATTGGCACAACGATTCGGCTGGGATGAATCGGAAAAGGGCGTCATCGTGACCGAGGTCGAGCCCGGGTCCCCCGCATCGGACGCCAGGATCACCCCGGGGGATCTGATCAAGGAGGTGAACCGCGAGAAGATCCAGAACCTCAGGGATTACAACCAGGCCGTCGAGCGAGCCGGGGAAGACCGGAGCCTGCTTCTGCTGATCAAGCGTGGGGAGCACACCTTTTACGTGGTGCTCGCCGCTCGAAACGGCGGATGACGGCTTGTCCGGTTCCGGACGGAGGGGAGTCCGGACCGCGGCGGCGGTCCGGCCCGCTCTTGAACCGGCCGTGGCGGTTGGACAGGCTCGGCTGCAGAGAGAGGCGGCGCAGAGCACGATGGGCTTGGGCTCAGGGAACGAGGAGGTAAAAAGGTGAAAAGGATGGGCGGTCTTGCTGGTTTCAGGAAGGGGCTGGCCGCGTTGCTGTCGGTTTCGGGGGTGCTTTTCGGATGCGCGGCGGTTTTGCATGCCATGGACTTGAAAGGCGTTTCTTTTCCCAACCAGCTCGCCGTAGGCGGGGAAACCTGTCGGTTGACGGGTGTGGGAGTCCACAAGAAATTCTTCATGGACATTTACTATGCCGGCCTTTACATGAAGACGCCGGTCCGGGACCCGGAAGCCGTGATCCAATCCGGAGAGGCCAAGGCCGTGGTCCTTCACGTGGTGTACAAGCAGGTGGATTCGGACAAATGGGTGGATGGATGGCGTAAGGGTTTCTCCAAGAAAGTCCCCGACGCCTCCCCCGAACTTAAGAAGAAGATGGAACGCTTCACGGCTTTCTTCGACCAGCCGGTTAAAAAAGGCGAAGAGATCCGGATCGCTTACGAACCCGGAGTCGGCACCACGGTGGTGATCGCCGGCACCGAAAAAGGGACCGTCTCCGGCGACGATTTCATGAAGGCCCTCTGGAGGATCTGTCTCGGGAGACATGCCGCCTCAGCGGACCTCACGAAGGGTAGGGGGGGACTCTAGGCCCGCTGCGAGAAACCATGAACGATCAGAGCTTCGTGGTCACCGTTTCGGACCGCGAGATACAGAAGGAAAAGGAAAAGGCGAGGGCGCTTCGCAAGACCCGGTGGTGGCAGCGCCGGATCGCTCAGGGACGCTGCCACTACTGCGGAAAGGCGGTGGCCCCCCGGGAGTTGACGCTGGACCACGTGGTACCGCTGGTTCGTGGAGGCCGCTCGACGCGGGCAAATGTGGTGCCTTGCTGCAAGGAATGCAACAGCCGGAAAAAGTACCTGCTCCCCATCGAATGGGATGACTACTTGAAAGGGTTTTCCATGGACGGGAAGTCCGCCGGCGGTTCCGGTACGGACGGCGGAAACGCTGAGGACCGAGGATCATGACCGTATCGATCGATTGCAAAGAATGCAAAGACTGCGAGCTGGCCGTCTATTGCTATTCGGAACCCAGCACCTGGGTCTTCCGGACCAAACAGGAGATGGTGGAAAAGTGCGCGCAAATCGCGCGATGCCCCGTTTATCGCAAGCTGATCCAAGAGCGCACCACCCGGGATCAAGGGCGGCCGGCGGAGGTCCCCGACTCCGCCGGCCCCTGAGAGGAACTCGGGACCTCCCAGCCTCCCGTCCCTCCAGGAACCGACTTCTTTAGGACCCCGAGCGGTTCAATGAGTTCCGCCAGGATGCGTTCCCTCACCCAGTCGGAGCCCTTGGCCGCTTGCTGCCCGTGGAGCGTCACCAGCGAAGCGGCGAGCGAGCGCGTTCTCTCGTAGGCCTTCTTTCGGACGTCTTCGATGGACTCCCAATCTCCGGATGTGCGAAACACCTTGAACGCTCTCAGGATCTCCGGGAAGAGGATCTTGGAGAACGGCGGCAGGAACGCCACGTAAAAGGCCAACGAAGCGGCCAGCCTGTGTCTTGCGATATGTCCCAGGAGTCCGTGGCGGTGGGTATCCGCCAGAATGTCCTTGATGGCTCGGGCGTAGATTTCCACCGGGGTACCCGCGTGGGAACCGACGATCTCCCGCCAGGTGTCCACTTCGAAGCCCTCCTGGAAAACCTCACCCAATTCGTGGTGGATCCAGATGTCCAGTTCGGCGTGTGCCATGGCGACGATGGAAGAAGCACGATCACGCGGGCTTCTTCGCAGTTCTTCCAGGGAGACGCCGTATTGGCCCACGGCGAACTGGAGAGCGTTCAGCGCGGAGTGTTTCATTTCGAAAAGATGTCCCCAAAGAAAGGCGGTCATGGGTTGCCTTCGAGCGAAAATTTGATTTTCCAGGCGCATGGCCGGGCTGGTAAAGAGGTCCCGGGCCAGCTCTTTTCCGACCACGTCCACGCGGAGTTCTCCGATGGTCTTCGATGACACCAGTTCGCCGAGGAAAAAGGAGGGCTTCATGCCCGTGACGTAGCCGGCTCCGTAGACGTAGCCACGGGGTCGAAGCGTCCGGTTGATGCCCTCGGCGTCGAATGGGTCGAAGGCCGTTCCGTTCCAGGTGATGGGGCGAAATTCCTGGTCGAAGAGGGGCTCCCAGAAACTTTCCCGATCTTCGATCCATTTCAGGAGGGTTGCCGGTTCCGGTTCTTCCCAGGGCGAAAGGCCCGATTCCCACTTGTAGAGTTCTCTGAGGCGCAGGAGAAATCCGCAGAGGGAAAAGGTGCTCCCGAAATTTGCGTCCGAAACATGACAATTGTGTTGCACTTGAGCCGCAATGGCGGAAATATCTGAAGACACGGAACACTCCTGGACTTTTTGCTTTTGCAGGTCATCGTAACGGTTGCTCTGGACTTCTAACTTATAACCGTCCCCGATGGGGAATGGAACGGGAGAAAAAGGAGGGCCGATGGAGTCGAAAGGAACGCCAACGCTTTCCGACATCGAGTCGATGGTGGCGGAAAGGGAACGGGAGACCCTTCGTTTGCGTATTCGGGATGCCGTGAAGAGCCTCGACAAAAGACAGGCTGAACGCGCGGTGTCCTTTCTGGAAGAACGGGCGGAACTTCGACGCCTGGAACACGGCGGGTCGTTCGTCGCCGTTTTGTGGGATGATGAGTGGATCCCCATCGACCGGGCTGTGGAAAAGTTTTGCAAAAATGCTGCCTTACCGGAGGACTGAGGGCTCGGGCGAAGGGATCACGGACCCCGATGGAGCCGGGTTTTCGGGACTTTGACCTTTGGTGGGGCCGAAAGGGGGAAGACCATGGAAAAGGAGATCAATGGCCGCAGAATCCGCCTGCAGCGCGGTGACATTACAGAACTGGATGTGGACGCCATCGTGAACGCCGCCAACGCTCAGCTCGTTATGGGCGGCGGGGTTGCGGGTGCCATCAGGACCAAAGGCGGGCCGTCCATCCAAGAAGAGTGTGACCGGATAGGGGGAACTACGGTCGGGCAGGCCGTGGTGACGGGAGCCGGAAATCTCAAGGCCCGATACGTCATCCACGCGGTGGGACCCCGCATGGGAGAAGGCGACGAGGATGCGAAGCTTCTCAACGCCACGCGAAACAGCCTAGCCCGCGCCACTGAAAAAGGGCTTCGGAGCCTGGCCTTTCCGGCGATCAGCACGGGCATTTTCGGTTTTCCCAAAAGGCGTTGTGCCGAAATCATGCTGAAGGAAACGGCGCGGTACCTGGCGGAAGAGTCGACGAGCCTGGAGGAGGTGATATTTTGCCTGTGGTCCGATGAAGACCTGGAAATCTTCAAGGCTCAGCTCGAAGAGCTTACCGCCTGAGGGGGTCGGAGCCTTCCGAAAGAGTGAGGGCGGCGCGTTCCCGGGCGAAGGTTTCGTCGGAGAGCGTTTCGATGTTCCCGGTTGGAGCGAAATGGACGATGGAGCGCGTGGTGGGGGAAAAGACCTTTCCGGCGTGAAGCTTCGGGGCTTTCAGGCGGAAACGGAATCCTTCCCCCAGATCCATCAAGAGGTCCAACCGGTCGTCGTCTTCGAGCAAGTCCACCAGCAACAGGTTTTGAACCAGCCCCTGGCCCCTCAGGTGCCGGCGTCCCCTGGAATCGCGGTAGACTTCGATGAAGGCTTCGGAAAGGGACAGTGCCTTGCCGGATGGCCCGTAAAGGAGACTCTCTTCGATGACATAGGACCCTTCCGCGAAGGGAATGGATTCGGCCATGATCCGGCGCTCCGGCAAATGGTGGTTTGCAGCACTCGTGCACGGAAATAGGTCTTTTCTCTTTCGCCGTTGGAGTTTAGTCTCAAGCTCGGCTTCGGACAAGGGAAAAGAGCCCTCTACAATCGTTTTTCAGGATGATGACCAAGGAGTTCAAAGTGTCCCAACAGGAACTGGACAGGCTGATCGGCCAGATCAGGCAGCGATTCGATGTAGAAATGGTCCCCTTAAGGATCGGGGAAGAGACGCTTCAAATTCTCCATCTGGCGAACCTGGAAGAAATTTTCCTCGGGCTTCTGGATGCGGAATCCCCCACCGTCTCGGACCTTCCATTCTGGGCCAAGGTGTGGGATTCCAGCTTCGTACTTGCGTATTTCATTGGGACACAGCCCGTCCTGCCGGGACGCAAAATCCTGGAAATCGGAGCCGGGCTCGGAGTCGTGGGTGTCTACGCGGCTCGACGGGGGCACCGGGTGCTCATCACCGACGTTAACGACGACGCGCTCCTTTTCGCCCGGGCCAACGTCTTGGCCAACCGGTGCCTTAATGCCGAGGTGATGAAGTTGGATTGGAGCAGCCCGGAACTGGATACCCGCTTCGATACGATCATCGGTTCCGAGGTAGTTTACGACCGGGAAAGCTATCCGCTGCTGGTGGACTTCCTTCGTCGCGCCTTGAGTCCCGACGGGACGGCTTTCATCGCCAAACATGGCGACCTCCAGGCCCCCCGGTTTTTTTCGGAATTGACACGCTTCTTCAAATTCAAGGAAAGGCGGGTGCCCATAACGAGTTCAGATGGCTGCCAGGAGGTGTGCCTGTATGCCATTCGACACAAGGAACCGGCGGCGGTCGGAGCGGCGTGACGGGGCGTCCACGGCGAGCCGTGAGCACCCGGTTGAAATTCCAGTCGCCGGCGGCCGGATCCGCGCGGTGCTTCACCTGCCCGAAAGCCCGTCCGGATCCCTGGTCATCTGCTGTCACGGCCTGCTGAGTTCGAAAGACAGCCCCAAATTCATCGCTGGAGCCCGAGCCATGGCGCAAGCCGGCCTGGGGGCCTTGCGGTTTGATTTTACGGGCTGCGGCGACACGGTGTGCGATGCCGGCCCGTCCTTGGTGGAGACCCGGATGAGGGATCTGCGGGCGGTTCTGGACGCCGCCCTGGAGGCTCACTCGCCGACGGCCCCGCTTGGATCACACTTCCCCGAAGGACCGCCCGCGCTGGCTCTGTGGGGATCGAGTTTCGGCGGTTACGTTTCGCTTCTAGCAGCGGCGGAATACCGTGAAGCGGTGAAGGCTTCGGTCTGCTGGGCCACCCCGTTCGATATCGGGTCGCTGGCCCGGGCCGTCGAATCTTCCGAGATCCTCCGGGAACATCTGTCGCCCATCCGCGAATTGGGGCAGCCTACCGAGCTTTCCGCGGTTCCGCCTTCCCGGCGGGTGCTGGTGATCCACGGCCAAGAGGATGAGATGGTTCCGTGGCCTCAGGCTGTTTCCATCTACCGGCGGATGGAGGAACCTAGAAGGCTCCTGCTGCTGGAGGCCGCAGACCATCGCGTCACGGATCCTTCATGGCGGTCCCTGGCCATACAGGCCACCATCGACTGGTTGAGATCTCACCTTTAAAGCGGCCCGATTCCGCCGCCTCTTTCCCCTTGTTCCCAAACTCCAGCTTGGGAACAAGGGGAAATTCTATTTCCCATCCCCTTGCGGGAGGGGATTAAGGGGAGGGGGGAGAGGAAGCGTTCATCCCTTTAACTGGAGTAGCGAGTCTGTAGCAAAGATCATGGCTTATGTTCACCCACTGAAGACCGCTGCATAGTGGCCACTTTATTGCGTGGAGCTGTACTCTTTTCACGGTGGAGGTTCGTTGTGCGAAAGGCGGGGTTCAGGTTAACGCTCGGCCTTCGCGCAGCGCGGTCGCCGCGGCGTGAGCCCGTCTCAACGGCTCGGGGATACGGAAGCGGCCGACGCAACGGCTGACCAGTTCCTCAGACGAAGGGAGATCGGCCAGGTGCCCGGGGGAAATGTAAAGCGGCTTGACTCCCGTTCGGGAGCAGTAGACCGAGCCTACGCGTTCACCGTTCAAGACGAGGGGGACGGAATGTCCTTTCCGGAGTTCCAGCGGGGGATGTTCGCCGCAAAGCCTGCTCTTGGCGCAACCAACAGCCGGAAAGTCGAGCACCAGGCCCAGGTGGCAGGCCAGTCCGAATTTTCGCGGGTGAGCCAGCCCCTGGCCGTCGCACAAGAACACATCGGGACGGGTCCGAAGGCGTTGGAAGGCTTCCAGAAGCGCCGGAATTTCTCGAAAGGAAAGCAGCCCTGGAACATAGGGAAACTTGACCGGGGCCTTTACGTGCACGGTTTCAATCGGGCTGAGATCCGGCCATCGGAAGGTCACGATCACGGCGGCCAGGTATGTTCCACCCTTGAAGTAAGAAAGATCGGCGGCGGCAAGGACGTCGAAGTCCAGGGGGAGCGGTTGCAGCACGACTTTCCGCGCCAGTTCTTTCTGCAGCTGGACGGCCTCGCGCGGGCTCAGGTCCCAGCGGTGCCTCAGGTCTTGTCCGCTTCCCATCATGCGCAGCGTGAAAAACCGCAGGATCGGCAGACGATGCATCCGCCCTCATGTTCCACCGGCGCGCCGCAGTCCGGGCACGCTCCCATTTCGGCGAGCAGGGTCGCCCCCTCGGTCTGCATCCCGGAAATGCGGCTCAGCACTTTCGCGATGGCGTCCGTGCAGGACAGGATCTGTTCGCCGTTCTGCCAAATCGGTGACGGACAGCGGATGCCCATGAGCTGGCGGATGATGGATTCTATCTTCACGCCGGAGCGGAGGGCCAGCGAAATGAGCCGTGCGGTGGCCTCGATCTGCGACGCGGCGCATCCCCCCGCTTTGCCCATCTGAGCGAACACTTCGCAAAAACCGTAGTCGTCCCGGTTTACCGTCACGTAGAGCTTGCCGCAGCCGGTGTTGATTTTTTCGGTGCATCCTATGGTGCGGTCCGGCCGGGGGCGTGGTTCCACCTGGGGGTAAACGGGCTTTTTCTGAATGTTGAGGACCTGCACCTCGCGGCTTCCGTCCCGGTAGATGGTGAGTCCCTTGCAACCCAACCTGTAGGCTTGGGAGTAGGCGTTCCTCACGTCTTCGGCGGTGGCCGAGAAGGGAAAGTTTATGGTCTTGCTGACCGCGTTGTCGGTGTGTTTCTGAAACGCGGCCTGAATGCGGATATGCCAGTCTGGAGTGACGTCATGAGCGGTCACGAAGACCTTCCGGACATCTTCCGGGACTTCTTCGAAATCAGCCAAGGTTCCCTTCTCGGCGATCCGTTTCATCAGGGCTTCGCTGTAGAAACCCCGTTCCTTGGCCACCGCCTGGAACAGCGGATGTACCTCCAGCAATTCCTGTCCGTCGAGAACCTTGCGGACATAAGTGATGGCGAAAACCGGTTCCACGCCGCTGGAACATCCCGCCAGGATACTGATGGTGCCCGTAGGGGCGATGGTGGTCGTTGTGGCGTTCCTCATGGCCGGGAACGTGCCGAAGGTGGATCGGACGTCTTCGGGGAAGGTTTCGGCGGCGTCCGGATCGTAGACGGATCCCTTGAAATTGGGGAAGCTTCCACGCACTTCGCCCAGACGGGCGGAGGCGGCTTTGGATTCTTGTTGAATGAAAGCCATGAGCCGGTCGGCGGTTTCCACGGCGGCTACCGAATTGTAAGGGACCCCGAGCGCGATCAGAAGATCGGCGAAACCCATGACGCCCAGGCCGATCTTACGGTTGGCCCGGGTCATTTCCCGGATCTGGGGAAGCGCATAGATGTTTACGTCGATCACGTTGTCCAGGAAATGAACGGCATCCCGGATGACGCCTCTCAGCCGGTCGAAGTCGATCTCACGGTCGCGCACCATGTGGGCCAGGTTGATAGAACCCAGGTTGCAAGATTCATAGGGAAGAAGCGGCTGTTCGCCGCAAGGATTCGTGCTCTCGATTTCTCCGGCGAGCGGCGTCGGGTTGAACCGGTTGATGGTATCAAGAAAAATGATTCCCGGTTCCCCGTTTTTCCACGCCGACCGAACGATCATTTCGAAGACTTTCCGCGCCGACAGGCTTTTCACCCGCTCGCCCGTTCTGGGGTTCACCAGGTCGTAGTCCGTGTCTTTTTCCACGGCCTCCATGAACTTGTCCGTGACGGCCACGGAGATGTTGAAATTGGTGAGCCGGTCGTTCTGGTGCTTGCAGGTGATGAACTGCTCGATGTCGGGGTGGTCGACCCGGAGGATCCCCATGTTGGCGCCGCGCCGCCGACCGCCCTGCTTGACGGTATCGGTGGCGGAATCGAAGACGGTCATGAAGCTCACAGGGCCGCTCGCCACACCGTTGGTGCTTTTCACCACGTCACCTTCCGGGCGCAGCCGGGAAAACGAAAAGCCCGTTCCGCCGCCGCTCTGATGGATCTTCGCGGCGTGCTTTACGGCTTCGAAGATTTCTTCCAGCGAATCACCCACGGGAAGGACGAAGCACGCCGAGAGCTGCCCCAGTTCCGTTCCCGCGTTCATGAGTGTCGGTGAGTTGGGAACGAAATCGAAGGAAGTCATGAGGTCGTAGAACTTTTCGGCCGTTTCCCGCACCTGTTCGGCGGTGGCGCCGTAGCGGCCATCAGCCTCGGCGATGGTCTCAGCCACCCTCCGGAAAAGTTCCTCCGGCGTTTCGATGGGTTCGCCCTGATCGTTCTTCCTGAGATACCGCTTTTCGAGAACGATCATGGCATTGGGGCTCAACCCCAACCCCTTCAGCTTTCGACGCTTTCGAGCGCTCCTCATATCGGCTGACCCTTGCAACGGACCGCCCTTTTGTGAAGACCAGGACGGAGCGGAAGAAACGGCGGCGTCCGAAGACGCCGGGCTCGCGGACAAACCCTCTCGGTCGGACATGGTGCGCGCATTCCTTTCTCGACTCGTGAAAAGACTCACGCTGCTGCCGTCTGTTTTTCAATCAATTTTACCCCAAAACAATGAATCCGAAACGTGCGTTCGCCTTGTCCTCTTCCGGCGTTCGGGCGGGGCGGAGACGATCTCTACGAGAACCTCGTAACACAGAAAAATCGGGTGGCTCAATTCTTTAAATTTATCGATACATCAAGGACAGTTTGCTCTAACACCATGCACCTACGCAGGAAATTCAATCCTCTCCCAAGAGATGCAACGGGCGGTTGATCCACGGGCCCTCCTTGAGCTAAAGTCCTTTCGTCAATCTCATGGCGCAGAACCGTTGGTGCGTCCAGCATGCGGCGGGCGACCCGACCGCCCCGCGGGCGGAAGCGCCGGGTCCACGCTGCGGTGCGGAACGGGAACGTCTTCTCGAGGAAGGGCGGAATCGCTGTGATGAAAATCGTGAGCCACAACGGCACGATACCTCTGACACCCCTCATCGACACCCATGTGCACCTGGATTTTCCGGAGCTTTCGACCGACCTTGGCGCGGTGATTCAACGAGCCAGGGACGCCGGGGTCGTCCAGATGATCACCATCGGCATCGACGAGGAGACCAGCCGGAAGGCCCTCCAGATCGCCCATGCCCATTCCGGCGTCTTTTCGGCCGTGGGTCTTCATCCGCACGAGGCCAGGTCCTTGGACGCCGATTCCGTGCGACGATTCCAAGATCTGGCTCGAGACCCCAAGGTGGTGGCGGTCGGCGAGATCGGTCTCGACTACTACCGCGACCGTCAACCCCGGGAAACGCAGCGGCGGTGCTTCCGGCAGCAACTGGAATGGGCGGTGGAGCTCCGAAAGCCCGTCGTGTTTCACGTCCGCGACGCACATGCGGATTTCCTCGAAATCGTCAGGGACTACGCTGCGTCCCTGGATGGAGGAATCCTCCACTGCTTCTCCGGTGACTGGACCATCGCCAGGCGCTGCCTCGACCTGGGTTTCATGCTCTCCATCCCTGGAACCATCACGTTCCCGAAATCCGAAGCTCAGCGGGAAGTTGTCCGGAAGGCACCTGCAGAGAGGATCCTCGTGGAAACCGACGCACCGTTTCTTGCGCCCGTTCCGTTTCGTGGAAAAGTCAACGAGCCTTCCTATGTGGTGCACACCGCTCGAAAGGTGGCCGAGCTGAGGGGGATGGCTCCCGAAGAGCTGGCCCTGCAGACCACGGCAAACGCCCGGCGGGTCTTCGGCCTGCCGTCCGAGGAGATTCTCTGACGCCATGATCGACCCCACTGGGAAATGCCCCGGAATGTTCACCACCCGGGAACCGTTCGTGCTGGCGTCGGCGTCCCCCAGAAGGCGGGAACTGCTCCAGGGGCTTGGCCTGCAGTTCGATGTTTTCCCGAGCGATGGGGTGGAATGGCCCGCCCATGGGTCACCGGGGGAACAGGTGAGAGTCTGGGCGCGTAGAAAGGTCCAGTCCGTCTGCCGGAGGTTTCCGGATCGGTGGGTGCTGGGGGCGGATACCATCGTCGTTCTAGGCGGCGCCGTGTTCGGAAAGCCGCTGGACCGCGAAGACGCAGCGCGCTGCTTGAGGGAACTCAGCGGCCGCACTCACGAGGTGATGACGGCCGTGTGCCTGGCCCACGCCGCAAGGCATATGCAGTTCGAACGCGCGGTGCGAACACAAGTCACCTTCAAGGATCTCAGCTCCGCCGAAATCGACGCCTACGTCGATACGGGAGAGCCTTACGACAAGGCGGGAGCTTACGGCATTCAGGGAATGGGGGCCTGCCTGGTCCGTTCCATCCATGGATCGTACACCAACGTGGTGGGGCTCCCCCTTTGTGAGACCCTCGAATGGATCTGTCGGTTCGGTATCGCCGCTCCCACAACGACTCGTGCCCTGTAGGAGCCGGATTGTCGGCGATCCGCATCGCGGGCAAGCCGCTCGCAGACAGCCCGAAAGGATTTAACGGTGGCTTCGATCCGGGAAAACCTGATGGCAGTAAGGGAGAGGATGGCGGCGGCCTGCCGGCGTGCGGGCCGCGACCCCTCCACGGTCCAGTTAATGGGCGTGACCAAGACTGTGCCCGTAGAACGCATTCGGGAGGCATTGGAGGCCGGTCTTCGGCTTCTGGGCGAAAACTACGTGCAGGAGGCCCGGCAAAAGGTGGAGCTGTTGAACGAACCGGATGTCACATGGCATTTCATTGGTCATCTCCAGACCAACAAGTGCAGGCAGGCAGTGGAAACGTTCCAGTGTATCCAGTCCGTGGACCGTGAAAAGCTGGCGGTGGAACTGGACCGTAGATCTCGGAGCGTCGGCCGGCGAATGCCGGTTCTCCTTCAGGTGAACGTGGGCGACGAAACCACCAAGGCCGGGGTGTCGCTGGAGAACCTGGAGACCCTCTTCGACGTCGCTTGCAGGCTGGAGGGGATCGAAGTCCGCGGCCTGATGGCGCTTCCCCCGTACTCGGAAGACCCCGAGGCCGTGCGACCCCACTTCCGAGCCGTCAGGCAGGCCCTGGAAGCGCTCCGCCTGAGGGCTGCGCACCCGGAGCGCCTCACGGAGCTTTCCATGGGCATGAGCCATGACTTTGAGGTGGCCATCGAGGAAGGGGCGACCCTGGTTCGGGTGGGGACCGCTATTTTCGGGGAACGGGCGAAGAGGGCCTGATCTGCCGGGGATCGCGCTGACGTTGGATTTCACTCAGTGCGACGGCCGCGGCGTTTCCGGCGTTGAGGGACTGGAGAGGGCCCAAGGCGGGGATGCGGGCCAGGAGATCGCAGCCTTTCCGCACCAGGGGCCTCAGTCCTTTCTGTTCATTTCCCACCACCAGGGCGCTTGGGAGCCGAAAGTCCACTTCGTAGAGGCTGCGGTCGGTTTCCAGGTCCAGCCCCACAATCCAGATTCCGAGTGCTTTCAGCCGTTCCATGGTGCGTACCAGGTTGGTCACCTGCACCACGGGAAGATAGGCGGTGGCGCCGGCCGCCACCTTGATCACGGTACCCGTCACCCGGGCGGAACGATCCCGGGGAACGATCACGCCGCGTGCCCCCAGGAAGCAGGCGCTGCGCAAAATGGAACCCAGGTTTTGGGGGTCCTGGATGCCGTCGAGGATCACGATCGGATCGATCGATGCCGGACCCGCCTTGAGGAAATCGTCCAGTGAAGCATAGGCGAACTGTTCGGTTCGAGCGGCCACCCCCTGGTGATGGGTGGTTCCGAGCAGTGCGTTGAGGGCATGGCGGTCTTCCAGCCGGACGGGGATGTTTCGGCGGCGGGCCGTTTCTGCAAGTCGTTCCAACCGCGGATTCCCGCGGGAGTAGACCAATTCGAGGATTTGCGCGTCCCGGTGGTTCAGGAGTTCCTCAATCGGGTGCGCGCCGAAAATCCAAAAAGCGGGCGGGCTGTCTTTTTTCTTGCGGTTCATGGTTCGAAAACCGATGGGAACCCGGCGGCTCTTCGCGCCGGGCGGCTCAGGAGTCGCGGACGTCCGCAAATGGCCGCCCGAAAAGGTGGGCGACCTCGGGCAGGCGCCGATCCCGCCACGAACGGGCGGCGCGAAAGATGGCGGCAAGGTCGGCCGCGGCTTCTTCCAACCGATCGTTCACCACGAGGAAATCGTACCAGGGTGCGTTCTGGATTTCTTCATCAGCGGCCCGCAGCCTTCTTGTCATGTCCGCCTCCGACTCGGTCCCCCGCTCCGCGAGGCGTTCCCTGAGGACGGCCAGGCTCGGCGGAAGGATGAAAACGGCCGCCGCACCGGGGATTTTGCCTTTCACCTGACGGGCGCCCTGAACATCGATATCGAGCAAGACATCGTATCCTTCGCCGAGGCGGGCGGCGACCTGCGCGCTGTCCGTGCCGTAGAGGTTCCCGTGAACCTCCGCCCATTCGAGGAATCGGCCGCCGCGAATGCCGTCCACGAAGGATGCCCGGTCCAGGAACCGGTAGTCCACGCCGTCACGTTCTCCGGGACGGGGCGGCCGTGTGGTGCATGAAACCGAAAACCGCAGCCGGGGGTCTCGGGCCAGCACTTCATGGATAAGCGTGGTCTTTCCCACTCCCGAGGGCGCCGAAATGATGAAAACGGCCCCCTGTCGCGACGCCGCAGGCGCGGGAAAGCCGGGCCGCGCCAAGGGATTCATGAGGAGGATGTCTTCCTGGAAGCTGAGGATTCCTTCAAGGCGTGATCCTGGCTTAGACGTTGGGCGATGGTTTCCGCCTGCACGCCGGAGAGGATCACGTGGTCGCTGTCGGTGATGATGACGGATCGCGTCCGGCGGCCCATAGTGGCATCGATGAGCTTGTTCGCCTGCTTCGCGTCTTCTTTGAGCCGCTTCATGGGGGCCGAGCTGGGGGATACGATGGCCACGATGCGGTTGGCGATGACCGTGTTTCCGAAACCGATATTGAGCAGCTTGATCTCCATGGGGTTTCCTTCATTCTACGTTTTGGATTTGTTCCCTGAGTTTTCCGATCTCGTTTTTCATATGAACGACCGCCCGGGATATTTCCAGATCGCTGGACTTGGACCCGATGGTGTTCACTTCGCGAAGGAGTTCCTGGGTCAGGAAGTCCAACTTGCGGCCTTCCGCCGCCGACTCGGCGACTATCATGGACTCCATCTGGTCAAGATGGCTCCGGATGCGCACGACCTCTTCGTTGATATCCGATCGGTCGGCAAGCACGGCAATTTCCTGAAACAGCCGATGGTCGTCGGCGTCCATCTGGACCTGGTCCAGGATGTCCCTGATCCGGTCCTTCAAACCCTGGAAGGCCTGCTGCAGCTGTGGCTCCCTGCGCGACTCCACCACGTCCAGCGCCTCCCGGATCTGAACGAGCCTCGCCAACAGGTCTTCCTGGAGCGCCTTGCCTTCCCGTGTGCGCATGACGGCGAGGTCCCGCAGCGCGTCTTCCACGGCCTGATTCATGAGCGGGGAAATGGCCTCTATGTCTTCGGCGGTCTCCGCAGCCTCGAAGAGGTTGGGGGCGCGCAGCAGATGATCCAGGGTGGGCGGATCCAGCCCGGGGAGGGTGCGATGGAGATCCTGCAGTTGCTCCCAGTAGAAACGGGCAAGCGAACGATTGATCCGGGGGGCTCTCACCTCGATGGCGAGGGGTTCCACCAGGGCGTTGGCCTCCACGCGACCTCTTCGGACGGCCCGGGCGATCCTTTTCCGGAGGGCGTCTTCCAGGGCTCCGTAGTTCTTGGATAGGCGGACGAACACGTCCAGGGAACGGCTGTTCAAGGTGCGCAGTTCCACGGTAACTCGGTAGCGCGCGTCTTCGGCCTGAGCTCGAGCGTAGGCGGTCATGCTGACGATCAAGAGGGATCCTCCGGCAAGGCCACAGGGCTTCGCGGCAGCCGCGACCAACGGCGGCCCGCGGCCGCCGCCCGCAGCGCCCCGAAAGCATGGCGAACCACGGGTTCTCGATAATCCGGATACGTCCAGGGGAGCGGTTGGTAGGCGCCTTTTTGGAAAATCAAGGTGAGGTCTGCATAGATTCCTGCGCGGAGGTAGATGCGGTGCGCGGCGCTTTTCCCCGTAGCGAGCACCAGCCGGTCGGGACTCAAAAGCCCCGGGTCGATGTTGACCCGCCGCCTATGGTTTTCCGCGAGATGACCTTCGATGGTGTTGGTCTGGAGCTTTACATCGGGAAGCGTTTCGGGATCAACGGGGTCCGAAAAAGCCGCAAACCGGCGAAAAATGTCGGACCCCATTTCCTTCTCGTAATAGGTGCTGTAGTGGAACGGCATGGGCTCGCTCAGGAAATCCAACGGACCATAGCCGTCCACCAGGCGCCGGAGGGCCTCGGTGAGGATCTCCTTCTCCCGATAAAGCAGCCCGGCGATCAACGTCTGCGGTTCGCTCTCCCGGGGCCGGCTCACGGTGAATCCCCCGCCCCGAGCGCTTCCAGGAGCTGCTCGGGTCTGACACAGGCCGTTCCCACTTCCCCGACCACGATTCCGGCGGCAAGATTGGCGAGCTGTGCGGCGTGGGCGGCGCTTAGGCCGGCGGCCAGCCCGAGAGCCATGAGGGCGATCACCGTGTCGCCCGCTCCCGTCACGTCAAACACGCGCCGAGCCACTGTGGGGATGTGGAGCACCGAACCTTCGCGGTCGAAAAGGCTCATCCCGTCCTTCCCTCGGGTGATCAAAACCTTCTCACAGTCCAGCCGGGCGAGGAGGGCTCTGCCGGCTTCGAGCAGCCCCAAGTCGTTGTCGATCGGGATTCCGGCAAGCAGGGCCGCTTCGTGATGGTTCGGTGTGATGACGGTCACGCCCCGATAAAGATCCAAAGGACGGACCTTCGGGTCCAGGAGGATCGGAAGCCCCGGCGGGCGGACCGTTTCCCTCAAGCCTGCCATCAGTTCCCCGTTGATCACTCCCTTTCCGTAATCGGACAAGACCACCGCATGGACCGAAGGCAACCTGTCGCGAACGTACTCCAGGAGCCTGCCGCATTCCATGGGGCCGAGCGGCACGCGCCTTTCGCGGTCGAAGCGGACCACCTGCTGGTTCTGCGCGATGACGCGGGTCTTCACCGTCGTCGGGCGTTCGCCGCAAACCACCAGCCCGTCACTTTCGATCCCATCGGTCTTGAGCAGCCGCTCGACCTGTCGCCCCGGTTCGTCGTTTCCGATGACGCCGGCGACGAAGACTCCCGCCCCAAGCGACGCCACGTTTCGGACCACGTTGGTCGAGCCGCCGAGAAGCAAAGACTCCTCGCGCACTTCCACCACGGGCACGGGAGCTTCCGGGGATATCCGCTGGACGTCCCCCCAGATGAAAATGTCGAGCATCACGTCCCCGACGACGAGGACCTTGAGGGTCGCGAATCGCCGGATGGCTCGAACCAGCAGCAGTCTCTGTTCAGCGGTGAACGGCAGGCCGTCGGTCATGGGAGGTCGGCTACGGTGCGAGAGGTCGCGCTTCGTCGATCAGCATGATGGGAATGCCGCCGCGGATTTCATAGAAAAGCCTGCAGCGGTCGCAAACCAGACCGTTTGCGGATTCATCCAGGCGGACGTCTCCCTTGCACTTGGGGCATGCAAGGATATCCAGAAGTTCTTTGCTGATACTCATCGACGGAAACGCTCCCTCAGGGGTTCAGGAATTTCACCTTGTTTTCCAATTCGGCCTCGGTTTCGTCGTCCTTTTCGAGATCCAGGAGTTGCCGGTACGTTTCTATGGTGGAGCGAAGCTTGGTTTCGAGCTGCGTTCGCTGGCGTTTCAACTCGAGTATGTCCTCGTGAAGTTGCGAAAGCCTCTGGTGGGCTCCCTGAAGGATCTTTTCGGCCTTGAGTTCCGCCTCGGAGACGATGAGCTTTGCTTCTTTTTCAGCGTTGGCCTTGACCTGTTCGGTAGCCTTTTGTGCGCTCAAGAGGACGTTTCGGATGGTTTTGTCCCGATCCTTGTAGTCGGCCAGTTCGCGGCTCAGTTGCTGCATTTCCTTTCGCAACTGGCCGTTTTCCACCTGAAGGCGCTGCAGCGTTTCGGCGGTCTGCTGGAGGAAAAGCTCCACCTCGCGCCGGTCGTATCCCCGCCACCGCGTCCGAAATCTGCGGCTTTCCAATTCAAGAGGCTTCCAGTCCATGACTCGGCGTCCTTTCCTGCACGGGTTTCGGCCGCGTCGGCCCCCTGCGATAAGCCTTCATGTTCCCAGGGTGATCGCCATACGCCGGAGTGACGGGACGAGAAAACTCTGCAGGAAAACGAGTACCAAGATGACGATCATGGGTGAGAAGTCGATGCCTCCTAAGAAAGCCGGGACGCGGCGCCGGACGGCGTAGAGCACCGGTTCGGTGATGCTGTAGAGGAAGCGCACAATGGGATTGTAGGGATCGGGATTGACCCACGAGAGGATCGCGCGGGCGATGATGATCCACATGTAGGCGGTGAAGACGATGTCCAGGATCGTGGCCAGGGCGATGAGAAAATAACTGATTACAAACATGATTCACCGTTTCTCCGTAAGTGTTGCCGCAGAAGCTTCGGGTAGCCGCACGATGCTGAGGGTATCGTCGGAAACGCCTGCAAGCTACCCTTTTCAAGGGTGGGTGTCAACGGTTGGTTGCCTTGGGCGGTTAGGTACCAGGAAGATTTTCGGTTGCCAAGAGGCGAGTTTTCGGTTAAAAAACCTAGATTAATTGCGCTGGCGTAGCTCAACGGTAGAGCAGCTGATTTGTAATCAGCAGGTTGCGGGTTCGAATCCCATCGCCAGCTCCAGGGTCGGCGAAAACGGCAAAAATGGTCTTGCCTTTTGCGAGTTGCTGTGATAGCAAAGATCGCTTTCGGGACATGAGTTCCGAATAAAGGCGCAAATGTGGAGAGGTTCCCGAGCGGCCAAAGGGAGCAGACTGTAAATCTGCCGGCGAAGCCTTCGGAGGTTCGAATCCTCCCCTCTCCACCACAACTAAACAGAACATGTAGGAGATGGTGGCAGGTCTGAGGGGCCATTGTCGTTTGGACTGCATGGTGTGATCCGGGAACGGAGTTCGTTTCCACGGCCGCACTGGTTGCTGGAACGGAAGGCGAGGTTCCCGCATTTCACGTTCATTCCCATCGTGTAGTTCTTGCCCGCGCGTTGATGGGCCCACGTAGCTCAGGAGGTAGAGCACTTCCTTGGTAAGGAAGAGGTTCACCGGTTCGAGCCCGGTCGTGGGCTCCATTTTTTTTGGCCGTCGGCACCAAGGCTCGTTCTGCCGCGATGCTCCCCCAAGTTGGTTCACGTACACCGTTGTTGGCGTACCCGTAACAGGCGCCGCTTTTGGGGGCGACAACCGATGAGGCATGAGGAGGACAGGCGATGGCGAAGAAGAAGTTTGAGCGGACGAAGCCGCACGTGAACGTGGGGACGATCGGGCACATCGATCATGGGAAGACGACGCTTACGGCGGCGATCACGAAGCAGTTGTCGAAGCGGGGTCGTGCGGAGTTCGTCCCGTTCGATCAGATCGACAAGGCGCCGGAGGAGCGGGAGCGTGGGATTACGATAGCGACGGCGCACGTGGAATACGAGACGGAGAAGCGTCATTATGCGCACGTGGACTGTCCGGGTCATGCGGACTACATCAAGAACATGATCACGGGTGCGGCGCAGATGGACGGAGCGATTTTGGTGGTGGCGGCCGATGACGGGCCGATGCCGCAGACGCGGGAGCACATTTTGCTGGCGCGTCAGGTGGGGGTGCCCTACATTGTGGTGTTTTTGAACAAGGTGGACATGGTGGATGATCCGGAGCTGATCGAGCTGGTGGAGCTGGAGCTTCGGGAGTTGTTGACGAAGTATGGATTTCCGGGCGATGAGGTGCCGATCGTGAAGGGGTCGGCGTTGAAGGCGTTGGAGGCGGAGGATCCGGACAGTGCGGATGCGGCGCCGATTTTCGAGTTGATGAAGGCGGTGGACGAGTACATTCCGGATCCGGTGCGGGACATCGACAAGCCGTTTTTGATGCCGATCGAGGATGTGTTTTCGATCAGCGGTCGTGGGACGGTGGTTACGGGGCGCGTGGAGCGTGGCGTGATCACGGTGGGCGAGGAAGTGGAGATCGTGGGTTTCGGTCCGACGATGAAGACGGTGTGTACGGGCGTGGAGATGTTCCGTAAGACGCTGGACCGTGGGGAAGCGGGGGACAACATAGGGGTGCTTCTTCGGGGGATCAAGCGTGACGAGGTGGAGCGCGGCCAGGTGGTGGCGAAGCCGGGGAGCATCACGCCGCACACGAAGTTCAAGGCGGAAGTGTATGTCTTGAAGAAGGAAGAAGGTGGGCGGCACACGCCGTTTTTCCCGGGATACCGGCCGCAGTTTTATCTTCGGACGACGGACGTGACGGGAGTGGTGACGCTTCCGGAGGGTGTGGAGATGGTGATGCCGGGCGACAACGTGAACATGGAAGTGCAGCTGATCGCGCCGGTGGCTCTGGAAGAAGGGCTGCGGTTCGCGATCCGCGAAGGCGGCCGCACGGTCGGCGCCGGAGTCGTCACCAGCATCATCGAATAGGGACTTAAACCGGGATTCAAGGTGGGTGTTCAATGCGAGTAATCGTGACCCTCGCGTGTTCGGAATGCAAGCGGCGCAATTACACGACAACCAAAAACAAGCGGACGACGCCGGAGAAGCTGAACTTCCGCAAATACTGTTCGTTCTGCCGGACGCACACGGTCCACAAAGAGACGAAGTAGGCGGGCGGATGCCGCCTTTCCGGCCGCCCCACGCGGCGGCCGGCGATCCGCATCGCCGGGAACAAGGAATCTCATCATGGCCCGAGTTTCATGGGCCTGTTTTTGGACAAGCCCTTAGGATGATCCATGAAGGCAGTCAAGAGATCGGATGAGACCCCGGCTCAGGCGGGGAAGCAGGACAAGGTGAAGCCGCTCAAAAAGAGCGCACCCGCCAGAAAAGCGGAAACCCCGAAACGCAAGGCGCCCAGGAAGGCCCAAGTCACCCGGTTAGACTTCGTGCGGCGCGCCCGCCAGTACCTCAGGGAAGTGGCCTACGAACTGAAGAAGGTGGTCTGGCCTTCCCGCAAGGAAACGGTGGCCACGACTGCTGTCGTGCTGGTGGTCGTGGTGCTGGCCGGCCTTTTCCTGGGCTTCGTGGACCTGGTCCTCAGTCGGTTCGTGCGGTTTCTCATCGGATAAACGGGTTCGGCCCTCAGCCGGTGACTTCTGGCGGCGTGACCGGGGACAGACGGAGAGGTCTTGTGGCGAAACAATGGTACATCGTGCACACCTATTCCGGGTTTGAGCACAAGGTGAAGGGGGCGCTGGAAGAGCGCGTCAAGAGCGCCGGGAAGGAAGCGTTGTTCGGCCGGATTCTGGTGCCTACGGAGAAGGTGATCGAACTGGTCAAGGGGGAACGCCGGTCGTCGTCACGAAAGTTTTATCCCGGCTACATCGTCGTCCAGATGGAACTCAACGACGAAACCTGGCACCTGGTCCGCCACACCCCGAAGGTCACGGGATTCATCGGGAGCAAGGACAAGCCCATTCCGCTGACCGATCAGGAGGCGGAGGCCATCATTCAGCAGATGGAGGAAGGCGCTCAGAAACCGAAGCCGAAGTACCAGTTTGAAAAGGGCGACGAAGTCCGGGTGATCGACGGCCCCTTCGCCAGTTTCAACGGGATCGTGGATCAGGTGATCCCGGAGAAGGGAAAGGTGCGGGTTCTGGTGAGCATCTTCGGAAGGTCGACGCCGGTGGAGCTGGATTTCATGCAGGTGAACCGCATCTGACGGCGCGGTCCTCGGAGGCGCGCGCAATGAAGCGCTGAGGCAAGGAGTGGAGAGAACATGGCTAAGAAGGTTGTGGCTAACATCAAACTGCAGATTCCCGCCGGCCAGGCGAATCCTTCGCCGCCGGTCGGTCCCGCGCTGGGTCAGCACGGCGTGAACATCATGGAGTTCTGCAAGGCTTTCAACGCCAAGACCCAGGGTCAGGAAGGGATGATCATCCCCGTTGTGATCACGGTCTACGGCGATCGGTCTTTTACTTTTATCACCAAGACGCCTCCCGCGGCCATTCTGCTCAAGAAAGCGGCCCAGATCGCCAAGGGTTCCAGCGAGCCGAACCGGGAAAAGGTGGGGAAGGTCAGCAAGGCGCAGGTGGAAGAGATCGCCAGGTTGAAGATGCCCGATCTCAACGCCCGGCGGTTGGAAGCGGCCATGAAGACCATCGCGGGGACCGCCCGGAGCATGGGGATCGTGGTGGAGTAATCGGCAACGCCATCGGTTGGACCGGCGAAACAACGGAGTTTTGGAGAGAGGGAGATGGCAAAGCGAGGGAAGAAGTACCAGGCAGCGCGCGCTCTGGTGGATCGCTCCAGGAGGTATTCCTTCGAGGAAGGCCTGGAACTGGCATTGAAGTGCTGCTACGCGCGCTTTGATGAAACGGTGGACATCGCGGTCAAGCTGGGCGTCGACCCGCGGCATGCGGATCAGATGGTTCGAGGCACCGTGGTCCTTCCCAACGGGTTGGGAAAGGAAGTTCGGGTGGTGGTCTTCGCCAAGGGCGAGAAAGTCAAGGAAGCCCTGGACGCGGGAGCCGATGAGGCCGGCGGTGAAGAACTGATCGAAAAGATCAAGGAAGGCTGGCTGGAATTCGACAAGGCCGTGGCCACGCCGGACATGATGGGGCAGGTGGGCAAGATCGGCAAGATCCTCGGCCCCCGAGGCCTCATGCCCAACGCCAAGCTCGGCACGGTCACCTTCGATGTGGAAAAGGTGGTCAAAGAGATCAAGGCCGGCAAGGTCGACTTCAAGGTGGAAAAAACCGGTATCGTGCACGCCCCCATGGGGAAGGCGTCCTTCGGGCAGGAAAAGCTGCTTCAGAACGTCGCTACCTTCATTGACGTGCTGATTCGCATGAAACCCGCCGCGGCCAAAGGCACCTATGTCAGGGGCATCGCCGTGTCCACCACCATGGGGCCGGGGGTGCCCATCGACCCGCTCGCGGTCAAGAGCATCGTGTCCTGATCGCAGGGATGCGGCATGGTTCCCCGCCGGAGGCGGCCCGGGGAACGGAAACCTAAACACCTGCCGCTTGGTGCTTTCAGACGTCTGAGACCGTAGGTACATCCGGAAGGGTGTTTAAATTCGTCTCACGCCGGGCGAGACCTACCGAGGTGTGTGAAGCAGCCAATCGGATCAGCGGGCTCACCTGTCAGAATCCTTTGGAAGCACACCGGCAGACGAAAGGGGGGTTGAAGCAACTTGGAACGGTCGAGAAAACAGGAGCTGATTGAGGAATTACGGGAGAAGCTGCAGCGGGCCAGCGCCTCGGTCCTCACGGACTACAAAGGGTTGAGCGTGGCCGAGATCACGCAGCTCCGGGACAGCCTGGCCGAACAGGGCGTCGAATTCCGGGTGGTCAAGAACACCCTGATGCGGCTGGCGGCCAAGGATACGGATGCGGCCGTCCTGGAACCGTTCCTCACCGGGACGAACGCGGTCGCCCTCGGCTACGACGACCCAAGTGTTCCCGCCAAGATCTTGAGAAAGTACGGCAAGACCAATGACAAACTCAAGATCAAGTGCGGTGCGCTCGGCCGCCGGCTGCTCACCATGGAGCAGGTGGGTGCGTTGGCGGACCTTCCGTCTCGCGAGGAACTCCTGGCGAAGCTGCTCGGGACCCTCAACGCCGTGCCGACCGGACTGGTGACGGTGCTGAGCGGGGTGCCGCGGGCCTTTGTCGGCGTGCTGGCAGCGCTTCAGAGAAAACGGGAAGAACAACCATAGGATTCTGGGAGGACAAGAGCAATGTCGGAAATCACCAAGGAAGATGTGGTCAAGTTCATCGAAAACATGACGGTGCTCGAGCTGAGCGAACTGGTCAAGGAACTGGAAGATCGCTTCGGTGTGAGCGCGGCGGCGCCGGTGGCCGTGGCGGCTATGCCCGGAGCGGGAGCGGCGGCGGAAGCGGCCCCCGAAGAGGAAAAGACGGAATTCGATGTGGTGATCACCTCCGTCGGCGACAAGAAAATCCAGGTGATCAAGGAAGTGCGGGCGGTCACCAGCCTGGGCCTCAAGGAAGCCAAGGACCTGGTGGAAAACCTTCCGGGCGTGGTCAAGGAAGGCATCCCCAAGGCGGAGGCCGAAGAGATCGCCAAGAAGCTTACGGAAGCGGGAGCCACCGTCGAAGTCAAATAGCGGATGTGGCTTTGAGTAGAGGTGTCGGAAGCTCCTGCATTCGGGGGCTTCCGACATGCGTTTTTTGAAAGGGCCGTTGCCCGAAAGTTCCACGACCGCCTCGCAGGGGGCCGACAACATTGGTAAAACGTGCATTGCGCGCCATATCACCTCACCGAGTTGCAGGAGACACCATGGCAACTGCTTTGACCCACGAGTATCGGGTTAGGAAAAATTTCGGAAAGATTCAAAAGATCATCGACATCCCCAACCTCATTCAGATGCAGAAGGAGAGCTACGAGAACTTCCTGCAAAGGGATGTGCCGCCTGAAGCCCGGTCCAACAAGGGACTCCAGGAGGTGTTCGACAGTGTCTTTCCCATCGAGGATTTCAGCGGCACGGCGTCGCTGGAATTCGTTCAGTACAGTTTCGGCGACGTTAAATACGACGTGGAGGAATGTCTGGCGCGGGGCATGACCTATGAGGCCCCCTTGAAAATCGTGGTGCGGCTCGTCGTCTATGACGTGGACAAGGAATCCGATCACCGTTCCATCCGCGACATCAAGGAACAGGAGATCTATTTCGGAACGCTTCCGATCATGACCGAAAACGGGACGTTCATCGTCAACGGTACGGAACGGGTCATCGTGAGCCAGCTGCACCGGTCGCCGGGCATCTTCTTCGATCACGACCGGGGAAAATCCCATTCCAGCGGCAAGATCCTCTATTCGGCGAGGATTATCCCTCTGAGGGGTTCGTGGCTGGATCTGGAATTCGATCCCAAGGACATTCTTTACGTGCGCATCGACCGGCGCCGCAAACTGCCGGTGACGGTCCTGCTGAAGGCTCTCGGCCACTCCTCCGAAGAACTGCTCAACTATTTCTACCCCACCCAGAAGGTGGTGATCTTTGACCGGGAGCGCGCCGGGAAGGCCCTGGATCCCGCCGTCCTGGTGGGCAGCCGGGCTCCCGAAGACATCGTCAACCCGGAAACCGGCGAGGTCCTCGTCAAAAAGAACCGAAAACTCGGCAAGCAGACCCTCAAGCGCCTCCAGGATATGGGAATCGAGACGCTGCCCGTGCCCACCACCGAGCTGATCGGGCAGGTGCTGGCCCATGACGTGGTGGATTTCAAGACCGGGGAAATCGTCGCCGAGTGTAACGACACGGTCACCGAGGATCTGCTCGAGGACCTGGCGGCCCGGCAGATCGGTGAGATCGAATTGCTGCACCTCCAGGGCCAGGACGTGAGCCCGTCTTTTCGGAACACACTGCTACTGGATAAGGTGCACAGCAAGGAAGACGCTATTATTGAAATTTACCGGCGGCTGCGGCCCAGCAACCCGCCGACCCTGGAGGTGGCCACGGAATTTTTCAACAACCTGTTCTTCAGCCCCGACCACTACGACCTTTCCGAAGTGGGGCGTTTGAAGCTGAATCTTCAGCTGGGACTCGACGTGCCCATCGACCACCGTACGCTTCGCCGCGAGGACATTCTGGAGGCGGTGAAGCACCTGATCCGATTGAAGGACACCCAGGGTGCCGTGGACGATATCGACAACCTGGGCAACCGGCGTGTGCGAGCCGCCGGTGAACTCCTCGAAAATCAGTACCGGATCGGCCTCGTTCGTATGGAACGGGCCATTAAGGAACGGATGAGCCTCCAGGAGATCGAGGCGTTGATGCCGCACGATCTCATCAACGCCAAGCCGGTTTCGGCGGTGGTCAAGGAATTTTTCGGCACGAGCCAGCTGTCGCAGTTCATGGACCAGACGAATCCGCTTTCTGAGATCACCCACAAGCGGCGGCTGAGCGCCCTTGGGCCGGGCGGCCTCACCCGGGAGCGGGCGGGCTTCGAAGTGCGCGACGTTCACCCGACCCACTACGGGCGGATCTGTCCCATCGAGACGCCGGAAGGTCCGAACATCGGGTTGATCGTCTCGCTTTCCACCTATGCTCGCGTGAATCCTTACGGCTTCATCGAAACGCCCTACCGCAAGGTGTCGGACAAACGGGCGACCCGCGACGTGCAATACCTCACGGCCATGGACGAAAAGGACTATCCCATCGCCCAGGCCAACGCGCCGCTCGACGAGCAGGGGCATTTCATGCTGCCCCAGGTTTCGGCGCGGGTTGCGGGCGAGTTCATGATGGTGCCCCCGGAAGAGATCCGCTTCATGGACGTTTCGCCCAACCAGCTGGTGAGCGTGTCGGCGTCGCTCATCCCCTTCCTGGAACACGACGACGCCAACCGGGCGCTCATGGGATCCAACATGCAGCGCCAGGCGGTGCCGCTGATCCAGACCCGGGCCCCCATCGTGGGGACCGGGGTCGAGCGTATCGTGGCCCGCGACAGCGGCGTAGCCGTGATCGCCAGGCGGGACGGCGTCGTCGAATACGTGGATGCGACGAGGATCGTGGTGCGGGCCCGGGAACCCGAAGGCATCCTGGATAGCGGCGTCGACATCTACAAGCTCACCAAGTTTCAGCGGTCCAATCAGAACACCTGCATGAACCAGAAACCGCTGGTCCGGCAGAGCGACCGGGTGCGCAAAGGGCAGATCATCGCCGACGGCACCTCCACCGAACACGGCGAACTGGCCCTGGGGCGGAACGTCATGATCGCCTTCATGAGCTGGGGCGGCTACAATTTCGAAGATTCCATCCTGGTGAGTGAACGGATCGTACAAGACGATGTGTTCACCTCGATCCACATCGAGGAGTTCGAAGTCCTCGCCCGGGATACCAAGCTGGGCAAAGAAGAGATCACCCGGGACATTCCCAACGTTGGCGAGGAGGCCTTGAAGGATCTGGACGAGAGCGGCATCGTTCGGATCGGTGCCTACATCAAGCACAACGACATCCTGGTGGGCAAGGTGACGCCCAAGGGTGAAAGCCAATTGACGCCGGAAGAGAAGCTTCTGCGCGCCATTTTCGGTGAGAAGGCGAGCGATGTGAAGGACACCTCGCTTCGGGTGCCCCCCGGCGTCGAAGGGATCGTGATCGACGCCAAGGTTTTCTCCCGGAAGGGCGTGGACAAAGACGAGCGGACGCGGATGATCGAGGACGAAGAGATCGCCCGAATGATGAAGGACCAGCGCGATGAGCTGGAGATCATCCGAAAGAGCACGGTCCGCCGCCTGGGCCAGCTCCTTGAGGGCAGGACCAGCACGTCCGGGCTCAAGGACGGCCGCAGGGTTTACGTGAAAAAGGGCGAACCCATCACCGAAGACGTGCTCATGAACATGCCGAGCGGCCTGTGGAGCCGCCTCAGCGCCGAGGAGGATCCGGCGCTTTCCATGGAGATCCAGAACATCTACGAAAACTACCGGGAACAGGTGGACCTGGTAAAATCGCTCTTCGAAGAGAAGATCAACAAGCTGAGGCGCGGCGACGAGCTGCCTCCCGGCGTCATCAAAATGGTCAAGGTCTACGTGGCCGTCAAGCGCAAGCTCCAGGTGGGCGACAAGATGGCCGGCCGCCATGGAAACAAGGGCGTCGTTTCGCGGATCCTCCCCATCGAAGACATGCCGCATTTTGCGGATGGGACCCCCGTGGACATCGTCTTGAATCCCCTGGGGGTGCCTTCCCGCATGAACGTGGGTCAGGTGATGGAAACCCACCTGGGTTGGGCCGCCAAGGGCCTGGGAGAGCAACTGGCGCGCATGATCGAAGAACACAAGGAGCGGGAAGCTCTGGACGAGAAACTGAAGCGGATCTTGAATCATCTGGAATTCGACAACTATTTCAAGGGTGCCGGTGAAGAGGAACTAAAGGCCCTCGCCCCGCAGCTTAAGGAAGGCCTCCACGTGGCGTCGCCGGTGTTCGACGGGGCCCACGAAGACGAGATCCGGGCCTTTCTAAAGGAAGCCGGGCTTCCCGAAACCGGCCGGACGATCCTCTACGACGGGCGGACGGGAGAACCCTTCGATCAGCCGGTCACCGTGGGCATCATGTACATGCTGAAACTCCACCACCTGGTGGACGACAAGATCCACGCCCGTTCCATCGGACCGTACTCCCTGGTGACCCAGCAGCCGCTGGGCGGCAAGGCCCAGTTCGGCGGACAGCGCCTCGGGGAAATGGAAGTGTGGGCCATGGAAGCCTACGGCACAGCCTACGCGCTCCAGGAATTCCTCACGGTCAAATCGGACGACGTGGCGGGGCGGACCCGCATGTACGAAAAGATCGTCAAGGGCGACAATACGCTTGAAGCCGGACTTCCCGAGTCGTTCAACGTGCTCGTGAAGGAGCTTCAGGCCCTGTGCCTGGATATCCAGCTATTGGAAGAAGGGGAAGAAGATTGAGCCTGCGTCGAAACTCCCGGAAGACCGAAGCCGTCCTGCTTTCTGAGCGCCCGTGGGATGCAGGACGCGGCGGCGCCGAAACCGGGACGGAACAGCACCGGCGCATAAGGAGGCACCTTTGAAAGAGCTTCATCCTTTTTTTGTGAAACCGACCGATCCGCTTCACTTTGATGCCGTGAAGATCATGCTGGCTTCCCCGGAAAAGATCCGGGAATGGTCCTACGGGGAAGTGAAGAAGCCGGAAACCATCAATTACCGGACGTTCAAGCCGGAACGCGACGGGTTGTTCTGCGCCAAGATTTTCGGACCCATCAAAGACTACGAATGCAACTGCGGAAAATACAAGCGCATGAAGCACCGTGGCGTGGTGTGCGAAAAATGCGGCGTGGAAGTGATCCAGTCGAAGGTGAGGCGCGAGCGCATGGGCCACATCGAACTGGCGGCCCCCGTGGCGCATATCTGGTTTCTGCGGAGCCTCCCGAGCAAGATCGGAAACCTCCTGGACCTCACCATGAGGGAGCTGGAAAAGGTCCTGTATTTCGATTCGTACATCGTCATCGATCCCGGGGAGACGCCCCTCATCAAGGGCGAACTCATGGGGGAAGAAAAGTACCGGCAGATGATACAGGAATACGGAACCGGCTTCCGGGCGGGCATCGGAGCCGAAGCCATCAAGGAACTGCTCATGGGCCTGGACCTGCAAGGGCTCGCCCGGGAACTCCGCCTGGAAATGACGGAAACCAACTCGGTGGCCAAGCGCAAGAAGCTGGCCAAGCGGCTGAAGGTGATTGAAGCCTTCAAGGATTCCGAAAACCAGCCGGAATGGACCATCCTCGACGTGATTCCGGTGCTTCCCCCGGATCTTCGGCCGCTGGTGCCTCTGGACGGCGGCCGCTTCGCCACCAGCGATCTGAACGACCTGTACCGGAGGGTGATCAATCGAAACAACCGCCTCAAGCGGCTCATGGAACTGAATGCGCCGGACATCATCATCCGCAACGAAAAGCGGATGCTCCAGGAAGCCGTCGATGTTCTTTTCGACAACGGCCGCCGGGGTAAGATCATCACCGGGGCCAACAAGCGGCCCCTCAAGTCGCTCAGCGACATGTTGAAAGGCAAGCAGGGTCGTTTCCGCCAGAACCTTCTCGGAAAGCGCGTGGACTATTCCGGGCGGACGGTGATCGTCGTGGGGCCCAACCTGCGGCTCCACCAGTGCGGGCTGCCCAAGAAGATGGCCCTCGAACTCTTCAAGCCTTTCATCTACAACAAGTTGGAAGAAAAGGGGTCCGTGACGACCATCAAGGCTGCGAAGAAGATGGTCGAAAAGGAAACGCCGGAGGTTTGGGACACGCTGGACGAGGTAGTGCGTGAATTCCCGGTGATGCTCAACCGTGCTCCGACCCTGCACCGGCTCGGCATCCAGGCCTTCGAGCCCATCCTCATCGAAGGCAAGGCGATCCAGCTGCACCCTCTGGTCTGCACGGCATTCAACGCGGACTTCGACGGGGACCAGATGGCGGTTCACGTTCCGCTTTCCATCGAGGCCCAGGCGGAAGCCCGGGTGCTCATGATGTCCACCAACAACATCTTGAGCCCCGCCCACGGAGGCCCCATCATCGTGCCTTCGCAGGACATCGTGCTCGGCATCTACTACATGACCAGGGAAAAACCCTTGGCCCGCGGAGAAAACCGAGTGTTTTCGGGAGTGGGCGAAGTGCGCCGGGCGTACGATGCGGAGCAGGTGGAGCTGCATGCGCGGATCAAGGTGCGCATCGACGGCGAACTGTTTGAAACGACGGTCGGCCGGGTGCTTCTGTGGGAACTCATTTCGGAGATCTTCCCGGCGGACATTCTGGAAGATCACGAAAACCTCCGAAAGATTTTCATGCTCATCAACCGCATCATGAACAAGAAGGCCATACTGGATTTGATCGACTACGCCTACCGGGTGGCGGGGGTCAAGACGACCGTGATCCTGGCGGACCGGTTGAAGGACATCGGCTATGCCAGCGCGACCCGTTCCGGTTTGTCTATCTCCATCGGGGACATGATCATCCCGAAACGCAAGGCGGAGATCATCAACATGGCCTTCGAGCAGGTGCAGGAAATCGAACGCCAGTACAACGAAGGCCTCATCACCGAAGGGGAGAAGTACAACAAGGTGGTGGACATCTGGGCCAAGGCCACCGAAGATGTGGCTTCCGAAATGATGAAGGAAATCGCGGTGGACAAGATGCCGGGCATCGAGGGGGAGACGGTCGAAATCCCGTCTTTCAACCCCATTTACATGATGGCCGATTCGGGTGCTCGGGGAAGTAAGGATCAGATGCGCCAACTTTCCGGCATGCGCGGACTCATGGCCAAGCCTTCGGGCGAAATCATCGAAACGCCCATCACGGCCAACTTCCGGGAGGGCCTCACCGTGCTGCAGTACTTCATCTCCACGCACGGCGCCCGAAAAGGCTTGGCCGATACGGCTCTCAAGACCGCCAACTCGGGCTACCTGACCCGCCGCCTGGTGGACGTGAGCCAGGACGTGATCATCACCGAGGAAGACTGCGGGACGTTGGACGGCATCGAACTGGAAGCGCTCCTGGAAGCCGGCGAAATCATCCAGCGGCTGGGAGAGCGGATTCTGGGGCGCATCGCCCACGAAGATGTGATCGATCCCGTGACAGGGGAAATCCTGGTGCCGGCGGGAACCGAGATCGATGAGCAGGGGATTCGACGGATCGAAGACGCCGGCGTCGAAAAGGTCTTGATTCGTTCGGTGCTTACGTGTAAGAGCCGGCGCGGGGTCTGTGCGAAGTGTTACGGTCGGGACCTGGCTCACGGAAAGATGGTGGAGATCGGCGAGTCCATCGGCATTATCGCCGCGCAATCCATCGGGGAACCCGGAACACAGCTCACCATGCGGACCTTCCACATCGGTGGGACCGCGAGCAAGCGCATTGAGCAGACTTCGATCACCAACCGGTACCCGGGAACCGTTCGTTTCGTCAATCTTCACACCGTTAAAAATCGGGAAGGGGACTTGGTGGCGATGAACCGCAACGGAGAGATCGCCATCGTGAGCGAGACCGGACGGGAACGGGAACGGTATGTCATCGTCTACGGCGCCAAGCTCAAGGTTCCGGACGGCCAGGCGGTGGACGCGGAAACACTCCTTGCGGAATGGGACCCCTTCACGCTGCCCATCCTCACGGAGGTCCCTGGGACCGTGAAGTTCGGGGACATCCTCGAAGGCCAGACCATGCAGGAAAAGCTGGACCCCGTGACCGGTAAGTCCTGCAAGGTGGTGGTGGAAAGCCGCGATCCGGACATGCGCCCCCGGATTTCCATAAAGGACGAACGCGGCAGGACGATGAAAGTCGGCGACGGGGGGCACGCCCGATACTTCATGCCTGTCGGCGCCATCCTCATGGTGAACGAAGGCGACGTGGTCTTCCCCGGCGATGTTCTCGCCAGGATCCCGCGGGAAACCACCAAGACCAAAGACATCACGGGAGGTCTGCCGCGCGTCGCCGAACTGTTTGAAGTGCGAAAGCCCAAGGAAAATGCGGTGATCGCGGAGATCGACGGCGTGGTGAGCTTCGGGAAGGACACCAAGGGAAAGCGCAAGGTGGTCGTTACGCCGGAAGTCGGGGAACCGCGCGAGTACCTGATTCCCAAGGGGAAGCATATCAGCGTACATGAAGGCGACTACGTGCGGGCCGGCGAAGCCCTCATGGACGGATCCCGGAATCCGCACGACGTGCTGAGCATCCTGGGGGAAAAGGAACTCGCCAAGTGGTTGGTCGATGAGGTCCAGCAGGTCTACCGGCTGCAGGGCGTCAAGATCAACGACAAACACATTGAGGTCATCGTGCGGCAGATGCTCCGGCGCGTGCGGATCACGGACCCCGGCGACACGGATTTCCTTATCGGCGAACAGGTGGAAAAGCCCATCTTTGAAGACGTGAACGCCAAGCTGGAAACGGAAGGGAAAAGACCGGCCGTGGCCGAGCCGCTGCTTCTCGGCATCACCAAGGCGTCGCTCAGCACCCACAGTTTCATTTCCGCGGCGTCGTTTCAGGAAACCACCAAGGTGCTCACCGACGCGGCTTCGGCCGGCAAGGTCGACCACCTGGAAGGGTTGAAGGAAAACGTGATCATGGGGCGCCTGATTCCTGCAGGCAGCGGCATGAAACGCTACCGCGACATCAGGAAATGATCCCCAAGGAATGCGGGCGGGCTCAGGCTTAAAAGAGCTTGACAACCCGCGGGGCTATCTGTAGATAGAAAGGATTTCCGAGCCCAAAAGACAGGCGGGCCGCCGGGGAACCCTTGACGCGGCAACACAGAAGGATCGGAGAGTGGACAATGCCCACGATCAACCAACTGGTGAGGAAAGGCAGAAAGCAGATCAAGAAGAAATCGAGCACGCCCGCCATGCAGCGGTGCCCTCAGAAGCGGGGGGTGTGCGTGCGCGTCTACACCACGACCCCCAAGAAGCCCAATTCGGCGCTGCGCAAGATCGCCCGCGTGCGCCTGACCAACGGCATCGAGGTCACTTCCTACATCCCGGGCATCGGCCACAACCTCCAGGAGCACTCGGTGGTTCTGATTCGAGGCGGCCGCGTGAAGGACCTTCCCGGCGTGCGTTATCATATCATTCGCGGAACCCTGGATGCGTTGGGGGTCGGCGACCGCAGGCAGGGCCGATCCAAGTACGGTACAAAGCGACCCAAGTAGCCGGATTCCCGGGTAGGATGGGGGCCATGGCCCGCCGGGCCATGGCCTATCTTTTGCCATTGATGACCGGACCAGTCGAGGAAGGGAATGCCAAGAAGAAGAGAAGTCCCGAAGCGCGAGATTCTGCCGGATCCCAAGTTCAACAGCAAGCTCGTGGCGAAGTTCGTAAACAACCTCATGCGCCGCGGCAAGAAGAGCGTGGCCGAAAGAACCCTCTACGGAGCCTTCGACTTGATCGAGCAGCGTTCGAAGCAGGATCCCCTTGAGGTCTTCCACAAGGCCATGGAGAATGTGCGGCCGGTGATTGAAGTCAAATCCCGCAGGGTCGGCGGAGCTACGTACCAGGTTCCCGTGGAAGTGCGTTACGAACGGCGGGACGCCCTGGCCATGCGCTGGATCATCAACCACGCCCGGCAGCGGTCCGAGAAGACCATGATGCAGAAGCTGGCAGGCGAACTGGCCGACGCTTCGCAGAATCGCGGGGGAGCCATCAAGAAGCGCGAGGACACGCACCGGATGGCTGAAGCCAACAAGGCCTTCGCTCACTATCGCTGGTAGGGAAGTCGGCCGGGATCCCGTTTGGAGGCCCGGCCATCCGGAACCGGCGGCGCTGCCTGGAACGACGGACCGGCGTCCTCCCGGTGATAAGCGATTTTTGTGATGACGAACGGAACGGGTTCTGCAGTCAACGGTTCAGATTGAGGAGGAGAGGCGATGGCGAAGAAGAAGTTTGAGCGGACGAAGCCGCACGTGAACGTGGGGACGATCGGGCACATCGATCATGGGAAGACGACGCTTACGGCGGCGATCACGAAGCAGTTGTCGAAGCGGGGTCGTGCGGAGTTCGTCCCGTTCGATCAGATTGACAAGGCGCCGGAGGAGCGGGAGCGTGGGATTACGATAGCGACGGCGCACGTGGAATACGAGACGGAGAAGCGTCATTATGCGCACGTGGACTGTCCGGGTCATGCGGACTACATCAAGAACATGATCACGGGTGCGGCGCAGATGGACGGAGCGATTTTGGTGGTGGCGGCCGATGACGGGCCGATGCCGCAGACGCGGGAGCACATTTTGCTGGCGCGTCAGGTGGGGGTGCCCTACATTGTGGTGTTTTTGAACAAGGTGGACATGGTGGATGATCCGGAGCTGATCGAGCTGGTGGAGCTGGAGCTTCGGGAGTTGTTGACGAAGTATGGATTTCCGGGCGATGAGGTGCCGATCGTGAAGGGGTCGGCGTTGAAGGCGTTGGAGGCGGAGGATCCGGACAGTGCGGATGCGGCGCCGATTTTCGAGTTGATGAAGGCGGTGGACGAGTACATTCCGGATCCGGTGCGGGACATCGACAAGCCGTTTTTGATGCCGATCGAGGATGTGTTTTCGATCAGCGGTCGTGGGACGGTGGTTACGGGGCGCGTGGAGCGTGGCGTGATCACGGTGGGCGAGGAAGTGGAGATCGTGGGTTTCGGTCCGACGATGAAGACGGTGTGTACGGGCGTGGAGATGTTCCGTAAGACGCTGGACCGTGGGGAAGCGGGGGACAACATAGGGGTGCTTCTTCGGGGGATCAAGCGTGACGAGGTGGAGCGCGGCCAGGTGGTGGCGAAGCCGGGGAGCATCACGCCGCACACGAAGTTCAAGGCGGAAGTGTATGTCTTGAAGAAGGAAGAAGGTGGGCGGCACACGCCGTTTTTCCCGGGATACCGGCCGCAGTTTTATCTTCGGACGACGGACGTGACGGGAGTGGTGACGCTTCCGGAGGGTGTGGAGATGGTGATGCCGGGCGACAACGTGAACATGGAAGTGCAGCTGATCGCGCCGGTGGCTCTGGAAGAAGGGCTGCGGTTCGCGATCCGCGAAGGCGGCCGCACGGTCGGCGCCGGAGTCGTCACCAGCATCATCGAATAGAACCGATTTCTTTGAACCGTACTGAAGGATCTCCGGGCCGGCCACCGCAGGACGGGGATCATCCCAGATTGGAACGGCGATCATGATGATGAATCAAAGGATACGCATTCGCCTGAAGGCCTACGACCACAAGCTGCTGGATCAGGCGGCCGGTGAGATCGTGGCCACCGCGAGGAAGACCGGGGCCGGGGTTGCGGGGCCGATACCTCTGCCCACCAAGATCCACCGCTACACGGTTCTACGTTCGCCTCACATCGACAAGAAGTCTCGGGAGCAGTTCGAGATTCGAGTCCACAAGCGGCTGCTGGATATCCTGGAGCCGACGCAGCAGACGGTGGATTCCTTGATGAAACTCGATCTTTCCGCCGGTGTGGACGTGGAGATAAAGCTCTAGGCTCGAGACTCCGGGCCTTCATGGGAAAGAGAGCGGAATCATGGTGAAAGCATTGATCGGGCGAAAACTGGGGATGATGCAGGTTTTCGGGGACGACGGTCACTCGCTGCCGGTGACCGTGGTTCAGGCCGGCCCCTGCGTGATCACTCAGGTGAAGACACCGGAGCGCGACGGCTATGCGGCGCTGCAGTTGGGCTTTGGAAAGCGCAAGGAGAGCCGGGTGAATCGGCCGCTCAGAGGTCACATGGAAAAGGCCGGCAAGGGGTGCTTCGAAATCCTTAAGGAAGTCAAGGTGGAAGACCCTGAAGGCTACGAAACGGGGCAGGAATTCGGTGCGGACGTCTTCGAAATCGGCGAGCGTATCGATGTTATGGGAAACAGCAAGGGGAAAGGGTTTGCCGGAACCGTCAAGCGCTGGGGGTTTCACCGGGGACCTGTGACCCATGGCTGCAAGAACATCCGTGAGCCCGGTTCGACCGGATGCGCCACCTACCCCGGCCGGGTTATCAAGGGGAAAAAGATGGCCGGCCAGAAAGGGAACAAGAGGGTCACCACGCTGAACCTGCGAATCGTCGATGTGCGGCCCGAAGAGAACCTGATCCTGATCAAGGGCGCCTTGCCCGGTTCGTCCAACGGGATCGTGTTTCTCCGGAAATCGAACCGGGTGAAGTGAGGCTGCAGCGACCGCCGAGACGGCAGAACTAGAGGATCACCATGGCTATTGTGGACGTGTACGATATGAACCGGGAAGTGGTGGGTCAGTTGGAACTCAGGGACGATATCTTCGGGGTTCCGGTCAAGCCTCACGTGCTTCACGAAGTGGTGCTGTATCAGTTGGCCAAGCGCCGCGCGGGAACCGCAAAGACGAAGGGACGGAGCGAAGTCTCCGGCGGCGGTCGGAAGCCGTGGCGGCAGAAGGGCACCGGGCGCGCACGCGCCGGGACCATCCGGTCGCCGCTCTGGCGGGGCGGCGGAATCGTCCACGGTCCGCAGCCGCGGAGCTACGAGATGCGCGTACCCAAAAAGTTGCGCAGGCAGGCCCTGAAAATGGCCCTTTCTCAGAAGCTGCTGGATCGGGAACTCACCGTGGTGGACAGCCTCCACCTGGCGGAAATCAAGACCAAGACCTTCGCCGAGATGCTCAGGCGCTTTGAAGCCGAAAAGCCGCTCGTGGTCATCGACCGCCGGGACGAGGTGATCGAGAAGTCCGCGCGCAATATTCCTCGGACCAAGGTCCTGCGGAGCGAAGGGTTGAACGTGTACGATCTCCTGAACCACCACAGCGTGCTGCTGACCCGGGAGACCGTCTCGAAGATAGAGGAGGCGTTGGGATCATGAGTGGCAAAGCCTATCAGGTTCTGAAACGCCCGGTGATCACCGAAAAGACCACCGCCGCCAAGGACGCCCTGAATCAGCTGAGCTTTGAAGTGGACCGGCGAGCCAACAAGATCGAAATCAAGCAGGCCGTGGAGAAGATCTTCAAGGTGGATGTGCTGGAAGTGCGGACGTCCACTGTGAAGGGAAGAATGAAGCGGGTCGGACGGCACATGACGAAAACGTCGGACTGGAAGAAGGCGGTGGTGAAGATCAAGCCGGGCCAGAGTGTGGAATTCTTCGAGGGCGTGTGATGGATGGAGCGGCTGGACTCCGTCCCGGGCCCGATGCGTTTTCGATTGAGGGCAAAGAGGGATACCGATGGGCATAAGGAAAGTGAAGCCAAGAAGCCCGGGCAGTCGATTCGTGACCTATCCGGATTTTAAAGACGTCACCCGGAAGGAACCGGAAAAGGGCCTCGTTGAACCGCTGAAGAAAAACGGCGGACGAAACTGCTACGGAAGGATCACGGTGCGGCACCGGGGCGGTGGGCACAAGCGACTGTATCGCATCATCGACTTTCGGCGGGAGAAGGAAAACGTCCCGGCGAAGGTGGCGAGCATCGAATACGACCCGAACCGTTCCGCGCGCATTGCTCTGCTGCATTACCTGGACGGTGAGAAGCGCTACATTCTCGCTCCGGTTGGGTTGAAGGTGGGCGATACGGTGGTGAGCAGCGACACGGCGGATATCAAGCCGGGAAACTGCCTGCGGCTGGAAAGGATGCCCCTGGGAACCGTCGTCCACAACGTGGAGATGAAGCCGGGAAAAGGCGGGCAGCTGGTGCGGTCCGCCGGAAGCGGGGCGCAGCTCATGGCCAAGGAAGGCCGGCATGCCATCCTGCGGCTTCCCTCGGGGGAAATGCGGATGGTTCCCGTCGTGTGTCGGGCCACCGTCGGTCAGGTGGGCCACATCGAACACGAGAACCTGTCCGTCGGCAAGGCGGGGCGGAAGCGCTGGCTGGGACGCCGCCCCAAGGTCCGCGGCGTGGCCATGAACCCCGTCGATCACCCGATGGGGGGCGGCGAAGGCCGCAGTTCCGGGGGGCGGCATCCGTGCACCCCGTGGGGCAAGCCGACTAAGGGGTATCGGACGCGCAAGACCAAACCGAGCGATAAGCTCATCATTCGCCGCAGGAAGTAAGCGAAGGAGGAAAAGGTGCCTCGCTCTCTGAAAAAGGGACCGTTCATTGACGACCATCTCATGCAAAAGGCCTACAAAGCGCGCGAAACGGGCGACCGAAGAGTGATCAAGACTTGGTCCAGACGGTCCACCATCGTGCCCGAGTTCGTGGGCCTGACCCTGGCGGTGCACAACGGGAAGAAGTTCATCCCGGTTTTCGTCACCGAGAACATGGTGGGCCATAAGCTCGGTGAGTTCGCTCCGACGCGGACGTTCTACGGGCATGCCGGCGACAGGAAGTCCAAGGTGAAGGGGAAGAAGTGATGGAAATGAGGGCGGTGTCGAAATACATCCGGATTTCACCGACAAAGGCCAGGCTGGTGGCGGACCTTGTTCGCAGCAAGCCGTTGGGCGAGGCGCTGACCATCCTGAAGTACACGCCGAAGAAGGGCGCCCGTTACATCGGAAAGACCCTGCGTTCGGCCATGGCCAACGCGGAAAACTCGCGCGTCATGGACATGGACAACCTGTTCGTGAAAAACGTTCACGTGGACGAGGGCCCGCGCCTGAAGCGGTGGCGGCCCAGGGCCATGGGGCGTGCGACGAGGGTTATAAAGCGGTCGAGCCACATTACGGTGGTGCTGGAAGAGAGGTAGCGGGCCGGAGTCAAGAGCGTGCGGAGGCCGGATTGGGGGTCGCGGGCGATGGGTGCCGCGGCGGTCCGGCCCATGGATGGAATCGGAAATCAGCCGTAGGGACGTTTTTGGAGGTGAAGTTTGGGACAGAAGGTGCACCCGACCGGATTTCGGCTTGGCGTGATCAAGACGTGGGATTCCAAGTGGTTCGCCACGAAGGATTATGCCAAACTCGCTTACGAAGACCGCATGATCCGCAACTACATCAAGGGGCGGCTGTACCATGCGGGCATCGCGAAGATTGAAATCGAAAGGGCCGCCAACAAGGCCAAGATCAGGATCTTCACGGCCCGCCCCGGGATCGTGATCGGAAAGAAGGGGGCCGAAATCGAGGCGCTGAGAAGGGACCTCGAAAAGCGCTTCAAGAGGGAGATCCTTATCGACATCCAGGAAGTACGGCGGCCCGAGCTGGACGCCACGCTGGTGGCGGAAAACATCGCCCTGCAGCTGGAACGCCGGGTGGCCTTTCGGCGCGCCATGAAGCGGGCGGTGACTTCATCGCTGAAATTCGGAGCCAAGGGGGTTCGGGTGGCCTGTGCCGGGCGGCTGGGTGGAGCGGAAATGGCTCGCCGCGAATGGTACCGTGAGGGACGGGTTCCACTTCACACGCTGAGAGCCGACATCGACTATGCCACGGCGGTTGCGAAGACGACCTACGGCGTGATCGGCGTCAAGGTGTGGATCTTCAAGGGCGAGGTCCTCGCGTAGGCGCAGGATGTGCCGGCGCCGGGTGCCGCCGCGGCGGAACCCGGCGCGCAGCGGCCGCCAGGGAGCAAATGCTGCCAGAGGGGTTTGTGAAATGCTTGCACCGAAACGGGTCAAATATAGAAAGCAGCAGAAGGGGCGTCGCCGCGGTATGGCTTACCGCGGCCATCAGCTGAATTTCGGCGACTACGGGCTGAAGGCGCTGGGACCGGGCTGGATCACGTCCCGGCAGATTGAAGCCGCTCGTGTGGCCATCACCCGACACGTGAAGCGCGGCGGCAAAATCTGGATTCGCATCTTTCCGGACAAGCCCTACACCAAGAAGCCCGCCGAGACCCGGATGGGCAAAGGCAAGGGTCCACCGGAAGGCTGGGTGGCCGTGGTGAAACCGGGACGGATTCTCTATGAATTGAAGGGCGTACCGGAAGAGGTGGCACGCGAAGCCTGTAGGCTGGCCGCGCACAAGCTGCCCATCCCGACGCGCTTTGTTTCGAGGCAGGATGTGCTATGAAAGCCAGGGTATTGCGGGATATGAGCCAGGAGGAACTTCGGCAGAAGCTTGCCGAGATTCGCGAGGCGCTTTTCAACCTCAAATTTCAGCACGCGACCGGGCAGCTGGAAAATACGGCGCAACTGGGCAAGTACCGCAGGGACGTGGCGCGCGTGCTGACGGTGCTTCGCGAAAAGGAAAAGTCGTAAAGACTCCCAAGGGGCTTATTCTATGGAAGAGCGGCAAGAGGGGAAATCTCGAAGGAAAACTCGGGTCGGCACGGTGGTGAGTAACAAGATGGACAAGACCGTGGTGGTCAGGGTGGAGCGGCTGGTTCGGCATCCGGTTTACAAGAAGTATGTGCGCCGCAAGAGCACTTTCAAGGCTCATGACGAGGCCAACGCCTGTCAGATCGGCGACCAGGTGCTGGTGCTGGAGAGCCGGCCGTTGAGCAAGGACAAACACTGGGTGGTGTTGGAGATCCTCAAACGCGCGGCCGGTTGACCGGAAGCGGTCGGGGTCACGGAGTCCAGGACGGCTAGAGTGCTTGTAGTGAAAGGGAGCAGAAGATGATCCAGGCGGAAACTCAGCTCAACGCCGCCGATAATTCCGGAGCAAAGCGGCTTTACTGCATCAAGGTACTGGGCGGCTCGCGGAAGCGTTATGCGACGGTGGGGGACATCATCGTGGTGTCCGTCAAGGAAGCCATTCCGAACGCCAAGGTGAAGAAGGGCGATGTGTTGCGAGCCGTCGTGGTGCGCACCAGTAAGGAAGTTCGCCGCTCCGATGGGTCTTACATAAAGTTCGACGACAATTCCGCGGTTCTCATCAACGCGGCCAGGGAACCCATCGGAACCCGGATCTTCGGTCCGGTGGCGAGAGAACTGAGGGCCAAGCAGTTCATGAAAATCATTTCGCTCGCTCCGGAAGTCCTGTAGCGGGAAGTGGAGTTCGGTGCCATGGCTGTGGTGAAGAAGTATCGGATCAGAAAGAACGACACCGTGATGGTGATCGCCGGCAAGGAGAAAGGCAAGAGCGGCAAGGTGATGCGCCTTCTGCCCAAGAAGGACCGGGTCATCGTGGAAAAGCTTAACATGGTGAAGCGCCACATGCGGCCCGGACCTCACAGCCGGCAGGGAGGGATCCTGGAAAAGGAAGCCCCCATTCACGTATCCAACCTGATGCTCATTTGTTCCAAGTGCACGGATCCTACCCGAGTGGGCTATAAGGTCCTCGAAGACGGCCGCAAGGTGCGTTTCTGCAAGAAATGCGGCGAAGTCATCGACGGATGACGTCCACGCCGATCGGGGGGACGGGAGGCGTTAGATGGCACGATTGCGCGAGTTTTACACTCAGGAAGTGGCGCCCAAGCTGGCGGAAACCTTCAAGTACAAAAGCCCGATGCAGATTCCCAGGTTGAGCAAGATCGTGCTGAACATGGGGCTCGGTGAAGCGATCCAGAACATCAAGATTCTGGATTCGGCCGCCGAAGAACTGGCGCTCATCAGCGGGCAGAAACCGGTGGTGACGCGGGCGCGCCAGAGTATCGCCGCTTTCAAACTGAGAAAAGGGATGCCCATCGGCTGCATGGTGACCCTGCGCGCGAACCGCATGTACGATTTTTACGACAAGCTGGTCAACGTGGCCTTGCCCCGGGTGAGGGATTTCCGCGGGGTGTCCCCCAAGGCGTTCGACGGCCGCGGCAACTATACGCTGGGGGTGAAGGAACAGATCATCTTTCCGGAAATCGACTACGACAAGATCGACAAGATCAAGGGCATGAACATCTCCATCGTTACCACGGCGGAAACCGACGATGAGGCCCGTCTTCTCTTGCAGCTCATGGGCATGCCCTTCAAGAAATAGGCCTTGGACAAGGAGTGTTTTGTGGCGAAGAAATCCATGATTGCTAAAGCGACGCGAACGCCCAAGTTCCGCGTCAGGGCTTACAACCGATGCCCTCTTTGTGGTCGGCCCCGGGCCTACCTCAGGAAGTTCGGAATGTGCCGCATCTGCTTTCGGAAGATGTCGCTCAACGGCGAGCTGCCCGGGGTGGTGAAGTCGAGCTGGTAAGACTCGCGGGAGAGGATGAGAAGGAGACCTGATCTATGGCTATGACGGACCCGATCGCCGATTTCTTGAACAGGATCAAAAACGGGCAGCGGGCTCGATTCGACAAGGTGGACATCCCGGCGTCGCGGCTCAAGACGGAACTCGCCCGGATCCTGAAGGAAGAGGGCTACATCAAGCATTACAAGCTCATCAAGGACAACAAGCAGGGGGTGCTCAGGGTCCACCTGAGATACAGCACCGATCGGGAAGCGGCGGTGACCGGTATGGAACGGATCAGCAAGCCGAGCCGCCGGGTCTACGTGGGCCACGATGAAATCCCGAAGGTGCTTAACGGCTTGGGTATCGCCATCCTGTCGACGTCGAAGGGGATCATGACCGACCGGGACGCGCGCGCCAACCGAGTGGGCGGGGAAGTGCTCTGTTCCGTGTGGTAGCGGTGAGCCCCGCTGCGGCGCAAAGCGGCGCCGGCGGTTTTTTCAGGGAGGGAGTCTGGTTATGTCTCGAGTGGGGAAGAACCCGATCAAAATCCCCCAGGGGGTTACGGTCCAGAGGGAAGGGACCGTGGTGAGGGTGAACGGGCCTAGGGGGTCGTTGAGCCGAGAGATTCCGCCGGAGATCGACGTCCAGCTGGACGGCGGCAGCCTCATGGTGCTCCGGCGCGACGAATCGCGCCGGTCGAGGGCCATGCACGGCCTGATGCGAGCTCTGGTGGGCAACATGGTCACCGGGGTGAGCGAGGGCTTTCGGAAGGTGCTGGAGATACACGGCATCGGATACCGGGCGGATGCAAGCGGGAACATCCTCACGCTGACGCTCGGCTATTCCCACCCGGTCCAGTACGAGCTGCCCGAAGGGGTGACCGCCAAGGTCGAAAAGCAGACGGTCATCGGGCTGGAAGGCATTGATCGGGAACTCTTGGGGGAGACCGCGGCGAAGATTCGGGCGTTGCGGCCGGTCGAACCCTACAAGGGAAAGGGCATTCGTTACGCCAATGAAACCGTGCGGCGGAAGGCGGGCAAGGCCGGCGCCAAGAAGTAGGGCGAAGGAAGGCTGACATGACATCGAAAAAGAATCCGCGGGAACAGGCTCGACTGAAACGGAAGAAGCGCATCCGAACGAAGGTCAAGGGAACCCCCGATCGACCGCGTCTCACCGTGTTCCGGAGCGCCAAGCACATCTACGCTCAGATCATCGACGATACCCGGGGTGTTACGCTGGCTGCGTCGTCAACGTTGCTCAAGGATCCGGACTTGGATGAGAAGTCCGGGGGCAAGGTGCAAAGCGCCGAACGGGTGGGCGAACGAATCGCCAGGGAAGCCATGGAACGTGGCATCCGGCAGGTGGTCTTCGACCGGAACGGCTTCATTTATCACGGCCGCATTCGGGCTGTCGCTGACGGCGCCCGCAAGGCGGGATTGGACTTCTAGGATACTCACAAGCCAGGGGGAGGCTCGATCTTGGCAGCATTTGAATCCAGCGAAACGCAGATCATCGACAAAATCGTCCATATCAGCCGAGTGGCGAAGGTGGTCAAGGGCGGCCGGCGGTTTTCCTTCAGCGCCATCGTCGTGGTCGGCGACGGCAACGGACGGGTCGGCTTCGGACTCGGTAAGGCCAACGAAGTCCCGGAAGCCATCCGAAAGGGACTTGATACCGCGAAGCGGGACATGTTTGAGGTGCCCCTGATGGACGGCACTATCCCCCATGACGTCCTCGGCCGGTTCGGGGCCTCCAGTGTGGTGTTGAAGCCGGCGTCGCCGGGAACCGGTGTGATCGCCGGCGGGGCGGTTCGCGCGGTGATGGAAGCGGCGGGCGTCCGCGACGTGCTCACCAAATGCATCGGGTCTAGGAACCCGCACAACGTGGTGAAAGCGACGCTGGGAGGACTGAGGCAGCTGAGGAGTGCGGAAGCGATCGGCAGGACCCGGGGGCGGGAACCGCAGGAACTGCGTGCCTAGAGGCGGAAAAGGAGTGAGGGCATGGCACAGGCCATCAAAGTCAAGCTGGTGCGGAGTCCCATCGGCAGGCCCGAGAAGCATCGAAAGATCCTGAAGGCCTTGGGACTGACCAGGCTCAACAGGGAAGTGACGCTATATGCGACCCCCCCGATCGTGGGTGCGGTGGTGAAGGTGAACCACCTGGTCGAGGTGCGGGAAGCCTAGCCGCAACATCCAAAGCCACGAGCTGGAGATAATCATGAGGCTGAATGAACTGGCTCCCGTCCCGGGGGCGAGGCGAAAAGCAAAGAGAGTTGGACGCGGCAATGGATCCGGGCTCGGCAAGACGGCCGGTAGAGGGAACAAAGGCCAGAAATCCCGGGCCGGGGGCGGGACGGCTCCATGGTTCGAAGGGGGCCAGATGCCGTTGCAGCGCCGGGTGCCCAAGCGTGGATTCACCAATATCTTCCGCGAGGCGTACAGCATCGTCAATGTTGAAGCTCTGGGGCGGTTTGCCGAAGGCAGTGAGGTTGGGCCGGTGGAGCTGGCGAGGGCGGGGCTGATTTCCAAGGCCGACGCTCCGGTGAAACTCCTCGGATCCGGAAGCCTGGACCGTCCGGTTACGGTGCGCGTTCACCGGGCGAGCGCGTCGGCGGTGGAGAAGGTTCGTGCAGCCGGTGGGCAGGTCCAGTTGATCCCAGTCAAAAAGGAATAATCCGTGCTGACGGGTTTTCAAAACATAGGAAAGATCCCCGAGCTCAAGAAGCGGGTCGGGACCACGTTGCTTCTCCTTGCCGTTTACCGGATCGGGGTGTTCATCCCCACTCCGGGAATCAACGGCGAAGCGCTCGCGGCCTTTTTCGGGGCCGCGCAGGGCACACTCCTCGGTCTGTTCAACATGTTTTCAGGGGGAGCCCTGGAAAGGCTTTCGGTGTTCGCGCTCGGCATCATGCCTTACATCAGCGCCTCGATCATTCTGCAGCTCCTCACGGTGGTGATCCCGCACCTGGAACAGCTGAAGAAGGAAGGGGAAGCCGGGCGGAAGAAGATCACTCAGTACACGCGCTACGGTACGGTGCTGTTGAGCATCATCCAGGGCTTCGGGATCGCCTTCGGCCTTGAGGGGATGACGGGTCCCGGCGGGGAATCCGTGGTGATCTATCCGGGCTGGGGTTTCCGTCTGATCACCGTGATCACCCTGACGGCGGGGACGGCGTTCATCATGTGGCTCGGGGAACAGATCACCGAGCGGGGAATCGGAAACGGGATTTCGCTCATCATCTTCGCCGGAATCGTGGCCGGGATGCCGGGAGCGGTGGTCAACACCGTACGGCTCATCCAGACCGGTGAAATGAGCGTGTTTGTCGCCTTGATCCTTCTAGTGGCCATGGTGGTGATCGTGGGGGCCATCATCTTTATGGAGCGGGGCCAGAGGAGGATTCCGGTCCAATATGCGAAGCGGGTGGTGGGCAGGCGTATGTACGGCGGCCAGAGCACGCACCTGCCCCTCAAGATCAACACCGCCGGGGTCATTCCGCCGATCTTCGCGTCATCGATCATCATGTTTCCGGCCACCATCGCCAACTTCATCAAGACGCCGTGGATGGAAGCGGTGGCCCGGACCTTGACTCCCGGACATTGGCTCTACAACATCCTGTACGTGGGCTTCATCATCTTCTTCTGTTACTTTTATACGGCCATCGTGTTCAATCCGGTGGATGTGGCCGAGAACATGAAAAAGTACGGCGGATTCATTCCCGGCATCCGGCCCGGGCATTCCACCGCGGAATTCATCGACCGGGTGTTGAGCCGCATCACGCTCGGAGGCGCCCTTTACGTATCGGCGGTCTGCGTGCTGCCGACGGTTCTGATCCAAGAATTCAACGTGCCCTTCTACTTCGGTGGGACTGCGCTCCTTATCGTGGTGGGCGTAGCGATGGATACGGTGGCTCAGATCGAGGCTCACATGTTGAGCCGGCACTACGAGGGATTTCTCAAGAAGGGGAGAGTCAAGGGCCGGCGATGATGCTGGATTTGGGAAAGGGAATGCTCATGAGGAGTCGGAGGACTCCTCGTGCTTTTGTGGGGGAGGGGTGGAAGGCAGCAGGTAACCAGTCGGAGTTGCGGAAGGGAGGAGAGAGGCATGAACATCATCTTGTTGGGTCCCCCGGGAGCCGGAAAAGGAACGCAGGCCAAGAGGCTGATCGACAAGTACGGGATTCCCCAGATTTCAACCGGCGACATGCTCCGGGCAGCCCTCAAGGCGGGAACCCCCTTGGGGCTGGAGGCCAAGAAATACATGGATAAAGGGGAACTGGTTCCCGACAGCGTGGTGATCGGGCTGGTTAAGGAACGGATTCAACAGGGCGATTGCGCCAAGGGTTACATGTTGGACGGGTTTCCCAGGAATGTGAGCCAGGCTGAAGCGCTCGACGGCATGCTTGACCAACTGGGCCAGAAGATCGACCATGTGGTCTGCATCGAGGTCCCCAACGACGAGCTGGTGGAACGCCTGACCGGGCGGCGCACGTGCCGTGAATGCGGAGCGGGCTACCACGTGAAGTTCGATCCGCCCAAAAAGGACGGGATCTGCGACAAGTGCGGCGGCGAACTCTACCAGCGCGACGACGACAACGTGCAGACGGTGACCTCGCGACTCAAGGTTTACTCGGACCAGACGGAGCCCTTGATCAACTATTACGACAATCAGGGCAAGCTGCGCCGGATCGACGGTGTGGGGGATATCGACGAGATTTTCGGTCGAATCGTCGCGGTGCTGGGGTAGAGGCGTTTTATGATCATTCTCAAGTCCAAACGCGAAATTGAGAAGATCCGGCGCTCCTGCCTGATCGTGGCGGAGGTTCTCGAAGCGGTGAAGGAGCGTGTTCGGCCGGGGGTCACCACCTGGGAACTGGATGCGTTGAGTGAGGAACTGGCCGCAAAGTACGGGGCGGTCCCGGCCTTCAAGGGCTATCATGGGTTCCCGTACGCGCTGTGCACATCCATAAATGAAGAAATCGTCCACGGGATGCCGTCCAGGAAACGCGAGCTGGTGGAAGGAGACATCATCAGTGTGGATTACGGGATTCTTCTGGACGGCTACTATGGGGATGCGGCGGTGACCGTAGCCGTGGGAGACGTCTCCGAAGCCGCGCGCCGTCTGTGCCGGGTGACCCAGGAATCCCTAGGGAAGGCCATTGAAAAGGCGGTCCCGGGCAATCGGCTTTCGGATATCTCCCATGCGGTTCAGGCTCATGTGGAACACCACGGGTATTCAGTGGTCAGAGAATTCGTGGGCCATGGGATTGGAAAGAGCCTCCATGAGAGCCCTCAGATTCCCAATTATGGGCCTCCGGGCAGGGGCGTGAAACTCAAGCCCGGAATGGTGATCGCCATCGAACCGATGATCAACGAGGGAGGACCGGAAATCGAAATTCTGGAGGATGGGTGGACGGCGGTCACGCGGGACCGGAAGCTGTCGGCGCACTACGAACACACGGTGGCGATCACCGAAAACGGCCCCGAAATCCTGACGGTCCTCTAAAGAGCTTTACAGCCGGCGGAGCACTGTATATAATGCATCGCTTCTGAAGAGAGCTTTTCTGCTAAGCTATCAGAATCTGAGAGAAAGATATCCATATGGCCAAAGAAGACGCGATTGAGGTGGAAGGCACCGTCATCGAGCCCCTTCCGAACGCCATGTTTCGTGTGGAGCTTGAGAATGGCCATAGAGTTCTCGCGCACATTTCCGGGAAGATGAGGATGCATTTCATTCGCATTCTGCCCGGGGACAAGGTCACGGTTGAGCTCTCGCCCTATGATCTCACGCGGGGTCGGATCGTCTATCGTTCCAAGGGTTGAGTGCTGTGTATCAGCAAATGCCGATTGCCGAAGGGAGCGGGTGCATATGAAAGTGCGAGCGTCGGTGAAGCGCATGTGTCGGAAGTGCAAGATCATTCGGCGCCACGGGCAGGTGCGCGTCATCTGTGAAAATCCGAAGCACAAACAGAGACAGGGTTAAGGGAGGAGCTGGCTTTGGCACGGATCGCAGGCATCGATTTACCGAAGAACAAGCGCATCGAGATCGGGCTGACGTACATCTATGGCATCGGCCGGTCGACGTCCGCAAAAATATTGAAACAGGCCAACGTTGACCCCGGTGTGAAAACGGACGATCTGACGGAAGAGGAAATCAACGCCATCCGCCAGGTGATCGACGCCAACTACAAGGTCGAAGGCGATCTCCGATCGGAAGTGTCCATGAACATCAAGCGCCTGATGGACCTTGGATGTTATCGGGGATTGCGTCACCGGCGCGGCCTGCCGGTGCGCGGCCAGCGAACGCATACCAACGCACGCACACGGAAAGGTCCTCGCAGGTCGGTCATCGGAAAACGAAAGAAATAGAGACGGGGTGGAGGCGAAATGGCTAAGGCAAAAGGCGGTCCGCGCAAGAAAAAGGAACGCAAGAATATCCAAAACGGCATTGCTCACATTCGTTCCACGTTCAACAACACGGTGATCACCATCACGGATACCAGCGGCAACGCCATATCGTGGGCGAGCGGCGGGAGCCAGGGTTTCAAGGGATCGCGCAAGAGCACGCCTTTCGCGGCCCAGGTGGCGGCCCAGTCCGCCGCCAAGGCCGCCATGGAACACGGACTCCAGAGCGTGGAAGTGTACGTGAAGGGTCCGGGTTCGGGGCGGGAGGCCGCGCTCAGGGCCCTGCAGGCCGCCGGTCTGAACGTCACCGTCATCCGGGACGTGACGCCCATCCCGCACAACGGCTGCCGTCCGCCCAAGAGGAGGCGGGTTTGAGGCGTTCGCTGGTTTTTGGGTTGGCATTGAGGGCGACGAGGACATACAGGAGGACAGGACTTGGCTCGTAACACAGGCCCGGTGTGCCGGCTGTGCCGGCGCGAAAATATGAAGCTCTACCTGAAAGGGGACCGTTGTTACTCTGACAAGTGTGCACTCGAACGCCGGAGTTACCCTCCGGGTCAGCACGGGCAGAGGCGCGGGAAGTTGTCCAACTACGGGCTGCAGCTGCGTGAAAAGCAGAAGATCAAGCGCATCTACGGGCTGCAGGAAAAACAGTACAAGAACTATTTCAAGGAAGCCGACCGGCAGAAGGGGGTGACGGGTACCAACTTCCTCGTGCTTTTGGAGCGGCGGCTCGACAACACGGTCTATCGGCTCGGGTTCGCCAATTCCCGATCCCAGGCCCGGCAGATGGTCCGTCACAACCACTTCCTGGTCAACGGCCGAAAGGTCAATATTCCGTCCTATCTGTTGCAGCCCGGGGACGTGGTAGCGGTCAGGGAAAAGAGCCGGCAGATCGGAGCGATCACGGAAGCCCTGGATGCGGTGCCCCGCCGTGGGGTGCCCGCCTGGCTCGAACTGGACAAGGAGAAATTCCAGGGCGTCTTCCGGTCGATCCCGACCCGGGAGGAGATGAATCTGCCCGTCCAGGAACAGTTGGTCGTCGAATTCTACTCCAAGTAATTCACGCGCTGAGCGAGTTATAGCCGGATCCGGGCGCAGGATGATGTGAAGCGCCCGATCCGGATTTTTGGATTTGGAGCGGGCGTTGGAGGCTCCAGCCAATTCCGGAAGATGAGGACAGGATATGCAGAAAAACTGGCGCGACTTGATTCGGCCTAAACGCTTGGAAGTGGAAGCGGGAGAACGACCCGATCGACATGGAAAGTTCATCTGTGAGCCGCTGGAACGGGGCTTCGGAACCACACTGGGAAATGCCCTGCGGCGGACGCTGCTTTCCTCCTTGAGAGGCGCCGCCATTACGGACGTGAAGATCGACGGCGTCCTCCATGAATTTTCATCGGTGCCCGGGGTGCTTGAAGACGTTACGGACATCATTTTGAATCTCAAGGAAGTCCGCCTGAAGGTCAAGGGGGAAACGCCCAGGACGTTCCTGATCGAAAAGGAGGGCGAAGGGGTCGTCACCGCCGCCGACATTCGGGGTAACTCGGGCCTACAGGTGCTCAACCCGGAAAAGCATATCTGTACCCTTGCCAAGGACGGGAAGCTGCGCATGGAATTGACCGTCAAGGATGGCAAAGGTTATGTGCCTGCGGATTGGGAAACCAGCGAAGATCTCCCCATCGGGGCGATTCCCATTGATGCGGTCTATTCGCCGATCCAGAAGGTGAATTACGTCGTTACCCAGGCACGCGTCGGACAGCGCACCGATTACGACAAGCTGACCATAGAGATCTGGACGGATGGCAGCGTTACGCCCGAAGACGCGCTGGCCTTTGCGGCGAAGATTCTGAAAGAACAGTTGTCGGTTTTCATCAATTTCGAGGAAGGCGTGGAACCCTCCGAGGACGAGTACACCGAGGAGGAGCCGCCTTTCAACGAACACTTGTTCCGGAGTGTTGATGAACTGGAACTCTCGGTTCGTTCGGCCAATTGTCTCAAGAACGCCGATATCCGCTACATCGGAGAATTGGTTCAGAAGTCGGAAGGCGAGATGCTCAAGACGAAGAATTTCGGCCGCAAGTCGCTTAACGAAATCAAGGAGATCCTCAGTGAAATGGGGTTGTCGCTCGGTATGAAACTGGATAGTTTTCCCAGTCGGGAAGAGATCGAGGCACGCAGAAAGGAAGAAGAGTAGCCATGCGGCACCAGAAATCCGGGAGAAAACTGAATCGGAACTCCAGTCACCGCCTCGCCATGTTTCGCAACATGGTGACTTCCCTGCTCGATGAGGAAAGGATTTACACCACCGTGCCGAAGGCGAAGGAACTGCGCCGTTGGACCGATTGGATGATCACGTTGGGAAAGCGCGGCGACCTGCACGCTCGGCGGCAGGTACTCTCCGTGGTTCGTGACAAGGGTGTGGTGCATAAGCTCTTCGCCGAACTGGGGCCACGGTATCAGAACCGGCCCGGTGGGTTCACTCGAATCGTCAAGATGGGTTTCCGGCGGGGGGATGCCGCTCCCATGTGCCTGATCGAACTGCTGCCGGAAGGCGACAAGCCGGTCGGTTCCAAGGCAGGTTCTCAATCCGCGGCGAAAGATTGAAAGCAGGAAGGGACGTCGGCATTGCCCTATGATCCACGGTCGAACGATCGGGCGGAGGGGTCTCGAGGGGGCGCGTCCGCGAAATGGGGAAACCCGCCCGGATGATCAAGGCGGGTTTCCGTATTTCCAGGCCGATGATGCCGGATGCTCAGGATGGCTCGTCGCGGCCTTGAAAGAACGGGCATTCGTGACACGTAAAGCCGCTCCACATCCCTTTCGCCGCCTTGTCGAGGCACCTGTCGTAATGAAAACAGGAAAAGTTTCTCACCCCTCGTCCTTCCCGGCACATGACGGGATTGGGAACGGGGTGGCGGACACTCGCCTGGTATGGAGACGGCTTGGCGCGGCTCTGTATGACTCTGGTCATATCCTCCTCCCGTGCGGTTGAAAGCGATTCGGCATGGACGATGGGACGTTCAAACGTCGTGGCTACGCCGACCCATCCTTTTATTATACACAAAATATTTTAATTAGAAACCGGTTTGAGATCAACGGCTGCGACAGCCGCGGAACCCGAAGCCGCCGCCTCCTCACAGGGTCAGGGCGCAGGGGTCTGCCGGACCTGCGCCTTTCAACTCATCCTTACGGAAAAACGATATGGCCGAGCTACAAAAGCTGAAGGCAATCCGAAACATAGGCATCATCGCTCACATCGATGCCGGCAAGACCACCGTCACTGAAAGGATCCTCTATTACACCGGAAGATCCCACAGGATCGGAGAAGTCCACGAGGGCACGGCGGTGATGGATTGGATGGAGCAGGAACAGGAACGGGGTATCACCATCACCTCCGCCGTTACCACCTGTCACTGGAAGGGCCACGAAATCCACCTTATCGATACTCCCGGGCACGTAGACTTCACCATTGAGGTGGAGCGGTCCCTCAGAGTCCTCGACGGAGCCATCGCCGTCTTTTGCGGTGTGGGCGGCGTCGAACCCCAGTCCGAAACGGTCTGGCACCAGGCCGACAAGTATCACGTCCCCAAGATCGCGTTCGTCAATAAGATGGATCGGATCGGTGCCGATCTGCCGGCCGTTTTGGACCAGATGCGGGAGAAGCTGAAGGCGAATCCGCTTCTGCTGCAGCTTCCCGTGGGCCGGGAAGCCGAGTTTCGCGGTGTGATCGATCTTTTGGAAATGAAGCAGGTGACCTGGTTCGACGAGACGCTGGGGGCCAGCTACGAATACGGTGAGATCGAGCCGGAGCTTCTGGACGCGGCCCGCGAGGCGCGCGAGGAGCTCGTGGCGCGGGTGGCCGAGTGGGACGACGGACTCATGGAACGCTATCTCGAGGGGCTCCCCATCGATTCGGCCCAACTCATCCCGGTGATCCGGAAGCTCACCCTGGAACTTAGAATGGTCCCCGTATTGTGCGGTTCGGCTTTGAAGAACAAGGGCATTCAGCCCCTCCTGGACGCCATCGGCCATTACCTTCCGTGTCCCATGGACGTGCCGCCCGTTCAAGGGATCCATCCGGTCACCAAGGAACCGGAGAAGCGGCTGAGCAGTGTTTCGGAACCCTTTGCGGCACTGGCGTTCAAGATTTTCATGGACCAGGGGCGGAAGCTCACCTACGCCCGCATCTACTCCGGCAAGGTGCGTGCGGGGGACATGGTTTACAACGTTACCAAGGGAACACGCGAGAGGCTTTCCAGGATTTTCCAGATGCACGCCAACAAGCGGGAGCGGCAGGAGGAAGCCGAAGCGGGCAGCATCGTGGCGCTGATGGGCCTGAAGTCGGCCACCACCGGGGATACCCTCTGCGACCCTGATCATCCAATCCTACTGGAATCCATCGAGTTTTATCAGCCGGTGATCTCAACCGCCGTTGAGCCCAAGACCCGGGCTGACCAGGACAAGTTGCTGGAAGCCCTGCAGCGGCTGGCCGAAGAAGATCCCACCTTCCTTTTCCAGGAAAACGAAGACACGGGACAGATGGTCATCAGCGGCATGGGGGAGTTGCACCTGGAGATCATCGTGACCCGCCTGCAGCGCGAATACAACGTGAATGTCAACGTGGGCAAACCCCAGGTCGTTTACCGGGAAACCATTCAAAAGGAAGCCCGGGGCCTCGGAGTGTTCGACCGTGAGATCTCCGGTTCCCGCCAGTTTGCCGGCGTGGAACTGTTTCTGAGCCCGCGGGGCAGGAACAAGGGGAACCTGATCGAGAGCCGGGTTCGAGACGGTTCGATACCCGACGCCTTCCTTGGAGCCGTGGAAGAAGGCGTGAGCGATGCGCTGACGAGCGGGGAGATCCTCGGGTACCCGGTGACGGACACGCTGGTAACCCTCGTGGGCGGCCAGGCGCAGGAAGGTATTTCTACGGAACTCGCCTTTCGGGTGGCCGCCGCCATGGCGTTTCGGGACGCGTTCAGACAGGGCGACCCCACCTTGTTGGAACCGTACATGGCCGTTGAGATCCTGGTGCCCGAAGAATTCCTGGGCGAGGTGATCGCGGATCTCAACCTGAGGAAAGGTCGTATCGAAGGGATCAGCGCGCGAAAGGCCGTCCAGGTGGTTGAAGCCATGGTGCCGCTTTCCAAGATGTTCGGGTATTCGACGACTCTGCGAAGCGCCACCCAGGGGCGGGCTACCTTCAGTATGCAGTTCTCTCATTTCGACCTGCTCTGTGAGCCGAAGAGCTTCTGAGCCTGGAAGCTTTGCGGCTGTATCGGGCATGGAGGCGCTTTTTCCTTGTTATTGCGCTATCCTGTGTGCTAAATTAAATTTTCGGTTGATGGCATTTGTGCAGGCAAGTGTATTGGGACGGGAGGCGGCCGGCTGTGGATTCGCCGGGGAGCGTTCCCAAGACTTCGGGACAGGGGGTCCGAAAGGGGCTCTTTTGTTGTTGAAAGGCAGGTGAAAACTGGATGGCGGAATTCGAGACGAGAGACAGTTTCGAAAAAAAGATCCGTAAACTTCGGAAAGATTTTCAGAAGAACGTGCAGCCCGTGCTGCGCCGCCACAATTACTATCTTTCCAAGGGCGAACGACGGCGCATCAAGCGCAAGAAGGCCATCAAGCGGATCCAGCGTCGGATGCGTCGACTGGTCGGCGCGGCGTGAAGACGGGGCCTGTGGGAGTGACCTTCCAAGCTTCGGACGCCACGGGCCCAAGGTGAAACCCTACCGCGCGGTAACGCTCTTTGATGTATCTCCAAGACCAAGACCGCGCCCGTCATTGGAACGGCTTGCCTGTCGCTGAAAAAAACCCGGAAAGCTACAGAGAGCTTCCCGGGTTTTTTGTTTGCGAGCCGGAGGTTACTTCTTTCCCACGATGTTTCTGGCGATCACCAGCCGCATGATTTCATTGGTGCCTTCGTAGATCTGGGTGATCTTGGCGTCGCGCAGGTGTCGTTCCATCGGATATTCCTTGCAGTATCCGTAGCCGCCCAGGATCTGGAGGCATTCGACCGTCGCCCACATGGTCGTGTCCGAAGCATACATCTTGGCCATGGCCGCTTCTTTTTCGTAGGGCCGGCCGTTCTGTTCCAGCCACGCGGCTCGCAAGGTCAGCAGTTCCGCGGCGTCCAGCTGCGTGGCGATGTCGGCGATCTTCCACTGGATGGCCTGGAAACTCGATATGGGGCGACCGAACTGTTCCCGGGTCTTGCTGTATTCGATGGCGGTTTGGAGCGCCGCACGGCCGATGCCGATGGCCTGAGAGGCGATGCCGATGCGGCCGCCGTCCAGGGTGGTGAGCATTTGCTTGAAGCCTTCGCCTTCCTTGCCGAGGAGGTTCTCCTTGGGAACCCGGGCGTCTTCGAAAACGAGCTCGGCGGTGCCAGTGGCGTTGATCCCAAGCTTTTCTTCCAATTTCCCCACGCGGAAGCCGGGCGTGCTCTCCAGGTCCATCACAAAGGAGCTGATGCCCTTGTAGCCCTTGCTCCGGTCCGTCACGGCCGCGAGCACGCAGTAGCGGGCAACGTTTCCGTTGCTGATGAACTTCTTTTCTCCGTTGATCACCCATTCATCGCCGTCCAGCACCGCTGTCGTTCTCATGGCGGCAGGGTCCGAACCCGCTCCGGATTCCGTCAGTCCATAGCAGCCCAGGGCTTCGCCGCTGGCGACGGGCCGGAGGTACTTTTGCTTCTGTTCTTCGGACCCGAATGCATAGACCGGGAAGTTGTAGAGGCTGTTGCACACGCTCATGATCACGCCGCAGGATGCGCATGCCTTGGAAATCTCCATGGTCGCCAGCGCGTAACTCACGTAGTCCATTCCGGCCCCCCCATAGACCTCGGGAATGGTGACGCCCATGAGGCCCAGTTCCCCCATCTTCTTGACGATCTCTTCCGGATGGCGATGGGTGCGATCCAGTTCGGCGGCGACCGGAGCGATCTCACGCTCGGCGAACTTGCGGGCCATGTCTTGAATCATTCTTTGTTCTTCGGTCAGCTCGAAATTCATGTCAGCTCCTCCGTGCGCAACACGTATTTATCAGGTTTCGGTAGCCGGTAGTTTGAAGGCCGCCTGCGGCGGGCCGCGTGAAACACGTCAGTTCGTGAAGGTGCCAGTGAAATGAGGCTTCCGTTTTTCCAGGAAGGCGGTGGTTCCTTCCCTGGCGTCCTGACCCGCGAAGCAGACGCCGAACGCCTCCGCTTCGAAGGCGCAACCCGTTTTCAGGTCCACGTCCATCCCCCGGTCCACCGCCTGTTTGATGGCTCTGAGGGCTACGCGGCTCTTTTCCGCCAGGTTGCGCGCGGCCTTGAGGGTTTCCTCCAGGAGGGTTTCTGCTGGAAAGACCTTGGCCACCAGGCCCAGTGCCTTGGCTTCCTGAGCGCTGATACGCTCGCCGGTCATGCATATTTCCTTGGCCTTGGCTCTACCGATCAGCCGGGCCAGGCGCTGAGTGCCTCCAAAGCCGGGAATTATGCCCAGATTGATCTCGGGCTGGCCGAACTGCGCCCGTTCCGAAGCGTAGATGAAGTCGCAGCTCATGGCCAGTTCGCAGCCGCCGCCCAAGGCGAACCCGTTGACACAGGCGATGACCGGCTTGGGCAGCGCCTCCAGGCTGAAAACAATCTCCTGTCCGCGCTCGGCGAAAAGCCGAGCTTCCAGTGGGTTCATCTTCTGGAGTTCCGATATGTCCGCGCCGGCCACAAACGCCTTGTCACCGGCGCCGGTGAATACCAGAACCCGGAGGGCGTCGTCCTGTCGAACCCGCTCCACAGCATCTCTCACTTCTTCCAGAGTCTGGGGATTCAGAGCATTCAGAGCCTTAGGCCGGTTGAAGGTGAGCAGTGCTATCCCGTCTTGAACTTCGAAAAGGATGTTCTCGTAAGCCATACAATCACCTCGCCTTTCGCTTGAGCTCAGGTTTAATGGTTCAGCCTTCGGGCGATCCAGAGGTTGGCTTCCTGAGCTTGATTCAGGGGGCTTCCACGGTCATGGCGAGACCCTGCCCGCCTCCGATGCACAATGTGGCCAGTCCCTTTCGGGCGCCCCGTCGCTTCATTTCGTAGAGCAGAGTGGTCAGGATCCGGGCGCCGGAAGCGCCGATGGGATGACCTAACGCGATGGCGCCGCCGTACACGTTGACCTTGGATGTGTCCCAGCCCATTTCTCGATTGACGGTGATGGCTTGAGACGCAAACGCCTCGTTGGCCTCGATGAGATCCAGGTCATCTACGGTCCAGCCGGCCTTTTCCAGCGCCTTGCGGCTGGCCGGAATGGGGCCGGTGCCCATGATGGCGGGATCGACTCCGGCCGATGCGTAGGAACGGATGCAGGCGAGCGGCGTTAGATTCAGGTCCGCGGCCTTCCGTTCGGACATGACCACAATGGCGCCCGCGCCGTCGTTGATTCCCGAGGCGTTCCCGGCGGTGACTGTTCCACCGGGCTTGAACGCCGGCTTCAGTTTCGAAAGCGCTTCCAGGGTCGTGCCGAACCTCGGATGCTCATCGGTATCGAAAAGCACCGGATCGCCCTTCTTCTGAGGGATCGAAACCGGCACAATCTCGTCTCTGAACCGGCCGCTTCGGATGGCGGCTTCCGCCTTCTGATGACTTTCCAAAGCAAAACGATCCTGGTCTTCCCGGCTCACACCGAACCGTTCCGCGATGTTTTCAGCGGTGATCCCCATGTGGTAGCCGTAGAAGATGTCCCACAGTCCATCGTGGATCATGAGGTCCACCAGGCGACCTTCGCCCATCCGGTGCCCCCAGCGGGCCTGCGGCAGCGCATACGGAGCGTCACTCATGTTCTCGATGCCTCCCGCCACCACCACCTCGGCGTCACCGAGCATGACGGCCTGAGCCGCCAGGGCTACCGATTTGAGACCGGAGGCACAGACCTTATTAATGGTATAGGCGGGGATGGTGTAGGGAATCCCTGAATGTATGGCGACCTGCCGGGCTGGATTCTGCCCCTGGCCGCCCTGGAGCACGTTCCCCAGGATCACCTCGTCCACCTGTTCCCCCGAAAGGCCGATCCGCGCCAGCGCCTCCTTCACCGCAATGACACCCAACTTTACGGCGGAAACGGTACACAACGACCTGCCGAAACTTCCGACCGGCGTTCGGACTGCGCTCACAATGACCGCTTGATGCATGGCAACCTCCATAGGGAGCTGGATTTGTAAGTACGAAACTTGGGTTGGGAGGGAAAGGAACCCGGCTTGTTGAGCCGAAAACCCTTATAGGATATCAGGTAATGCTTGTCAACTAGTTACTTTCATTGATATTTCCTTCGCCCCAGCGCGCCGGTGGGATCATTGTGGGGATTTCCCGCCCAGTTGGTCCGCGAAGCGGTCCAGGTTGTCCCTGGGTCCGATGGCTACCAGAGTGTCGTCCCCCTGGAGTGTCTCATGGGGCGATGGATTGTAGATCATGGTGCCGTCGGATCGCTTGATGGCCACGATGATCAGGTTGAAATCACTGCGGATGCCGGAGTGCATGAGCATCTTTCCGACAAGCGGCGCTTCCCCGGGAATGGTGAGTTCTTCCATGCTGAGAGCCATGCCGTCGCCGGAGAGGGCCAGTTCCAGGAAATCGGTGACGGTGGGGCGAAGAATGTTCTGAGCGATCCGCATGGCGCCCCCGGCGTAAGGGGAAACGACCCGGTCCGCGCCCGCCTTGATGAGCCGCTTTTCGATCCCCGACGTCATGGCCCGGGCGCAGATGAAAAGATTCCGGTTCAAATCCCTGGCGGTGAGGACGATGAAGACGTTGTCCGTGTCGTGAGCCACAACGGAAACCAGGCCCTTGGCTCGCTCGATGCCGGCCGCCAGGAGATTCTCTTCGTCTCTCGCGTCGCCGGCAAGGTAAGGCAAGCCTATTTCCTGGAGCCGCAGGAGATCCGATTCCAGCGTGTCGATGACCACCAGCGGGACCTTGTGGCGGTTGAGTTCCCTGACGATGATTTTGCCCATTTGCCCGTAACCGCAGATAATATAGTGATTGGTTACTTCTTTCAGTTTCTTGCGCACCCGACGCCTCCGGTAGATTTCGAGCAGGTTGCTGTCCATGAGAAGCTGGCCGAATGAGGCCGTATGGTAGGCGACAAATCCGACACCCATGAAGAGGAGCAGGATCGTGTAAAGTCTCCCCGCCGGGTCGAGCGGGCGCACTTCACCGAAGCCGACGGTGGTCAACGTGATGACCGTCATGTAGAGGGCGTCGAGAAAGCTGAAATCGGCGACTATCATGTAGCCGGCCGTCCCGACCAGCAGGATTCCCAGAAACGAAAGCGAAAGCAGGAGAAGCCGACGCCCGATGACGCCAACACCGGAATTCATGTACTCGACCTGCGCGTGAGAAGTGAGCGGGCTTTCAACGTCCAACGAATTCTAGGGGAGGCGTCCATCAAAATCAATGCGGCCGAGCCATGGGTTCACACACTTTTCATGTCTCCGCAGGTGACCACCATCACTATAGGTCGGTTGCCCTTGCTCCCAAGCTATAGCATCCCCCTTGTTCCCAAGCTCCAGCTTGGGAACACAACTGTGCAGAAGCTCCAGCTTCGATTGAGGCCGTGCCCGAGCCAGAGCTTGGGAACGAGGTGGATGGTGGGGCTTGGGAACAGTGCAGAGTATTCTCAGACACCTTTTCAGTTGTCCTGGGTTTGACCGCTCAAGAGGAAGCAGCGTACATGGTGCCGGGGATGGACTTCCACGAAAGCGGGGACTTTTACTCGGCACACATCCATGGCGTACGGGCATCTGGGATGAAAATGGCAGCCCGGAGGCGGGTTGAGCGGACTGGGAAGATCGCCCACCAGGCCCTTGAAATCTTTCTTTACTTCCGGGTCCGGGATCGGAATGGCTTCCAGCAGCGCCTGAGTGTAAGGGTGCAGCGGATTGGTGTACAGTTCTTTCTTGTCGGCCAGTTCCACCAGCCGTCCCAAGTACATGACGGCAACCCGGTCGCTGATGTGTCGGACCACGGAAAGGTCATGGGAAACGAAAAGATAGGTCAGATGAAATTCCTGCTGCAGGTCCATGAGCAAGTTGATGACCTGGGCCCGGATCGAGACGTCCAAGGCGGAGACGGGTTCGTCGCATATCATCAGTTCCGGCTGCAGGGCCAAGGCGCGGGCGATACCGATCCGCTGGCGCTGTCCGCCGCTGAATTCATGGGGATAGCGGTCGATCACTTCAGGCCGCAGGCCCACCAGTTCCATCAGGTAGCGGACACGCTCCTGGCGTTCCGAGAAGGACCCGGCGTTGTGAATGACAAGCCCTTCGGAAATGATCCGGCCCACCGCCTGTCTGGGGTTGAGAGAAGAGTAGGGGTCCTGGAAGATGATCTGCATCTTGCGGCGGAGCGGGCGCATGGCTTTTCGGGAGACATTCGCAAGATTCTGCCCGTCGAAGAAGATCTTTCCCGACGTCGGGTCCTCCAATTTCAGGATCACCCGGCCCAGCGTGGACTTGCCGCACCCGCTTTCGCCGACCAGTCCGAGCGTTTCGCCGCGGCGGACTTTGAGGTCGATCCTGTCCACGGCTTTTACGGTCCCGATTTCCCGCCGCAACACCCCGCCGGTGACCGGATAGTACTTCTTCACGTCCTCCAACACGACCAGGTCGGTTGCCGTTTCCTGATGGCCCATCGTTTTGGTTTTCCATCCATCATGCATAAAGCCAACACCTTACCGTATGACCGGGTTTCGGAACAAGGAGTCCGGGTTCCTCCTTAACGCAGCGGTCGAAGGCGTAGCGACACCGGTCGTTGAATTTGCAGCCCGGCGGCAGTGCCAGAAGGTTAGGGACGACCCCGGGAATGGCTTCCAGCCGCTGTTTTTCATCCGAGTCCGTGGTTCCGGGGATAGAACGCAAGAGCCCCTGGGTGTAGGGATGCAGGGGATCATGGAAGAGGGCCTTCACCGTTGTGGATTCAACGATCCTGCCCGCGTACATCACCACCACGTCTTCGGCGGTCTGGGCCACCACCCCCAGGTCGTGGGTGATGAGCAGCACGGCGGTCCCCGTGGTCTCCCTGAGTTCCCTCATGAGTTCCAGGATCTGGGCCTGAATGGTCACGTCCAGGGCCGTGGTCGGCTCATCGGCGATGATGAGACGCGGATTGCATGCGATAGCCATGGCGATCATCACCCGTTGGCGCATCCCGCCGCTCATCTGGTGCGGGTAGTCGTTCACGCGGCTTTCCGCCGAAGGAATGCCCACCCGTTTGAGAAGTTCCACCGATCGATCCAGGGCCTCCCGTTTGCGAAGTCGCTGGTGCTGCTGGAGCACTTCCGCGATTTGCTCCCCGATGCGGAACACCGGGTTGAGAGAGGTCATGGGTTCCTGGAAGATCATGGAAATCTGGTTCCCCCGGATCCGGCGCATGCCCTCTTCCGAAAGTTTCAGCAGCTCTTTTCCGGCAAAAAGGATCTCGCCTTCCGCGATCCGACCCGGCGGCTCGGGAATCAGCCGCATGATGGACAGCGCCGTCACGCTCTTTCCGCACCCCGATTCGCCGACCACACCGAGCGTCCGGCCCGGAAGAAGATCGAAGGTCACGTCGTCGACGGCCTTGGCCACCCCGCGTTCCGTAAAGAAATAGGTCTTGAGGTGTTTCACCTGAAGCAGCGGTTGAGACATGGGGGCATCCTCTTTTATTCCCGCAATCAGGGGTCCAGCGCGTTCCGGAGCCCGTCTCCGAGCAGGTTGAAGCCGAGCACGGCCAGAAGGATCATGACGCCCGGGAAGGTGACGGCCCACCAGGCTCGAAGAATCGACGCCCTGCCGTTGGCGGGCATGGCACTCCATTTCGGGGTGGTCGGTTGCCTTTTCAGCCTTCTTTTTTAGGGGAATGCCAGGTCACCGCCCGAGATCTGAGGGGGCGAGTTCCACGAAGTGCTTGACTCGTTAACAGAAAATACCCACATTGTCGAAAAATTGTTAGCGCCCTAAATGTAAACCTGAACCAGAAAGGTTAACGAAGGTCAAAAAATTCCCCTCTCCCTTGATGGGAGAGGGTTGGGGTGAGGGTGAGAAAATCAACGTATGTCAATCAGTTACATTCCCCTCCCCTTACTCCCCTCCCACAAGGGGAGGGGAAATAGAATTTGGCATCAAATACTAAGTCTATTATTTTCTACGCTACCAAAAAATCGCCGATGCTTACAAGCGGCTTCCATCGCGGAGAGCCCTCGCCGAAACGCCGTATCGAAAGGTCGAACGCGTCGCCTCGAAGCCCCGGCCGCCTGCGATCTCCGGTCAACGGGTGTAGAATATCTTTTGACGGCGGCAAAGACATTGTGAACAGGGAACCTTGCAGGAGCAATGGTCATGGCCAATAAATCCGAGAAAGGCTCGGGCGGCTTGAAAGACATCATGGATCGCTTGAAAGGATCGATGGGCGGTGGGGATGGATCCCAGGACCCGTCGCGCCGGAAGGTCCAATTTTCGTTCTGGTATTTCCTACTGGCCCTCCTGGCGGTGTCTTTCCTCCAGAACTACTTCTTCGAACAGCAGATGCTTAAGATCCCCTATTCGGAATTCAAACAGCACGTTCGGGAAGGCCGGGTTAAAAACGTCGTCATCGAAACCGACAAGATCCGCGGCCAGATGTTTTCCCCGGACGACCAAACGGATAAATATTTCGTCACGGTCCGCGTGGACGATCCGGACTTGGTGAAACTCCTGGATGAACAGGGCGTCAAGTACACCGGGAGGCTGGAAAGCCGCCTTGTGGCCGCCATCCTCTCGTGGCTGCTCCCCATGGCGGTCTTCATTCTGTTCTGGAGTTTCCTTATCCGGCGGATGGGCGGCGGGCCTCAGGGGGTTCTTTCCGTGGGGAAGGCCCGGGTGAAGATTTACGCGGAAAAGGAAGTGGGGGTCACCTTTGAGGACGTGGCCGGGATCGATGAAGCCAAGGCGGAACTCCAGGAAATTGTCGAATTTCTCAAGACGCCGGAAAAATTCCAGAAAATTGGAGCGAAAATCCCGAAGGGCGTGCTTCTCGTGGGAGCGCCCGGGACCGGAAAGACGCTTCTCGCCAAGGCCGTGGCCGGGGAAGCCGGAGTGCCGTTTTTCAGCATGAGCGGCTCCGATTTCGTGGAGATGTTTGTGGGTGTGGGAGCCGCGCGGGTCCGGGATCTCTTCGGCCAAGCCAAGCAGAACGCCCCTTGCATCATCTTCATCGACGAGCTGGATGCGCTGGGCAAGGCGCGGGGCTTGAATCCCATGGGCGGTCACGATGAGCGCGAACAGACCCTCAACCAGCTCCTAGTGGAAATGGATGGTTTTGAGCCCAATTCGGGCGTTATCATCATGGCCGCCACCAACCGCCCGGAAATCCTCGACCCGGCGCTGCTTCGCCCGGGCCGCTTCGACCGCCATGTGGCCATCGACAAGCCCGACATCCGGGGGCGGGAAGCCATCCTGCGGATCCATTCGCGGAACGTCAAGCTCGACGACGATGTGGATCTCCACAAGATCGCCGCCATGACGCCGGGGTTTGTGGGGGCGGACCTGGCGAACCTGGTCAACGAGGCGGCCCTCCTGGCCGGCCGCCGGGGAAAAGACGTGGTCGGCATGGCGGAATTCCAGGAAGCCATCGACAGGATCATCGCCGGCCTTGAAAAGAAGAACCGGGCGATGAATCCCCACGAAAAGAAAATCGTCGCCTATCACGAAGCGGGCCACGCCCTGGTGGCCATGAGCGTGAAAAACGCCGATCCCGTGAACAAGATCTCGATCATTCCTCGAGGAATCGCAGCCCTCGGCTATACCCAGCAACTGCCCACGGAAGACCGCTACCTCATGACCCGCGAAGAGCTCCTGGACCGCCTCTACGTGCTTCTCGGCGGCCGTGTGGCGGAAGAGATCGTCTTTGGGGACGTTTCCACCGGGGCCCAGAACGACCTGCAGCGGGCGACGGACATCGCCCGCAGCATGGTCATGGAATACGGGATGAGCAGCCGCCTGGGACTCCTCACCTTCACCCGCGAACCCCGTTCGCCTTTTCTGGACGTGGCGGGTCCCAGGGTCCGGGAGTTCAGCGAGCGAACCGCCCAGGAAATCGATGAAGAAATGGCCGTCCTCATGGAAGAAGCCCATCAAAAGGTGCGGTTCATCCTCATGGAAAAGCGCGAGTATCTGGATCGCCTGGCAAGCATCCTCCTGGAGAAGGAAGTATTGGAAGGGGAGGAATTGAAGCGGTTTGCCGAAGAAGTGCGCGCCGCCGGCAGAAACCAGCGCCGGGAAAAGGGCGGGTCGGCGGAAACCGGGGAGAGCGGCGGGGAGTCTGTGAAGGGGTCAATTGCCCCCGACTGAAGTCGAGGGCTTCCTTGGCGCATGTTCTGCGAACAGCGAGCGAACCGCCCCGTCAACGCGGCCGGATTTCCTCCCAGCCCCGGACAACCTCAAACAGCGTCCGCACGCCGAACCCTGTGGCTCCCTTGGGGATGGCTTCCCGATCCTTGTCGGCCCAGGCGGTTCCAGCGATGTCCAGGTGGACCCACGGAACAACGTCGGGGACGAACTGCTTGAGGAAGATGCCGCCGATGATGGTGCCCGCCTTCCGGTCGCCCACGTTCTTGAAATCGGCCACGTCGCTTTTGATGCTTTCAAAGTAGAGATCCCAGAGAGGCAGCGGCCAGAAACGCTCCCCCACCGCGTCGCCCATCGTTCTCACGGCTTCGACCAGTTCCTGCCGGTTTCCCATGATTCCCGCCGCCTGGTCGCCGAGCGCCACGATGCAGGCGCCCGTGAGCGTCGCGATGTCCAGAACCGCGGCGGGCTGGAAGCGTTGAGCGTAAGCCAGGGCGTCGCAGAGGATCAGTCGCCCCTCGGCGTCGGTGCTGATGACTTCCACGGTGAGTCCCGCCAGGGTCCGCAGCACGTCCCCCGGCTTGTAGGCTTTGCCGTCGGGCATGTTTTCCGTGCACGGAAGGAGCGCCACCACCCGGCGCTGGATGTCTTGCCTGCCGATGGCTTCCATCGCTCCCAACACCGCAGCGGCGCCGGCCATATCGTGCTTCATGGCTTCCAGGTTCTGGCTGGGTTTGATGGAGATGCCACCTGTGTCGAAGGTGATCCCCTTGCCGATCAGCACCAGCGGAGGATCGGATCGGCGGGTTTCGGGGGCATGTTCCATGACGATGAAATAGGCGGGTTCCAGGCTTCCCTGAGCCACAGCCGTGAACGCCCCCATTCCCAGTTCCCGCGCTCCGGCCTGGTCGATCACTTCCAGTGCGAATCCATGGCGCTCGGCGAGCTTCCGCGATTCCTCCATCATGCGGGTGGGCGTGAGGTCGTTGGAAGGGGCCGTGGTGAGGTCCCGGGCCATATAGATGCCGGCGATCACGGCCTCGGCCCGGGCTACGGCTTCCAGCCGGGCCGGTTCCGGGTCATCGGTCGAAAAGAGCTGGAGGCCTTCCAAATGGTGCAAAGAATCCCGGTCCCGGGTCTTCAACACATCGTAGCGGTAGAGTCCGGAAAGCCCTCCAGTCACGGCTTCTTCAAGAGCCTTTTCCAATGGAAAAGGCAACCCTTCCAGCGCCTGGAGGGGAATACCCACGCTGCGAAGTTTGAGGTCTCTGGCTTTTCGGAAAGCCGCGGCGGCCGCTCCCCGGAGCTTTTCCAAATCGATTTCCTTTTCTTCACCCAAGCCGGCCACGATCGCCCTCGGAATACGGGCTTCGGCGGGGCTGTAGAGCACCTCCACCCGCTGCGGTTCAGCCTGAAAGTCGTGAAGCGCCCGGGATGTGAGAATCCAGGGCGCGGCGCGGCCGGCCCACGCGGTGAAGGCCGCCGGCAAAGCCTTCGCATTTTTAGGAACGAAAAAGATCACGGCTTCCGATGAACATTCTTCCGGCGGTAGTACGGACCACTGAATCTGCATGTTTCCTCACCCTCCATCGCCTCGAACATAACAGAGCCGGAATCAAGGGGAAAGAGCCATGGCGTGGATGAGCCCACTGTCCCCGTCAAAATAGACGAACCTGTCGGCATAGGCCGGCGCTCGGTGCAGCAGCAGGCGAAGCGCTTCCATCGCCTGGAGGCTTCCCACCAGGCTTGCAGTGACCCCCAACACCCCCATGGCCTCTTCGGCAGGATCGCGCCGCTTTCGCCCGCCGTAGAGATCCGAAAGGGAACACCGGGAATCCGGAAGCAGCGTGACCAACTGTCCCCACCATCCCGCAACCGCTCCGTGCACCAAAGGAATGCCGCGCGCGCGGCAGGCTTCCTCCAGGAAAAAACGTGTTTCAAGGTTGTCCAGGGCGTCCATGGCTGCGTCCGCACCGTCCAGCATCACGGCGGCGGTTTCGCTTCGAAACGTGTCTTCCATGGCTTCGATCCGGATGAGGGGATTCATGGCTGCGAGCTGCTCGGCTCCCGCCCTTGCCTTGGACCGGCCCAGGCTTCCGCTGTGGCAGAACCACTGGCGGTTGCAATTGGTGAGTTCAAAGCGGTCACCGTCGGCGATCCGGAGATGCCCCACACCGCAGCGGGCCAGAAGGTGAGCGATGACGCCCCCGAGGCCGCCGCACCCGCAGATGAAGACGCTCGATCGGCCGAGACGCTGCTGATCGGACAGATCGATCCCCTGGAGATTCTTGAGGTAACGGAGGGGAAGAACGCCCTCTTCCAGAAAGGAGTTCTGAGCCTCCCAAGGGGGGATCTTTTCCCTTTCGGCCCATGCGAGGACCGTCCCATCCTCCACCACCAGCCTGTCTTCACCTCCGTAGGAAACGGTATGGGCGAGTTCTCGAAGTTTCATAGGGAAAACATCCTTGATTCCGATTGACAAAAGGAGGGGCCCTCGTTAGCGTACCAGCTTCGGTCTTTCGACGTTGGAGCCTGTGGCCATACCTCCGGCTATTGACGCCCAGGTCGATGTATCAAAGAACACACTTTCAATGGTTCCAAGGAGGGTTCAAGCATGACCGATCGGATTTTCAACTTCAACCCGGGACCGGCCGTTCTCCCCTTGCCCGTTCTCCAGGAAATACAGGCGGAGCTTCTCAATTACAAGGGTTCAGGAATGTCCATCATGGAAGTGAGCCACCGTTCCAAGTGGTTTGACGACGTTTTGAACGATGCGGTGGCCCGGACCCGGCGCCTGCTGAATCTGAGCGACCGCTTCAGGGTGCTTTTTCTCCAGGGCGGGGCCAGCATGCAATTTCCCATGGTGGCCATGAACCTGGCGCTGCCCGGAAAACCCCTGGACTACGTGGATACCGGCACCTGGTCCACCAAGGCGATCAAGGAAGCCCAGATTCTCGGAAAGGACGTGCGCGTGGTGGCCGGTTCCAAAGATCGGGAATACACTTACATTCCCGAAACCGTTCCCGTCAATCCCGATGCGTCCTACCTTCACATCACATCCAACAACACCATCCGGGGTACCCAGTGGAAGAGGTTTCCCGAAACGGGCGGTGTGCCCCTGGTGAGTGACATGTCCTCCGACATCTTGAGCCGGGTCTTCGATCCGGAGCCGTTCGGACTCATCTACGCCGGGGCGCAGAAAAACGCCGGCCCCGCGGGAGTGACCTTGGTGATCCTTCGCGAAGACATGCTGGAACGGGTCCCCGCCGATCTCCCCACTATGTTCCGGTACACCACCTACGCGGAAAAGAATTCCCTTTTCAATACACCTCCATGTTTCGCCATCTACGTGGTGGGGCTCGTTTTGAAATGGCTCGAAGAAACCGTGGGCGGTGTGGCGGCCATGGAGGACATCAATCGGCGGAAGGCGGATCTGCTTTACGCGTGCATCGATGAGACGGATTTCTACCGAGGCACCGCTTCCCCGGAATCCCGTTCCGCCATGAACGTGACTTTCCGGCTGCCCACCCCGGAACTGGAACAGAAGTTTATCGAAGAAGCGACACGGGCGGGGCTCGGAGGACTCAAGGGGCACCGTTCGGTGGGAGGCTGCCGGGCTTCCATCTACAACGCCATGCCCCTGGAAGGAGTGGAAGCCCTGGTGCATTTCATGAAAGACTTCGAAAAGAAAAACGGCTGATACAAGCGGGCCCCGTATCGGTGCGGGCGCCCGCTCTTTCCGGCCTTCCGTTCGGTGCGGCGTCTGCCGGGGCTGAGCCGGCGTCAGTCTTCCCCCAGGTAGGCTTTTCGCACTCTTTCGTCTTTGAGCAGTTCCCTGCCCACTCCCTCCAGGGTGATGCGACCGGTTTCCAGGACATAGGCGTAGTGCGCGACGTTCAGGGCAGCCATGGCGTTCTGTTCCACCAGCAGGATGGTGGCGCCTTGCCGGTTGACGGTTTCGATGGCATTGAAGACTTCTTCCACCACCAGTGGGGCGAGCCCCAGCGAGGGTTCGTCCAGGAGCACCAGCTTGGGGCGGCTCATGAGCGCCCGCCCCAGGGCCAACATCTGTTGCTCGCCACCGCTCAATGTTCCCGCCAGCTGCTTTCGCCGTTCTTCCAGCCGTGGAAACAGCGTATAGACCCATTCCAGCTGCTCAAGGTACTCCGCCTTGCTTCGGTTGTATGCGCCCAGTTCCAGGTTTTCCAGCACCGTGAGGTTGGAGAAGACGCGGCGGCCTTCAGGGGCCACGCCGATTCCCCGGCGGATGATCCGGTAGGTTGGTGTCCGGGACAGATCGGCGCCGTTGAAGCGGATCGTCCCCTGCCTCGGTCTCACCAATCCCGCGATGGTCCGGAGCGTCGTGCTTTTTCCGGCGCCGTTGGCGCCGATGAGCGTGACGATCCGGCCTTCCTTCACCGTGAGGTTGATGCCTTTGAGGGCGTGGATGCCCCCGTAGTATACGTGCAGGTCTTGGATTTCAAGCATGCTTCGGTTCCCCCAGGTACGCCTTGATCACTTCGGGGTTCTTCTGGATTTCAGCGGGGGTGCCTTCGGCGATGGTGACGCCGTAGTCGAGCACCTTGATCCGTTCGCAGAGTCCCATAACGAACTTCATGTCGTGCTCGATGAGAAAAATCGTCAGTGCGTACCGCGACCGCAGGTCCTGGACCAGCTTGGCCAGTTCCCTCGTTTCTTGAGGATTCATGCCTGCTGCAGGTTCGTCCAGAAGGAGCAGCTTGGGGTGGGTGGCGAGAGCGCGTGCGATCTCCAACCGCCTCTGCTGACCATAGGCAAGGGCGCCGGCCTTTTCGTCGGTCAGGTGGACCAGGTTCAGGTCCTCCAGGAACGTGCGGGCATCCTGAATCATCCTTCGATCTTCCTTCAGATAGCGGGGAAGCCCAAGCATGGCTTCCCAGAAATGGGACCGCAGCCTGTGGTGAAGCGAGACCATGACGTTTTCGAGAACCGTCATGTCGGTGAAGAGCCGGATATTCTGAAAGGTCCGGGCGATGCCCTTGGCGGTGATCCGATGAACCTTCAGGCCCGTGATGTCTTCACCCTGCCAAATCACCCGCCCCGTGGTCGGAGCGTAGAAGCCGGTGATCATGTTGAACACCGTAGTCTTCCCGGCTCCGTTGGGACCGATGAGCCCCACCAGCTCTCCGGGCTGGATCTCGATGGAAAAATTGCTGACGGCGGTCAGGCCGCCGAACTGCATGACCAGCCGGTCCAGTTTGAAAAAGTCGCTCATGAAACCCGTCCTCTATCGTCCGCTCAGGCGCAGTCTTCTGAACAGGGCGTCCCAACTGAACTCGTTTCGGCCCATGATCCCGCGCCGGGCGAAGATGATGACCGCCATGAGGATGACGCTGAAGATGACCATCCGCATTCCGGGGATGCCCGGAATCACAAATAGGCCGAAATCCATGGGGCTTTCCACCACCCGCAGCGCTTCGCCCCCCCAGGTGAAAAGGACGGCGCCGATCACGGCCCCGGTGGTGCTTCCCAGTCCGCCGACCACGATGATGATCAGGAGGTTGAACGTCAGAAAGAAGGTGAAGAGCGTCGGGGAGATGGTGGTGATCAGGTGGGCCAGGAGGCCTCCGGCGATCCCCCCGAAGAAGGCGCTCACCAGAAAGGCCAGCATCAGATGCTTGAATGGATCGATGCCCATGGCCTTGGCGGCGATTTCGTCTTCCCGGATGGCCTTCATGGCACGGCCGTAGCTGCTGTTGATGAGCTTGGTAATGGCGATGATGCTGAAAACGGCGACCCCCCAGGACCACCACAGATCGGTGTAGGGGGTGAGTCCTTTGATGCCGAGGGGCCCGTTGGTGACGCTCTGAAGGGCATTGCACATGACGCGCACCACCTCGCCGAATCCCAGCGTTACGATGGCCAAGTAGTCGCCGCGGACCCTCAGCACGGGAAAGGAAATCAGAAACGCGAAAAGGGTGGCCGTCACGCCGCCGGCCAGAAGCGAGACGACGAACGGAGCCTGGACGACGCTGAGAGGCCAGATGAGGGGTTCGATGATGAAGCTCATCTGTTTTTCCGCCGGCGACATGGTGAGCAGCGCAGACGTGTAAGCCCCGATGGTGATGAAGGCGTTCGGTCCGAGGTGCAGGAGCCCGCAGACGCCGTTGACCAGGTTGTAGCTCACGGCCATCGTGATAAAGATGCCCATGTTGTTCAGGATGCGCACCTGGTACTCGGTGCCGTAACGCTTGAAAAGGTAGAGAACGCTGAACAGGGCGGCGAGGCTGAGGGCGTTGAGGACGAGGTTTCTTCGGCTGTGGTTCATGGCCGCTTCCTCCCGCTACATCAGGTCTTGTCGGTGATGGGCTCTCCCATGATCCCCGTGGGCCTGAAGAGAAGGACTAGGATAAGGATCACGAAGGAGAAGGCGTCCCGAAACTGCGCCATGCCCGGAAACAGCGCCACCAGAAGGATTTCGCCGAGACCCAGGAGAAATCCCCCGATGACAGCTCCGATGATGTTGCCGATACCCCCCAACACGGCCGCAATGAAGGCCTTGAGCCCAGGGATCACGCCCATGAAGGGATTTACCTGCGGGTACTTCATGGCCCACATGATGCCGCCGGCTCCAGCCAGCGTGGAACCCAGAAGAAAGGTCACGGCTATGATGCGGTCCAGGTTGATGCCCATCAGCCGGGTGGTTTCGAAGTCCTTGGACGCAGCCCGCATGGCCTTGCCCGTTTTGGTGCGGTAGACGATGAACAGCAGGCCGAAGAGCAGTATGAGGGTGAGGGTCGGGATGTAAAGGGTCAGGACCTGGATGCGGACGCCAAGGACCGTGATGACCCGAGCGAACATGTCCGGCCGGGGAAAGGCCTTGGGAATCCCCCCGATGATCACCAGCGCCAGGTTCTCCAGCAGAAACGAAGCCCCGATGGCCGAAATGAGAAGCGAGATGCGGGGCGCATCCCGCAGGGGCTTGTAGGCCGCCCGGTCCAGCAGGATGCCGACCACGCCCGTAAAGACCATCGCCAGCGGAAAGCTCACGTACCAGGGCAGCATGAAGATGGTGATGCCGTAGATGGCCGCGTAGGACGAAACCATGAGAAGGTCGCCGTGGGCGAAGTTGATGAGGCGCAAAATGCCGTAGACCATGGTGTAGCCAATGGCGACCAGCGCGTACAGACTTCCGAGGGAAACCGCGTTGATCAACTGCTGGGAAAAGATGGTAAGAGTCACCGGTTCATCCTTTTTGCGACGATGGCCGTCGAGTCATTAAACGCATCGGATGGCCGAGTACCGCCATAGACCGGAGGGGCGGCGGGCCGCCGGCGGCCCCCGCGACGCCGGTTCCGCTCTGGGTCGGTCGAGGGTGCGCCTTCAAGCGGCGGGGCAGAGCAGAGTATCCGGAAATCACGCGCCGAAGGAAAAGATGGCGCAAAAAAGAGCAGGGTGGCCATGAGCCGACCCTGCTTCTCTTCATGACAGGCCTTGGGTACTCATCCTAGGGGTTGACGGTGGTCACGTACACGAACTTGCCCCCTTCCACCTTGTTGATCACCATGCTCTTGATGGGGTTTCCGTCTTCGCCCATGTTGATGACCCCCGAAACCCCCTGGAAATCCTTTATGGTAGCCAGGGCGTCACGAACCTTGGGGCCTTCCGTCGAGCCGGCCTTCTCGATGGCTTCAACCAGCAGGAAATACGCATCGGCTCCCAGTGCAACGAACGCGTCCACGTCCTTGTTGTATTTCTTCCTGAAGCGCGCGATGAATTCTTTACCGCGTTCTGTCGTGGCCGCTTCCGGATGGAAATGGCCGGTGAAGTACATGTTTTCCACCGCCTCGCCGCCGATGTCGATCAAGGCGTCAACCTGGGCGCCGTCACCGGTCAGGATAGGGGCCTTGATGCCGAGGTCCCTGGCCTGCTTAGCCATCAGGGCGTTTTCTGTGTAGTAGTTGGGAGCGTAGATGACGTCCGGATTGGTCGATTGCACGGCGGAAAGCTGCGCCGAGAAATCCTGGTCGCCGGTCTGGATGTAGGTGGTGGAAAGGATTTCACCGCCCAGCTTTACGAATTCCTTGACAAAGAAGTTGCCAAGCCCCACGCAGTAGTCCTGAGCGATGTCGATGATGACCGCGGCCGTCTTGGCTTTCAGTTCGTTGAATGCGAACCGGGCGGCCACCTCACCCTGAAACGGGTCGATGAAGCAAGCCCGGAAGGCGTAGTGCTTGCCCTGAGTCACCAGAGGGTTCGTCGCCGTGGGGCTCACCGAAGGCACCTTCGCCGCTTCGGAAATGGGGTTTCCTGCCATGGTGTTCCCGCTGATGGCCTCCCCGATGATCCCGACCACTTTCTCCTTCTCCACAAGGCGGCTCACCGCGTTGGCCGCTTCGATCTTGTCGCTCTTCGTATCCACCAGGATCAGTTCGATCTTCTTTCCCAACACTTCCGGTTTCATCTCGTGGGCGATCTGGATGCCGTCCCATTCCATCTGCCCGTAGGATGCGACCGTGCCGGTCATCGGGAGGTACGCTCCGATCTTGACGGTGTCCTGAGCCTGAACCGGGCTCAGAAACGCCGCGATCAGAAATGCCGCTGTCATTGCCGAAGCCAGAAGACTCTTTCTTTGCATGATCTCCTCCTCCTTCAAGTTGTCATGAAGGCACGAACGCGCATGGGTGCGGATCTTTTAGAACGACATCCAGGGTGACCCTCTGAGGTAGATCCAGATGGCCTTGAAGCAGCAAGCGCATCAGCTCTGTTTCCCCTCGTTCCCAAGCTCCAGCTTGGGAACAAGAAGCAAAAGATCTGCACCCAACGCGCATCCACCCGGAAATGCCACCAATATTGCGTAACTACTTGATGAAACGGGTTATCTGCTCTCTACTCCAGCCCTGCGTTTTCTGTCAATGAAAAGGAGGGGAAATAGAATTAGCCATCAAATATTAGGTCTATTATTTTCTACGCTACCATGAATTTTGTAGCGGGTTCGCATGGGTCGCGGCCTCATGGGGAGCGAAGCTGGAGCTTCTGCACAGTTGTGTTCCGAAGCTGGAGCTTGGGAACAAGAAGAAGGCCCGTCTTTGGGAGACGGGCCTTGCTGATTGTGCGAAGTCCTCACCGGAAATGCGCGGGCCGCTCGGCAGCGACTCAGGCGGGCTGGAGGGCTTTAAGCGCCGAGGCCAGGCGGTCGAAGCCTTCCTCGAGGTCCTGCATGGAAAGTGCGTAAGAAAGACGGATGCATCGGTCTTCCCCGAAGGCGTTTCCCGGAACCACGGCCAGGTGCACCGTTTCCAGTAGATAGTCCGCGAGACCCGCGGATCCGTCGATGGTGCGCCCGCCCACGCGGCTTCCGTAGAAGGCGCTCACGTTGGGAAAAACGTAGAAGGCTCCGGCGGGCACGGCGCAGGTGACGCCCGGAATGTCGTTCAGGCGCTGGAGCACGTAATGCCGGCGTTCTTCGAATACCGAGACCATATGGGTGACGCATCCCTGGTCACCCCGCAGTGCGGCCACCGCGGCCCATTGGGCCATGGAACACGGGTTGCTGGTGGACTGTCCCTGGATCTTATTGGCCGCCTTGACCACTTCCGCATCGCCCACCAGGTATCCGATCCGCCAGCCCGTCATGGCGTAAGTCTTGCTCACCCCGTTCACGATGAACGTCCGTTCGCGAAGGTCCTCCCCTAGCATGGCGAAATTCACCCATTCCTCGCCGTCGAACAGGATCCGGTAGTAGATGTCGTCGGAGACGAGGGCGATGCCGTCATGGGCGCGGAGCACTTCGGCCAACGCCTCCAGTTCATGCCGCCGATAGTGGGCGCCTGTGGGATTGGACGGGCTGTTTATGATGAGCATGCGGGTCTTGGGTGAAATCGCCCGTTGCAGGCCTGCCGGTTCCATCTTGAACCCGGTGGATTCCGAACACGGAACGAAAACGGGGGTTGCGCCCGCGAGGCGAACCATGTCCGGATAGGAGACCCAGTAGGGGCTGGGGATGATCACTTCGTCTCCGGGGTCCAGGAGCGCCAGGAACAGGTTGAAGAGGGCATGTTTTCCGCCGCAGGAAACGAGCACGTTCTCGCGCGAAAACTCGAGCCCGTAGCCGGTTTCGATTTCCAGGAGGACGGCGTCTTTCAGTTCGTCGATGCCTCCGACCACCGTGTAGCGGGTTTGTCCCCGACGGATGGCCTGAACCGCCATCTGGTTCACGTGGTGGGGGGTCCTGAAATCGGGTTCGCCGACTCCGAAACTGATCACGTGTTTTCCCTGCTGCCGAAGAGCCTTGGCTTTTGCAGAGATGGCGAAGGTCGCCGACGGCTGGATCTGGGACACCCTCTGTGCCGGTTTCATTGGTTGTCGCCTCCATGCATTTTCCGGGGTTGGCGGTCGTCGTAGAAGACGCGGACCAGGTAGAGGCCGTGAGCCGGGGCGGTAACCCCGGCCTTGCGGCGGTCTCTCCCATCCAGGACGGCCTTGAACTCTTCGGCGGTGCGCTTCCCCTTCCCTGCTTCCACCAGGGTGCCGACCAGGTTACGCACCATATGCCGCAAAAAGCCGTCGGCTTCAAAGGAAAAGACCAGGTGATCGTGGTCGGGCCGGCGGTGGCGCGCGCCTTTGAGTTCGCGGACGGTGGATTTCACGGTGGAACCGGCCGCCATGAACGCCGCGAAATCATGGACGCCGCAGGCGATCTTCAGGCAGGCCTCAATGACTTCGTCGTTCAATGGCTCTTTCACGTGCCAGCTCCGGCGCCGCTCCAGCGCCGAAGGCACGGGGCGGTTGAGGATGTGGTATTCGTAGAGCTTCCCTGTGGCCGAGTAACGGGCATGGAACGCATGGGGCATTTCCTCGGCCTGCAGCACGACGATGTCGGGAGGAAGCAACGCGTTCAGGCCTCGCAGGAAGTCTTCAGGCTGGAGGCGCGTTGCGGCATTGAAACTGACGACCTGACCGAGTGCGTGCACTCCGGCGTCGGTCCGGCCTGAAGCCCGCACGGTCACGGGTTGCCCCACCATCACGGAGAGCCTGGATTCCAGGACTTCCTGGACGGTGAGTACCCCATGCTGGCGCTGCCAGCCGTGGTAGCCGGCCCCGTCGTATTCGAGCACGAGCTTGAAGTTTCGCTTGATGCGAACGTTCACGGAAAACCGTTACACCGGCATGAAGCACGCCGCCGCCCCACCCATCGGGAGCCTACGCGGGGCGCCGAATCTAGCCGGTGCCACGGTGGAACGGGGGTGTCGTTCAAGGCTGCCACGGGGCTTCCCGGAGTCCCTCGTCTTCCTCGAAGCCGGCCATGAGGTTCATGTTGCAGACGGCTTGCCCGGAAGCCCCCCGGGTGAGGTTGTCGATGGCGGAAACCACGATGACGCGTCCGGTCCTAATGTCCACCTTCCATCCCAGGTCGCAGTAATTGGACCCCCGGACCTGGAGTGTCGAGGGAAGGGCCTTGGAGCCGCAGAGTCGGACGAAGCGGGCGTTCCGGTAGAAAGACGCGAAGGCGGCGTCCACCGATTCAGGCGGAGTTCCCGCTTTGAGTTCGGCATAGACCGTGCTCAGAATGCCTCGGCTCATGGGAACCAGGTGCGGCGTGAAGGTGACGTTGAGCGGTCTGCCGGCGAGCCGGCTCAATTCCTGTTCGATCTCCGGCGTGTGACGATGTTCCCCGCCGATTTTGTACGCCTTGAGGCCGTCGTTTACTTCACAAAAATGTGTGGTGAGGGAAAGCCCGCGGCCGGCTCCCGACACCGCGGACTTGGAGTCGGCGAGGATGGTTTCGGGAACGATGAGGTCTTGAGCCAGAAGCGGCGCCACGGCGAGAATGATGCTTGTGGGATAGCAGCCGGGATTTCCCACCAGGCGGGCCGTGCGGATGGCGTCCCGGTAGAGTTCGGGGAGGCCGTAGACGGCTTCGGAAAGGAGGTGTGGGGCCGTGTGTTCCTGGTACCACATCTCGTAAAGGGCGGCGTCGCGAAAGCGAAAATCGGCGCTGAGGTCGACCACTTTCAGGCCCCGCTGCAGGAGCTCCGGGACGAGCCCCATGGCGGCCCGGTGGGGAAGGGCGGTGAAGACCAATTCGGCGTCTTCGGCGAGTCGGTCCGGATCAGTGCCGTGAAAGGTCAGGTGGCAGTGGCCGCGAAATGCCGGGTAGACTTCGTCCAGGCGCTGCCCTTCGCTGGTGCGCGACGTGACGGTTGAAAGAACCACCCGGGGGTGGGTGGACAGCAGGCGGATCAGTTCAAAGCCCGTGTAACCGGAAGCTCCTGCGATGGCGACGCGAAGCATGGCGCTCTCCTGGATCCCTCGTAACGGCCGCGGCCCATGGCGCGGCGCGGCTCCATAACAAACAGGGGCGGCGCGCCTCCGGCGCGTGCCCCTGAACGACATCGGTTCCCATGTGGAGCCGGATCGAATCGATGTTGCCGAGAAAGACCGTTAACGTTTCGAATACTGGAAGCGGGCGCGCGCTCCGCGTTGGCCGTATTTTTTCCGTTCCTTCACGCGGGAGTCGCGGGTGAGAAAGCCTGCGCGCTTCAGGACTTCGCGGAACTCCGGGTTGTACTCGAGGAGCGCCTTGGAGATCCCGTGCTTGATGGCTCCGGCTTGGCCCGAAATGCCGCCGCCCGTTACGTTGACGAACACATCGAGTTTTCCGTAAGTGCCGGTGAGCATAAGCGGCTGATGGATGACCATCTTGCTGGTTTCGCGCCGGACATATTCTTCAATAGGCTTTTTGTTGATGAACACACGACCGGAGCCGGGCTGGAGCCAGACCCGCGCTATGGCGGACTTGCGCTTCCCCGTCGCGTAAAACCGTTGTTCTGCCATCTGTGTTGTCTCCCTCGGATGTCTGCAGCGGACTAAAGCGCTGTCTTTTCCGGTTGCTGAGCCTCATGCGGGTGGTTGGACCCGCGGTAAACCTTGAGTTTCTTTAGGAGTGAACGTCCCAGGCGGTTTTTGGGCAGCATTCCCCGGACCGCCAGGTGGATCAGCCGCTCCGGATGTTCCCTGTTCATCTTCCGGGCCGGTGTGGCCTTGATGCCGCCCATGTGCCCGCTGTGACGGTAATAGACCTTCTGGTCCCACTTGCGTCCCGTCATCCGGACCTTTTCCGCGTTGATGACCACCACGAAATCGCCCGTATCCACGTGCGGTGTAAACGTTGGAAGATGTTTGCCCCTCAGGCGCGTGGCGATCCGGCTCGCCAGGCGGCCCAGCACCTGCCCCTCGGCATCCACCAGGATCCACTTGCGACCGGTCGCGTCAAACTTTGAACTGGCTGTCTTCATTGAAACTCTCCATCACGAAGAAGGTCCTGAACTCGAAGCACTTTCCTATAGAAGATCGATTCAGGGCTGTCAAGAGCAAATCCGCGACGTTGCGGCGATCATCTTTTTGCTTGACGTCCTCTTCGCGGCGCATGTATAAAACACATGCTATCTTTTTCCAATGAAGAGGGCTCAAAAAATGCAGTTCGATTCCGTTTCGGCGGCCGGCGTGTATTTTTATTTTCGGTGGTATTACTGCCCCGTGGGGGTTGGTCCGCCGATGATCTGAGCTGCCGATGCGAGCACAAAGATCCTGAAAGCCGTGGGCTGACCTTCAAGCATCCCACGGCTTTTGCTTTTGAAGGCCGTGGCGTCCACCACGGCCTTCGGTGTTTCTGAGCGTTTCGGGAACGGAACGCTCATCGTTGACACACCCCACAACCGCAAGGAGGGCAAGGCCATGATCATCGTCATGAAACCCGATCACACCGCAGACGAACTGCGGGAACTCGTCATGAAAATGGAAAAGCTGGGGCTGAAAACCCACATTTCCAAGGGAGAACGCCGTACCATCGTCGGTCTCATCGGCGACCGGGACATTCTCCAGGAAATTCCGTATACGTCTTTCGCCGGTGTGGAATCGGCTCACCCCATCCTGAGGCCCTACAAACTGGTGAGCCGGGAATTCAAGGAAGACAACACGAGGTTCCAGGTCGGCCCAAATTGCGAATTCGGTGGAAAGGCGATTCCCATCATCGCCGGTCCCTGCGCGGTGGAAGGCCGGGAAGTGCTGGAAGAGATCGCCGACGCCCTCCATGAACTGGGCATCCCGCTTCTGCGGGGCGGCGCATTCAAGCCCCGGACTTCGCCCTACTCGTTCCAGGGGCTGGGCGAGATGGCGCTGAAATTCATGAGCGACGTCCGGGAACGGACCGGCATGCCCGTCGTCACCGAAATAATGGATCCCCGCGATCTGCTGCTGGTTTACAAGTACGCGGACGTCCTCCAGATCGGTACCCGCAACATGCAGAACTTTCGGCTCCTCACCGAAGTTGGCCAGCTGGATAAGCCGGTGATCCTTAAGCGGGGAATGTCGGCGACCATTAAGGAATTCTTGATGTCGGCGGAATACATCATGAGCCGCGGAAACGGCAAGGTGATCCTCTGCGAACGCGGCATCCGGACCTTCGAAACGGAGACTCGAAATACGCTGGACCTGAGCGCCGTGCCGCTGCTCAAGCAGCTCACGCATCTTCCCGTCATCGTGGACCCGAGCCACGCTCTGGGGCGCGTGGACCTCATTCCGGCCATGACCCTGGCCGCCGTCGCCGCCGGTGCCGATGGATTGATGATCGAAGTTCACGTCCGTCCCCACGAGGCACTCAGCGACGGCGCCCAGTCGCTGACACCCGAAGGGATGGCGAATCTCATCGAGAGACTTCGCCCGGTGGCGAAGGCGGTGGGGCGGGAGCTGCTGTTGGTTCCCGGGGCGCACCAGGTGAGAGCCGGTGAAAAGGTGGAAGCGGGTGCGTGAGGGGACCGTGCGCCGTCTTTTTTCGACTCATCGGCCGGCGGGCCGGGAGCCCGTGCCGAGTCATGCGGGTTGACAAACCGAGGAGGACCTATGCAGAAGGGTGCAAGCGGAGACTTTACCTGGCCCCGGTTTCCCCTGGTGGGCATCGTGGGGGGCCTAGGGGCCATGGGGCGGCTTTTCCACCGTTTTTTTAGAAGCCGGGGATGTGAGGTGCTGATTTCCGACCGCGCTACGTCCCCGGCCAACGAAGAAGTCGTCACGCGCGCGGACGTGGTGCTTTTCAGCCTGCCTCTTCAGAATGCGGAAGAAATCATCCGCCCGCTCGTTTCCCTGACGCGTCCCGGTCAGCTGCTTGTCGATATCTGTTCCCTCAAGGTGGACGTCATGAAGACCATGGAGGCCTCCCCCGCTTCGGTGGTGGGGCTCCACCCCATGTTCGGGCCTTATGTCTCCACCGTCTCCGGGCAGACCATGATCGTCTGTCCGGGGAAACGCGTCGCCCGGGACGCCTGGGAATGGCTGACCCGGACCCTCGAAAGCGAAGGACTGAAGCTCCATGTGTGCACGCCGGAAGAACACGATCGGATGATGACCGTCATCCAGCTCCTTCCGCACCTCACCACCGTGGTGCTGGGTCACACCCTCCGGCGCCTTCGGGTGGACGTGGCGGAAAGCCTGAATTACACCAGTCCCATCTACCGTCTGGAAGTGGATCTGATCGGGCGCATCTTTGCCCAGGATCCCGCCCTTTACGGGGCCATCGGCATGGACAATCCGTTCAAGGCGGAAGCGCTGGAGGCCCTCCAGGACGCCTTCCTCCAGACCGTGGACCAAATGAAACGGAGCGACCGGGAAGCCTTCGCCCGCACCTTTCGGGATACGGCCGACTTTTTCGGCGATTTCTGCCGGCAGGCGCTGGAGGAAACCAACCGTCTGCTCGACTGGCACAACGGCCGAAAGAACTCCAACCCGGGAAGGCTGGGGTGCCGCATCGTGTTTCCGGAAGGCATCGAGGAAGCGGGACTCGCCGCTCACTCTGAGGATGCGTCCACGAGCCGTGTCTGGATCGAGTCTCAAAGCTTTTCCCGCCTCAAGGAACTGCTCCATCGGCACTTTGCACGGTTCGAGCCGGTGGCCGTGGTGGATGCGGCGCTTCAGGAGCATTTAGGAACGGAACTGGAATCGTTGGGCCGGGAAGTTCCTACCATCTTCTGGGAGGCGAAAGAGAGCGAGAAACGGTTGGCGTCTGTGGAACGGCTTGCCGAAGACATGGTGCGGCAGGGCGCCCATCGGGGTTCGATCCTGGTGGCGGTGGGCGGCGGCGTGACGGGGGACGTCGTGGGGTTTCTGGCGGCCGTTTATATGCGAGGCATTCCCGTCATCCAAGTGCCGACGACCCTGCTGGCCCAGGTGGACAGCTGCCTGGGGGGGAAAACCGGGGTGGATCTGCCCAGCGGCAAGAACCTCGTGGGAAGCTTCCACCACCCGGCAGGCGTCCTGGTGGACCCGTTTGTCTGCCGAAGCCTGCCCGAAGCAGAATGGCAAAACGGCATGGCGGAAGTCATCAAGTACGGACTGCTGGATTCAGAGGACCTGTTCGGCAACCTGGAGGACCTTGTCTCAAGAGCCCCTTCGCGCCGGGCGGGGTATCCTCTGCCCGATTCCGTTACGGAAAGAATCGTCCGAAGGTGCCTAGCCATCAAGGCGCGGATCGTCATGGAAGATGAAAGGGATTTCGGGTTGCGCCAGCTTCTGAACCTGGGGCACACGGGAGGCCACGCCATCGAGGTTCTGAGCGACTACTCGGTTCCCCACGGCCAGGCGGTGGCGCTCGGCATGCGGGTGGCTGTCAGACTCGGAACCCTCCTCGGGAAAACGGAACCCTCCCTGGAACATCGCCTGGTTTCGGTGCTGGAGGGTTTCGGACTGCCGATCCGAAGCCCCCTGGAGGCTCCTCCCGCCGCGCTGGTCCAGGCGCTCATGAAGGACAAGAAAAAAGACGCCAGGGGGCCGGTTTGGATCATCCCCAAGGCACCCGGCGAGGTGGAACGCGTGCGGGACATACCGCAGGAGCTCGTCGTGAAAGCCTTTGAGGTTGTGGCGGGAAAAGCTTGATCGACGCCGGTCCGCCCAGACGGCGGATTGAAATCCCGGACGGCGCCTCGGGATAGGCGGAGTCTCCGCGGGGTCGAGGCCACCGGCGAAACGTGCTATGCCAAACGGCCGCTGGTGATTTAGTATAAAAAAATCGGGGACTGAGCAGACGGGGTTCTGAGGCGTCTTCCGGGAGGTTTCGCATGGATATTCAAAAGAGGGGGAGGGCTGGGTGGAGAGCCGCGAGGGCGGTCGTTGTGCTGGTGCTTTGGCTTGTCGTGGGAACCCCTGCGATCGAGTCCGAAGATTCCATACCGTCCCTGCGCTGCGGCACCCGGCTGGTGCTGATCGGGGAACTCAAGATCGATGTCCTGGCCAAATGCGGCCCGCCTCTATACGAACAGACGGTCGGGGAACGGATCATCCGAACGTCCCGAGGCTACGACAAGAAAATCGTCGAGGAATGGATCTACAACTTCGGCCCAACCGATTTCGTGCACACGCTTCGCTTCGAAGGTGGGAGGCTTGTGGCCATCATTCGGGGGAACGGGGCTACACCCTGGATTGATCCCTCGGCCTGACGGAGACGTCGTTTTGATTTTCAGCGGTTGGCTTGGAGGAAGGATGCGAGGGTGGCCGTATCTTCCACGTTGAGCACTTCCACGGACCGGTCGATCTTTCGCATGAGCCCTCGCAGCACCTTCTTCGGGCCCACTTCCACAAAATAGCGGTAGCCGTTCGCCAGGAACCATTCCATGGAATGTTTCCAAAGGACCGAGCTGCACAATTGGCGGATCAGCTTCTCGGGGGCTTCGTGAGCGCCGTTGAGCGGCGTTGCATCCACGTTGCTGACCACGGGGATTTTCGGGTCTTCGAAAACGCACCTGCGGACGACGAGTTCGAACTTCCGGCGGGCGGCTTCCATGCAGCGGCTGTGCCAGGGGCCGCTCACGTTGAGCTGTATGCATTTCCTGGCCCCTGCTTCCTGGCTGGCGGTTATCGCCCGGTCTACCGCTTCCGTGGTCCCGGTGATGATCGTTTGGTCCGGGCAGTTGATGTTGGCCACTTCCACGTCGCAGAGGCGGCAGACTTCTTGTAACTTCCTCTCGTCCAGATCCATGACGGCCGCCATGGCTCCCGGTGTTTCCACGGCGGCTTCCTGCATGAAACGGCCTCGCCAGCGTACCAGCTGGAGCGTATCGTCGAGGCTCAAAACGCCCGCGGCATGAAGCGCGCTGTATTCGCCCAGGCTGTGGCCGGCGGCCGCTGCAGGGCTGATGCCGTGCAGCCCGAGGACTGTCAGGCAGGCCAGGTTGACCACCGTGATGGCGGGCTGGACATTTTCCGTCTGGGTTAGAACGTCTTCCGGACCCTCGAAGCAGAGCCTCCGAATTTGCATTTGAAGGATATCTTCGGCTCTTTCGAAAAGTTCCTGAACTTCACGGTAGGTGTCGTGGAAGTCCCGTCCCATGCCCACGTACTGGGATCCCTGGCCGGGAAATAGAAAGACCCATTGTTTCATAGGCATACCTCATGCCTCCAAGGGAGAGCGCTGAAACTCGCCCGCTTGTAACGGCGGGGCCGTTGCGTGTCAAGGTGATTGTGCGCTGCCGGGTGGTCCCAAATCAAACTTCACGCACACGGAAAGTTGTGGCATCCTGCATCGGAAGCCTTTCCGGCTTTCCGCTTGAGACGTACCGCGACGGAGTCCATAGTGGACGCGGTGTTCGAAGCGGCGCCGTCCGTCGGTCCCCGAAAACACCGCGGAACCGGCTTGACTGTTGCACCGGAAAACCAGGAGAGACTGAACATGGAGCACTTCTTCAATGCCGAAAGCGTTGCGGTGGTCGGCGTTTCCTCTTCTCCCACAAACTTGGGTCGGGCGATCGTGTTCAACCTCATGGAATTCCAGTACCAGGGCGTGATCTACCTGGTGGGGCCGAAAGGGGGCGTGTTGGCCGGGCACAGGATTTACCGGGACGTCCTGGAGCTGCCCGAGCCGGTGGATCTGGCGGCGGTGCTGGTTCCGGCCCAGGTGGTGCCGGAGGTGCTCCGACAATGCGGGCAAAGGGGCATTCGTAGGGTGATCGTTGAGTCGGCCGGATTCCGTGAATTGGGTGAGGAGCGGCTTTCCTTGGAACAGCAAATCCAGGAAATCCTCGACCGTTATCAGATGCGCATGATCGGTCCCAACTGCATCGGGGTGATCCATCGAAAAAACGGGCTGGCGGTGCCTTTCATGCCCATGCGGGCGGAAGCGCCGCTGGGCCGGGTCGCGCTGGTTTCGCAAAGCGGGGGGGTCGGCGCCACGATGATCAACCTGTGCGCCGCGGAAAACGTGGGATTCGGTAAGTTCGCGAGCATCGGAAACAAGTTCAACGTGAACGAAAACGACCTCCTGGAGTATCTCACGTCCGATCCTGAAACGGAGGTTATTTTCTGTTATCTGGAAGGCATCGCCCAAGGGCGGCGGTTGATAGAGATCGCGGCCCGTTCTTCCAAGCCCTTCGTAGTTCACAAGTCCAACTGGGGCGGAGCTGGAGCGGTGATCGCCCTGTCCCACTCGGCTTCACTTTCTTCGGACGACAAGGTGGTGGAGGCCGCCTTCCGTCAGTGCGGCATCACGCGGGTCTTTGAGCAGGACGATGCGATGAACGCCGTGAAAGGCTTTCTTCTGCCGCCCATGCGGGGCCGAAGGCTCGCCGTGATTTCGCGTTCCGGCGGGCATGCCGTGATGGCGGCGGACGCGGCCGAGGAATTTGGCTTCGAGCTGCCGCCGTTTCCGGATGAATTGATTCAGATGATATCCCGCCGGGCCAGGGCCGGGGTGATCCGGTTTCATAACCCCCTGGACATGGGAGATATCTTCGACCTGGAACTCTACAGATCACTGGCGGAACAGACGCTGACGAGGGCGGACATCGACGCGGTGCTCTTTATTTACAATTATTGGGGGCTGTTCGATACGGAAGAGTCCCGGCGCCTGATCCGTAGCCTGGGCGAACTCATGGCGACCCACGGAAAACCCGTGGTCGTCTGCGTCTTTTCAACGGTCGGCGAAACGACGGTCAGCCGCCGGTCGATGACCTTTCCCATCTGGACGGATCCCCGGGAAGCCCTTCGTGCCCTGGCTTTGAACAGGGACCGCCGGGACGGGCCACCGATGGTCTTCGCCCGAGAACGTCCCTCTGGAATTGACGTTCCGCGGGCCAAGCAGTTCGTTGAGGCGACCGGCGAAGGGCTCCTTCCGGCGGACGTCCTGGCGGGCGTGCTCGAAGCTTATGGAATTCCCCTTGTGCCGTGGAGAATGGTTCGCGGCTTGGAAGCGCTCCTCGAAGCGTCTCGGGAGATGGGCTTCCCGGTGGTGCTCAAGACGGCCGAAACCCATGTGGTTCACAAAACGGATGCGGGCGGGGTCGTGATGAACCTTTCCGGCGTTTCACAGCTGGAACGGGCGTACCGCTCCCTCGAACGTTTCGGGCCCGCCGTGCTTTTGCAGAAGCAGGTCGAACCGGGACTGGAGTGGCTGGTGGGAGGCCGACAGGACGATCAGTTCGGCCCCGTGGTGGTCACCGGGCTGGGGGGGATCCACGTTGAAGTGTTCCGTGAAACCGCCATTCGGGTGGCGCCGTTCGACCGGGAAGACGCCCGGGGGTTACTGGAGGAATGCCGCGGCTCGGCCCTGATGCAGGGCGTGAGAGGGCGGCCGCCGCTGGACCAGGAAGCCATGGCCGACCTGGTCAGCCGCGTTTCCTGGATCCTCAACGACTTTCCAGAAATCCGCGAATTGGACCTGAACCCGGTTTTCATCCGCCAAAACGGGTGTGAAGCCGTGGACTGGCGGGCGGTCAAAAAGGGGCGACAGCCGTCGACGTCTTCGGAAAAACGCCCGTAAACTTCAGAAAGGGGTGCAAGAGAAACCCATGAAATTCGCGTACAGCACGTCCATCTTCAAAATGCGCTCGCTTAAGGAAGCGGTCGATTGCGTGGCGAAGGCGGGGTTCGAAGCGATGGAACTCATGGCCGACCGCCCCCACGTCTTTCCTCAGGACTTCAAGGCTTCCGAGATTTCCACGCTGCATGAATGTCTTGAACGGCGAAAGCTAAAGGTCGTCGGCTTGGGAGCGGGGAGGGTTTCGGCGCTGGGAGACGGGCACCACCCGTCATGGATTGAGGAAGACTGGAAGGAGCGGGAACTCCGTATCCGCTATACCCTGGACTGCCTGCGGCTGGCCGCCGCTCTCGGGGTTCCTTCCATATCCATCTTTCCAGGCGGCAAGATCCCTCAAAGCATGAACCAGCGGGAAGCCTGGCGGCTGTTCGTGGCCGACCTCCACCGCGTGCTGCCTCTGGCCAGGAAGTTGGCGGTGAGGGTGCTCGTCGAACCGACCCCTGAGATGCTTGTGGAAAACAGCGAACAGATGCTGGCGCTCCTCAAGGAATTCGATGGCGACGAGGCCCTCGGGGTGAACTTCGGCACCGCGCACCTGGCCTTTGCGGGGGAAGATCCGTGCGAGGCGTGGGATCGGCTGAAGCCGTATGCGGGTCAGATCCACCTGGGCGACCTGGTGGAAGGAAGTGAACACCGGCGCACGCAACTCGGTGAAGGTGTCCTGGATATTCCCCGGTTTCTTCGTTCGGTCCTGGCTTCGGGTTACGAAGGATACGTGACTGTGGAGATGGAATCGGCGGATCGGGACGCGGAGGAACTGGTCCTGGGGTCGGCGGTGTACTTAAGGAAGGAGGGTTTTCTTCCCGGGGAGTCCGGGCAGGCGGCTTGAACGGCGGCGATAAAGGGTTCGGCGCCTGGTGTGGCGGGCGGCGGCGGAAGGATTCGATCGTTTCGGGCGGCACGCGGTCCGGTCGGGAGGCCGCGATGGAATGTTCCCGTCTGCGGCGGTCCTGCTGATCGACCTTTTGATTATCACCTTATGGCCGCCGTTCACACTGTGGATTCCGAACCTTCTGAGCGGGTGAAAAAGCGCGATTACGGGAAGGCCGGTTTGTGCTAAAAAGAACGCAATCATCGCGCTTAGGCCGCCGTCTTGTGCATGCGACCATCCTTTATATGCCCTCGCTCGAAACCGCGGATATTCAACATGGGATTTGTGAACCGGCTGAATTTCCGCACAAAAATCACCCTGGTCACCCTTGGGATGATCGTGCTGGTCGTGTCGGCCGGATGGGGAGGGATTCGCTTCGGCGTGCTGCCTTCTGTGGAGCGGGACGCGCGGGTTGAGGCGGCGCGAGTGGCTGAAGTAGTGGGGGCGGAAGTGGAACGGCTTCCAGGGGAACCCGGGTCCGGGCCATGGGTCGAGCGCGCCGGGGAACTGGTCCGGCTGATTCCGAACTTGGTATACGTGGAAGGGCGCGATCCCGAACGGGAAGGGGAGGTGCTGTTTCGAGCCGAAAAAGCGGGCCATGAGGCGGCGTCCGTGGATCCTCACCGCCGGGGTGAAGGCGACTTCTCCATTTTCAAGACGCCGGCGGGGAGAATTTGTGAGGCGCGTATCTTGCTGCCGGAAGGATCCGGCCGGAAACGGGTCCTGGTTCGCGTTGGGGTACGAACCGCCTTCTTGGACGATCTTTCGATGCGGCTGGTGCGCCTGCTGGGGGCGCTCACGGCCATGGTCCTGTGTGCAGGCTTTTTCCTTTCGCGCTGGTTTTCGGGCCTCATCACCCGGCCCGTGGATCGGCTGCTTCGCATGACACGGTCTCTCGCCCGCGGGGACCTGGACGAGGTGGCAAGCGAAATCCAGGAAACACCGCTTTGCCGGAAGGAGCTCCATGAACCCGCCTTGGCCCGGATCAATCAAACGCCGGGCTTCTGCCCTCTTCTGGAGGCGGACTCCCAGTCGGAGCTGGGTGCGGTTTCGATCCCTTATGACTATTGTCGGGACTGCGCACTGAACCGGAGGTCGGGCAGCGACGAACTCATGCGGCTGCTGTTCGCCTTCCAGTTCATGGCCACCGAAGTCCGACTCTACCAGGAAAAGCTCCGGCAACGCTACGAGTTCGAAGAACGCCTGCTGGAGGCCTGCCCGGACGGTATCATGGCAAACGACCGTTCGGGAAAGATCATCCTTTACAATGGAGGGGCCCAGAGGCTGCTGGGTTACTCGCGGGCGGAAGCGCTTTACCAGCTGAACGTCCAGGACATTTACCCCCCGGGGGAAGCTCAAGCCATCAAGCAGGCCATTCTGGGCGACGGCCACGGGGGGCCGGGCATCCTGGTGGACTACAACACGGAAGTGCGCACCAAGGACGGCCGAACCATCCCCATTCGCCTTTCGGCCACCATTCTGTACGAAGGCCGGGAAGACTTCGCGATCGTCGGTTACTTTCACGATCTGACGGAATTGAAGGAGCATATGGACGCCCTGGTTGAGGCCAACGAACGCCTGAACGAGGCTAATCGCAACCTGGAGCGGCTGAACCGACACTACATGGAAATGCTCAGCTTCGTCACCCATGAACTCAAATCTCCCATCGCCAACAGTATCATGAGTGCCAACGCGCTGCGCCAAAAGATTTTCGGGGAGCTGTCCGCGGAACAGTCGGCCATGGTGGAAGCTATTTGCCGGAACTTGGACCAGTCCATGGAAATGATCCGGCATTACCTGGATCTTTCGCGGATCGAGAAGGACGAGCTGCCGGTTCGGCCTCGCCGATGCCGGATCCGTTCGGAAGTGGTGGAACCGGTGCTCGCCGGCCTGGTGGCCGCGGTCCGCGAACAGGACATGCGCGTGCAGGTCCGACTTGCCGAAGATTTGGAATGGAGGGTGGATCCCGAGCTGTTCCGGAGTGTTTTTACCAACCTTTTGAGCAACGCGTTGAAATACGGGGAGAAGGGTGGAATAATCGAAGTGTCCGGGGCGGCGGCCGGCGAACGGTGCCGGCTGGAAGTCTGGAACAGCGGCCCCGGCATCCCTCAGGAACATCGAGACAGACTTTTCCGAAGGTTCCAGCGATTGCCGTCATCGCGCAGGTCCGCCACGCGGGGAACAGGCCTGGGTCTTTTCATCACCAGAACGATCGTGGAGCGCCATGGAGGGCGGATCCGGGTCGAAAGCGAATCCGGCCGGGGGGTACGATTCATCATCGAGCTGCCTCGGATTGGGGAAAGAGATGAGTGGTACAATTCAGAAGGGAAGGGAGAATGAATGAGCGGGAAGAAGATAGTGATCATCGACGACGATCCCAGTTTCCTGGAGATCACCAGTGCCATTTTGAAGCGCTTCGGCTATGATGTGGCTACCGCCAGCAACACTCAGGACGGCCATCGCCTCATCGAATCGGAAAAACCCGATCTGCTCGTTCTGGACATCATGATGGCCACCATGGACGAAGGGTTGCGCTTCGCGGTGAAGATCCGCCAGGACGACGCCCTTCGGAAGCTGCCCATCATCATCGTTTCCGCCCAGCCGGAAACCGAAAAGGGTTACACGCGGACGGTAGAGGAAGACATGGATTGGATCGCGGCCGACATCTTCATGGAAAAACCGGTGGATCCCCAGGCGCTCCGGCACAACATCGAACTGCTCCTTCAGCGGGGAACCGGCGGATGACGCACCGGAACCCCCTGAAGCGATCCGGCGCAAACCGACTGGGATGAGTCCAGGCGGTGGCTTTTTTCGAAACTCCGACTCCCTTGGTCGCACCCTTCAGCTGTCAGCCTTGAGCGCCCGGCACCCTTGAACGTTCCCTCTGTTCTCGGAATTTATCTTTCCTTGCTGCGGTTCAATCTCTTGTCAACCTCCGGCGACACTCGGCCCTTCCGAAGCAGCCCTGGGAGGCCATCAGCGGTCGTGAAGGAGTCTTGTCCTGCGGCGGCCGGTTGCACGTTGGAAGCGGCCGCAGCCCTGGGAATAGGTGGTGAACGGGCAGGGCCCATACCCGAAGAAACCGGCGGAGGAACTCTATGGAAAAGACGGTGACCATTCGGCTTGACGGCAAAACGGTTCAGGCTCCCGAGGGAAGCACGATTCTCGATGTCGCTCGCAGGGAAGGTGTCTACATCCCCACCCTCTGCTACAGCCCGCTTCTCAAACCCCTGGAGAATTGCCGTCTGTGCGTGGTGGCGGTGGCGGGCGAGCAGCAGTTCAAGGCGGCGTGCAGCACGCCCGTGGTGGAAGGCATGGACGTGACAACGACCGGCGCGAACCTGGATAAGACCCGGAAGCTCCTGCTGGAGCTTATCCTGGACACGCATTACGGCGACTGCGTAGCGCCCTGTTCGCTCACCTGCCCGGCCAACGTGGACATCCAGGGCTACCTGGCGCTCATCCGCCACGGGGAATACCAGGAGGCGGTTCGGCTCATCAAGGAAAAGATACCCATGCCCGCGACCATCGGCCGCGTTTGCCCTCACCCCTGCGAAGGGCAGTGCCGCAGGCTCCTGGTAGACGAAGCGGTCAACATCAATCACTGCAAGCGTTTCCTGGCCGACTTCGAAATGAGAAGCGGGGAGCGGATCCTGCCCACGGTGCCGCCCGGCACGGGTCGGCACGTGGCCATCGTGGGCGGCGGGCCGGCGGGGTTGAGCGCCGCCTATTACCTGAGAGCGTTGGGTCACGGCGTGACGATCTTTGAAGCCCGGGACAAGCTCGGGGGCATGCTCCGCTACGGGATTCCCGAATACCGGCTTCCGAAGAAAGTTCTGGACTGGGAGATCGACGGGATCTTGAGCCTGGGCGTGGAGGTGAAGACGGGGGTCCGCTGGGGTAAGGACTTCACCCTGGACGACCTGAAGAAGGAAGGCTACGAAGCGATCTTTCTCGCCATCGGCGCCTGGGGTACCCGGAAGTTGGGGATCGTGGGGGAAGATCTGGAGGGCGTGGTTAGCGGGGTCACCTTCCTGGAAGATGTGGCTGCCGGAAGGCCGGTTAAAGGGGGCCGGCGCGTGGTGGTGATCGGCGGAGGCAACGTGGCCATCGATGCGGCCCGCACGTGCCTGAGGATGGGTGCCGAAAAGGTGACTATCCTGTACCGGCGGTCCCGAAAGGAAATGCCGGCGAGCCACGAAGAAATCGAGGCGGCGGAAGCGGAGGGGGTGGACATTCAACTCCTTGCGGCGCCCACCCGGGTCATCGGCGAAGGCGGTAAGGTTCAGCAGCTGGAATTTCTGCGTATGGAACTGGGTGAACCGGACGCCGGCGGAAGGCGCCGTCCGGTACCCATCGAGGGATCCGAGGCCGTCCTCGACGTGGACCAAGTGATCAGCGCCATCGGGCAGTTTCCCGAAGTGCTTCTTCCGGATCAGGATCCTGCCATGGCGGAGCTTCCGGTAACGCGCTGGAGCACCATCGGAGGCGATCCGAGAAGCATGCATACGGGCCATGAAATGGTCTTCGTAGGCGGCGATCTCTTCCGGGGTCCCATGACCGTGGTGGCTGCTCTGGCCGACGGCCGTAAGGCGGCCTATTCTCTGAACCGGTATTTCCAGGTGAACGAAGTCCAGCCGGAACCGCTTCACTTCAATATCAGCAAGGGCGACCTGGACCACGTGGATCGGGAACCTTTCGGAGCCTACAAGACCATTCCGAGGGAACGCATGCCGGAAGTCCAGGTGGGGCAGCGGGTCGGCAGTTTCATGGAAGTGGAACTGGGGCTGAGCGAGGAACAGGCCCGACGGGAAGCCGAACGCTGCCTGGAGTGCGGCTGTTCGGCGGCCTTCGACTGCCGGCTCCGGGAACTCATGAACGAGTTCCAGGTGGACTGGAGAAATCAGCCGAGCAAGAAGATTCACTTCCAGAGGGTGGCCGCTGTGGACACGCACCCGGAGATCGCCCTGGATCCCAACAAGTGCATTCGCTGTGAACGCTGCAAGGTGGCTTGCGATACGCTCCAGTGTTCCTACGCCATTGACTTCAAGGACTGGCCGAGGTTCAACGACCGCTGCGTCTCCTGCGGGCTTTGCGTGGACCTGTGCCCCACGGGGGCACTCATGGAACGCCGGCAGGGGCGCGCCGTGGAACGCCTCGAGTGGAGGGGGGTTTTCACTCATTGCATCCACTGCGGATGCGGCTGCGAGCTGGAACTGAAGGTCAAAGGAAACCGCTTGGTCTGGATCGCCGACGGAAGAGACGCGCCGCCCGGCCGGGCGTCCACGTGCAAGCGCGGCCGCTTTCGGTCCTACGACATGCACTGGAAGACCCATCGGATCACCCGGCCTCTGGTCAGGGAGAACGGATCGCTGGTCCCGGTGTCCTGGGGGAAGGCCGTGGAGACGGTGATCCAGGGGTTGAAGAGCGTGGCGGACCGCTACGGCGCGGAGGCCGTGGGGGCCGTGGGGTCGCCGGCCGCTTCTCTGGAATCGCTGTACCTGCTGGAAAAATGGATGCGCCTGGGCTTCGGGACGCACCTGGTGGATTTCCCTGGTCGAGCCGCCGCGGAGGCGTTGGTGGAACTCAGCCGGCAGATCCTGGGTGTGCGAGCCATGTCCAGGCCCATGACCGACCTGGAACACGCCGAAGGCTTCCTCGTGATCGGAGACGAACTGGAAAAACGCTCACCCGTTGTGGCCACCCTCATCCGACGAACCGTGAGGCGTCGGAATGTGCCGCTGCTGCAGATCGGTGAGGCAGCCGACGGGTTGACGCCCTTTGCGTTCCGGTCGCTGGTGGCGCCACCGGAGGTATGGCCCAAGCTGATGGCCGACTTGGCCTGGGCACTGGAAGGGCGGAGCGAAGGGCTGGATCCGGCGGCGGTCGCCCAGGTTCGCGGTTGGCTCAAAGGCGAACCGTTCGATCCGAAGGAAGCCTGGATTCCGGCGGAAGCCTACGAGGCCTTCCGGAAGATGCTGCAGCAGTGGAAAACGTTTGCGGTGGTTTTCGCCGTACCGCCGGCCAGGTCCATGAGTCCCGGCGATGCTGAGGCCTTTTTCAAGGCCGTGGCGGGCCTGGCGCTCTTCGGAAAGTGCACCGGAGAGGACTTGGGCGGCGGGTGGTATCCGTGCCTGGATACGGTGAACGGCCTGGGCGCCCTGCTGGCCGGCGTCAGCCCGGAGCGCCTGCCGGGATTCGTACCCGCGTCCGACGCGGGCGCCTTGGAACGGCTGAGAGAACTGTGGGATGTGCCGGCGCTTCCGAAAGCCGCGTCGTTCGGCGTGATTGATGGCATCGACAGCGGAAGGCTCCGCGGGCTTCTCGTCCAGGAGAGCGTGTTCCTGACCGAGGCGTCCCATGGCGCTCGGCTGGAAAGTCTGAAGCAATTGGAGTTTATCGCTCTTGTCGACAACGTGGTCGGCCCCGCCGTGGAATTCGCCCACGTGGTGCTGCCCGCCGCCGCGTTCGGGGAAGCCCCGGGGCTCGTGATCAACCAGGAAGGGCGCCTCCTCCCGCTGGAACAGGCCATGGTTCCAGAGGGCGAAGCGCTTCCGGACTGGGACGTGATGACCCGCATCATGGCGGCCCAGGGCCTGGCGTTTCCAAAGGGGCGTGAGGCGATTCTGGAAGAGATGGGAAGCGTCGTGCCGGAATGGAAGGATTTCTTCCGGGCGGAGTCGCTTTGGAAGAAGGTCAGGGTCTTCGGTACCGCGGGGTAGCCGCAGGCGGGCATTGGGCCCGCAACCGGCGGGGGCGTTGGGCCCGCCGGTTGCGGCGTAGTGCAGAGGTCTCGTTTGCTGAAGGCGTGGCGGTTGGTCGGAAAAGTCGCCGGTCCGCCCCTTTCACTTGCGTTCGAAGTGACCCACCGGCCGGGTGAAGGTGTAGGCGAACGGCTCCGCGATGAGCCGGCGGCTCACCTCCCGATCGTTTCCCGATAGGGAGGCGAAGGGCATGGCCACGATGCTCCCAAGGAGGCCCACGGCGCAGGCCGCCAGCCCCACCGGGCGGACGATGAAAACATCCACGAGCATCAGTTCCGGGGAAGGCGGTTCGGCCGCGGGCACCTCGTAGGGCGCTTCTTGCTCTTCCGCTCGGACCGCTTGGGTGAAGCACCCGCTCACCATTATCAAAGCCAGCCATACGGCCAATAGACTTTTCATATCTTCCGCCCTTTCTTTTGTCCCTGGTAGACCCAGGCCCCGTCTCGGAACCGGGCCGGAGCGTCCCAGTCGCCCCGCGGGTTTTCGTGCCCTCGAAGCAGAACGCATGGGCGAACGCGGGCACGGCTGCTACATCACGTCCTTGTCGCTCGCCTCGATGGCGCGGTCGATTTCGGCTTTGAGCTGCGGTGGAAGCCCCGGAATGTCCACGCTCAGGAAGCCGCGGACGATAGTGGAAGTGGCTTCGTCTTCGCTCAGCCCCCGCGACATGAGGTACATGATCTCTTCCTGCGCGATCTTTCCCACCGCCGCTTCGTGGGACATCTCCACGCCGTCTGCGTGCCCTTCCAGTTCCGGCACGGCGTGGATGAGGCCTCCGTTCAGGATCAGCCCTTTACATTCCAGGTGAGCCTTGATGTCGGGCACTTGGCCGATGAGATGTCCTCGGGAGATGATCTTTCCGCCGTTGCTGATGGTTCGAGCCACGACCTCGGCGCGGGAACCGGGTTTTTTCAGGTAAACGCGGGCGCCCACGTCGTATTCGGTCTCCGGACTCCCCACGATGATGCTGTAAAACCGGGCCACGGCATTTTCTCCCACCAGGTGCGTGGTGGGATACATCTGCAAAGATCGAACGGGCCTCATGCAGATGTAATTGTTGATGAACAGCCCGCCTTCTTCCACCTGGGCCACCGATCGGGGGCGCACGATCATCTCTTCGGCCCAGTTGTGAATCATGGTGAAGGTCAACTTGGCGTTCTTCTTGACGAAGAACTCGGAAATGCCCACGTGGGCGGCCCTCCGGGTGTGAGGCGACGTGGAGCACCCCGTGATGATGTGGAGCTCCGAGTCTTCTTCCGCGATGATGATGTTGTGGACGTTTTGCTGCAGGCCTTCCTTGTCGATATAAAGGCACGCCTGGACAGGATAGACGGACTTTTCCCCAGGAAGGGCCCGGATCACGTAGCCGTCGTGAAGGTCCAACTCGGCGGCCGCCGTGTACTTGTCTGTATCCACCGCCATCAGTTTCCAGTAGTAGTCGTAGATCCACTCGTGGCTTTCCAGGGCCTTGCGGATGGACATGACCTCGATGCCCTTTTGCTTCGACTTGCAGTGAACCACGGTGCTGTCCTTCTGAAAATAGGTCCCGGCCCGTTCCTTTTCGGAAAGGTCGAGTCCCGCCATGATCAGCCGCTTCTGCTCTTCGGCGGGAAGCATCCGCAGTTTCTCGTCGGGCATGTATTCATGCGCCACCGGTCGCTTGTCGAATTCTTCCAGATGAACGTCGGGTCCGATAGCGGCCGCCTTGTTCACCGCCTTCAGGGCTTTCTCCCTCAGTTGCTCGCGAGCGTACATCGCACACACTCCTCGTATCCCAGTTCGCTGATGCATTTCAGAATGTCGCGGGGATTGTCCGCACAGCTCAAAATCCCATTATAGAGCACCTGGCCCTTGTCGGCGTTCAGGTAGTTGAGTACGTAGCCGGTGTGGGTGATGATGAGTCCCATCTTACGCCGTTCGCGCTTCTTCTGGAGCATGGTCTTTTCCTGGGAAGGCACGAATTCCTTTTCCAGCAGCTGAGCGATGGTGTTTCCAACGAGCGAGATGTTTTCGAGGTCCACCCCCGATTCCGGTTCGTCGAAGAGCAGGAGGTCCGGGTTCTGGGCCATCAGCTGAAGGAGTTCGGATCGCTTGATTTCGCCTCCCGAAAAGCCGGCGTTGATATCCCGTTCCAAGAAGTCGCTGAAGTTCACCTTGCGGGCCAGCTCATCCACCGGTAGGTCCGGCCGCCCGGCGCAGATCTGAACCATCTGGCGCGTCTTGAGGCCGTGGATGGTGGGCGGGCGCTGGTAAGCCATGCCGATTCCCATCCGGGCGCGCTCGTTGATGGGTTTGTCCGTGATGTCCACCCCTCTGAAGACGATCCGCCCCGCGATCACCTTGTACTGCGGGTAACCCATGATGGTCATGAGGAGCGAAGTCTTTCCCGAGCCGTTGGGTCCGAAAAGTATATGGGTTTCCCCCGGCTTGATCTCGAGATCGATATGTTTGAGGATCACGTTTCCGGCCAGTTCCACTTGAAGGTCTTCGATGAGAAGCATTTCGGTCTCCTGGAGTGGTGTTGGTTCGTACATCCGAGCGCCGCCGTCGTGCCTCTTACCTAAGCATTTGCCGGCTTTTAAGCAAGTGTTTCCAAGCCTTCCGCTCCGATGGCTCCGATCTTGACTTCTTGCTCGGTCCGCGAAATAAGAAAGCGGGTTCCCTGTCGTTTGCAGGAGGCTTCACGAAAGCTCATGGATCAAAATATCATCGACTTCGGTGCCAAGTGGTTGGAGAAGGCGGAACCTCGCGAGGTTTCGCGCCATCTGATGGTGCTTCCCGCCCGGGAACGCATGAACCTGCTTCTCGGCCGAAAGGACGGGGAAGCGGTGGCGGCGGCGCTCCCGGCGCAGGATTTCTATCTTACGGTCAAAGAAATCGGGCCCGACGATGCGCTCCCCCTCCTGGCCATGGCCCGCGTGGAACAGCTCGACCATATTTTCGACTTGGAGTGGTGGCGCAAGGATCGGATCCAGCCGACGCGGGCCATCGAATGGATGGACCGCCTCTTTCGAGCCAGCGGCCGAAAGGTTTTGGCCTGGCTTTATCACGCGGACTTCGAGTTGCTGGTGACCTTGTTCAAGAAATGGATCCGGGTGGTTCTGAAGCCCGAGGACCTGGATCCCGTCGAAGCCAGGGATCTTCTGCCTCCCTTGACCTTGGACGACCAGTTTTTCTGGGAAGTGCGCTACCCTCAGTACGAAGACCTGATCCGGAACGTCCTGAGCTTTCTCTTCGAGGCGCATTACGGCTTTTACAAGGAACTGATGCACCACGTCATCTCGCAGTTGGAAGCGGAAGTGGAAGAAGAAGCGTACCGGTTCCATCGGGGCCGCCTGGAAGACCGAGCCATCCCCGATTTCTACGACGCCCTGGAAATCTACCGGCCCATCCGCCCGGACGAGATTTCCGGCGACAAGGTGATGGCGCTCGATCGCCTTCAGGATGCCCCGCCCCCGTCGTTCGCCCTGATGCAGGTGCCCGCCGGGACCCTCCTGAACCGAGCCATCCGGAATCTCTCGGATGCGAGAGAAATCGATTCGCTCCAGCTGGAACTGGCCTCGCTCGCCAACAAGGTGGTCGTGGCCGACGAACTGGCTCCCGACGAACCCGAGCACCTGCTTGCCGCTACTGGCAAGGTGGCCGCCACCGTCAACCTGGCCCTGGACCTGCTGACCGGAGGCGACGAAACGGCCGCACAGCTCTATCTGAGAAACGCCTTCCTGGAGGAACTCTTCCGGTACGGACAGTACCGCCTGAGGCGGCTGCAGCGGAAGATCCGCCAGGTCGTGGAAGGGGGATGGATCCGCCGCTGGCCGGCAGGGATCGATTGCCTCGACGCCGACTGGTTGAAGGCCGTGGAAATCGTGTTGGAAAGAACGCCCCGGCTGCTCCGCCCGTCTTCGGACCCCCGGCGTCCGCCCCAGGAAGACTTCTTCCGGGATCGGGCGGACCTGAAGCGGGGAAAGCAGCTGCTGCATACCCTCATGGCGCTCGGACCCCTTTTCGACGCCCTGCGCCTGTCCCCTCAAGACCTGGAAAAACGGCTCTGGCCGGAAGGCCAGGTCCGGCAGCTCCGTGACGTGACCCTGGGCACGCTTCTTTTCACCGCTTCCCTTCGTTTTCTTCGCGAAGGCGGCTGGCGGGTGGAACCCATACCAGTCGGCGACTGGCCGGACGTTTTCCGCTCCGCCGCGCCCGAAAACATCCGAAGCGCCATCCGGTCCCTGGAAGAATCCATACTTTCCGAAACCAGATGGCGGCGCGCCGCCGACCGATACCTGGACGCTCTGTACGATGCCTACGAATCCGAAATATCCCCCTTCAACCCCGAAAACCCGCCGGATCCGCGCCTGGTTTCCTGGTTTCTCTTCGAAGGATGAGGGTCTGAGCCGAAACGAGGTCGTTCAATCGATGATGCCGATAAGCCCTTGCTGGCCGGTCCTTTCCACGCGGACTCCCACCCGAGCGCCGGTGGGCGGCGCGGCCGCGGCGGCGAACCTCACCGAAAGATAATTCTCCGAAGTCCCCCGGAGCCACCCAGGGGAGGCTTCCGACTCCACGAGGACTTCCACGCGGCTCCCAACAAAGCCGGCTTCGAACCGCCGCCGTTTTTCCCTTCCCAGGTTTCTCAACACTTCGGCCCGCCGCTTGACGGCCGCCCCGTGAGGGCGGTCCCTGAAGCCGGCCGCCGGGGTTCCCGGCCGCGGGGAAAAGGGAAAGACATGCAGGTAGGTGAGGGGGAGCCGTTCGATAAGTTCCAGCGTGTTTCGGAAACGGGCTTCGCTTTCCCCGGGAAACCCCACCAGCACGTCCGCTCCAATGGCCGCATCCGGAAAGCGACGCCGAAGCTCCAGCACGAGCGCTGCATATTCGTCCGGCGTGTACGGCCGCCCCATGGCTTCGAGGATTTTCGGGTCACCGTTCTGAAGCGGTACGTGGAAGTGGGGACAGACCCCGGGTGAGTCGCCGAGCACGTTCAGGAGTTCGTCGGTCCATTCGTGCGGTTCCAAGGAACTGAGGCGCAGCCGGGCGCCGCCGGCTGCATCCATGCAGGCCCGCAGCAGACCGGGAAGGGTTCCGGGCGGATGAAGGTCGCGGCCCCACTGGCCCAAGTGGATCCCCGAAAGCACCACTTCGCCGTAGCCTTCGGAAACGAAGCGTCGAAGCTGCCCCACCGCGTCGTTCAGGGGAAGGCTGCGACTTCGCCCTCGGGTCCACGGCACGATGCAGTAGGTGCAGAAAGCGTTGCAGCCGTCCTGCACCTTGAGGAAGGCCCGGCTCCGCCTGTCCAGCATCCTGCCGATGGTGAGAGGGCGAAGCGGCGGGCTCCGCCGCGGGTCGCTCCGAGCCACGAGCGGCCGGTTGAGGTCAGCTGGTTTCTCAAGCCATTGCAGCAGATGGTACTTGTCTACCGTCCCCAGTACGTGGCTCGCGATGCCCTCGGCGGCGTACCGGTCGCCTTCCAGTTGAGCGCTGCAGCCGGCGGCGACGATGCGGGCGTCGGGGTTCGTCCGCACGGCGCGCCGAAGAAGCTGCCGGGTCTGATAGCAGGCCCGCGAGGTGACCGCGCAGCCATGCACCAGGTAAAGGTCCGCCCGCTCCTTGAAGGAGACGATCCGGAAGCCGGCGTCTTCCAGGCGTTCCTGAAAAAAGGACGACTCGTACTGGTTGACCTTGCAGCCCAAGGTTTCGACGGCCGCTCGAAGATGCATCACAACCCGCCTCGGGTCGGCACAGTGTGCTCGGCTTCCGCCATATTGTGAAACACGGCCCGCGTCCGCCGCGGAAGCCATCGCTTCCCCGGCCGAACGAGCGGGTTTCCGTCCAGATCCGTACCGTAAAGCGACGGCACGCTCACCCCTGCGTCCCTTCGCGCGCGATGGTTCCGCCCCCCAGGACCGTGTCGCCGTCGTAAAAAACCGCCGCCTGGCCCGGAGTCACGGCTCTCTGCGGCCGATCGAAACGGACGGCCGCGCTTGCGTCATCGCGGGGAATCACGAAGGCCGGCGCAGCCCGGTGCCGATAGCGGATGCGCACACAAGCCCGGATGGGTCGATCCGGAGGGTCCATGGATACCCAGTTCACCTTTTCGACGATCAGCCGGTCCCGCTCCAGGTCGCGAGCCCGGCCGACTCTCACGGCGTTCCTTTCCGGTTCGATGGCTACCACGTAGTAGGGTTCGGTGGACGGGAGCCCCAGCCCCCGCCGCTGCCCCACGGTGTAGCGAAACACCCCCCGATGTTCGCCCAGGACGGTTCCGTCGGTGTTCAGAATGGGTCCGGGAACGGAAAACGCCGCATCACCTATGCGTTCTTCTAAGAATTCCACGTAATGGCCGGAAGGAACGAAACAGATTTCCTGGCTTTCTGCGGAAAGGAGGTCTGTGTAACCTTCGGAGGCGGCCCAGCGGCGAACGTCGTCTTTGCGGAGTTCGCCCAGGGGGAAAAGGGCCTTCGCCAAGCTTTTCCGGTCCAGTCCGAACAGGAAATACGACTGGTCTTTGGCGGGATCGCGTCCTCGAAGGAGCCGGTACCCGGGGAAACGGTCGTCCGGCGGAAGGACCCGCGCATAATGGCCCGTGGCCAGCCGATCTACGCCCCCTTCCAGGGCCTTTTCCAAGAGTATTCCAAACTTCACTGCGGGGTTGCAGAGCGTGCAGGGATTGGGCGTGAGCCCGTTCCGGTAAGCGGTGAGGAACGGCTGAATCACCAGCCGATCGAAGGCCTCCCTGAGATCCACCACGCGCAGTTCGATCCCCAGGCGGGATGCCAGCCGTTGCACGGCGTCTTCCTTCTCCCGGTTCACCTTCCGAGCGTCCCACCGCCCGTTTCGCGATTCGGGAAGCACCCGCATGTGGACGCCGAAGACGTCATGCCCCTGTGCCTTGAGAAACGCCGCCGTCTTCAGGCTGTCGACACCCCCGCTCATTGCTACCGCAACACGCATTCGCTTCTTCGGATTCATGCTCCAGGTGTTGGTCTTCCAGCGGGACCACCTTTTCCGGGTGCCCCGTCTTCCGCCAGTAGTCGTTGATGGCCGCCTTGAGCGCGTCCGTTCCCAGGTTGGAACAGTGAAGCTTCTTTTCAGGAAGCCCGCCCAGGGCCTGCGCGACATCGTCCCGGTTGATGGCCACGGCTTCCTCCAGGGATTTCCCCTTGACCATCTCGGTCACCATGGAACTCACGGCGATGGCCGCACCGCAGCCGAAGGTCTTGAACCGCACGTCCTCGATGCGTTCCTCACGTACCCTGATGGTCATCCGCATGATGTCCCCGCAGCTTACGTTTCCGATCTGACCGATGCCGTCGGGACTCTCCAGTTCGCCTACGTTTCTCGGGTTCATGAAATGATCCATGACAATGTCGCTGTAATTCATGCCTTCTATCCTCCAGAACTGAGGGACTGACGACCGGTGTCGGTCGCGTTCACGGATTCTTCCACCTGCGCGTCGCGAAGCGCCTGTTCCACGGTAAGCGATTCCAGGAAACTTCGGATATGGCGGCCCAGGTCCCGCCAGATCTGATGCGTGTTGCACCCGCCTTCGCGGTCGCAGTGCCCGTCTTTGTCCAGACACGCCACCGGTTCCAAGGGTTCGTCCACCCATTCCATGATCTCGGCCAGAGTCACTTCCGCGGCGGGGCGCGCCAGCAGATATCCGCCCCGGGGTCCGCGGACGCTCCGGATGATCCTTCCGCGCCGCAGCTTGGCGAACAACTGCTCCAGGTACGCCTGGGATATCGCCTGCCGCTCCGCTATTTCCTGAATGGGTACCGGCCGGTCCACGGCGTGAATCGCTAGGTCCAGAACCGCCCGGACGGCGTAGTGAGCCCGCGTGGACAGTCTCAAATCCTACCTCCCGAGGTTTCTCCAACCCTGCCATCCACCGGAAGCCGTCAGACCGCCTCTTCCAGGTCGAGCGACCGGTCCAGAGTCACGATCATGGCCCGCGACGGACAGGCTTTGACGCACAGTTCACAGGCGCTGCAGCGTTCTGGATCGAAGATCACTTGCATTTCCGGGCGCTGGATGTGGAGCGCGCCCGTGGGGCAGACCGCCGTGCAGGCGCCGCACTGGTAGCACCTCTCGTCGTCCCGCCGGATGCCCTGGGCGATGGATTCAATGATTACCCCGATGTCATGGAGGTACTGGATGCCGCGTTCGTAGTCCTTGCGGTTGCCGCGCAGTTCCATCACCATCAGGCCTTCTTTTCGGGGGTAAATCTGCGCCTTGAGGATATTGAATGAGAGATCGTAGGTTCGGACCAGGTTGGTCACGATGGGTTTATCCACGATCTCCCTGGGGAAACGAAGTAGAAGCATTCTCGCGTACATGGCACATCCTTGTGGTCGTTCGTTTTGGACCTGGCTTCCCGCGTGAGCTTCCAGGAACAGGCGCCGGCACCTTCCATCGAGGAAAGGATGTCCCCCCACGTCCGCTCGAAGGCGCGGAGCGTGGTTGTGCTTAAAATACCTGACTAGTCTTGTCAAGTTTTCTCTGCGTCCATTGCCGCCGCCCGATCTTTTCGGGTGCTTCGGCCGGGCTCCCGCGCTATAGATAAGGAAGCGAGTGTTTCGCGCAACACATCTCCTGGTTCCGGTGAGTGTCCAACGCAAGGACAGTGGTGGAAGGAGGAATCATGACCGGAGTTCCGGATCCTTATGCACAAAGACTGCGGGCGTTGAGGCGGAAGATGGAAGAACGGGAGCTGGACGGTTTTCTGGTTTCGGTCCCTGAAAACCGCTACTACCTGAGCGGCTTTGAAGCGGAAGACGTGCAGCTCACCGAAAGCTCCGGCTTGCTGGTGATCACCGGCTCTAGGCAGGTCCTCGTAACGGACTTCCGCTACGAAGAAGAGGCGAAAGCCGAAGCCCGAGGCTACGAAACGCTGATCCACCGGGAAGGACTGGACCAGGTACTGCCCGATATCTTTCGAACACTTGCGGTGCGACGCCTGGGCGTGGAATCGCACCACCTGACGCATCAACTCTACGTGGAGATCCAGGACATGCTGCGGTCGGCTCAGCCGGACGCGGTGCTCGTCGCCGAAAAGGGATTCGTGGAAGAAGGCCGCATGATAAAGGAACTCGGGGAAATCGAGCGGATTCGCGCATCCATCGCCGTGACCGAAGGGGTGCTCCACGAGGTCTGGGCGTCGCTCCGGCCGGGCCTCCGGGAAAAGGATGTGGCCTGGGCCATCGAACGGGGCATTCGGGAAGCGGGCGCGGAAGCTGTGTCGTTTCCGCCCATTGTGGCGAGTGGGCCCAACGGGGCGCTCCCGCACGCGGTTCCCACCAGCCGGGCGATCCGTGAAGACGATGCGGTGGTCCTTGACCTGGGTTCCCGGCTGCGCCTCTACTGTTCCGACATGACCCGAACCTGGCTGGGTCCGCGGGTTCCGGAAAAAATGAAGGAGATCTACCGCATCGTACGGGAAGCTCAGCTGGCGGCCATGAACGCCGTCCGCCCCGGTGTGGATTCGCTGGAAGTGGACCGCATCGCCCGGGGAATCATCGAAAAGGCGGGCTACGGCGACGCTTTCGGCCACGGCCTGGGACATGGCGTCGGACTCGCGGTCCACGAAAGACCCGGCTACGGCAGGAAAAACCACGTGATCCTCCAGGAAAACATGGTCCTCACCGTGGAACCCGGCATCTATCTTCCAGGTCTCGGCGGTGTGCGCCTGGAAAACATGGTCCGGGTGAGCGAGACGGGGTGCGAAAGTCTGAGCCGGAACGAGTGGTTCGTGCTGTGAGGCGTATTGGAGCGGATAAGCCGGAGGCACCTCATGGAGTCTTCGGAAGCCCATGGGCTTAGATGTCGTCCGAAAACAAGCTCATGAAAGTCGGGCCCTGACGTTCCGTGTTCCTGTAGGAGCGGCCTTGGCCGCGATGCAAACCATCTGTGGGAGTGGCGCCCTCGCCGCGATGAACCAACCCCAACGCCATGCCCCATCGGCCCGGTTTTCCGTTGTCGGTAGGAGCGGGCTTGCCCGCGACCCGTAAAACCGGCAATACCGCGTTGACCCTGATCGCCGGCAAGCCGGCTCCTACAGGGCATGAGTCGCTCCTTAACCGCCGTTCGCGATCCGCCCCTACGCGAAAAAACGGACACTCAATCCCCAAAGGGTGCGGGGTAATCTCAGATCGGCTCTTAGGGTCCAATCCCACCCCAAAAGGCATGTGCAATGGATTACCGATCTGAGACGGGGGTTGCATCCCCGAGTGGAAGCCTATTGCACACCTGTCCCGATACAGATCAAAACGCTCACTTCTGTCTCAAAATTATCTAGTCGATACAATTGGTTAGAGACATGAACGCTGGACGGCCGTATTGGCATGTTGGTTGCTTCAACACGTTCTCCGACGAGTTTTCTTGCGGCTCATTAGGCTCCGGTGCTGGAGGGATGTCATGCTGAAAGAAGCGAAAAGAAAACGTTGGGGGGTGGTCTGGCTTTTCATGTTCCTTCTGGCCTCATTGCCACTGACGGCCGGCCTGTATGCTCCCGTCTGGGCGGTCCCCAAATTGCAGATTTATATTCCTGGGGCGACCTACGACACGGACACGGAAACCTGGATCATGGAAAGCCTGGAGTATGATCTCTGGGTGATCGGCGCCCAGGAAGAAATCTTTGATGTTAAAATCGCTTTGGCGGTCTCAACCGATGAGGACGGCACCATTGATATTACGTGGGTTGATGGAACGTCTTCCGAACCCAGCTATAATTCAACCGGAGTCGCCACAAGAATTGCGGGTAATCACGATTTACTGCACGAAGGAACCGGGGATGTTTACCTGGATGAAAATTACAAGTTCGTTTCCTACGGGACTCCCGTTATGGGGGATGGAACTTCGGTACCTCCACATGGGGTCTTTCCTACATCCTACTATGAATATATGGTAGGGGACTTTGGCCTTGGTGAGACGGTGATGAATTTTATTCCCGGGGAGGAGTGGGGCGATACGGCGGTGGGTGAGACGAAAGTCTTCCATGTGAACGTTGGCGAAGGCTACACGTGGATGGATATCGTGGCCTACGACCACATTGTGAAGACGAATCACAAGATACATTCTGTCTTCAGTCCGTTTTCCCACGATGGTGGCAGTGGTGATGGTGGACAACCGCCATCGGAAGTCATCCCGGAGCCGGCGAGCCTCCTCCTGGTCGGGACCGGGTTGATCGGGGCCGGGGCGGTCGGGCGCTGGCGCAGAAAACGTTGAAGGAAAGAGGCTGTCTCCGGCTTGGGCCATAGCCGGCGTTCTTTGGTTGCGAAAATGGTGAAGGGCTTGCCATCCTATGCCAAGCCCTTTTGAGTTTTCTTGGGAATAGTCGGCTGAATCTCGAAATGCCGGAAGAGAGCGCACGAATTCAGATCAGCAGTCAATTACGGAAGCTGGTTCGGGTGATGGTTCGATGGGTTTCGTCAGTTGCTGTTTTGGGATGTTTTCAACGTGTCGGCCGGTTTAACCACGGTGATGGTGGTTTCGGCCAGATTTCCCGCTGCGTCCCAGGCTTCCCCGGTAATGGTGTGGTTCCCGTCGGCGGCTTTCCACGTGTTCCAGTTTATGGAAAGGAAGTCTCCCTCCGTCTCGCCCAAGAGTTTCCCGTCGACGTAACAGCCAAGGCGCGTCACCCCCGCGTTGTCCGAGGCGCTCATCTGGATGCGGACCAGTTTCTCCAGGGTGGTGCCGTCGGAAGGGTTCAGAATCACCACTGCGGGTGCTTCCGTATCCACGGGGTCGGGCGTATTGTCCACGGTGACGGTGACCGGTTCGGAGTTCCCTTGGTTTCCGGCGGCATCCAGTGCGGTGGCGGTCAGGGTGAGGGAACCGTCGCCGTGGAGCAGCGTATCCACCGTGAACTGGAAAGGCGGCTCCGTATCCTCGGCCACGAAGGAACCGTCGGCGTAGAGCGCGACGTTGATGACCCCTACGTTGTCGGAAGCACTCACGTCTACCGCTACGTCACCGGAAACGGTGCCGCCCGTCGGCGCAAGGATGGCGGCCGAAGGAGCCTGGGTGTCCGCCGTTTCCGAGGTCTCCAGTGCCGCGAGGATCGCGGCCAACGCGTCCACCCGGCCGTGCCCGTAGTAGATGTCCCAACCCGTGGTTCCCAGATCCACGGGGGTGCTTTCTATGACCTGTTCCACCCGGCTGGGTGAAAGGACGGGGTTGATCGCGAGCACAAGCGCCCCCACGGCCGCTGCCGCCGGGCTCGAAAAGGACGTTCCGGAAACGCTCGCGTAGCCGCCGCCTCGCATCGTAGTCACGATGCCGGCACCGGGAGCGGCCAGATCCACGAAGTCCCCGTAGGAGGACCAACTGGCCCGGTCGTCGGAACTGGTGGTGGCGGCAACACTGATGATGGTTTCACTGTCGAGGACAGACTCCAGGGCGCCGGAGTTTCCCGCCGAGGCGAACACTACCCCGCCCCTTTCCCGGAAGTAAGCGGCCGCACTCCCCACCGTGGAACTTCCCGTGACCATGTAGCTGATGTTGGCGACGTGAGCACCGTGATCCGCCGCCCAGGTGAGGCCGCTCGCGATGGTGCTGTAGTAGGCGTAGCCGTCGTCGCGGCTGATGCGGACCGGCATGATCATCGTGTTCCATGAGAGAGAGGCCACGCCCAGGCCGTTGTCGGCGGCGGCGCCGATCACTCCGGCGACCTTGGTGCCGTGACCGTAGATGTCGGAGGTGTCAGCGTTATTGTTGTAAATGTTCCAGCCCGGGACCAGCTTTCCTGCGAGGTCCGCGTGGGTGGCGTCGACCCCGGTGTCCAGGACGGCCGCGACGACACCGTCGCCGAGGGTGTAATCCCAGGCGCCGGGAGCGTTCATGAGCGGGAGATGCCACTGGTTCGGGTACTGGGGATCGTCGGGATGGATTTCGCCGGGCGGCAGCAGCCGGTCGGGTTCGGCGAAGGCGATGTTGGGGTTGTGAGCGAGGGCCCGGGCCACGGCTTCTTCCGCCTGGGGCGGAACGGACACGATGTGCACCTTGATCTTTTCCAGTATGCTCACGGTTCGAGCACCGTGCCGGGCCAGGACGTCTTCCAGCCGCCAATCGTCCACGCCGGATCGGGCCTGGACCAGGATCCTTCCGGGCGCCCACTGGGGCGGATCCGCCCAGGCCGCCGGGTACACGAGCGCGAAAAGCAAGAAGGTGAGAAGCACGGCCAAAGCCCGCCGCCTGTTTTCGCGACGGGTCCCGAAGTTGAAAGGCAAAAGCCATGAAGTACCGCTGCGGTGTGGCGTTTTGAAAAACATGACGGACACCTCCTTGGAAGTTGAAGACGATTCCGAAGAGAAACGGAGCCGCAAGGCATAGTCCCTGGAGGTTGCTCCCGTTTCTTCGGCAGCCCGGCTGCCCGCTCCACGCGGACCCGTGGCTTTGCGTCACCGCCTCACGACGGTTTTGCCCTTTCGGAAACGCCGGTTAATGGATGTCGATCGTGCGTGGGGGCGGAAAACATGTGGGCTTCCGCGCCGCCGTCCACGGTTGTTATCGGGCGGCGGGCGGCGGAACTGTAGGAAAATTTGAGGATTTCAGTAGGTCTCGTTTTGTAGTAAGCGAGGTACCAGTCCACGAAACGCCCAACGACTGGGTCCGCGAAGCCAACCCCCAGTTAAAAAGCGAGCAGAAGCCGGATCGCAAGCGTGTCCGCCAAATCGAACGCGAGCTGCACCGCAAGGAGAAAGCGCTGGCCGAAGCCGGGGGTGAGCACGCATCCGAAAGGCTACTGTGCCGCGGCGCCGAACCAGCTGTGGTCGTGAGACAGGCTTGGCCTTCACACCGTCTCTGGCCATGCCACTCAAAGAGAGCCTCCGGGAACGGCCGCCTAATCGAGAAAGCTTAACAACGCCTTGTGGAATTCGTCGAGTGAATCGGCACGAAGAGCTTTCCTGAAGACGAGTTTCAGCGCATCCGGATCTTGGATCTTCCGAAGGGATTGAAAGATATCCTTGGGAACATCCTTAAAGCGCGCCTCCAGGGTCTCCAGGATATGTTCCCGCGTGGCCTCCAGTGTCCCCTGCTGCAGTCCCGAGCGGACGCCTTCCTCGTAGCCTTCCTTCTTAATCAGTTCATAGGCATAGGATTCCATCATGATGTCCCTCCTGCGCTCCAGCAGCCGGCGAGGTAGATCCTTGTCCACAAGACCCGAAAGAAGCGCCATGCCGGTCAAAAGATCCGCCTTGTCGCTTCGGCCGAGGCTCGAGCCATAGACGGCCTCTTCGGCCCTTTGAAAGATCTCCGACCCTCCCCGCATGAGCCCCACAAAGGGCATGAGACACGGATTTCCCCATTCCAGGACCTTTTGGGCGTCCATGGCGGCAAGGGATATCACCTGGAACCGGTAGCGGATGCCGCCGTCTTCGAAGTTTTCCACCACGTTCCCGCTGGGGGTGAGAAGCATCACTACCGGCAAGACCGAGAGGCCCGTTTTCAGACGATACCGCGCGTCGTATTCCAGAAGCCGCAACGGTACGTTCGGTTCCCACCGGCTTTGCACTTCCAGCAACACGATAAACACCCGTCCGTCGGAAGCCCGCACCCGGATGGGAAAATCGCTTCGGCGAACCGAAGCCGTCTCCTGGGGAAGTTCCAAAATCTCCGATTCTTCCACGTGGAGACCCAGGAAAAACTCCAGCGCCGCCTCACGGCAATGGGCGAGGATGACCTTCATCGCGGCATCGTAGCCACCCATGGCGGACTCCTTGCGAAAGTTCCCGGAGATACCGTTTCAAGATATCACAGTCCCCAGGGATGGCCAACGGGTCGTTCCCCACCCGCTGTATCAGGGTACTTGTCACACGAAGTCATCCCGCCACGGCGGCCTTAGTTATAATTTTATCCACAGATTTCACCGATGGCGAAAGATGATTGGATTTTCCATCAAGCGCCTTGATTCTTTTAATCTGTGTCAATCTGTGTAATCTGTGGATGTCCATTAGGGTTACCACCCTGATGGAGCGCCGCGGGGGCATGGTCCAAGGATAGCGCGGGTATGGAAGCTGGAGCTTCCCGGGCAGGCCGTTCCCAAGCCGGAGCTTGGGAACGAGGGGAAAAGCTTTACAGAACCTGCGGGAATGGCTGCCTAATCAAAAAAGCTTGACAGCGCTTTGCGGAATTCGTCCAGGGAGTCGGCACGAAGAGCTTTCCTGAAGACGAGTTTCAGCGCATCCGGATCTTGGATCTTCCGAAGGGACTGAAAGATATCCTTGGGAACATCCTTAAAGCGCGCTTCCAAGGTCTCCAGGATATGTTCCCGTGTGGCCTCCAGCGTCCCCTGCTGCATTCCCTGCTGCAGTCCCTGTTCTATTCCCGAGCGGACGCCTTCCTCGTAGCCTTCCTTCTTGATCAGTTCATAGGCATAGGATTCCATCATTATGTCCCTCCTGCGCTCCAGCAGCCGGCGAGGTAGATCCTTGTCCACAAGACCCGAAAGAAGCGCCATGCCGGTCAAAAGATCCGCCTTGTCGCTTCGGCCGAGGCTCGAGCCATAGACGGCCTCTTCGGCCATTTGAAAGATCTCCGACCCTCCCCGCATGAGCCCCACAAAGGGCATGAGGCACGGATTTCCCCATTCCAGCACCTTTTGGGCGTCCATGGCGGCAAGGGATATCACCTGGAACCGGTAGCGGATGCCGCCGTCTTCGAAGCTTTCCACCACGTTCCCGCTGGGGGTGAGAAGCATCACCACCGGCAAGACCGAGAGGCCCGTTTTCAGACGATACCGCGCGTCGTATTCCAGAAGCCGCAACGGTACGTTCGGTTCCCACCGGCTTTGCACTTCCAGCAATACGATAAAGACCCGCCCGTCGGAAGCCCGCACCCGGATGGGAAAGTCGCTTCGGCGAACCGAAGCCGTCTCCTGGGGAAGTTCCAAAATCTCCGATTCTTCCACGTGGAGGCCCAGGAAAAACTCCAGCGCCGCCTCACGGCAGTGGGCGAGGATGACCTTCATGGCGGCATCGTAGCCACCCATGGCGACTCCTTGCGAAAGTTTCCGGATACGGCTTGAAAATATCACAGTCCCCGGGGATGGCCAACGGGTCGTTCCCCGTGAGATCCCGGAGACTGCTGTTCCAACTCGCGGGTCGTTATTCCAGGCGCCGGGGCGGTCCGCGGACCGCCCCTCCACGCGCATCACGGCCGACGCGAGCAAAGGGCGCGATCCCCCGTCACCCGGGCGATCGCGCGTCCCGCCCCATCCCTTCGCAGCCATCCTCGGTTGTTTTCCGTCTCGACCGGAATCGAAAGAGCTGCGTTTCCGGCCCATCGGGACCCTATCACTTCGGGCGATCCTGCCACAGCCCTCACGCCGCCGCCGTCAATCGCCGAAGCGAAAACACCCCTTCCACGCCCGCCGCCCGGTGAGCCCGCCGCTCCTTCTTGTGCAGGCAGTGGAAATCATAATTCACCTGTCCCTAAGTTATGCCTAACTTAGCTAATTTACCGCGGCTTAAATCTTGATGCTCACAGGGATTCATGCTACCTATCATCGCTCAACCGATCGGGGCGTGGCGCAGACTGGTCAGCGCACCTGCCTTGGGAGCAGGGGGTCGGAGGTTCAAATCCTCTCGCCCCGACCATATTGAATCAATCACATCGAACGGCCCTTCCCGACCCCGTTCACAGCGGATTCCACGGGCCCCGTTCTCGAAAAATCCTCGAATCGGCGCTGTGACGCTCTATGCCTTTCGGGAATCCTTCTTGCCGGGATCGGTCTTTTCAGCGTCTACGGCGTAGCGGTGTCCCTTTACTATTTCATGCACAGTACGATGGTAACGGCTGGGCTCTTTCCGCTTGCGGACGTGACGGCCGCCCGACGCGAACAACGACGGGTAGCGGCGATCGTGGCGGTTTGAGCAATCCGCAGAGGATGCCGTAAACCTTCCGAGGCTAATTCGAAGCTTTTTCTCGCGCGTTCGAGGGGGGCGTGAACGAGACCTGAGATCGCGTTTTCGAAAGAATTCCCTTGTCTTTGAGCTTTTCCACGCAACTTTCGCAAATGGAATAGAAGGTTTCGGGGATCCTGCCGCAAACCGGGCACTTGTCCGACCTTGTAGACGGCTCCTGCTTCATGAGGTCCTCCCGTTCCGGGCGCCTTCTGTTGCCGTAAAAGAGTCCTGCTTTGCGTTGCTTGTAAGAGCTTGTCCAAAAAACAAGCTCATAAAAGTCGGGCGCTGATGAGGTTCCTTGACCCTGTAGGAACGGCCTTGGCAGCGATGCTAATCGCCGGCAAGCCGGCTTCTACAAGAAAGACTGGGATCGCCGGCTCCTATAGCAAAGACTCGGATCCACGGTTCCTAGAGCAAAGCCCCATTTGTCTGGCGGGGTGTTTCATCCCTGCGGCGGTGTCCCATTCAGCCCCATGATCGTTAATGTAACTAAAGAGTTTAATTACAATATTATTTCTACTGTAGAGCTTGAGGGTTGGCAAGGCCAAATTGCGGCTTTCCGTCTGGAAGCGCCTTCGGGGTGCCTTTGTGAACGGAGGGTGTTCGCTTGCGCCGGCCACTCCGCTTGCGTGGCGGACGTTTCAGACCCGGGGGGGCTCTGGAACTTTGGGGATTGGCGGGTTAGGTTGGATCCAAAGAGTGTCGCCGAATGCCGTCATGGCAAGGTGGGAGTCGTAACGCTTGGAAGGAGGAATCGATGAGTCTTCAAGGAGTACGAGGACGGATTGCGTGGGTGGATTTGGCAAGCCAAGAGACGAAGATTGAAGCACCACCGGATGAACTCTACCTGAAGTACCTGGGCGGCTACGGATTGGCGGCGTATTTGCTGTACACCCGCCAGCGCCCGGGTGTGGATCCGCTGGGCCCGGAAAACGTGTTCGGCCTCACCACGGGCCCGCTCACCGGAACCGCCGCCATCACGGGAAACCGGTTTACGGCGGTCGGAAAATCTCCTAAAACCGGCGGATGGGGCGACGCCAATTGCGGCGGAACCTTCGGGCCCGCTCTCAAGCAGGCTGGACTGGATGCGGTCTATTTTTCCGGCATTTCGGAAGAACCGGTATACGTGGTGGTGGAAGACGGCCGGGTGACGCTCCATGACGCCTCGGATCTGTGGGGGCTCCCATGCGGCGAAGCGGAAGAGAGACTGAAGGACCGGCACGGGAAGAACGCACGATCGGCGGTGGTGGGCCCGGCGGGTGAAAGGCGTTCACTGCTTGCTTGTATCATCAACGATGGGGGGCGGGCGGCCGGACGGTCAGGGCTGGGAGCCGTTATGGGATCGAAACGGGTGAAGGCGGTGGTGGCCGTGGGCGGCGGCGAGGTCCCGGTGGCGGAAGACGAGAAGCTGAAAGCGCTTCGGAAGGAGATTCTATCCACCCATTATCAGGTCACGAACCCCATGTACGAATTTTACCACAATTACGGAACGCCGGGCGGATTGGAATCCAGGGTCCGCATGGGCGATACCCCCATCAAGAACTGGATGGCGCCGCCGGAGGCCTTTGCCGGCGCGGATCGGATCAGCGGCGAAGCCGTGCGGCGCATTCAGGTGAAACCGTACAGCTGCTGGCGCTGTCCCATCGCTTGCGGCGGCCGCGTGAAGGTCGAGGCGGGACCCTACGCGGGAGAAGGTCACAAGCCGGAATACGAAACGCTCGGGGCCTTCGGCGCCATGTGCCTCAACGACAACCTGGAATCCATCTGCCGCGTAAACAACCTGTGTAACGACTTCGGCCTGGACACCATTTCCACCGGCGCCGTGGTGGCCTTTGCCTTCGAGTGCTTTGACAAAGGGCTGATTTCGGAGGCGGACACCGGCGGACTGAAGCTCGCGTGGGGAAATCACCAAGCGGTCGTGGAGCTCACCGAGCAAATCGCCCGCGGCGAGGGCTTCGGCGGGAAGGTGCTGGGAGACGGCGTTCGCCGGGCCGCGGAACGGATCGGCGGCGGCGCTGAGGCGGCCGGCATGGAATGCGGCGGCGAGGAGTTGCCCATGCACGACCCGAGGTGTTTTCCGGGTCTGGGCGTGAGCTATGTGGCGGACGCGACGCCCGGCCGACACACCCAGTACGGTTCGTGGTTCGTGGAAGGCAATATGCTGCCGGAAGATCTGGATGTCCCGAAGATCGCCGGTCGTTACGTCTACCGGGGAAAGGGTGAGGCGCACAAATTTGCGTCCTGTTTCGGTCATGTGGTGAATGCGGCCGGTGTCTGCATGTTCGCGTCCCTGATCACGCCCGGCCGGGTGCTATCCGAATACCTGACCTTGGCCCTGGGGCGCCCGTTCACGCTGGAGGATGTGCTCGCCGTCGGAGAGCGGATCGCGAACATCAGGATCGCCTTCAACCTGCGCGAGGGCATTCGAAACGTCGAACGTTTTCGGCTTCCAGGTCGCGTTCTCGGGAACCCGCCGCTTCCAAGCGGTCCCACTCAGGGCGTGACGGTGGACAACGACAGCCAGATCCGCGACTATTACGAAGCCATGGGCTGGGACCCGGAGACGGGCGTTCCGCACCGTGCGGTGTTCGAGCGGCTGGGGCTGGATTTCGCACTGGAGGTGACGCGGGGGTAACCTTGCGGTAGCATAGAAAATAATTGACCTAATATTTGATGCCAAATTCTAATTCCCCTCCCCTTGTGGGAGGGGATTAAGGGGAGGGGAATGTAACTGATTGACATACCTTAGTTTTTTCACCCTCACCCCAACCCTCTCCCATCAAGGGAGAGGGGGATTTTTTGACTTTCGTTATCCTTTTTGCTTGAGGTCTCCACTTTAGAACGCTACCAAGTTTTTGCGTCCCGGCTGTTTTGTGTCACAACCGTTCTGCCGATGAAGCCAACGATAGGGACCGGGACCCGCTGCTTAAGCTGGAAATCCTCCGCGACTTGTCGAAGAGGCTCACCGGGGATCGGCGTGATCTACGCCGACCGGTGGAGCAGTCGGCGTGAACTGGATGAACAGAGCTTTGAAAGCTTCAAGCATTTCGTGTTCCAGGCGAACCTGAGCCTTTCGTATATGGTGGCCCGAAACCGGGAACCGGCATGAACGGCGAAGGAATCTACGAACGGCGGGATTTTCCGCCATTTCGGGAGGCGAAGACATGATCCGTTCTCTCGCGGTTCTCACCAGCGGCGGTGATGCTCCCGGGATGAACGCCGCCGTCCGCGCTGTGGTGAGGCGTGCGCTGGACTGCGGCGTTCCGGTCCACGGTGTGTTCAACGGCTACGAGGGGTTGGTGGCAGGCGGCGACAGCATCCGGCTGTTGGGGTGGCAGGATGTGGGTGGGATTCTACCCAGAGGTGGAACGTTTCTGGGAACCGCCCGGTCCGAGCGTTTCAGGCTGCCCGAGGGACGCCGGGCGGCGGTGGCCAACCTGGTCGAGCGCGGAATCGGGGCGCTGGTGGTGATCGGCGGCGACGGTTCCCTCATGGGCGCTCACGTGCTGGCTTCGGAATGGCCGGAGCATCTGGCGTCGCTGGGACTGGAAGAGGCGCCGGAGGCTCTCCAGGTCATCGGTCTTCCGGGTTCCATCGACAACGACCTGTTCGGAACCGATATGTCCATCGGCGCGGACACGGCCCTGAATCACATCGTGCAGGCCATCGATGATTTGAGTTCCACCGCCGCCAGTCACCAGCGGACCTTCGTCTTGGAAACCATGGGGCGCCACTGCGGTTACCTGGCTCTCATGGGATCGCTGGCGGGCGGAGCGTCGTGGGTGTTGGTTCCGGAAGAGGAGTTGGAACTTCGCTGGCATCAGAAGATGGTGCGTTCACTGCGAAAATCCAGGGAAATCGGGCGGCCTCACCAGATGGTGGTGGTAGCGGAAGGAGCCCGCCACCCCGACGGGCTTCCCATTCGAGCCGAAGAAATCCGGCGGATCCTTTGCGAGCAACTGGCCATCGATGTGCGGATCACGGTCTTGGGTCACGTTCAGCGGGGCGGCTCGCCCACGGCCTTCGACCGAATTCTCGCAACACGGCTCGGCGTGGCCGCCGTGGATCTGCTGGTGAAGGAGCCGCCGGGGAAGCTCCGGCACATGCTGGGACTCCAGAAAAACCGGGTGACGGCTACGCCGCTGGCCGAAGTCGTGGAACAGAGCCGCAGGGTGGCGCAAGAGATCGAAAACGGCAGTTACGGTAAGGCTCAGGAACTGAGAGGGGAAAGTTTCACCCGTGGCTTGGAACTTGTGAAGACGCTGTCGCGCATCGAGCCCGCCGAGAAATCCCAGGGGGAAGGAGGCGTGGGGATCCTCACCGGCGGCGCGGACGCTCCGGGGATGAACACGGCGGTGAGCGTGGCGGCCCGCTGCCTGCTGAACCAGGGCATCGCCGTCTACGGGGTTTTGGAATCGTTTCCGGGATTGATCCACGGGCGCCTGCGGGAACTCGGCTGGAACGAACTGACCGGCTGGCTGAACCGGCCCAGTTCGGAACTCGGTACGCTCCGTCACGATGTGAGGGAAGAGGACCTGGCGAAAATCGCCGAAAACATATCGCGTCACGGCTTGAAGGGACTCATCGTGATCGGCGGCCTGGGAAGCTATCTCAACGTGGCCCGGATGGTGGAAAACCGCCGCCGGTTCCCCGAACTCGATATCCCCATCGTGGTTCTTCCCGCGACCATCGACAACAACCTGCCCTGCACCGAATTCACCATCGGGGCCGACACCGCCTTGAATAACGTCATCCAGGTCCTGGACAAGATCCGTCATACCGCCGGTGCCACCCGGAGGGCCTTCGTGGTTGAAGTGATGGGCCGCCGGTCCGGGTTCCTGGCGCTTCTGGGAGCCCTGGCTTCAGGGGCCGAAAAGGCCTACCTGCCGGAACTGGGGATCCGCCTCCGCGACCTGAGCCGTGACGTGGACATGCTCCAAGAAAGCTTCCGGAGCGGCAAACGCATGGTGATTTTCCTCAGAAACGAGGAGGCATCCCGCCATTACACGACGGATTTCATCCGGCGCCTGCTGGAAGAAGAAAGCCGTGACGAATTCGAAGTCCGCACCGCCATCCTGGGGCACCTCCAGCGCGGCGGCGCGCCTTCGGCTTTCGATCGAATCCTGGCGAGCCGCATGGGCGCCTTTGCCGCCTTCAGCCTTGCGGACGCCATGGAACAGAAGTACACCGGGGTGCGGGTGCTGGGATTGCAGGGCCGGGGCATCGGAGCGTTCGACCTCCATGAGGCCCTGGCGGAAATGGATGAAGGACTGACTCGGCCGAAAAACCCCTGGTTTCTCGAGCTGCTCCCGGTCGCCGAAGCGCTGGCCAAGCACGGGCCCGGTGCCACCGTCTGATCCAAGACCTTCAGCTTTCTCGGCCGGATTTTTTCTGTCTTCCAGGTTTCGTCGGCTTCCCTGGCTTAGGGCTGAAGGCGGTACGAAGCGCCGTGTTCACCGCCTCCATGTCGAAGGCTTCGGGATCGAAAGGCCCGGCAACCCATTCGACCATCTCTAGGTGGTTGGGATGCTCAGGGTCCGCCAACACTTCCAGAAAATCGCCGTAGCCATAAGGTCCCCCGACGTCTTCGGGAGGGCACGCGCGTTTGCCTTTAATGCATCGCGGAAGCTCGGCCTTGGGATCCCAGGGAAGGATCTTTTCCAGCAGCAGTACATGGACCCAGTCGTCGCCGAAGTCGTAGATGTACAACGCCTTGTCTTTCTCTTCCCGCAGCAGGTCCCGCAGTTTGAAGCGGGTTTCGTCCTTCACGTCCTTGAAATCCCAGTCGAGGTCTGTAGCTCCGTACCTTTCCAGATCATTGCGGTTGCCTCTCAGGAATTCGTGGAGATGGGAGAATTCCCAGCCCATGGCGATCTGGATGATGGAATGGAATTCGTCCAGTGGGGTATCGCTGCGCAGCAGCAGCCTTCGCCAGATGGGCGGACGGATGTCCTGCAGGGTGACTTTGACCTGATAGATGAGGGGATCGGGAGAGCTTTTCGTCGAGTTCGCCGCGTGACTCATGCCTGATCCTTTCTAAAAAAACAACGCGGGTTGGGATCCGTGGGACCTTCGGCTTTACGCCGCTGCTCTGTCCACGGGCTTGCGGGCTTCCACCAGTCCGTCCATGCGCTCGCCGCTCCGGGCGAGCCGCACCTTCGTGAACCCCGCGCGTTCCAGGCTTTCCTTGATTTCCCTGAAGGTGTACGTGTCGCCTCCCGCCGTGTTCACCAGCATGTTCAGGGCGAAAAGAGCTCCGGCAGGCGGTCGCGATCGGTCTTGTTCCATGATGTGGTCGCGGATGAGAATCGTGCCCTCGGGTTCCATCGCCTCGAAAACCTTGCGGTAGAGTTCGAAGTTCTCTTCCGGGCTGTTCTGATGAATGATGGCGGAAAGCAGGACCAGGTCGCACCCGCGGGGCAGGGGGTCACGATAGAAGTCACCGGCGGCGAGCTCGACCCGGTCCCGCAATCCTTCCTGCTGCAGGCGTTCCTCCGCTAGTGGAAGGACGGACTCCAGGTCGAAAATGACCGCCCTCATCGAGGGGTTTTCTCTCAGGAAAGCGATGGTATAGGTTCCAGACGCGCCGCCCACATCCAGCAGCTTCCTGAAGGGCGAAAGATCGTAGCTTCGGGCGATTTCCCGCGACAGGTCCCGGCCCGCAACGTGCATGGCCCTGATGAACGCCTTCTGATTGTCCGTTCCCGATTCCGAAATGGGCTTTCGGTAGGGATTGACTCCCCGCCGGACGCTCTCCGTGAGATGACTCCAGCTGTCCCACAGATGCAGCAGGTGTTGAACCATGGGAAGCACCGTTTCCGGGTGGTGCGCGGAAAGCGGCGCCCCCTTGGGGGTCGGTGAATAGCGGCTGTCGTGCTTTCGAAGCAGTTCCAGCGCCACCAGGGCGTCCAACAGACGAGTGGCGGCCCTCAGGTCCAGCTCGAAGATATCGGCGATTTCCTGAGCGGTGGACGGGTTGTCCCCCAAAAAGGTGAAAAGATCCAGCTCCCCGGCGGTGAGGATCACGCGGCTTCTCGTGAAGGCACGCGCATCTTCCAGGGCGGCGACGGAACTCGGTTCCATGTTTGGACTCCCAGGACGGTAAGGGTTCGCTGACTTTCGATACGGATCATTTTTTTTCCATAGCACAAGGGGGCGCCCGTTGAAAAGGTTACTTCAAGGCCGGAGTCCACCGCAGGGTGAGAAGCCGGCATCGACAGCGAACCGATGCCGAGCAAAAATTTGGCAGCGTAGAAAATAATAGACCTAATATTTGATGCCTAATTCTATTTCCCCTCCCCTTGTGGGAGGGGATTAAGGGGAGGGGGAGAGGGGGATTTTTTGACCTTCGTTATCCTTTTTGCTTAAGGTCTCCACTTTGGAACGCTACCAAAATTTTTCCGTTGATGTGAAAGTGAGCCTGGTCCAAGCGTGACCAAGATAGTTATATTAAAAAGAAAACCTGCAGGCCATGATCCTTTCAACTTGAAAGGAAAGAACGATGAAAATGACCCACCGTGCGGCAGGGTTCTTCGCAGTATGGATCCTTCTGTCGGGATTCGTTTCGGGCTGCGCTCCGGTGATTTCTTCTTCGGTGAGGGAGCAGGCGGTGCTCAACCTGAGCCTTTCCGAGGTGCAGGACGCTCCCCACCACTACCGGGGGAAGGTGGTGATCTGGTCCGGAAGGATCTTGAAGGTCGAAAACAAGCCCGGAGGCACCTGGCTGGAAATCCTGGAGCATCCGGCCGATTCGCGTGGAAAGCCCAAGGACCTGAACCAATCCCGGGGGCGTTTCCTGGCGGTGGATTCACGCTTTCTCGACGGAGCCCTTTTCGCACCTGGGCGGTTGGTCACTGTGGCCGGTGAAATCACCGGGTACGAAACCCGTCCCATGGGCGAGATCACCTACCGCTATCCTGTGCTCCGGGTGCTCGAAATCTACTTGTGGCCCGAAGAACGCTACTATTACTACGATCCATGGTACGACTATCCGCCCGTCTGGTGGCACTTCTACTATGGCCGCGACTGGTGACCGCCGGGACCGCGGGATGCGCGCACGGGGTCGAACTCCCGGAGGGTCGGCGGAATCAATGGATTTTTCGGAAACGGGTCCCGAGGTTCCGAGCTTCCCGCGGCCTCGCTCACGCCTTCTCGATTCGGCAGGGGATGCCGCGCAGCCGCGGCGTTCCCATGACCGGAGGAAAACCAGGGTTGGAAACCTGGGGCAAGGGGCGTCAGGATGCCTCGTCCAGACGGCTCAGGGCCTTTTCAAACAATGCGTTCATTTGAGCGGAAACGCCCGCCGCTTCTTCAAGGACCTCGGCGACAGCCCTTTCGCCGAGCTTTTCCGCCCGCCCCGCCCATTGCCGATAGGACTGCACGTGATCTTCGTTGTGATGGATCCAGTGTTCGATTATTTTTCGGAGCTTCTCCCGCTCGGACAGCTCTTCGCCGTGTGAGTGCGAATCGTGGGCGTGCGGCCCGTGGTGGGATCGGCCGCCGTGTTGGTGATGGCTCATGGCAAGACTCCAACGGTCTGGTGGCTGGTTCTGGAAAGCAATGATCGCCGAATCCCGATCAAAACCGCTCGGGAAATGTACTATTTCACAAAGGAGAGGTCGGTTTCCAGGTTTTTTGGCGACGGCCCGTAAGTTTCCCGGCTTGCCGTTTCACGATGGGATAGAACGGGTGCAAAAATCCTATTGACAGGACTCGACGGAGATTGATAGAAGTTTCTCGACAATCTGCTGAAGCGGTCAGGTGTGAGAACGCTTAAAAGGGAATCCCGTGGAAATCGGGAGCGGTCCCGCCGCTGTGAACGGGGACGAAATCCTTGAAGCGCCACTGCCGCGCGTGAGCGCGGTGGGAAGGCCGGGAGAGTAGGACGATCCGTGAGCCAGAAGACCTGCCTGACCGAGGGAGAAACCGGCACGGAAGTATGCCGCTAGTCTCCATGTGGGATCAAGCAAAACTGGGTGCAATCCCTGGAGCTTTCGGGCTTCAGGGATTTTTTTTGGGGAAAGCCCACCCCATTGGCACCATGTGGCCCTCCTCATCGCTTCCATTAACCCTAGACCATCCGGGGAGCCCCAGGGGCTCCCCGGATGCCCTATTCTTTTCGCATTGCAGAAGGAGTTGTTCATGAAGCGAGGATTGATCATTTACGTAACCGAAGGCGGGCAGTGTTCCGAGGACAGTTCCGGATTGCAGCGGCTTCGGTGCCACTACCGGGCCGACGCCCTGCGTGTCGCCTCTTCCGAGTTCGACGTCACCTACGGCTGGTGGGAGCTGGTGACCCGGGGGATGCAGGAAGTGGTCTGCGTGAGGGCCAAAATGGATGAGGCGTCCGAAGGGCTGCAGGTCCTCGGGCCGCCGCTCAGGCTGTGCGGCTAACGCAGAGCAAGAAAGGAGTTGGAAAATGCCGAAGGTTCGTGCTATGCGGGTTACGGTGTGTTTGGCGATTCTGATGTCGATGGTCTGTCTTTTCGAAAGGACGGAAGCCCTGGCCAAAAAGCACAAGGAATGCCCGGCCAAGAAGGCCGTCCTGCTGGTGGCGTTTGGAACCAGTCTGCCCGAGGCTCAAAAACCCTATGAAATCATCGAAGATAGGGTGAGGGCCGCTTTCCCGGGGGTCGAGGTGCGTTGGGCTTATACGTCATCGATCGTTCGAAGGAAGCTCGCCGAAGAAGGCGCTGCCGTCGATTCCCCCGAAACGGCCATGGCCGGACTCATGGACGATCGGTTCACCCACGTGGCGATCCTGTCGCTCCACACGATCCCGGGCAAGGAATTCCACGACCTGTATCAGAACGCCCGACTCTTTTCGCTTATGGCCGGAGGCTTCCAGAAGGTCGCCGTGGCTCGCCCTCTGCTCTCTTCCCAGCAGGACATGGAGCGGGTGGCGGCGGCGATGGTGAACGCCTTGCCGGCGTCCCGCCGGCCCGGCGACGCGGTGGTGTTCATGGGCCATGGTTCGGCCCATCATCCCGCAGACGCCATCTACGGAGCCATGAACGCGCTCTGGCAGGAGACGGATCCCGACGTGTACCTGGCCACCGTGGACGGTCACCCGCCCTTCGAACGGGTGCTGGCGAAGCTCAAGGAGAGAAAGACGACCAAGGCCTACCTGGTTCCCTTTATGCTCGTTGCGGGAGATCACGCCCGGAACGACATGGCGGGACCCGGGCCGGACAGCTGGAAGAGCGTCCTGGAACGGGAAAACATCCAGGCGGAACCCGTCTTTGTGGGTACCGGGGAAATTTCCGGCGTGGTGGATGTCTGGCTGGAACACCTGCAAAGCGCCTTCGACGAGCTATGACTCCGAGCTGCTTTGGCGTTTGGGATGCGGCTGCGATGCCATCGGGTTTGGCACGGGTTTTCATCCACGGTGCGGCATGAGGGATCATCCTTATCTGAGCGGTTGATCATGCTTCGGTCGGCTCAAAACATGACCGGGAAAGAAACGTCAAGAGATCCTGCGCCGGTTTTCGCCGCATCGGAAGGAGCTCCGGTTCGCTATGCGGAGTTGGAGAGGCGGGCCAGGGTCTGGGACAGGCTGGTCATGATCGCGGCGGCGGTCGTCCTGGCCGTTCCTCTTCCTTTTGTGCGGTTTGAATCCTGGCCGGCGGGGCGCCTCATCCTGGAGCGGCCCGTGCTTCCCTGGAGTTCCTTCCGGATCTGCTACCGAACGCTCCCGAAAGGCGAGCCTGTGGAAGAATGGTACCGGTTCGATTGGAAGGGGCGCATGACGCCTTCCATGGACGGCCCGCTCCCCCTGTTGGCCGTTTCGGGGGCGGACGTTCCTCTGCTGCGCTGGCAGAGCCAGCCGGATATTCCACTGGATGCGCTCTTCGAGGCGGGTGAATTTCTGAAGGTGGAAACCGGCTGGCAGCCCGCGATCCTGTGGCCGCTTCGAACGCTTTGGTCCGGCTGGAAAAATCAGGATTTCCCGTCCCAGAAAGGGGGCGCCGGCTGAAAATCGACCTGGATCCGTTCGGGGTTGATGCCGGAAGCCATCAGATCCACGATGCGGTTGAGGGTTCGGCGAAGCCGGTAAAGGGCCGCAAAAGACGTCGCGACGGCGAAAGGGGCCGCTTCAGCCCCACTGTAGGCCCGGTCGAAGGTTTCAACGGCCCGGTTCAGTGCGCGAAGCCCCTCCGCATAGTTCTTTTCGCGGATGTGGACGGAGGCGGCGTTGCTGAGTAACCCCAGTCGGACCACCGGATCGTCCGCTTCCTGCTGCAGCCCTTCCTCGATGAGTCCTTTGGCCTTTTCGGTTGCGCCGTGGTGCAGGTAAAGGTAAGCGAGATCCCGGCAGATTCGGGCTCGAAGCGAAGATGCGCCGACGCGGCGCGAATCGGCCAGTGCCTTTTCGTACAAGTGTATGGCGGCGATGAAATGCCTGGCCATGAGGGACTCCTCGGCCTTCCGAACCCACAGGCCGATCTGTTGGCGGTCTTTGTCCTCTTGGTCAAACATTGGGAAGTTTCGTCTCTTTGATGCCTTCGGGCAGCGCCTCATGGGCACCGCGGGAAGTGGATTCGGGGGAAAGGGTCCGAAGGAGCGGGATGCTGACAGCCAGCGGAAGAATATAGTAAGCGAAGCGGTAGATCAGGGTCGCAAGGAGCGCGCTCTCGTAGTCCACGCCCATGAGGTAAAAGGACCCCGCCATGGAACCTTCCATGACTCCGATGGACGCCGGGGTGATGGAAAAAATCCCCGTGAAGATCCCCACAGCGAATCCCACCAGAAGGGTTTGGTTGTCCACCGGGTGGTTGGCTGCGAGGAAGGACCCTTTGAGGCAAAGAAACATGAAAATCCAATCCAGCGCGGCGAAGGACGCCGCGCCCCACAACCTCCGGGGGTCGGCCATGAACAGGTTCATGCTTTCATCGAAGTTCTCGAAAAACGCGTCGGCCCGCCGCCGCTGCAGCCAGTGGGGTTTCTTTATCATGAGGCAGACACGCTCGTAGGCCCGCAGCGAAATCCTCCACGCTTTTTTCCGGAAACGCCCATCCACGATCACCTTGACGGTGATCCAGGTCAGCGCGAATGCAACCGCCAGGACTACTCCCCCGATCCCCATCTCTTTGCGGTTCATTTTGTACTGGCTGTAAAGCAAGAAAAACCCCAGGTAGATCATCACCACGGCCACCGTATTGGTCAAGAACCCGTGCACCATGGAAACGGAAAGGGTGCGGCTGGGGGGAATTTTCTTCTGAGCCAGCATGTAGACCTTTGCGGCCACACCGCTCAAGCCGCCGAGGGCCATGAGGTGGTTGAGCGTGCAGGCAAGGAGGGTGATGCGGAGGACGGAGGCGAATTTCAGAGGGTGCTTCATTTCTTTGAGAAGTTGGGCGAGGACCCCGGCGATGCAGAGATAACTCAACGCACCGGCGGCAAGCGCCATGCCGGTCCAGAAGGGATCCACCTGGGCGAGGCCTTGTCTCAGGCTTTTCAAGTCCGCCTGGACAAGCGTAGCGGCGAACAGGGCAAGCCCGACAAGGCCGGCGAACCAGAATCTGCGTCGGCCGAAGTTCATGCGTAGAAGCGTTTCTCCATCCGAACGGGATACGGGCGGCCACGGAAAGGGTCCGAGCGTGGTGGCAACCGTGACGTACTTATCAGACTTTGAAGTCGTTGAAAAGCCGAGAGGCGCTCCGGTGCCCGCCGGGCGCCTCGGGAACGCGGGGTTCCCTCCGTCAAACGAAAGTGGCGAGGAAGAGTTCGTAAGCGATGAGGATTCCGTAGAGCACGGGGAGGGCGAGGAGCAACGTTTTGACGGGGAGCCTCCCGCGGAAGATGGCGAGGTTCTTGTGGATGAGAAGGGTGCCGAGCCCGAACGCCGTCAGGATATATTTGACGAGGAGAAACGGGAGGGGTCCCAGGCCGATGAAAAAGTCCATTACGGGATTGGCTTCCATGGCTCCACGCTGAAGCAAGGTGAGGGTGAGGAAGGCGTCCGCAATGCAGAGGATGAGCGTGGACACGACGGCGAAGACCGACCGCCACCCGTATCGGTCCACGTAGACATACACCGTGCGGTCTTCCCGGCGGCGGGCATGCCTCCTTCGCCCCATGAGGCTGGCGAGACTCAGAGGCGACGTCGGCCGCGCACGCCGATCCTTTCCCGATCGTCGTTCCACGAAAGGTCGCTGATCCATGATTACCCAAGAAAGCCCAAGTGCGCCCGGGGCTTGCCTGAAGCCCTTGCCGAAAGGCTCGATTTTCGCCCGAGGGTCCCTTTCAAGCATCGGCCGGCAAGGCTTCATGCTTTAGCCATTGATGACGGGGTTCCGGCAGGCCGACCAGCTGTTTGACCCCGGCTTCGCCCCCCACGATGGGCGCGGAGTCCCAGAGGCCGCTCACGTGAAGCAACTCATAGGGTAGGATGCATGAAAGTCGCGGACGCACCGGCCTCCCGGAGCTGCAAACGTTTGGAACCCCGGTGAGGCCGGGGAAAGATTCTCCATGATCGCGTCGATTTTTTCCGGTGGATAAGGGTTGCCGCACTTTTGCTGACACTTGGGCGTGAGCCGTCGGTCCCCAAAAGGAAAACCCGAGAGTTTCATCCATGTATGCGGCTCAGTGGAATCTCTCGAGTTTTTTTGGATGTCTCTGGCAGGCCAGGAGGGATTCGAACCCCCATCCCCCGGATTTGGAGTCCGGTGCTCTAGCCGTTCGAGCTACTGGCCTAGGATTAAAATTTGTTTAGCGTGTTTTTCCCGGTTTGTAAAGGGAAATGTCTCGGGACGCGCGAATGTGCCGGGAACCCGGTTGTCAACCTCGAGGCTTGTGATTAGGTTTTAAAATAATGCCAAGACTTACCGACTGATTAGGTGAGAGGCGGTTTGAGAAAGGAGGTGTTCGATGAAAATCAAGTATTGCCGAAAATATGAGAAGTACGTGAGCGCCCAGCACTGCGAATTTTTCAACGAGGGGCCCAAGTGCGAATTCTACAGCCCCGCGCAGTGGAACAGTATCAAGGAATTGCTCCAGGACGTGAATCGACCCAAGTGGGAAGTGAGCGAAGTGATCAAGCCCTTCAAGTGCAGCCTGCTGGACCGCGAGTACCTGAACGAAATGAACCTGAGGCGCCGTTCCCGGAGACGGAGCGTTTCGGGTCTAGCCTGAAAGTGATTGCTGAAGACAAAGCTCGACTCGTCCGACGCGGTTTTGCGCCATCTCGCCCGACAACATCCCGCCGTTGATCGGTCGCCACTCGCTGTGATATGAAAAAGCTTCTTTAAACAGGAAAGCAGGTTTTTTCTGTTTTAAGATGCTGTCTGAGAATGCCCTTCACCCTTCTGGGGATTGAGGGTCTGTTTTCTCGTGTAGGGGCGCTGCGCCCCTACACCTATAGGTGACTCATGCCCTGTAGGAGCCGGCTTGCAGGCGATCAAGGTCAACGCGGCATTGCCGGTTTTGCGGGTCGCGGGCAAGCCCGCTCCTACAGGAACAAGGAACCTCAGGGCCGGACTTTCATGAGCTTGTTTTTGGACAAGCTCTAAGAACTTTCAGCGGTTCCGGTTCTCAGCCGGAAAGGATCCCAAACCGGGGGCAGACGCCATGTTCAAAAAGATCCTGGTGGCCAATCGCGGCGAAATCGCCATCCGCATCATTCGTTCGGCTCGGGAACTGGGCATTAAAACGGTCGCCGTATATGAAGAAACCGACAAAACGGCGCAGCACATCATGAAGGCGGACGAAGCGGTCTGCATCGGCTCAGGTCCTCGAAAGGACTACCTGAGCGTCGACCGGATCATCCAGGCGGCCCGAGCCACCGGGTCGGAAGCGGTCCACCCGGGCTACGGATTTCTCGCCGAAAACCCTCTTTTCGCCAAGGAATGCACGGACGCCGGGCTCGCCTTCGTGGGGCCCCCTGCCCAGGTGATCATTGACATGGGAAGCAAGGTGGTGGCCCGCAGCCTGATGACGGAAGCGGGAGTTCCGGTGATTCCCGGTTCTTCGGTGCTGGCGGAAGGCGAGCGCGGGGAAGGGGAGGCACTGGCATTTGCCGAAAGGTACGGTTTCCCTGTGATGATCAAGGCGGTGGCTGGGGGTGGAGGGCGCGGCATCCGCCCGGCGAAGTCACGCGACGAGCTGATCAAGGGCCTCAAGATGGCTCGAAGCGAAGCGCGCATGGCCTTCGGAAATGACGCTATTTATCTGGAAAAGGCTCTGGTACGCGCCCGGCACGTCGAAGTGCAGATCCTGGCCGACAACCACGGAAACGTGATCCATCTGGGGACTCGAAACTGCTCGATCCAAAGGCGCCATCAGAAGATGATCGAAATCGCTCCGGCAGGCCTGCCGAAGCTGGTCATCGAAAGAATCTGCCAGGATGCGGTGACGGCGGCTCGAAAGACCGGGTACGTGAGTGCGGGGACGGTGGAATTCCTGGTGGACCACGATGATCAGTACTACTTTCTGGAAGTGAACACTCGGATCCAGGTGGAACACACTGTGACGGAAATGATCACCGGGATCGATATCGTTCGGGAGCAGATTCGGGTGGCGGCGGGGAGCGAGCTTTCGCTGAGGCAGGAGGATGTCCAGCTGCGCGGTTACGCTATCGAGTTGCGGATCAACGCGGAAGACCCCAAAAACCATTTCATGGCCAGTCCGGGGATCATCCAAGTCTATCAGGCTCCCGGCGGCCACGGCATCCGGCTCGACGGCGCCATCTACCAGGGCTACGAAATCCCGCAGTATTACGATTCCATGCTGGTCAAGCTCACCGTGTACGGTTTCAGCTGGCGCGAAGCGGTGGATCGGCTGCGGCGGGCGTTGAACGGGTTTAACATCGTGGGGGTCCAGACCACCATCCCGTTCTACCGGCAGATTGTGGATGATCCGGATTTCATCGATCAGCGTTTCGACACGTCTTACATTGAAACGCACCCGCACCTGTTGGAATACGAAGAGGCGGTGCCCGATATGGAACGGCTGGCTCGACTTGTGGCCGAAATCAACAGCTACGGCTTCAACCCGTACGCGGAACCCCGCTGACGGCGGCAGGGAGTTCAAAGAAGATGGCCGACAGACAGCGTATCACCCCCGACATGTCCCCCGGGCACATCCTTTCGTTCCTTCGGGAGACCCCGGGGTATTTCCTCACAAACAACGAGCGGGATGTCTCCCAATCCGATTTCAAGTGCCGCATCCTGCCGCGGACGACCTTGAGGGTGGCGCCGTACCGGGATGACACCGGGTATTTCGCTTTCGAGGTTTCAGGCGGGGCGTCGGTGCACGTGGACCTGATGTACAAGCAGGTCAACCCGTTCGAAAAGCTGAAGCTTGTTCGGAGGGCCATGCCGTGCACGCTGATTCAGACGGTGTGCCGGGGGCGGAATCTTTTCGGCTATCGGCCCTACGCGGACAACGTGCTGCGCCTGGTGGTCCGGCAGTTCGCCCGATGGGTGGATGTTTGGCGGGTCTATGATTTTCTGAACCACGTGCCGAACCTGAAGGTCGTGGGGGAAGAAGTGAAGGCGGCCGGAAGGCTCCTCATGCCTTGCCTCTGTTTCAACACCGGCCGCGGCCATACGGACGAATATTATGCCGCCAAGGCCCGGGAAATCGTGGGTGCCTTCGGAGAAGACATCATTCTGTGCATCAAGAACCATTCGGCGCTGGGATCGCCCAAGCGGATTTCCGACCTGGTCGGTGCGCTTCGCCGCGCGGTTCCCGATGTGCCGCTCGCCTACCACGGCCACAACACCGATGGGAACGACCTGGGGCGCATAGTGGCGGCGGTGGAAGCCGGCGTCAAGATCGTCGAAGTGGCCGATCACGGCTATGGCGGGATGTTTTCCCAGGCGCCAGGGTTGAGTCTTATCCAGACGCTTCATGATTACGGCTACCGGGCTCCGGGGCTCAAGGTCCAGCCCATAGTGGAGGCGTCGAACCTGCTGCGGCGGGAAAGAACGTATTACGAGAAATTTGAAACCCCTTACCGCAGTTTCGATCCCACCGTGAAGCGCCACAAGCTGACGGGTGGCGCGGCGAGCATCGCTTTCGAACAGGCGGAAAAGCTGAACCTGCTGGACCGGATCGACGAAATCTTCAGCGAATTGATGGAAGTGAACCGCGAGATGGGCAACATCTGGTCTGTGACTCCCGGCAGCCAGATCCTCTGGACCATCGCCGTGAACAACGTGATCCATGGCCGCTACAATCAGCCTTCCGACGATTTGAAGCGGCTGCTGCTGGGCCGCTACGGGCCCTTTCCCTTTTACGAACCCCAGGAATGGATCTACGAAAAGGTGCTCGAGCACCGACGGCGGGACGGAAAGAAGTGGTACCAGATCCTCGCCGAAGAAGGGGGGCTGCAACAGGTGCCCGACGAAGACCTGGAAGCCCGGCGCCTGGAAATGGAAAAGAAGCTGGGCCGGCCCGTGGACGACGAGGCCCTCAGCCTTTACCTACAGTTTCCCATGGACGCCTTGGGCTATTTCCGTTTTGAGAAAACGTACGGCAAGGCCTGGCTGCTTCCTCCCGACGTGTGGTACCGCCAAGGCGGTTTCGAAAACAGCACCCGGATCACCTTCCCGGACGAGGACGGCAAAACCCATCACATCGACATCATCTCCACGCACCGGAGAGGCGACACCGTCGACACGTCTCTTCTGGTGGACTATCACTTCAGGACTTTCTCCATCCCCGTTCGGTCGCAGCAGAAAAACGGCTGAATCGTGCGGGGGGGGGGGGATTCGGCGGCGCCACAGGACCCGCCGCATAGAGGGATCTCCGTTCCGTGGACCACGAGGTCGATCAGTTCCTGGACCATTTGCGGATCGAGCGCGGGCTGAGTGCAAACACCCTCTACGCTTACGGCGGGGACCTTGCGGCACTCACGGCCTACCTGAAGGACCGCGGCGTGAACCGGTGGGAAGACGCGTCCCTGGAAACGTTTCGCGGCTACTTCCGTGAACTGGAGGCCGCACACCTTTCCGCCGGAAGCAGAGCCAGGCGGATGGCGAGCCTCCGGTCGTTCATGCGGTTTCTGGAACGGCGGGGGGTGGTGAAGGGGAATGTGGCGGCGAGGCTCAGAACGCCCCGGGGCGATCAGCGTCTTCCCCGGGTGCTTTCCACTGAGGAGGTGGAAAGACTCCTGGCCGCCCCCGATCCGACGACCGCTCTCGGCCGGCGAAACCGGGCGCTCCTGGAAGTCTTCTACGCCACGGGGTTACGGGTTTCTGAACTGACGGAGCTCCTTCTCAAGCAGCTGCACCTGGAAGAAGGGGCGATGGTCGTCCGCGGAAAGGGAAACAAGGAACGACTTGTTCCGCTGGGCGACTGGGCGGCGGAGGCGCTCCGTGTGTACTTGGAACAGGGCCGCCCGCAGCTGGTCGGCCGGCCTTCACCGCCTCACGTATTCGTCAATCACCGGGGCCGACCGCTCAGCCGGCAAGGCGTCTGGAAACTGATTCGGGCGCTCGCCGTGAGGGCCGGTATTCAACAGCCCATCACGCCGCACATGCTGCGGCATTCGTTCGCCACGCATCTCCTGGAAAACGGGGCGGATCTGCGGGTCCTGCAGGCGCTGCTCGGCCATGCGGACATTTCAACCACCCAGATTTACACCCACGTGGCACGGGTCAGGCTGAAGGAAATCCACCGGAGGTTCCACCCGCGGCCCTGATGGGACCTCCGGCGGCTCGAGCGCCGGCCGCAGCCTTTTCGAGGAAGGGACCGATGGATAGCTGTCGATGGAGATCATCACCACGCACCTCAACGCGGATTTCGACGCCATGGCGTCCATGGTGGCCGCGAAAAAGCTTTATCCCGAAGCCGTCATGGTGTTCCCGGGATCCCAAGAGCGGACGCTTCGTGAATTTTTCGTGAGCGCCGCAAGCTATCTCTATAATTTCGCCAGGCTGAAAAACTTGGACCTGGATCAGGTCGAACGGCTGATCCTGGTGGACACCCGGCAGATGTCGCGCATCGGGCGATTTGCCGAAATCGTGGGGCGGCCCGGCCTGGAAATCCATATCTACGACCATCACCCCGATGCGGAAGACGATGTGCGGGGGCGGTTTGAACTGGTGCGGCCCGTGGGCGCCACGGTGACGCTGCTCACGCAAATCATCCGGGAACGGGCCCTGCCGATCACCCCCGAGGAAGCAACCATCATGATCCTCGGCATCTTCGAGGATACAGGGTCTTTCACCTTCAGTTCCACGACCCCCGAAGATCTCGAGGCCGCGGCGTTTCTGCTGCGCTCCGGCGCGGACCTCAACGTGGTGGCAGACCTGCTGACCCGCGAACTCACCGCGGAACAGGTGGCCCTGCTGAACGAGCTGGTCAAGTCAGCCAGAAAATACAACATCCAAGGTGTCGACGTTTGCGTCGCAACGGTCTCAACGGACAAATACGTGGGGGACTTCGCCGTCCTGGTGCACAAGCTCAAAGACATGGAAAACCTCGATGTCGTCTTCGCCCTGGCCCGCATGGATGAGCGCATCTACCTGGTGGCTCGAAGCCGCATCGAGGAGGTGAACGTGGGGGAGGTGGCCGCCTACTTCGGAGGAGGCGGCCACGCGACGGCGGCGTCGGCCACCATCCGGGATCTCACGCTCATCCAGGCGGAGGATCGGCTGTTCGAAGTACTTCAAAGCGTCATCAAGCCCGCCGTCACCGCGCGCCACCTCATGAGCCGCCCCGTGATCCACATCGGGCCGGAGCATCGCCTCGGCGACGCGGAAGAACTCTTGCTCCGGTACAACATCAACGCCATGCCGGTGGTGGACGGCGAGGTCGTGGTCGGGCTGATCAACCGGCAGGTGGTCGAAAAGGCCATTTATCACGGGCTCAAATCGCAGCGGGTCAAGGACTACATGAACCCCGATTTTTCCACGGTGACTCCGGAAACGCCGCTTCTTGAAATCCAGAAGCACCTGGTGGAACACCAGCAGCGGATCCTTCCCGTCCTGGAAGGCGACCGGCTGGTGGGCGTCATCACCCGCAAGGACCTGCTGAATTTTCTCGTGAGGGATCATTCAAACGTTCCGAGGGCGCTTCGGGACGATCTGGTCGGGGACGAACTGGGGCGGCGCAAGAACGTCACGGGCGTCATGGCCGAGCAGCTTCCGAGGGACGTGATCCAGCTCCTGAAGGATTTCGGCGAGCTGGCGGAAGGCCTGGGCTACAAAGCCTATGCGGTGGGTGGCTTTATCCGCGACCTGCTCCTGCGGCGTTCGAACCTGGACATCGACATCGTAGTGGAAGGCGACGGCATAAGGTTCGCCCGCGCGTTCGCGGAAAAGTACGGCGTCCGGGCTCGCTGCCACAAGAAATTCAACACGGCCGTGCTGATCTTCCCCGACGGACTCAAGGTGGACGTGGCCACGGCCCGCCTCGAATACTACCAGTACCCCGCGGCGCTTCCCGTGGTGCAGTTCGGTTCGCTCAAGATGGACCTCTACCGTCGGGATTTCACCATCAACACGCTGGCGGTTGCCTTGAACCCGGAGGAGTTCGGCGAGCTCATCGACTTCTTCGGGGGCCAGAAGGACATCAAGGACAAGGCCGTGCGGGTGCTGCACAACCTGAGCTTCGTGGAAGATCCCACCCGGATCCTGAGGGCCGTCCGGTTTGAACAGCGGTTCAGTTTCAAGGTGGGGAAACAAACGGCGGGGCTGATGCGGAACACCGTCAAAATGGGGCTCCTTTCCAAGCTAGGCGGCCACCGGCTCTTTCACGAACTCCAACAGATCCTCATGGAAGAGGATCCGCTTCCGGCGATCCGAAGGATGGGCGAATTCGAGCTGCTGGCGGCGTTTCATCCTTCGCTCCGCTACGACGCCCACATGCAGGCGCTGTTCGCCCGGGTCAAGGAAGTGATCTCCTGGTACGAACTGAGCTTTCTCGATGAGCCGCTGGAGTCTTGGTGGGTGTACTTCCTGGTTTTGTTTTCGCGGCTGTCCCGCAAAGAGCTGAAGCAGGTGCTGGATCGGCTGGAAATACCTCTGTCCCGGCAGGAAAGAATCGTCTGGACCTACAACCGGGTCGATCACCTGCTCGGAACGTTTTTCCGGTTGCCTGATCCCAGACCCAGTGATATCTATCGGGCACTTCAGCCGTTTCGGCCGGAAGAACTGCTCTTCCTGATGGTCCAGGCGACCTGTGAGGACGTGCGCCGCATCGTGAGCCATTACTGCCACAGGTACCGCCACGTTCAGACCGAACTGAAGGGAAGAGACCTCAAGGCCATGGGATTTCCGCCGGGTCCTCTATATTCCCGGATACTAAACGATCTGCTGGACGCGCGGTTGAACGGCCAGGTAAGGAGTCGTGCCGAAGAGTTGGAGTTCGTCAAGGCCCGCTGGCCGGTTTTGGAAAAGGCAAGCAACGGGTCGTGAAAACCCGCGGGGGACGCCCGCCGGCAATGGACTTCCGGCCAGGAAAGTCATGACAGCAAGTATTTCTGAATTTCTTCGCAGTATCAGCATCTTTGCCCTCCCGCTTCTGCTCGCGGTCATGGCCCACGAAGTGGCTCACGGCTGGGTCGCGGAAAAGCTCGGCGATCCCACGGCCCGGCTCATGGGCCGCATCACCTTTAACCCACTAGTGCACATCGACCCGGTGGGTACGGTGATTCTGCCTGTCGCGCTCATGTTGATGAACGCCCCCTTCCTTTTCGGTTGGGCCAAGCCTGTGCCGGTAAACTTCGCCAACCTGCGTGGCGGCCGGCGCAGCATGGCGTGGGTCGCCGTCTCGGGGCCCCTCACCAACCTCATGCTGGCCTGCCTGAGCGCGCTGGCCTACCGGGCGGTGGTGCTGCTTTACGCCACGGATTGGATTCACCATTCGGGCCTACTGGTCAGCATCGCCGAACCGGTTTTCCTGATGGCCCGTTTTTCCGTGGTGTTCAATGTCGTGCTCATGGTGATCAATCTTTTTCCCGTTCCTCCGCTGGACGGTGGGCGGATCCTGACGGGGCTGCTTCCCCGGAACTGGGCCTACCGGGTGGCGGCCCTCGAGCGCTACGGCATGATCATCATCTTGCTGCTCATCGCCACGGGCATGTGGGGCAACCTGCTGGACCCGGTACTCAGCCTTTTTCTGCGGGTGCTTTTGGGGCGATGAGGACCTTGGGCTCAACGTGACGGCTGGAAAGCAGAGGAGTTGTTTCGCATGAACCAGCAGAAGCGGATTCTCAGTGGAATGCGCCCGACGGGGCGGCTCCACCTCGGAAATCTTCATGGCGCTCTTGAAAACTGGATCAGCCTCCAGAGTCAATACGATTGCTTCTTTTTCGTCGCCGACTGGCATGCCTTCACCTCCGACTACGCCGCGCCGGGCGATATCCGGCGCAACAGCTGGGAGATGGTTCTCGATTGGTTGGCGGCCGGTTTGGATCCCAAGCAGTCCACGCTTTTCGTGCAGTCGGAACTGAAGCAGCACGCGGAGCTGTACCTGCTTCTCGGGATGATCACGCCGCTTGCCTGGCTGGAGCGGAACCCGACCTACAAGGAGCAGCAGCTGCAGCTGCAGGCCAAGGATCTTTCCACCTACGGCTTTTTGGGCTACCCGGTACTCCAGGCGGCGGACATCATCATCTACCGGGCGAACGGCGTTCCCGTGGGCAAGGACCAGCTGCCGCACATCGAGTTGACTCGGGAGATCGCCCGCCGTTTCAACCACCTGTACGAGTGCGAGGTCTTTCCCGTGCCGGATGCGTTGCTGACCGAGGTGCCGGTGCTTCCGGGAACCGACGGGAGGAAGATGAGCAAGAGTTACGGGAATTGCATCTTTATTACCGAACCGGAAGAAGACATCCGCCGAAAGGTGCTGCAGATGATGACGGACCCCGCGCGGAAACGGCGGACCGACCCCGGGGACCCGGAAGTCTGCCCGGTCTTCGCCTATCACAAGCTGTATTCCAGCCAGGAAGAAGTCGCCGAAGCGGCGCATGGATGCCGTACGGCGGGGATCGGATGCGTTGACTGCAAAGGGATTTTGATCCGGAATCTTCTGAAACGGCTCGGCCCCATCCGTGAAAGACGCCTGCAACTGGAACGGAACGTGGAAGAGGTGCGTGCGGGGCTGAAGGACGGGATAGAAAGAGCCCGAAAGGAATCTTCGGCCACCATGGAACGGGTATTGGAAGCAGTAGGGCTTTCGGGATCGTTTGTCTGATGGAATGGCATGAAAACCGTGCGGCTGCAGAAGTTCCTCGCCGATGCGGGTCTGACGTCCCGGCGGGCTGCGGAAGACTGGATCCGCCAGGGGCGGGTGACCGTGAATGGAAAGCGGGTTACCGAAATGGGTGTCCGGGTGAACCCGGACTGCGACGAGGTGAGGGTGGACGGGCACCCCGTCTCGCCGGCGGCGACCCGGTTGTATGTCCTATTGAATAAACCGAGATCCTGCCTGACGACGGCCAGGGATCCGCGCGGGCGGCCCACGGTTTTCGATCACCTGCCGGATTTCGAAGTTCGACTTTTTCCCGTGGGCCGTCTGGACTGGGACGCCTCGGGACTGCTGCTGCTCACCAACGACGGCCCTCTGGCTCACCGGCTGATGCACCCTCGGCATGGGATTCCGAAGAAATACGAAGTCAAGGTCCAGGGGCGTCCCTCCGACGAAACGCTCGAGCTGCTCCGGCGCGGAGTGATGCTCCCGGAAGGAAGGACGGCTCCGGCCCGGGTGAGGCGCCTGAAGGAGCTTCCCAAGGCCACGTGGCTCGAAATAGTGATCCACCAGGGATGGTACCGGCAGATCAAACGCATGGGCGAAGCCGTGGGCCATCCCGTAGTCAAGATCCACCGCAGCGGCTACGGTCCCCTATCGCTTGAAGGGCTGGCGGCCGGGAAATGGCGGCATCTGAGCCGGGAAGAGGTCCGCGGCCTTCGCCGGGCGGCCTTCGGTGAAGAGGAGACGCAGCGGGGGATTTCCCCATGTTGAGCGGCAGGAAGCGAGACTACGGGCGTCGCTACGACGCTACGCTGTTCAGGCCGCGAAGGGAGCGGCCCAAGGCCGGGGTGCGCGCGGCCAAATGGCTGCTCGTCTTGGCGGTGGTGGCCGCAGGCGTTTTTGTACTGGTCGGCCCCAAGGGCGTGGAAGACCGGCTGCTGCCTTACCTTCCGGTTCCCAAGGAGCTCCAGGGGGTGGAGGTGGTCCAAAACGGACGGGCGGTTTCCGTGCCTCCGGGCGGCACCCTCAAACTGAACCCCAAAGACACCTTCCACATAGAGACCGTCAAGACCGACGGCTGGATCCCATGGGGCCTGGAGATCGTGAGCGTTGGCGTCGATTTCGAACGGGCCCGCGAGGCTCCGGTTGCCGTCCAGGATCTGTGGCCGGGAGAAGCTTTCGAGGAACCCCGGCGGGTCCCCGTAGAGGTCTTCTGGCGGGGTCATCCGTTGGGCTCGTTTACGGTGGTCGTCGAATGGGACGCCCGGGATTGGCTGGAGAAGGCGGCCGAGACGGAGGACCCCCGGGCCAAGATCGCGCTTCTCGAACGCGTCGTGGAGGCGGATCCGAAAAACGTGCTGGCAAGGACCCACCTCGCGGGCCTCTATGCTGAAGAAGGCCGGCTGACCGAGGCGGAAAAGATCTATCGGGAGATCCTCGAAACGGGCCGGTCGAGGCCCATGCTCGAAAAGCTGCTGGAGATCCATACGCGGCAGGGAAAGGTGGACGCGGCCCTGGGCGTGCACATGGAACTGCTTCAACTCACCCAGGATCCCAAGGTGTTCGAGTCACTCTTGGGCTTCCTGCGACGCCACAAGAAGGCTCCAGAGGCGGCGGCTTTCCTGGTTCGGCAGGAGGAAGCGATCCCCCGGGCCTTCCTCGGTGCCTACTATCTGGCGCTGGCTGACTTCCAAACGGAAGCGGGGCTGTGGGCCGATGTGGCGAAGACGTATGGCAAGGCCCTGAAAGCGGGCGTGAAGGACCCGAACGTCCATTACAATCTTTCCGTGGCCCACAAGATGGCGGGGAATCTCGACCATGCGGTTCAGGCGCTTGAACGGTATCTGCAAGCCAACCCCAAGGACGTGAACAACCGGTTGAGGTTGGGAGCGCTTCTGGAGGAAAAGAAGGATGTGCAAGGAGCCCGGCGGGTCTACCAGGAGCTTCTCAAGAGCAACCCAGGAAACGAGCAGGCCCTGCTCCGATTGATCGCCCTGCTCGAAAAGGAAAAGGACAAGACCGCCCTGGCTTCCGCTTACGAGAGCCTCGTTGCGCTCAGGCCTGAAGACAAGGTGGCCTGGCACAACCTGGCGCTGCTCTATTACGAACAGGAAAAGTGGAAGGAGGCGGCGAAAGCGTTCGAAAAGGTCGCCGGAATGGATCCCCGGGACGTTCCTTCCCGCAAATACCTGCTGGATCTCTATCAGAAGGCGGGAAACCGCAAGGCCGAAACACGGGTGCTCGAGGAACTGGTCGGCCTGGAACCCGACAACCTGGGCTATTACGATACCTATTTCGCCGTTCTCAACAATTCCGGAGATTATAAAAAGATGGTCGCTTTTTTCGAAAAGGCGGCCAAAGAGCGGCCGAACGTGGCGGCCTTCCACCAGTACGTGCTCCTGGGTTCACTCAAGTTGGGCGACAAGCGGAAAGCCCTGGTTGCCCTGGAAAATCTGGTTCGACTCAAACCCAAAGAGAAAAAATACCTCCGCCAGGCGGCCCAGCTCCACGAGAGCCTGAAGCAGTATGACGAGGCCCTGAAAAAGACCGAAGCCATTCTCAAGCTGGACCCGGGAGACCGCCAGGCCAAAGACGATTACCTCCGCCTGCGCATGTTACTGCTCGGCGGCGGGAGGACCGACCTTGGCGGGAAGACCGTCCTTTATGCTTGCAAATCGAGCGGGGTTGTTCTATAAGCACTCCGAACCCAGGGCGGGTAACTCAGCGGTGAGAGTGCCATCCTCACACGGTGGAAGTCGAGGGTTCGAATCCCCCCCCGCCCACCAGCGCATACGGAAAAGCCGGGCGGAAACCGCCCGGCTTTTTTTCTCTCCTGGATCCTCGGCGACTAGGTGCCGCACGGTACCATGCGAAAGCGTGCCCGAAAATTCCGCTCGCTCGATTGTCTTTCCGGTTCCCGGGCTTCATAATCAAGTGTAGACCGCTGTTCGCTCATGTTTCGGTCCGAGCGCGGTTTTTTTTGGATGCCTGGTGAAAGGAGAGTCCCATGACTGGGAAGGGAAACCCTGAGTTCGAGGCATCGCGGATCCACGAAAGCGCGGAATTCTACCGGTTCGTGGTAGAAAGCCTCCCCATCGCGGTGGTGACCGTCGACCCGGAACTCCGGATCACGGAGTTCAACCCGAGGGCCGAAAGAATCACCGGCTATTCGGCCCAGGAAGCCATCGGAGAGCCGTGCTCAAAGATCCTGAGATCCGCCCTCTGCGAGAAGGAATGCCCTCTCGAAACGGTCATCAACCGCCGGAACCCCAAGGTGCAAACCGAGACGTTCCTTCTCGACAAGTCCGGCAACCCAGTGCCGGTTGCATTGGGCGCTGCCGCGCTTTTCGACAAGGACGGGAACGTCGTAGGCGGACTGGAGTGTTTTCGGGACATCACGCGCTTCAAGAGCATGGAGCGCTTTCAGAGTTATGTGCTTTCCATGTTCGCCTACGACATGAAATATCCGCTGGTGTGCATCCAGGGGTTTGCGGTGCGGCTGCGCAACAAGCTCCAGAAATTCCAGGACATGAAGGTCATGAACTACCTGGACGTGATCTCCGAGGAATCTGAAAAGTTGCAGTCCATGATCGATGAGTTGCTGGACTACGCGAACCTGCAGGAAGGGAAAATCAGGCTGAATTTCAAGGCGTTCCGCGTCGGAGAGGAATTGACACGCCTGCTGGAGGCGTATCGCGAAAGGGCGGACCGGCGCGGGGTGCATCTGTCTTTGCAGGTCCCCGAAGCGTTCCAGGAGATCGAGGCGGATCCGGTGCGGCTGGGACGGGTCTTTGCGTATTTCCTCGAAAAGGCCGTCAAAAATTCGGACAAGGGGGATGCCGTCCGCGTGAGTGTGGAAGACTCGGAAACGGACCTTACGGTGATTTTCGTCGCTGAAGGCCGAGGAGTGTATCCCGAGGACTTGAAGCTTTTCGATCTGAGCGAAGAAGGAACGGAATACCGCAAAGACCGGCCGACAACGCGGGCGGAAGCCTTCACCCTGGAAGCCTTGGAAAGGATCGTCACCGGACATGGTGGTGGTCTTTTCATGTGCGTGGAAGAAGGCAAGGGGAATCAGGTGCGGATCAAGCTTCCCAAGATACCGCCTTAAATCCGCTGAGCGCTTCGTGAGCGGCCGGCCTGGGCCTTTTTAGAGGGCTGAGGCCACTGGAACGGATTCACGAGCCCGAGTAAGGAGGAATCTCCGATGGTAGACGGCCTCTGGACCATCAAGTTCGTTTCCAGCAGTGGAGCAACGGGAGCTGGGGTCCTGGTGTTCTGGAACAATCGCATTTATGGGGGAGACGCCCGATACTATTACTTGGGGGAGTACCGGGTCGAAGGGGAGACCTTGTCGGTGAAGATGGAAATCACGCATTTCAGCGGCGAACCGGAATCCGTGTACGGACGGATGGAGTTCATCGAGCTGGAAATGCAGGGGAGGGTCGACGAGGCGAAGATGAACCTTTTCGGGCGGATCCCCAACGATCCGGCGAGCAAATCGGCCATCCGGTGCGAGAAGCGTGCGGACATTCCTCGTTTTTGAGTTGCATCCAGAGGTTGAGTGCGCGGAAGTCAGCAATTCCCGGAGCGGAGGGTGACGAAGACGGCGCTAAGGTGTTTTCGGCCCAGGCCGTAGTTGTGTTCGAGGTGGTAGCCCTGGTTTTTCAAGGTGTTGAAGGTTTCGTTTTCGATGCGCCGGCGCGCCCGGCCGATCCGCATCAAGGTGACGGTGTTTTCCCGGCGGATGAGAATATCGGTGACCCAGGAAAACCGCAGAAGCCCCTTGGGGGTCACCTGCCGGTATTCGAGGAGGTTCACTCGAAGGTCGGGATGGGACTTGTTGAGGGGAAGGTCGTTCACGAAGCGGAAGTAATGGAGGGTTTCGGGGTTGTCTTCCGCTGCGTGCCAGAACTCCACAGCCCGGCCCTCGGCGATGGCCTCGTCGGCCTTTTCGAAGAGGAAGGCGTGATCGCCGGGTTTAACCGTAAGGACGAAGCGGCAGTCGAAGGGCTTGAGGGTTTTGATCGAAAAATAGCCCGTGCCGTCCAGGGCCAGGATGTAGCGGCTGTCCAGCACGGTCATCTGAGCCAGCGCCTTGCCGCGCTGAAGCCGTGAGAAGGTCTCGCGGAAGGCGGGTCGGAACACATAGGGCGAAACCTCATCGAGAATCTCCCGCATGGTGCTGTCGGCAGGGATCTTCTCGATGTGGTAGAGCGCGTGCAGGTTGTGATCCCGAGCCAACCAGCGTTTTTCAAAGGCCAGAAGAGAGGGATCCTTCAAAGAAAACATGGCGAAGGCGCTCATGCCCGCATCCGCAAAGGAGATCTGCGGCCTGCCTTTGCGGGGATCGGGGATCTTTTCGAACTCACGGCGCACCGCTCTCACCAGGGCATCTGCATTCAGATGCTTGCGAAGTCGGATCTTGGATGAAGGAGCGTCTTTGCTGGGCTTCATGGCAAAATAGCCTACCAGAGACGCGGGCGGCTGTCCAGCATGAAACAGCAAAATAGTCGAAAAAATTCACCTCCGAAACCCCCTTTGGAGACCGAAATCACCCCCTGGGTTGGCGAAAACCAAATCCTTCAAGGCCCGGTTTTCAAGGCTTTACAGGGGCTCCGGAAATTGCTGTTGTCTCATCAGGTTTGGTACAACCATCACTGGAATCTCCGAATTGCCGTTGAGGAAGGCAGGGTCAAAGTGGTAGATAAAGAGACGTATCCCCATCGAGCCGGTGCGCGAGAAACCGTTCAGCGGGATATCTGGAAAGGAGCTTTGAAATCCGCGAGAAACGTAGAACGTTCTTATGGCAAAAAGAACCTTGGCCCATGGGACGAATTTGAGTGGGGAATGATCAATGGCAAGCTTTCTGCGGTTCGCTGGGTTCTCGGCGAGGAATGGGACATGCTCGACACTTAATAGTGTCCAAAAAGGCTTTTGCAGCCGAGCGCAAAAAGCCCCCTCTGCTGAAAAGCGGCGTTATGCGGACAAACGATTATGACAACGCCAGAAGAACAAGACCAAGAAGAACAAAGAAATCAACAAAGTGAAGGTCGGGCTGCACGGTTTATCACGTTCTGTGCACTTTATCTTGGTCCAGCCGTGCTTCTTGTCGCCGCCCTTGGGCAGTGGGCTGTCAATCCGAGTGGCGCGCACCGCTGGATTTCAATCGGCGATATAAGACTTATCTCTGCAGGAGTCATGCGGGATCATTTCGCGGCGGTAATTGGTCTTCCGATGGCAGGTATCCTCGCGCTGTAGGTTATAACCATCTTAAGGTCTCAGTCTGGTCCCATCGAGTTCGAGGTCATGGGGTTCAAGTTTCGGGGCGCCTCCGGCCCTGTTATTCTTTGGGTTGCGTGTTTTTAACCAATCGCCCTGGCGATTCGATTGCTCTGGTGACATATCAATGGTGGCTTGGCACAGATGACCAACGCAATGATCGCATAACAAGGCAAATGCACTCGGACGACAAAAAGTGGCGCTCCTTAGTGGCTCTGCTTTTTGCCAGCGGTGATTTGCGGCGTTGGCTTGCGAAAGAAATCGGAAATGGCAAAGGATTTGACAATCTGGATCGATGCACACAAACGCTATCACATGTCTGACGCACAAATCCAAATGGCAAGAGAACTCGGCTTGAATCCGAAAAAACTCGGGAGTTTGGCAAATCATCGACAAGAACCGTGGAAAGCTCCGCTCCCGGAGTTTATTGAAGAAATATATTTCAAGCAATTCGGCAAGGTACAGCCGGACAATGTCAGGTCAATCGAAACGATCATCAAAGATAGGCGGAAAAAGAAATTGCTTCCTCGGGAAGAGAAGAGCAAAGAAATGACAAGCCAACCATCGGTTGCAGGCGACCGCTGAAAGCGGCGCCTGATCCGTAACGTTAGGGCAAATGATAAAACAGAGGAATTATTACTCACATTTCGCTCTTTGAAAAAGGGTGTTTTTATAATTTTGGTTGAGGGTTTTACTGGTGCACTATTGCCTGGATGATATCGATTCGGCTTTGTTAACTTGTATCGAAAAGATAATCGTAGGAAAAAAAGTGATCGGGTACTTCCAGGATTTTCAGGATTTCCCTTTGCAAAGGGGTTAGTTCCGAGACAAACCCGCAAGACGTACCATCGGGAAGCTGCATGTGCCCGCGTACCACGTATTCGAAGGCCTTGAGCATGTTCTCGGCCCGTGGATTGCGAACATCCTTTCTATTGGGCATGAAGTTATCCAGTCCCTTATCCCGGGCCTGGAGGTTTTTTCTAGCCGTTCTTTCAATAAGGATAACGAGCTGCAGGGCTATCTTGAAAAGGAACAAATAGACTTCGATCCTTTTGGGCGTGTGGATGTAAACAGGTTCCAACTTGAATCCGCTCTTGGCCCTGCGGTTGATATGCTCGGGTTTGTATTGGTGTTTATGGGCCATCATCGCTTCTTCGATGGACAGGTCTTCTTGGGATTTGTTGGTGATCAGAGGGTAATAGCCGCACCGATACAGGGCCTCTTCAAAGGCGGTCTCATTAAAATGAAGCGCTACGCTAAAATGATCGGTAATGACTTCGACCTTCTCCGGCTCTTCCCCATTTTTAGGGCGGCCCTTTTTCTTGTTTTTGTAAGTGACGACGGGCTCATTGGAGATAGTATAGGTGAAGAACTCAGCGCTTTGATATTTGCGCAAAATGTCATTGCAGGCTTTGTCGATAGACTCCCTGGTTTTTAGCTGATAGGCATTTAACCTGGGGGTGAGTTCCGCAAATGCTTGACGGGTCTTTTCGGCCCGGTTGTGAAGGGCATTTCGTTTTCTGGAAGCCAAACCTTGATCATAGAGGATGATCATGCGGAATTCATATTCTTTCTGGTTATGGGAGAACGAGAAGGGCGCTTCAAACCCTCGGTTTGTCTGATCTTTGTAAGGGATGAGCCGTTCCTGATGGTGGTTCTCAAGTGCGGCAAAAAAAGCTTTTTTGTAGGACTCATACATGGGGGCCGGGGCGATGAAATATCCATCATGATCATGGATGTGAGCCATGTTCTCTTTGGTGATGAGCTTTGAATCGGCGACATAGAGAAAATCCTCCCGATCCAACAGGTCAACCAAACGGGTCCATTGTTCGACGTACGTATTCACATCGGCCGTATTGCCGTTGTAGGCCTGCTGAAATAGTGGGAATGCGGAGTCGGAACTTACAGACAGAGACCAAACGAATTGTTTCAAGTCCTGGCGATGCTTTTTGCTGTGCCCGTAGGTGATCTTGATGCCTTCAGAGGTTTTATTGTTGTATTCCCCATAAACCGAGGCTGATGTCGGGTCGTTGTGACAGACGTGGTTGTCGATGTCAAATTGAGCGATCATTTCTCTGGTGATGGGCATTTCTAGATTGCCGATGCCATAATCATAAATGGCATCCAGTGTGTCGGCTAAGCGGTCATCGAAATATTCATGAGGAGCGATATGGGGCAAGATCACGCTCAGCACGGTTGTATCGAAGGCGAAACGGCAAAGCCGGTAGAGTTGAAGTACTTGGAAGAGGATGCCCGTGATCATGGCCACACAAGCCTCGCCATGGCTAAGGACTTTCCGCCTGGGGTCAAGAGGCACATTGTCGTCTATGATCTGTTGAATACGACACTTGTCGAAATAGCATCGAAGGATAGGCGCAAAACCCACTCCCTCGGTGTGCACTGATTTCATGACAACGTCTGGCATGATGTCCCTCCCGGTCTTTTGGGACACCAACATGCCAAATAGAAAAAGCGTTGTCCAGCCCGGCTTGGGATGACGTGGCGCGATTGCCGTGCTCTTTCTTTGTTGTGCTTTCACTAACTCTTATATTCAGCCGTTTTTTGAAAAACAAAAAAGTTCGCCAGTACAACAAGCGAAATGTGAGATGAAATACACCGATGAAAAAACATAATATCAGACAGGCATGTTTCTTGCTTTTATAGCTAATACCCGTTCATTGTGTATTAGCCAGAAGCAGCCGTTTAGCTAATAACTTGTTCCTCCGGACGCGCTTCGCGCGTCCGGAGGAACGCGGCGCTCACTTCGTTCGCAGCCTGGTTCCGAGGCGCGCGAAGCGCGCCTCGGAACCAGGCTGCTTCACCTGACGTGGTGTCCGTCAAGCCTCTGGCTTGCCGTCCACCCCGCAGGTGAGCGCCGCGTTAGCGGGGAAGGTGTGTGGCTGCAATAACAGAAAAAGAAATGAGGTTTGAAAATGAGTATAAAAGAACTTGCCATAAGGACTATTCAAGAACTTCCGGAAGAGGCCACGTGGAAAGATATCCAGGAAAGGATAAATTTCGTGGCTGGTGTGCGCAAAGCACTTCGTGAGCTCGATGAAGGTAAGGGTATTCCTCACGAGCGGATCAAGGAGGAGTTCAGCGAGTCGCTTATAGGCTAATCTGGTCTCCGACGGCAAAATTTGATCTTAAGGACATTGCGGCCTTTATAGCGGAGAACAGTGCTTCGGCAACTGAACGATTCGTCAAGAGCATTTTCCATACTGTAGAGAGATTAGCCGATTTCCCAGAATCGGGGCGAATCGTACCCGAACTCAATGATCCTGCTATCCGTGAGGTGATTCGTAAGCCATGTACGATCGTCTACAGGGTGGATCGCAGAAAGTGTGTCGTTGAGATTGCAAGGGTTTGGCATGCAGCCAGAGGAACACCTTGCATTCATTGCATTGAAGATGGAGCTCCATTGGAGGTCCAATCCTCTCGGAAAAGTCGCTAAAAATCTGCCCCTTTGGAAGCGGTTGGAGGGGTTATGAATTTACACAAAACGGTTGACACTACCTGTTCGCAGAGTTGACGCCACAGTGGGTGTCATATTGTCGATCTTTCTTCTCGTCCAGATCGGCACCGGAACCATAATCGCGTTCGATGAATTTCTAGGGCATGGACACTATGTTGACGCCGAAATTTCCGCACACGATGTCAGAGATTCCAACCACGATACTGGCGAGCCAAACTCAACTGACAATGCACTTCAGATCATTCACCATCACGGCGGACACCTCGTGCGGGCCCTCAGGGTTACATTAGGTCTGGGTGCGCTCTTCATGGTTCTTTCTGGTGCACGAATCTGTGCATTGGCCCACAAGAGAAAGAGAAGAATGTCTAACAGATAAGGATTGAGACGAGCCTGAAAGGTCCTTTCAATCCTGGCTTAGCCAAAAAAGGGGCTCGACATGATGTGGCTGGTAAGAAACATCAAAATTGTTTGTCTGACTTTTGCTATCCTCTTCACCTGTACACCCGCCAAAGCATCAAGCGTCGAATACCAACTCACGATCGTCCAGCAGGAGGTCAACATCACCGGAAAGCCTGTATATGGTATGACCATAAACGGTGCTATTCCGGGTCCAACCTTGCATTTCAAAGAGGGAGACATCGCCCGAATCCACGTCCACAACAAGATGAGCGTGGAAACCTCCATCCATTGGCACGGTTTGCTCGTCCCGAACCATATGGACGGTGTCCCGTATGTTACCTATCCTCCGATCAGGCCCGGAACAACCTTTACCTATGAATTTCCCATTCGCCAGAACGGAACCTACTGGTATCACTCCCACACCAGCCTGCAGGAGCAAAGCGGGGTTTACGGTGCCATCGTCATAGAGCCGCGCCAGAACAGCCCGAAGCCCGACCGTGACTATGTTGTTTTGCTCTCCGACTGGACCGACGAGGATCCGCACGAAGTGATTCGAACACTCAAGCGAGGTAGTGAATGGTATGCCCTCGAAAAGGGCAGTTCCCAGAGCATCCTCGGTGCCGCCCGCCTCGGAATGCTCGGCGACTACTTCAAGCGAGAGCTCCAACGCATGCCGGCCATGGACATCGCTGACGTGGCCTACGACCGCTTCCTCGCCAACGGCGAGCCTGAATCAACCCTCCATGCGGAGCCAAATGAAATCATCCGGCTGCGTATTATTGACGGCTCTGCCACCACCTATTTCCACCTTGAATTCGCCGGTGGCCCGATGACCATCGTCGCTGCGGACGGCCTTGACGTGGAACCGCTCAAAGAAAATCGCTTTCTCATTGGCGTCGCTGAAACCTATGATGTGCTCGTCCGAGTCCCCGCGTCCGGGGCCTACGAATTCCGAGCCACTGCCCACGACGGCTCGGGCTACGCGTCGGCCTGGATAGGTTCCGGCGAACACCACCGTGCCCAGGATGTGCCTAGACCAAACCTCTATCACACCATGGGTGATATCAGCCTGAAACAGATCTTCTCCCTCACCCCCGCTGGCACCATGGGCATGTCCGATCGTGAGATTGAAGCCGGCAAATTCGATCAGCCCGGAATGATGGGCATGGGCTCGATGGATATGGGCAGTATGAGCAGCATGGAAAGCATGGACCATGGCGCAGACCCTTCCAAAGTGAAAATGGGCAGTATGGATCACACATCGAGTGCAGGCACTGGGGGTACATCACACGATGCCAGTATGCCGATGGAGCACCACACCTCCCCCGCCCAAGGTATGGAACACGGCGGCCATTCTATGCCGATATCTCCTCAGACCTCAAGGATCGGCAAACACTATGGCACCGATTTTCGCTTACTCGCTGCTGATGTGTCTGCATCCAAAAACCTCGCCGTTGATGGCATGGACCCGAGCCGCCCATGGCCACCCTACGCCAAACTGCGGGCCACCAGGCCTACTGCTTTTTCCAAGGACAAACCCGTCCGGGAAATCCGCCTCACTCTTGACGGAGACATGCAACGCTATGTCTGGTTCCTCAACAATAAGCCTCTCTCAGAGAGCGATTCGATCCGCATCCGCGAGGGCGAGGTCGCACGCTTTATCATGATCAATCGCACCATGATGCACCACCCGATGCATTTGCACGGCCACTTCTTCCGAGTCATCAACGGCCAGGGCGACTACGCCCCACTCAAACACACCGTCAACGTCGCCCCCATGTCAACGACCGTCATCGAATTCGACGCCAACGAGTCCGGCGATTGGTTCTTCCACTGTCACTTGCTCTACCACATGGAGAGCGGGATGGCCCGAGTCGTGAACTATGAGGGCTTTACGCTCGACCCACAACTAGCGGCAGTCCGGCCTAACCTCTACAAGGATTCCTGGTATTATTGGGGCCAGGCTAATGCCCTCAGTAACATGACTGAGGGCTTTCTGATGCTTTCTAACACTCGCAACATCCTGACCGCAGGGTGGGAAGCGGGGTGGCGGGAGGTGGACGACACCGAGTGGGAAGGGATCTTCACCTACGATCGCTATATCAACCGGTTTTTCACTATCCTCGCTGGTGCTGACCTATTGGGTGAAGGGGATGATCTCGACGATACTCGAGGTGTGTTTGGATTTCGCTATCTGCTGCCGCTCAACTTGGAATCTAGGGTGTGGATTGATACCGACGGCGGTGCGAGGTTCAACTTGGGAAAATCCTTAGAATTGACGCCGCGTCTCGCTCTGTTGGGCGAAGCCCAATACGACACCCATGATAAATGGGAAGGAAGCGCAGGTGTGTCCTACCTGGTGCACAAGCGATTATCTTTCGTGGTTCAATGGAACTCCGATTACGGACTAGGCGGTGGCCTGCGGATTCTGTTCTAAAGTTAGGATTGGAAGCTAACAATCGCATCCAGGATGCTTTGGGTTTAGAAACAGGTGATTTTGAGTATCGATGGGTAGCAGACTAAAATGCGAACCAGTCGCTCAAGCCGATCGCAGCGCCAGGGGCGCTGCTCCGGCTTAGTTTGTCGTTCGCGGCACGCCTCCGGCGCGCCGCGAACGGGGCGAGCTGAGCTTCGCTCCAGCGCCTGTTCTTCAGGCCACCGGAGGCGGCCTTTCGAACTACAGGATAAGAGCGTGGTTCGCTTCGCTCTCACGATCTATCCTTATTCGTTAGGTGTCATTGACTTCTAAGGGTCTAGAGGTAAACCATAAGGTGGATAGCCCCTTGTAGGAGCGGTGCCCCCGCCGCGATGAAATCGAAGCTGGAGCTTCTGCACCGTTGTGTTCCCAAGCTGGAGCTTGGGAACAAGGTGGATCCTGGAGCTTGGCAATAAGGTGGATACCCTGGCCAACAGGCTGGATATTGTTCGCGACCTCGACCTGCCGAGGGACCCCGCGGACGGCCTGGGCATGAGCATCGGCCTCCACCATTGCTGGGAGCTTCTGAAGAGCTTTTGACTTGCTCAACCCGCCGAATTTGTATTTATTGACGGAAAGGACGAGGATTTCAGGAGTGTGACGGCACGGGAACGGGTGGGATCGGTTTCGCCGGCTGCCCGCAACACGGAGGTACCTCCATCATGTCGCAGCTCTTTGCATGCCAGACGGCAGAAGGGATCGTGGTCGCCGCCGACGGCAAGGCGATCGATTTCGATGCGGACGGCAGCGTGTTGCACTACCAGGTGGAGCGCCTGGTGCCTCTGGGGTCCCATGCGGCGATCCTGGCGGGTGGAGCGGCCGATGGAGTCGACATGTGTCGGGCTTTCGCATCGTTTGTCCGCGAGGAAGGGCTGATCCATGTGGACGACATCTACTCGGCCGGACTGCCTTTTCTGGGTTCTCAATACGACCGTTTCATGAGGGAAAAATGCGAACGGCTTCCCCTCGACCCGGTTCACCACGTGCATTTCATCCTGGCCGGGCATACGGCCAAGGACGACCGGAAGCCCTTCCGGCTCTACCTCATCTGGACCAAGAAAAAACTCCCGCAGCTGGACGGCGATGAAATCGCCCACGCCTACACTGTTCCGCGCCGCATGTCCCTGGAGTACCGATTAAACAAGATGTGCCAGAGGGGGGCGCCGCTGGACGAGGTGTTCGCCCAGGTGAAGGAGAACATGGAATCGCTCACCTGGTACAAGGAAGATGTGGGACCGCCGTTTTATTATGCGAAAATCACAAAAGACGGGCTTTCCCGGCTCGGCGGGTAGAGGCATCGTGGGAACAGGGTCGGGAAGGCCCGGCGCGCGTATCGAACACCGGCCCGGCGGCGACCGCCGGTGGTGGAGGGGGCCGGAAGGCGGGGAGGTTTGGTTTGAAGCTCACGTGTTCGGGATGCGGCACGGTGTTTTCCGTGCCCGAAGAAAAGCTTCCCAAGGGAAAGTCGGTGCGGCTGGCGTGTCCCAAGTGCCAGACTCCCATGCAGGTCGCGGTGGAAGACGACGCGGCCTCCAAGGAGGGTTCTTCCATCGAGGCGGGGCGGCCGGCATGGCTGGAAGCCGACAGTGACGAAGATTGGACGCCCCTGGAACTGGTGGATGAAGGCGTCCCGACGGCTTTGGTGTGCTCTGCGGACCCGGGACACGCCGCCCGGGTGGAACAGGCGCTGAAGGAGCTCAACTGCTTCGTCAGCGTGGCCCACACGCCCAAGCGGGCGTTGGGTCGCCTGCGGCGGAACACCTTCGACGTGGTGGTGGTTGGAGAAGCGGACCTCGAGGATTCGCCGAACCGCAGCGTGCTCGACCATTTTCGAACCATTCCCATGTCGGTTCGCCGCCGGACGGTGCTGTGCGTGTTGAGTGGACGGGCCAAGACCATGGATGCCATGGAAGGGTTTCGGCTGCAGGCGGATCTGGTGGTGCATCCGGGGGACCTGGACACGTTGCGGGTCGTCGTCCAACGGACCCTCCGGGAACACCAGGAGTTCTACAAGGTCTTTCGGGATGAAATGGAGAAAAGGGGGGATCTCTGATCAAGAAGTCGCTGGGTTCCTTGTTCAGGCGTTCCAGCCGATCGGAGCCGACGGGTCATTTTCGGGCGCGGGTGGAAAGTTGTGTGAGCACGGTTCTGGAACTCAACCGCAAGCTGGGTGAAGGGGCGATCAAGCCGGAAATCATCCAGCAGTTCGAGCGCTTGAAGGAATCGCTCCGCCACGTGAACGAAGATTCGGTGGACGCAAAGGACATTCATCGGATCGAGGAAGCGACCAATCAGCTTCTGGAAGAGATCCGAGCGTCGGTGAGCGGGGACGCGTTCCCGAGCATTTACGAAGGCGAGTGGCATTGAAGCGCCGGGCGGTTTGGATGCGGGCGGCGCGTCTTCGGCGGGTGAAGTGCAGCCCGGGTGGTGGCTCAGAGGTGAGATTTCCGAGGGTTTCACGAGCCGGGCCCGGACGGCTCGCGAAACCTTTGTTCATTGTTCAGAGTAGTTCGTAAAGCAGGGCCGCGGCGGCGCGGATGCCCCGGTGAAAGTCCTCCAAGTGAAAGCGTTCGTTGGGGGAATGGGCGCCGTCGTCGGGGCTTCCCCATCCCATCATCAGGATGGCTTCCAGCCCGAGTCGCTCCTTGAAGATGTTGATGACAGGTATGGACCCGCCTTCTCGAATGAAGACCGGCGTTTTGCCGAACCCCACCTGGATGGCCCGCGAAGCCGCTTGAATTTCTTTTAAATCCCTCGCGATCAACACCGGCTCCGCTCCGTGAAGTTCCTTCACGTCCACGCGAATGCCGGAAGGAACCAGCGTCCGGACGTGGCCCTCGAAAAGGGCGTTCACCCGTTTCGGCGTCTGGTTGGGTACGAGGCGCATGCTGATCTTGGCTCCGGCCCTGGCGGGAATGATGGTCTTGGCCCCTTCTCCCGCGAAACCTCCCCAGATGCCGTTCACGTCGAGCGTGGGACGGGCGGTTTTTCGTTCGAGGGGCGTGTAGCCCTTTTCGCCGTCCAGTTCTTTCACGCCGAGGTATCGTTTCAGGTCCTCTTCGTCGAAGGGAAGGGAGGCCATTTCCCGCCGTTCCCATTCCTCCAGTTCCACCACGTCGTCGTAAAACCCCGGTAGAGCCACAGCTCCGTTTTCATCCTTCAGCTTGGCGAGGATGGAGGAAAGCGCCAGGGCGGGGTTGGTCACCAGGCCGCCGAAACTTCCAGAATGCAGGTCGAAACGCGGCCCCCGGACGTCCAGCTGGAAATAGGAAAGGCCTCGCAGTCCGTAGGTGATGGCGGGGACGCCGCGGGCGAACTGGGCGCCGTCCGAAACGGCCATGGCGTCCGCTTTCAGATCGTCACGTCGCTTTTTCAGAAATGCCGGCAGATTGGGACTTCCGATCTCTTCTTCGCCTTCCGCGAGGATCTTCACGTTGATGGGCAGTTCTCCCGCGACGGCGAGCACCGCTTCCACCGCCTTGATGTAGGTGAAAAACTGGCCCTTGTCGTCACTGGCACCTCGTGCGTAGATGTATCCATCGCGAATGCTGGGTGTGAAAGGCGGCGACACCCACTCGTCTTTCGGTTCGGGGGGCTGCACGTCGTAATGGCCGTAAACGAGGAGGGTCGGGCGGTCCGGATGAGGGCAGCGCTGGGCGAAAACCACGGGATGTCCGCCCGTTTCGAAAAGCCCGCCTTGAAAGCCCAGGCGTTTCACCTGGTGCAGCACCCACTCGCCGGCCCGCCGTACGTCCGCTCGATGGTGGGAATAGGTGCTGACGCTGGGAATGGCGAGAAAGCCGGCCAATTCGTCCACGTAACGCTTCCGGTTGCTGTCGATCTTGTCGAGAATCTCTTTGGGAATCATGCCGATCTCCTGAGCTTTTCCGTGGGAACATCCGCAGGGGCGGCGGTTTCCCGCTAGCATACAGCCTTTGGATCCCAACGCAACGGGTTTGTGTTCATTTGCTTTGACCGTGCGGGTTCCGTTAAACTACGATTCTCAAGAACGGAAAGGAGCATGGGGCGGACATGGCACTGCGTTTCGATGTGGTATCCGAAATTTCCCGGATCGATCCGGAACTCTGGAACCGGCTGAGCTGGCAGGCGTCGCCGATCATGGAATGGGGCTATTTCTATGCACTGGAAAAATCGGGATCGGCTTCCCCGGAACGGGGCTACCGGCCTCGGCACCTCGTCTTGTACCAGGACGGGAATCCAGTGGCCGTCGCTCCGCTTTACCAGAGGGAGCGGTCGTGGGTGGAGTTCGGCGACGGCGGGCTGCTTCAGTTTCTGGCCGAACTGACCGGCTACCCGTACCATGTGGGGCTGCTGGCCGCCGTGCCCCTGACCCCGGTTCCGGGTTATCAGTTTCTGTGTCATGGCAGTCCCAATCCCTTGCGTCTTCATGAAGCGCTCCTCGATTATATCGATTTCCTTTGTGACACGCAGAAACTCGTAACTTCCCGTATGTATTTCACCGCCATGGAAACGGCCGCCGGCGATGCCCGTTCGCGGCAGGACCTGCACCGGCTTTTGGTCGGCAAGGGGTACGTGAACCTCAAGAGCGAATACTGCCTCTGGTTCAACCGCGGATACCGAAGTTTCGACGACTTTCTGAAGGTCTTTCGTTCTTCGAGGCGGCATAAGATCAAACGCGAGCTTCGCGATATCGCTGCGGCGGGCATCGACATCCGCATGGTCGAGGGCCGTGAGGCCCCGGAATCCCTGTTCGACGACATGTACCGGCTCTATGTGCAGACATGGACCAAGCACATGGGATCGGACCTTCGTCCCTTCTTCAATCAACAGTTTTTCAGACTGCTTCACGAGCGCTTTCGGCACCGGTGCGCCTTCAGTATCGCCTCCCGAAGCGGTGAAACCGTCGCTATGGCCATTTTCTATCACAAGGGAAAGCAGCTGTACGGCCGGTACTGGGGAGCTTTCGAAGACTATCCGTTCCTTCATTTCGCCACCTGCTACTATCATCCCATCCGCTATGCCATCGGCGAAGGGTACCAGGTGCTGGATCCGGGATTCGGAGGGGAGCACAAGCTGTTTCGGGGATTCGAAGTGGTTCCCGCCTCGCACTACATCAAGTTTTACGGCGACGAAGAACGAAAATTCGCCTATTCGGTCCTGGAAAGGATGCAGGCGAGGGCGAAAGCCGGCGAGGTTTCCAGCAAAGGCGAGCGAAGGTTCTGACGCCGGAGGATGCCTCCCGCGGGCGGCTCGGCCGGAAACGGTGTAGCCTGCACGCAGAGGCGGCCGATGGCGAGTCGCCGGTCACCGTTCCAGCCGGATCACCAGTCCTTCCAAGTTTTCTTCCCGGTTGAACCGGGCGGCGAACGCCTGCGCCTGTTCGCGCGTTTCAAAAGATCCGACGAGCACGCGGTGCCAGAGTTCTCCGCTTCCGGTGTGGACCGTTTCCATCCTGGGGGCGTAGCCTTTGTCCTGGAGTCGCCGCACCAGGTTTTCGGCGTTGTTCGGGTGCTTGAAGGATGCCGCCATGAGGGTGTAGTTCCCCGCCTTTTCTTCGATGGAAGTCGGGGGGGGTTCCGCGAGGACGGGGGATTCGCCCGGGGGTTCGTCCGAGGCGGGGCGCTGTTCCGTCGGGGCCGACGGCTCGTGGGGAACGGGCTGGGTGAGCTTAGGCGGCTGAGTCAAGGCTTCGTGGTACTGGAGGGACTGCAGAATCTCCTGGGGATCCTCCCAGGTGTCCGCGGCGTTTTCGGCAGTGGGGTCATCGTGCCGGTCCAGACCCAGGAAGGCGTAGAGTCGAGCGGCGAGCGGCGTCCGGTCGGTGGACGGCGGGGGTAGTCCTCGCCCCACCAGAATGCCGCAAAGGAACATCCATGCCAGGGCCGCGACGGCCCCGGTAGCCAGCGCCAGGATCTGCCCCGGGCCCAGTTCGAACCGAAAACGTTTCCGCTTTCCTTGTCCTTCCGAGCGCTTGTTCGGTTTCCGGTGTTTCATGGAATCGCTGGGCCGCCTCGGCCGACGGAAATCTATTTTTCACCCGTCACATTTTTTCGGGTGCGGTCACTCCCAGCACCGACAGCCCGTTTCGGATGACGACGCGAAGGGCCGCCGCCAGGTACAGCCGCGCCTGGGTCACAGCTTCGTCTTCACCGAGTATCCGGTTGTGATTGTAGTAGCTGTGAAACAGCGCGACCAGTTCGTTCAGGTAGTAGGGGATCCGGTGCGGTTCCAGGTACCGGGCGCTGTTGGCCAGGACCTCGGGGTATTCCCCGAGAAGCTTCATGAGATCCACTTCCTGGGGTCCGGTGAGGGGATCCAGGTCCGGGGGCCGGCGCCACTCGCACGGGACGCCCCGTTCCCGCGCCACTTCGAAGACGCTGCAAAGCCTCGCGTGAGCGTATTGCACATAATAGACGGGGTTGTCGTTGCTCTGCATCTTCGCCACTTCCAAGTCGAAATCGAGATGGCTGTCCGAGCGGCGGGTGAGGAAGATGAATCGGGCGGCGTCCTTTCCCACTTCGTCGATGACTTCTCGAAGGGTGACGAATTCGCCGGCTCGGGTGGACATGGCCACAGGCTTTCCGCCGCGCAGCAGGTTCACCAGCTGGACCAAAACGATCCGAAGATCGTCCCTGTTTCGTCCCAGCGCCTGCACGCCCGCCAGCATCCGCGGCACGTAGCCGTGATGGTCCGCCCCCCACACATCGACGACCAGCTCATAGTTCCGGTCGAACTTGTTCTTGTGGTAAGCCAGATCCGCCGCGAAGTAGGTGCTGACGCCGTTGGCTCGTACAACCACCCGGTCTTTTTCATCGCCGAACGCCGTACTCCGGAACCACTTGGCCCCTTCGTGCTCGTAAATGTAACCGCGGGCCTCCAGTTCTTCGATGGTCTTTCGAATGGCGTCTTCCCGGTGCAGATTCCTTTCGCTGAACCAAGCGTCGAAGGTGACGCCGAAGACCTCCAGGTCCTCGCGGATGCCTTCCAGAATGCGTTCGCCGGCGTACCGGGTGAAGATCTCCAGCACCTGATCCTCGGAGGCGTCGCGGTAGCCGTCGCCGAACGTTTCCCGGAACCGGCGCGCCAGGTCCAGCAAGTACGCGCCCTTGTAATGGTCTTCCGGAAAATCAACCGCTTCCCCGAGCAGTTGCCGGTAGCGGTAAAAGAGGCTGCGCCCTAGGGTGTCCATCTGTTTTCCCGCGTCGTTGATGTAGTACTCCCGGTCCACCTTGTAGCCGCAGAGTTCGAGAATGTTCGCCAGGACGTCGCCGGTCGCGGCCCCTCGCCCGTGACCGATGTGGAGGGGTCCCGTCGGGTTTGCGCTCACGAATTCCACCTGGACCTTGCGACCCCGGCCCAGGTCCTGGCGCCCGTAACCGTCCGGGTCCGCCATGATGGTTTCCAGAACATGATGCCAGGCGGACGGGCGGATGAAAAAGTTGATGAAGCCGGGTCCGGCGATTTCCACCTTGTGGAGGATTCCAGCCGGGTCATCGAGGGACTCCACGACGGCTTTCGCGATCTCTCTGGGACTTCGCTTCAGTATCCGCGTGAGACTCATGGCCGCGTTGGTGGCGTAGTCGCCGTATTCCGGATGCTTGGGGATCTCGAGTTGCACCTCCGGCGTTACGGAATCTTCTTCAATGTTCGGGCCGGTCAGCCGCCTGATGGAGCCTTCCAGCATTTCCAGAAGTTGCCTTCGGATTACAGCCATGTCGAGTCGGTGCCTCCTGCAAAGAGTGAAACCGGGAGCAAGGGCCATGGGCCGGGTCGCCGATGGACGAAAGGCGCATTTATAATGCCCTGAAACGGTTGGGTCAAGGACGCGGGGGCGCGGCTTCGGAAGATCCCTCCGGGGTCGCGTTCAGGAAACGCTTGAAGCGATTGCGCCCGATGCTGCAGTAGATCTCGTAGCTTATGGTACCCTGCCAACGGGAGATTTCCTCGGCGGTGATCCTTTCGGTTCCCTGGGGTCCAAGGAGCACCACTTCGTGCTCAGTTCGGGCTTCCGGTACGTCGGTCACGTCGATGGTGATCATGTTCATGGAAACGCGGCCCACCACGGGGACTCTTCGGCCGGCCACGAGAACCTGAGACCGGTTGGAAAGACACCGGGCGTAGCCATCGTCGTAGCCCACCGGAACGGTCGCGATGCGGCTCGTGCGCTGGGTGAAGAAGGTGCGGCCGTAGCCGATGGCGCGGCCCGGCGGCACCACCTTGAGCTGGATGATCTTGGACTTGAAGGTCATCACAGGTCGGAGCGATACAGGCTGCGGCAGTTCCATGGAAGGGGGGGATCCGTAGAGCATGAGGCCGGGGCGGACCAGCTGGAAGTGGGCGTGGGGCAGACCGAGAATCCCGGCACTGTTGGCGATGTGAGCGTACGGGACGGGGACGTTTCGTTCCTTCAGGCTTTCGATGGCCGCTCGAAACTGCTCCAACTGAACGTCGGAATAGCTTTTGTCCTCCTCGTCGGCCGTTGCGAAATGAGACAGGATGCCTTCCAGGCTGAGGTGAGGAAGCTTGAGCAAAATGTCCAGGAACGGCCCCAGTTGATCCATGGGGATGCCGAGCCGCCCCATGCCGGTGTCCACTTTCAAGTGGAAGGGGGCCGTGCGGCCCAGGCGGCCGGCCGTTTCGCTGAGTTTCCGGGCATGGTCCAGCCTGTAGACGACCGGGCGGATGCCCTGGATCACGGCCTCTTCCAGGTCCGCTTCTTCGATCCCAAGAAGCACCACCACGGGCCCTTCGATCCCGTGGGAGCGAAGTTCCACCGCTTCCCAGAATGTGCTCACACCGAAAAAACGGACCCCCAGCCGGACCAGTTCCCGGGCCACCGGGATCATGCCGTGGCCGTAGGCGTCCGACTTCACCACGGCCATGACTTCGGTATTCACGAGGAGCCGTTCGCGAAGCTGGGAAAAATTGTGGCGCAGAGCCGCCAGGTCCACTTCCACCCAGTTCATGGGCATGCCGGGTTCTCCATTGCCGTGGGTTTCAAAAGTCTTTCAGCGGGGACGTCCGGGGAGCGCCCGTCAATCCTTTGCAAAAATCGAACATTTATGATAGGCGATCCACGCGCCGTTGCCAAGCGGATCGAAGCCGCAGCCCGCGTGTGCGGGTGGGGCCTTCCCATCGAAAGGAATCACGATCCATGGAATACTGGCTCACCGTTGTGGGACTCATCTGCTTTCTGGAAGGACTGCCCTATCTGGCGTTTCCCGAGCAGATCAAGCGCTGGCTCCGCCAGGTCGTCCAGATGCCTCCCGCACAGCTCCGGGTCATGGGCGGAGTGCTCATGGTGGTGGGGCTGTTTTTCGTTTACGTGGGGCGCCGTCATGGCGGATAGACCGACGTACCGGTTGGACGACTATGATTATGAGCTTCCCGGCCGGCTGATCGCCCAGTCGCCCACTCCCCAAAGAGACCGCTGCCGGCTCATGGTGCTGGAGCGCGCATCCGGCCGCCTGGAACATCGATCCTTCAGGGACCTTCCGGATTACCTGCAAGCGGGGGACGTTCTGGTTCTAAACGATACGCGGGTCGTTCCGGCTCGGCTTCTGGGACGGAAAGACACCGGAGGCCGAGTGGAACTCTTGGTGCTGGACCCTTACAAGGATCCTGACGTGGGGGTCCGCGAAGGGTATCGCTGCCTGTTGAGGGCATCCAAGCCGCCGCGGCGGGGGAGCCGGCTTTTCCTGGAACAGGAAGTGATGGCGCGGGTGATGGGAGAGGTTCGCGAGGGCCGGGTCACCGTCAGGTTCGAAACCGGGTCCCCGCTTATGGAGATCCTGGAACGGGCCGGAAGGGTGCCGCTTCCGCCTTATATCCGGCGGAACGACGATGCGGTTTCTTTCGAGGACGGAAAGGATTATCAGACGATCTATGCCGCGAAGCCGGGCGCCGTTGCGGCGCCGACGGCGGGCCTCCACTTTACCGAAAACCTCCTGGGATGCCTCGAGGGAAAAGGCGTGGAAACGGTCCGCCTGACACTCCACGTGGGCTACGGCACCTTCTCACCCATCCGAGTGGAGGATATCCGGGAACATGGAATCCACGCCGAATGGACCGAGATCGGTGAGGAGGCTTCTCAGAGGATTCGGGAAGTCCGCCGGGCGGGCCGGCGGGTGGTGGCGGTGGGGACCACGGTGGTCCGCGCGCTGGAGTACACGGCCGCCCGGTTCGGCGAGGTTTCACCCTTTGCCGGGTTCTGCGACCATTACATCTATCCCGGCTTCCGATTCCGCGTTGTGGATGCCATGGTGACCAATTTCCACCTTCCGAAGTCTTCGTTGATCCTGCTGGTGTCGGCCTTCGCCGGGAGGGAAACCATCCTGGCCGCTTACGCGGAAGCCGTTCGAAAAGAATACCGGTTTTACAGCTATGGGGACGCCATGCTGATCGTTTGAGGGAAAACCATGCTGGAGTTTCGTGTGGTGGCTCGTGACGGCAGGGCGCGACGGGGGCGCTTGGTCACGGCACGCGGTGTGACGGTGGAGACACCGGTTTTCATGCCGGTCGGTACCCAGGCGACGGTGAAAAGCCTTTCTCCGGACGAACTGGAGTCGCTGGGGGCCTCCATCATCCTGGGAAACACCTATCACCTTTACCTGCGTCCCGGTGCCGAGCGTGTGGCGCGCCTGGGAGGACTCCACCGCTTCATGGCGTGGCATCGGGCGATTCTCACCGATAGTGGGGGATTCCAGGTGTTCAGCCTGGCCCGGACCCGCGCCGTCGAAGAGGAGGGCGTGAGGTTTCAGTCCCACATCGACGGGTCCTCGCATTTTATCCGGCCGGAAACGGCCATGGAGATTCAACGCCTTCTGGGTTCCGACATCGCCATGTGCTTCGATGAATGCACGCCCTATCCGGTAACCCGCGACTACGCGGAAGAATCGATGAGGCGCACCGTGCGGTGGGCCGAACGGTGCCGGCGGTCGCGAACGGGCGATCATCAGGCGGTCTTCGGGATCGTCCAAGGCAGTGTGTTTGCCGACTTGAGAAAGGCGTGCCTGGAAGCGTTGCAGGAGATCGGGTTCGAAGGCTATGCCGTCGGAAGTCTTTCGGTGGGGGAACCGAAAGAAACGATGCTTTCGGTCCTGGAAGAACTGGCGCCGTGCCTCCCCGAAGAACGCCCGCGCTATCTCATGGGCGTCGGGACCCCCGAAGACCTGGTGGAAGGCGTGCGCCTCGGCATCGACATGTTCGATTGCGTCATGCCGACCCGGAACGCTCGAAACGGGGCGCTCTTCACATCCAGCGGAAATCTTCAGATCAAGAACAGCCGCTTTGCCGACGATTCCGAGCCCATCGAACGGGGGTGCACCTGCTATACCTGCCGCCGCTTCTCCCGGGCCTACCTCCGCCATCTTTTTCTCGCCCGGGAACTGCTGGCCTACCGGCTCAACACGCTCCATAACCTCCACTACTACCTGAAGCTCATGGCCGACATTCGAAACGCCGTCGAAGCGGGAAGCTTCGAATCCTGGAGGAAGGACTTTTATGAAAGGCGTTCGGGCGGGTCTTCATGAGGTGTCTGCACCGCCGCGGGCGAGGGCGATGCGGACGGTTCGTCCCCATTTCCCGCGCCGCCTCCCGCTGAAAGAAACCTCTAAGTGGCCGCCGCCGGGTGACATTTCGGCAAAGATGATTGACAAGGGGCTGAAAATATCGTTTACATGCATACCTGTTTTGGAGGATATCCCGTTGGAAGGGGCGTCAAGACCCTGGGGCCCGTGAAAGCAGACCGATGATGAATCGGGACAAAAAGGAGAAGACTGGATGAATCTTGTGAGTTTGGCCCACGCCATGGGCACGGCAGGCCAGGGAACGACCGGTGGAGGAGCCGGTGGGGGCTTGGCGGCGTTCCTTCCCTTGATCTTGATGGTGGGTATTTTCTATTTCCTCCTGATACGCCCGCAACAGAAGAAACAGAAACAGCACCGCGCCATGCTCCAGAACCTGCAGAAGGGCGATGTGGTCCTGACCCAGGGTGGACTTCAGGGAAAAATCACCGGGCTCACCGATTCCGTGGTTACCCTGGAGATCGCTGACAAAGTACGGGTGAAAGTGCATCGGGGGTATATCGCATCCTTGGTTTCCAGGGGAGAACCCGTGGAATAGCCGTGACCGGGGGCGTGAGCCGGTGCTTGGGAAAATGACAGGGCACGACCGGTTGCCGCCGGGGTGCCCTGTGTTGTGTGATCGGGGGAAGGTTCGGTCGCCGTGGGGCCTTGTCCGGAGACCGGACCCGGCGGCGGGGTCGTCGGGCGGGAAGATCGTTTCGCGAGACGGGGCCTGGGAGGGAGCACTTTGAAGACTCTGAAGTGGCGGGCGGTTCTGGTGATCTTAGTCATCGGGGCGGCCCTGGTCTACCTGTTGCCGACTGTCAGCTCGTCGCTGCCGGCATGGTGGTCCGGGGTGTTTCCGACGGAAAGGATCCATCTGGGACTGGACCTCCAGGGCGGCATGCATCTCGTGCTCGAGGTTCAGGTGGACGAAGCGGTGAAGAACACCGCCGAACGGCTTGCTGCAGACTTGAAGGAAAGGCTTCGAGAGGCGAACGTTCCATTCCGGAACGTGGAACGCACGGACCCTTGGGACCTGCGGGTGGAGCTCGCTCAGGCGGCCGATCCATCGAAGTTGAAGGATCTCCTGGAAAAAGAGTTTCCCATGCTGGAGTGGGTGCGGGAAGAGACCCGGGACGGGAATTTTTCCGCGGTCTACCGACTGAGGGAAAGCGAAGCGGACCACGTGCGGCGGCTGGCGGTCGACCAGGCCCTGGAGACCATTCGGAACCGCGTGGATCAGTTCGGTGTCTCCGAACCCGATATCCGTCCCCAGGGGGAAGATCGCATCCTGGTTCAACTGCCGGGGATCAAGGATCCTCAACGGGCTATCGAGCTGATCGGAAAGACCGCCCTGTTGGAATTCAAGCTCGTGGCGGAGGGCGTTTCGCCTCAAGACATTCGGTCGGGCAACCTGCCGCCGCGCACTGCGGTCTATCGCATGAAGCATTTCGACCCCGCTACGGGCCGGACGACCGAGTCCGAAATCGCCCTGATCGATCGAACCCTGATGACGGGCGAAACCATTACCGACGCTCGGGTCCAGATCGACACTCAGTACAACACGCCTTACGTGTCGCTGGAATTCGACCCGCAGGGGGCCAGGATCTTCGAGCGCATCACCGCCGAAAACGTCAAGAAGCGCCTGGCGATCGTCCTGGACGGCGTGGTCTATTCGGCACCGGTCATCCAGGAGAGGATTTCGGGCGGGAGGGCGAGCATCACCGGGTCGTTCACCATGGAAGAAGCGCGGGACCTTGCGATCGTGCTGCGGGCGGGCGCTCTGCCCGCTCCCGTCGTCGTGCTTGAAGAGCGCACGGTCGGTCCCAGCCTCGGAAGGGACTCCATCCAGAAGGGGTTCTTCTCCATGCTGGTGGGCGGGGCCCTCATCGTCGTCTTCATGGTGTTTTACTATCGCTTGGCGGGTGCTGTGGCCGATATGGCGCTCCTGATCAACATGATTCTTATCCTGGGGGCGCTCGCGGCCTTCCAGGCGACCCTCACGCTGCCCGGGATCGCCGGCATCATCCTGACCATCGGTATGGCCGTCGACGCCAATGTGCTCATCTACGAACGGATTCGCGAAGAAACCCGGCTGGGCAAGACGCTCCGGGCGGCGGTGGAAGCGGGCTATTCCCGGGCCACCATGACCATCCTCGACGCCAACGTGACCACCCTCATCGCGGCCGTCGTACTCTTCCAGTTCGGAACCGGGCCGGTCAAGGGATTCGCGGTCACCCTGTGCATCGGAATCCTGGCGAGCATGTTCACGGCCATCATCGTCACGCGGCTGGTTTTCGACTACCTGCTGATCCACCGACGGATGAAAACGCTGAATGTCTGAAAATCCGGCGGCGCAACGGAAAAGGACGCCGACAGAAAGGTTCAATACATGGAATTTATCAGGCCGGACATCAACATCAACTTCGTCGGCATGCGGTTCAAGGCGTTCGTCCTGTCATTGGTCCTGATCGTCCTGGGGCTGGGAACCCTTGCCTGGCGGGGCGGTCTGAAACTGGGCGTTGATTTTTCCGGTGGGACCGTTATCCAGGTCCAATTCCAAAAGCCGACCACACCGAGTGAAATCCGGGAAGCCCTCTCGGGACTGGGGATCGCTCAAGGGGCCATCCAGCGGGTGGGTTCCCGGGAAGACAACGAATACCTGATCCGGACAGAAGTGAGTTTCACGGGCCTCAAGAACGTTGGCGACGAAATCCAGGCCGAACTGGACAAGCATTTCGGGCCGGGGCAGAGCACCATCCGCTCCGTGGAAATGGTCGGGCCGAAAGTGGGTGAAGATTTGCGGGAGAAGGCGCTTCTCGCCATTTACTACGCCCTGCTTTTCATCGCGCTGTATATTTCGGGTCGCTTTGAGCTGAAATGGGGAACCAGCGGGGTCATGGCGGGAACGCTGGTGGCGGGCGTCTACCTGCTGGGGGCCGTGGGGGCGCCCATGAGTCTTCTCATCGCGGCGGCCCTGGTCCTGACGCTCGTCCTGTGCTGGGTGCTGAAGCTTCCCTTCGCCCTGGGCGCCGTGGTTTCTCTGGTTCACGATGTGCTCATCACCATTTCGGCGTTCGCGTTCACCGACAAGGAATTTTCCCTTACCATTGTAGCGGCGCTGCTCACCATCGTGGGCTACTCGCTGAACGACACCATCATCGTCTACGACCGCATCCGAGAAAACCTCAGAAAAACCGGCCGGCGCGGAGAACTGAAGGAAATCGTAAACACCAGCATCAACCAGACCCTCAGCCGCACCATCCTCACTTCGGGTACGACCCTTCTTGTGGTCTTGTGCCTGTTCGTCTTCGGAGGCAGCGTCATCCATGACTTCGCGTTCGCGCTGCTGGTGGGGATCGGCGTCGGCACCTATTCCTCGATCTTCGTGGCCAGTCCGCTTCTTATCCTTTATGAAGACTGGTCGGCCAAGCCCCGGCCGGCTACCAGGACCGCCGGGTAGGACCGGGCGAGCCCGCTCCCCTGCCCCTGCATCTCACTGGTTCACCCAGACCGCCATATCCTTGAAGTCCGTGAGGACCGTCTTGGTGATGGAACTTCTGAGGAAGTCCCAGGTGCCGTCCCGGCTTCCCGCGTGTCCCAGGACGGCGATGCCCGCCTTTTCCCGTTTGCAGTAATCGAGGATTTCGGAAGCCACCTTACCTTTGCTGAGTTGAATAGACCAGCGGGCCCTATCGGCGTCGAAGTCGGCGTCGTGAACGACCTTGAGGACCTGGTCGAAAAAGCCCTGGATCGCCCGGCCTTGTCCAGCGTGCCAGGACCGGAATGCGCTCGTGGTGTCGGTGAGGGGGCAGCGGATCGGGTGATTCACGGATCTAGAGAAGTGAACCAGTTCCAGGGTGACTTCCGTTTCCGCCAGCATGAAGGCGGCGTGGTCCACGGCCCTGAGGGATGCATCGTTTTCCTGAACGCAGATGACGGCCCGGGAGGGTTCCGGCTGCCCGTCCACGAACCAGATGGGACTCACGATACAGTGGTGAAGGAGCGCCGAATGGGGGTCTCCTTTCATGAATTCTTCCAGGCGGCTCCTGGTCTGCTTCTGCACAATGACGGCGTCCACCTTCTTGAAGTCGGCCAGGCGGCAGGCGTGGTGGGCGACGCTGAGTTCCTTTTCCTGGACGTGTTCGTGGATGACGTCTTCCGAAAAGCCTTCCCTGAGAAGCACCTTCTTGGCTTCTTCCAGGATTTCGCGGGCCTTCGCTTCCCGTTCCCGGAGCAGTTCCTTCTTTCGTGAAGCGATGGCCTCTGTCGCCGGTTTCTGCTGATAAACGGGCGAAAGGGGGGGAACCAGGTAGTGAAGGATGAGGCTGATGTGGTCCCGCTTGGGGTAGAGTCGGGTGAGGAAATGGATGGGCCGGAGCGACTCTTCCGTCTCGTTGATGGGAAGCAGCAACGCTTTTGGCAGAGGGTTCATGGGATTCTCCTTCTGTCAGGCGTTCATGGAAGTTCCGCTTCTTCGCTGACCTCATGCTGGGCGGCGACGATGAAACGGATGGGGCTCCATTGCGGGCCGGCCAGGTGAGATGCGACGCACCGGGCGACCAGGTCCGGACGGTTGTTGACTTCACTCAGATGAGCCAGGACCACCGTCCGAAGGGACGGATGATGCAGGGCCTCCAGCAGATGGCACGTGTCATCGTTGCTCAGGTGACCGTGCCGGCTTCGTATACGCTGCTTGAGGTGGAACGGGTAGGGGCCGTTCATGAGCAGTTGAGGGTCGTGGTTGGCCTCCACGATGAGCCCGTGGCACCCGGCGAGGCGGGTTTTCACCAGCTGTGTGGCGGTCCCCAGGTCGGTGCAGACCCCCAGCCGGGTTCCGTTGTGATCGACCACGAACCCAACCGGGTCGGCGGCGTCGTGGGATGTCGAAAAGGCATGGAAGGTCAGGTCGCCGATGGTGAAGGCCTGGCCGGGCTGAAAAAGCTGTATTTCCGCCAGAGTTCCCACGCTGTGCGGCAGGTGCTCCAGGGTTCCCCGGGTGAGGTAGACCGGAAGCCCGAACCGGCGGCTCAGAACCCCGACGCCCCGCACGTGATCCTGGTGTTCGTGCGTGACGACCAGAGCCTGGAGGGCCCCGGTGCGTGCGAAGGTCTTGTCCAGACGCCGGATCGTCTCCTTCCCGCTCAGTCCCGTGTCGACCAGTACCTGGGTCGTGGGGCTGGAAACCAAAACGGCGTTGCCCTTGGAACCGCTGGCAAGCAGCTGAAAAAGAAGCGGCATGGGACTCCCCGCGTCACGGCGAAGGGTTCATGGAATCGGCCAAGGGTCGTTGAGGCGCGGCACCTGCTATCTTCCCCTTCTCCTTGTTCCCAAGCTCCAGCTTGGAAACACAACTGTGCAGAAGCTCCAGCTTCGATTCCCATGAGGCCGTTCCTAAGCCAGAGCTTGGGAACGAGGGGAATTGCGTTGCCCCGAAGGGTTGATTCTGTGTTCTCGGACAGCCTCCTAGCCTACGAATGCTCGGATCTGGCTTTCGTGAGCCGGGCCGAGCAGAAGCAGCCCGATGCGGTTCGGGCGGAAGGCGCCGGCGAACCAGGAGCGCGCCTCTTCCGGAGTCACCTGGTCCACTAAGGCTTCCACTTCTTCCAGGGATACGTGGCGGCCGAAGGTGAATTCATTTTTCGCCAGCCGATTCATTCTGGAATCGGTGCTTTCCGCATTCAGGTACATGCTGCCCTTGAGGTACTCCTTAGCGGCGGCGAACTCGGCCTCCGAAATGGGTTCTTCGGCCAGTCGCACGAGTTCGTCCCGGATCACCTGGAGGGCCGGTTCCACCTGCTGCGGGGCGACTCCCGCGTAAATACCCAGCAATCCGGTGTCTTCGTGGCTGTTCGTGAAGGAGTAGACGGAGTAGGCGAGACCGCGCTTTTCGCGGACTTCCTGGAAGAGCCGGCTGCTCATGCTGGCGCCCAGGACCGTGTTGAGAAGGTGGCAGGCGAAGCGGGCGGGATGTGCCTGGGAACATCCGGGCATCCCCAGGCAGATGTGGACCTGTTCGAGGTCCTTTCGGAGGACCCGGTGGATCGGATGTTCGGTCGGCGGCAGGCGCCGGGAAGGTTCGGGGGTGCTGTTGAGGACCTCCAGGGACGGAGCCACCAGGTCGACAAAGGCGTGATGTTCGAGGTTGCCCGCTGCGGCGGCCACGATCTTTTCTGGGTGGAAGGTGCGGCGCATGTAGTGAAGGATGTCCCGGCGTCCGAGTCTGGAAACGGTGTCGGCGGATCCGTAGATGGGCCATCCCAGGGGATGATCCCGCCAGTACTCTTCTTGAAAGAGGATGTGGACGTGTTCGTCGGGGATGTCCTCGATCATGCTGATTTCCTGGAGGATCACCTGGCGTTCGCGTTCCACTTCCGCTTCAGAGATGACGGAGTTCAGAAAGATGTCGGTCAGGACATCCACGACCAGGGGGAGGTGGGTGTCCAGCACCTTGGCATGGAAGCACACGTTTTCCTTGGAAGTGAAGGCGTTGGAGAATCCTCCCACCGCGTCCAGTTCCTTGGCGATGTCCAGGGCGGTCCGGCGCGCGGTGCCCTTGAACAGCATGTGTTCGATAAAATGGGTGATCCCCCGTTCATGATCCTGTTCGTCCCGGGATCCGGCGTTGACCCAAATCCCGGTCGAGACCGAATGAAGGAAGGGAATCTTTTCGGTGATCACCCTGACGCCGTTGGCTAGAACCGTTTTCTCGACCAAACCGACCTCACGACTCCCGGGGTTGCTGCGGTTTTTCGATCACGGCTTTGCGACTGAGTCGGATGCGGCCTTCCCGGTCGATGTCGATGATCTTCACCAGCACCTCGTCGCCTTCCTTGACCACGTCGGTGACCTTGTGGACCCGCTTGTGGTCGAGCTGCGAGATGTGTATGAGGCCCTCGGTGTTGGGAAAGATCTCGGCGAACGCCCCGAAGTCGGTGACCTTGGTCACGCGGGCCAGGTAGACTTCGCCCACCGCGGGTTCCTGGGTGAGGTCCTTGATGCGCTTGATCGCTTTGTCGCACGCCGACTGGTCGGGGCTCATGATCACCACCCGGCCGGAATCGTCCACGTCGATCTTGGTGCCTGTTTCGGCCACGATGGCTCGAATCACCTTGCCGCCCGGTCCGATGATGTCGCGGATCTTGTCGGGGTTGATCTGGATGACCGTCATGCGCGGCGCGTAAGGGGACAGTTCGGCTCGCGGAGCGGGCATGGCCGCTTTCATCTTTTCCAGGATGTGGAGGCGGCCGGCGCGGGCCTGGTTGAGCGCCCGGGTCATGATGTTTCGGTCGATACCCGGGATTTTCACGTCCATCTGGAAGGCGGTGATGCCGCGTTCGTTTCCGGTGACCTTGAAGTCCATGTCTCCCAGGTGGTCTTCGTCGCCCAGGATATCGGAGAGGACGATGAACTGGTCGCTTTCCTTCACAAGCCCCATGGCGATCCCGGCCACCGGTTCGCGCACCGGGACGCCGGCGTCCATGAGGGCCAGGCTGGCGCCGCAGACGGTGGCCATGGAACTGGACCCGTTGGATTCCAGCACCTCGGAAACCACCCGGATGGTGTACGGAAAATCGCCGTTGGGCGGCAGTATGGCCTTCACGGCGCGCTCCGCCAGGGCGCCGTGGCCGATTTCCCGCCGTCCCGGGCCGCGAAGCGGCTTCACTTCACCCACGCTGTAGGGCGGGAAATTGTAGTGAAGCATGAATGACTTGAAGGTTTCGCCAGTGAGGGCTTCGATCTTCTGTTCATCGGAGGAAGAGCCCAGTGTGACAACCGCCAGCACCTGGGTTTCGCCCCGCCGGAAGAGGGCTGAACCGTGGGTTCGCGGAAGCAGTCCCACCTGGATGCTGATGGGGCGGACTTCGTCGAACCGGCGGCCGTCGATCCTTCGGCTGTCTCGGACCAGCATGCGCCGGACCGTTTCTTTTTCCAGGTCTTCGAGGATTCCCTCCATTTCCTTCTCCCGGTCGGGATAGGTGGTGGAAAGTTCCTGGACGACCTTTTTCTTGAGCTCCCGCTTGCGGTCCCGGCGGAGCAGCTTGTCGGGGGTGGTCATGACCTCGCGCATGGGATCGGCGGCCGCACTGCGGATCGCTTCCACAAGGGCCGGGTCGGGAGCGGTTTCCGGGATCTCCTGCTTGGCTGTGCCGGCCAGCCGCCGCAGTTCCTCCTGGGCGTCCAGGATGGGAAGGATGGCCTGGTGAGCTCGATCGATGGCTTCCACCAGGTCTTCTTCGGAGACGAAATCCGCTCCGCCTTCCACCATCACCACGGCGTCCCGGCTCCCGGCCACCACCACGTTCATGTCGCTGCGTTCCAGTTCCAGTTTGCTGGGATTGATGACGTACCGGCCGTCTACACGTCCCACGCGGACCGCCGCCACGGGCCCCTTGAAGGGGATGGCCGAAAGGTGCAGTGCAGCGGAAGCCGCGGAAAGGGCGACCACGTCGGGCTCGTTCACCTGGTCCACGGAAAGGACCGTGGCGATCACCTGGGTTTCATAGTTGAAGCCCTTGGGGAAAAGGGGCCGAATTGGACGGTCGATGAGCCGCGAAGTCAGAGTTTCCTTTTCGCTGGGGCGTCCGATTTCGCGCCGGAAAAAACCGCCGGGGATGCGTCCCGCGGCGTAACTCATCTCCTGGTATTCCACCATGAGGGGGACGAAATCGATGCCTTCGCGCACGCGGTCTTCCTGCACCGCGGCCACCAGCACCACGGTGTCGCCGTACCTGGCCAGAATGGATCCGCCGGCCTGACGTGCGACTTCACCGGTCTCCAGAACAAGCGGGCGTCCACCCACTTCAACCTGTACACTTGTCTTCATAGGGGTCCTGTTCTCCCTTGCCAATCGCGTTTGTAAAAATCATGGACGGCTGCAACACCGACTTCCGCCGGCGGCCGGGCAAAGCCCGGCCGGTTCCGGTTGAGCTTCCGTTCGGCGGGACCTGTGACCGCTTCCACAGGTCCCGGCCGCCGCCTTCTTGCCGAGGCTTCAAAACCGGGCGGCAGGCGGGCTGAACCGGCTGCGCGGATCGGTGTTCCCTGCGGGCCTTCCCGTCAGCGGCGCAGCCCCAGCCTCTCGATAACCGTCTGGTAGCGATGGATGTTTTTCTTCTTCAGATAGTTCAGCAACTGGCGGCGTTGCCCCACCAGCTTCAAAAGCCCCCTCCGCGAATGGTGATCTTTCTTGTGGGTCTTGAAATGCTCGGTCAGGTAACTGATGCGCTCGCTCAAAAGAGCGATCTGGACTTCCGGCGACCCTGTGTCCGTCGGGTGGGTCTTGAAAGTGTCGATGATTTCCTTTTTCCGCTCAGGGGTCAATACCACGGTGATTCCTCCTTGTCCTTCATTTTGTTTTCAAGAAAAGACCCGCAACTGACGTTTTCGGTCCGGTGCGGCAGGCCGCCAGAGAGCCAGGAGTCCGCCTTCGGGGCTCACCAAGCACACGGGGAGGTCCCCGGCCTCGGCGGCTTGCCGATGCTGTTCCTCCCAGACCGGATCCAGGATTCCCTGCCGGAGCCGTCTCCGCAGATGCTCATCTTCGACGATGATCCGGGGCAGGTGGTCCAAGGCGCGGTGGATGGGAATGAGGCGGGACTGCCACTGGGGCTGAGCCCTCCATGACTGGACCTCTTCCATGCTTACCGCTGCATCGAGGTGAAACGGGCCGCTGGCCAGTCGGGTCAGCCGGGTGACATGAGCGCCGCAGCCCAGCATGTTTCCGATATCTGCCGCAAGCCGGCGGACATAGGTTCCCTTTGAGCAGCGAAGGTCCAAAACAGCGAGCGGCCAGTGGTAATGGACGAGTTCCAGCCGGTGGATGGTGATGCGACGGCTGGGACGTTCCACGTCCACGCCGGAACGGGTCCACTCATAGAGCCTGCGTCCCCTGACCTTGACGGCCGCGTGCGCCGGCACTTCCTGCAGGATAGAACCCCGGAACCGTTCCAGGACCGCCGCGAAGTCTTCCCGGGCGACCGGTGCGCCCTGGTGGCGGCGGATCTCTTCGCCGGTGGGATCGTGGGTGTCCGTTTCCACGCCGAGTTGCATCTCGAAGCGGTAGACCTTGTCGTCGCCGGTTAGGAGATCCGCGATGCGGGTGGCCCGGTTCACGCACACCACCAGAAGCCCGGTGGCGAACGGGTCCAGTGTGCCGCAGTGCCCGGCCTTCCTGACCCGGAGCCACCGCCGAACCTTGTCGACCACCGTGTGGGAAGTCATGGAGGCGGGCTTGTCGATGAGCAGCACGCCGTCTTCGACGAGTGTTTGGTCCGCGGCGGTCGCTGGTTCCCCGGGGCTTGGAGGTGCAAGCGGTTCGTCAATCATCGGTCAGGCAACCCAGGGCTTCGCGAACAATGCGGGCCCTTACCGCATCCATGGAACCGTTCGTGCGAAAGGCGGCCGCGCGCCGGTGACCGCCGCCGCCGTGGGACTGGGCGAACGAGGCCACGTCGGCGTTCCCTTTGGACCTCAGGCTCACGTGAATCAGCCCGTTTTCTTCTTCCTTGAAGAGGATGGCGATCTGAACCGGCTTCACCGCGCGCAGGTGGTTGATGAACCCTTCGCTGTCCGAACGGGTGCCGCCGGTCCTTTCCAGCATGCTTCGGGTCAGTTCCGCCGCGGCCAACCGTTCGCCGGCGTGGAACTCAACCGTGTTCAGGACTTCGGCCAAAAGGCGAAGCCCCTGAGGCGATGCCGACTCGTACACCTCGGCGGCTATCCGTGCCGGATCGGCGCCGGCCGCCACAAGCCGAGCGGCGATCTCCAGCACCTTCTGGTTCGTGTTGGAAAACCGAAAACCGCCCGTGTCCGTCATGAGCCCCATGTAGAGCTGAGACGCCAACGTCTCGTCGAGCTTGATCCCCAGTCCGAGGCTCAGTTCGTAAAGCATCTCGCAGGTGCTGCTGGCCGTCTCTTCCACCCAGGAAAAGGTGCCGAACGGCCGGCGGCTCACATGGTGGTCGATGTTGATGACCACCGGTACGTGAGCGAAGGCTTCGGCCAGGGGCGGGCCCACCCGCGAGAACTCCCCGCAGTCCACCAGCACCACCGCTTCGTATCGCCCGGGATCGTCGGGTCCGCGACGGACCCTGGATGTACCGGGTAGAAAGTCGTGGCCCGGGGGAAACGGATCTTGGCAGTAGGGATGCGCTTCCTTTCCCAGCCGGTCCAATAGGGTGGTCATGGCCAGCACGGATCCCACCGCGTCCCCGTCCGGATGCTCGTGGGTCACCACGGCGAAACGCCGGTACCGCCGAAGCGCCTCGCAGATAGCTTCCATCCCGGTCGAAGAGGTGTCATTCATCGTGTCGCAACTCGCGAAGAAGGTGATCGATTTTTTCACTGTATTCGAAAGAGGTATCGTAGTGAAACACCAGTTCCGGTGTGTAGCGCAGGTGAACCCTGAGTCCCACTTCCCTGCGGATGAAACCCTTCGCCCGTTCCAGAGCGTCCGCAACGGGAGCCTTTTCCTCGTCGGTTCCCACGAAACAGTAGTAAACCCGAGCCATGCGCAGGTCGGGCGTCACGTCCACCCCGGTGATGGTCACCCTGGCCAGTCGGGGATCCCGGACCCGCCGGTACAGCAGTTCGGCGATGACCCGCTGCAGGAGATCCGCGACCCTCTGGGAACGCTTGTATTCCGCCATGCGCTTCACACTCCCGATCCCTCCAACCGCCGTCTTTGCGGCCGGAAGAATCATAGCCGGATGAGTTCGATCTGGTGGTCCGCCAGGTCCGCCAGGCCCAGCGAATCCAGGTATTCGATGATGCGGTCGAGGATGGAATTGACCAGCCTGGAATCGCTTCCGACCACGGCCACGGCCACCGTCGTTCGCTGGTGGAGGTCTTGGTGGTCCACTTCGGCCACCGAGACGTTGAAACGGTGGCGGCACTTTTCGATCAGGCTCTTGACCACCTTTCGCTTGCCCTTGAGCGATTGATTCCCGTGAAGGATGAAAGTAACGCGCGCCACACCCACCGTCATGCCCCTCGATGCCTCCCCCCGCCCGTCACCGGCTGTTCTGTTCGGAGGAACCGGGTTCCAGGGTCGGCTTGATTTCCACCATCTCGTAGGCCTCCAGGATGTCGCCGGACTTGATGTCGTTGAAATTGTCCACGGTCAGGCCGCACTCGAAGCCCGACTTCACTTCCTTCACGTCGTCCTTGAAGCGCTTCAGCGAGGCGATCTTGCCGTCGTAGACCACGACGCCGTCGCGGACCACGCGGACCTTGGCATTGCGTTCCACCTTGCCGCTCACTACGTAACATCCGGCGATGGTGCCCACCTTGGAAACGTGGAATGTCTGGCGGACTTCCGCCCGCCCTATGACGTTTTCTTCGAAGGTGGGCTCGAGCATGCCCACCATGGCGTCCCTGATGTCGTTCAGGATCTGGTAGATGACGTCGTAGTAACGGATGTCCACGCTCTCCTGTTCGGCCAGTTCCAGGGCATTGACGTCCGCTCGGACGTTGAACCCGATCACGATGGCGTTGGAAGCCGAGGCCAGCATGACGTCGCTTTCGGATATGGCGCCTGTGCCGCTGTGGAGCAGGTTCACCTTGACGTCCGGCGTCGAGAGCTTTTCCAGAGAATCGGCGATGGCTTCCAGCGACCCCTGCACGTCGGTCTTCAGGATGACGTTGACTTCCTTGATCTGGCCTTCCTTGATCTGTTCGTAGAGCTTCTCCAGGGTGACCTTGGTGGTGCGGGTCAGTTCCTTTTCGCGCTGCTTCACCTGGCGATGTTCGGCCACCGCTTTGGCCTGTTTTTCATCGGCGAGCACCACGAAGTCGTCCCCAGCGTTGGGCACGCCGGAAAGCCCGACCACTTCCACCGGCCAGGCGGGGCCAGCAACGGTGATCCGCTGGCCGCGGTCGTTGAACATGCTGCGGACACGGCCGGAATACGTCCCACACACGTAGACGTCTCCTTCCCGGAGCGTGCCTTCCTGGACGAGCACGGTGGCCACCGGGCCGCGGCCCTTGTCCAGCTTGGCTTCGATCACGTGGCCTCTGGCCGGCTTGTCGGGGTTGGCCTTTAGTTCCATCAGTTCGGCCTGGAGCAGAACCATTTCCAGGAGGTCGTCGATACCGATGCCCTTTTTGGCCGATATTTCGACCATGGTCACGTCGCCGCCCCATTCTTCCGGTATCAAACCGTGGTCGGCCAGTTCCCGCTTTACCCGTTCCACGTTGGCGTCGGGTTTGTCGATCTTGTTGATGGCGACGATGATGGGAACCCCCGCGGCCTTCGAATGGTTGATGGCTTCCACCGTCTGCTGCATCACGCCGTCGTCGGCCGCCACCACGAGGATCACGATGTCGGTCACCTCGGCGCCGCGGGCCCGCATGGCGGTGAACGCCTCGTGGCCGGGGGTATCGAGGAACACCACGTCGCCGGTATCGAGCTGCACGTAGTAGGCGCCGATGTGCTGGGTGATGCCTCCCGCTTCACCGGCGATCACGTTGCTGTGGCGGATGGCGTCGAGCAGTGAGGTCTTGCCGTGGTCCACGTGTCCCATGACGGTGACCACCGGCGGGCGGGGCCGGAGATCTTCGGGGTGGTCTTGCTGAACCTGCAACACTTCCTCCTCTTCGAAGCCCGCTCTTTCCACTTCGTAGCCGAATTCGGACGCCAGCAGGGCGGAAGTGTCGAAGTCCAGGGCCTGGTTGATGTTGGCGGGGAGCCCGAGCAGCAGCAGCTTCTTGATGACTTCGGTGGCCTTGACCCCCATCTGCTTGGCCAGGTTGGCCACGGTGATCGCTTCATCGATCTTGACGCGCCGCTTGGCGGCCTTGGGGACCGTGACCACCTGCTTGTGCGGTTCTCGGCCTTCGGCCCTGCGGTCCTTCACCCTGCCGCGTTCGGCCTGAGCGGCCAGTTCCTTCTTGGTATAGAGGTTTTCGCGGCCGACGACTTCCTTCCGCGGCTTGCGCACCTTGTGATCGGCGATTTCCCTGGCGTCCGGCTCTTTCACGCGCTTCTTGCGCAGGGATTCGCGGGACACCTGTTCGTCGGGCTTGAGCCGCGCGATGGGTGCCGGGATGTCCACCTCCTCAGCGGGTTCTTCCGGCACGATGTCCGGAAGTCGAATGATCCGGGCCGGCTCCTCCTTGCGCTTCTTACGCCGGCGCCGTTTGGCCTTCTTGGGCTTGGAAGCGTCTTCTTCTTCCTCCTCCTCTTCGCCTTCGGCGGTTACTTCGCCTTCGGCAGTCACCGCCGCGGGAACCTCGGCCGCTTCGCCTTCAGCTGCGGCCTCCGTTTCTTCGAAGGTCTCTTCGGGGGCCTCTTCGGCGACTTCCTCGGATGCCTCGGCTTCCACCGGTTCGGCGCCGGGTTCAGAAGCGGGCGCCGGCGCTTCCAAGAGCGTCGCTGCTTCCACTTCTTCCGAAGGCGGTTCCACGGCGGGGGTTTCCGTCACCGCCTTCGCTTGGATTTCCGTTTCCACCGCGCCGTCGGGTTCCACAGCAACGACTTCGACGGGGGCTTCGGGCGGACCGACGGCCTCGGATACCTCTCCGGTCACTTCAACCGCGGCGGGGGCTTCCGATGCGGGAACTTCGGCCGCGGCGCCCACCACCTCCTCAACCTGTTCCGCCTCAGCCGGGGCTTCCGCGGGAAATTCCTCAAGAGTCGTCGTCCGCCGGCGGCGGATGACGCCCCGGGCCACCCGGGTCTTTTCCACGCGCTCGACGGTCGCTTCCTCGAAATGTTCCCGGATTCTTTCCACAGACGAGTCGGTCAAGGTGCTCATATGGTTTTTGACCGGAATCCCAAGCTTCATAATCCGGTCTATCAGTTCCTTGGTGTTCACATTGAGCTCTTTGGCCAGCTCGTGCACCCTCATCCGCGCCATGAATATCCCCCTTTTGAGACGGCACTGCAACGTGCCGCGTCAGGCGCAAGGCACCCCCGGTAGCGTCGGCACGACAGCCTGAAACCCAAAGGCAAGCGGCCAGTGCCTCCCGCCCGTCTTTCTTTAGGCTCGTGTTGCGATCGAATCGTTTGCGTCTCCCCTCAGCAATGCGTCCAGCGAAGAATGAAATCCTTGCGCCCGTTGACGAAAGGCCCGTTGAATCCGCCTGTCGAAGCGCAGTTCGGGCAGACAGGAAGGGCAGGTGTAAGCGCCTCGTCCCGGCGCCCGCTGCCCAGGGTCTACGGTCACCAGCCCGCCGGAATCCAGGGCGAGCCGAATGAGGGCCGTCTTGGGCCGTCGGGTGCGGCAAATCACGCAGGTCCTTTCGGGTCGATGTCCCCGTCGCACCCTCACCGTCCTCCGGTGGTTTCGCCGGGTGCGGGAAGAACCTCGGGAACCTCCGGCTCCCGGGCGGCTTCCACCACCGATTCCGGCGCCGGTTCTTCCTCGGCGGCCGGGGTTTCGGCGGACGCGGCCGGTGGTTCCGCTTCGGCTTCACCTTCTTCCAGGCCGTAGCCCTCTTCAAGGAGCCTTCGAGCCTCTTCCTGCATGCTTTCCAGGCTTTCCGGCGCCAGCTTGGTGAGTCCCTGGAGTTCTTCCAAGGGAGCTTCCGCGAATTCGTCCAGTGACGTGATGCCGGCTTCGTAGAGCCGATCGGCCAGTTCTTCGCTGAGTCCGCTGATCTGCAGCAGGGACTGGTAGTCGGCGTGTTTCTGTCTTTCGTAGCGCGATTCGCTCTTGACGTCGATGTGCCAATTGGTGATCCGCGAAGCCAGGCGCACGTTCTGGCCCCGCCGGCCGATGGCGAGCGACAGCTGGTCGTCGGGGACGATCACTTCCATGTTCTTGTTGGCCTGGTCGATGATCACCTTGGTGATGATGGCCGGCGCCAGAGCGTTCACCACGAACTTCGCCGGATCCATGTTCCAGGGCACGATGTCGATCTTTTCTCCCCTCAGTTCCTGCACCACGCTCTGAACCCGCGCTCCCTTCATGCCCACGCAGGCTCCCACCGGGTCCACGTCGGACTCCTTGGACACCACGGCGATCTTGGCGCGTGAACCCGGCTCCCGGGCCGCGCTGATGATGCTCACGATGCCCTCGGCGATCTCAGGCACCTCCATGCGGAAAAGTTGAATGAGAAAATCCGGATGGGTGCGGCTCAACACGATCTGCGGCCCCTTGCTGATCTTTTTGACATCGAGGATGTAGGCCCGGATACGGTCCCCCTGGCGGTAAACTTCCCGGGGGATCTGTTCCTTGGGCGGTAGGACGGCTTCCGCGCGTCCCAGATTCACGATGATGCCCGAACGATCCACACGCTGCACGATGCCGTTCACGATTTCCCGGCGCCGGTCCTTGAACTCTTCGTAGACCGCCTCGCGCTCGGCGTCCTTCATCTTCTGGATGATCACCTGCTTGGCGGACTGAGCGGCGATCCGCCCCAGTGTGTCCGTGTCCATGCGAATGCCCAACTCGTCGCCGATCTGCGCCTCGGGATCCAGTTCCCGGGCGTCATCGAGGCCGATCTGGATTTCGGGGTCTTCCACCTGGTCCACCACTTCCTTGAAGATGAACGCCTCCATCTCGCCGAATTCCTCGTTGAAGGCGACCTCGATGTCCGTCTTGGACCCGTAACGTTTCTTGACGGCCGACTTGACCGCCTCTTCAAGGGTCTGAGTCAAGGTCTGGCGGTCGATCCCCTTTTCCCGACTGACCTGATCGATCAACCGCTTCAGTTCGCTCACCATAGTCTTCTTTCTCCTCGTCTCAAAACGCTGTCCCCGGCGCGATGTTCAAACCCCTGGATGCCGCGAGGTCATGATCGTTTTTCTTGAGATTCAAAGTAACAAAGTCTGGCTCGCTCGACGAGGTCGAAGGCGATGCGAAAGGGCTGGCCGTCGCATTCCACCGTGAAGTCGTCTTCGCCCACGGACGTGAGCAGGCCCTTGAAGTTACGGCGCCTCCCGAGAGGTTCGACCGTTCGGACCTGGACCACGTTGCCCACCTGTTCCACGAAATGCTCGCGTCGCCTCAGCGGCCGGTTCAGTCCCGGAGAAGAAACTTCAAGGTGATACGCAGCGGGGATGGGGTCGGCTACATCCAGCAGGTCCCCCACCACCTGGCTGATCCGCGCGCAGTCGTCCACCGTGACGCCGTCTTCCCGGTCGATGAAGAAGCGAAGAACCCAGCCTTTGGGTTCACGCCGGTATTCCACTTCGATCAGCCGCAACCCTTCGGCTTGAATCACAGGCTGGACGAGCGCCCAGATGTCCTGGACCCGTTGCCTGGCTTTGTCTTCCGCCGCCCTGTCTCGTGGTTCCATGGCTCGTTCGGCCGTCCGATCCTTTCCGCCCGATCGCCTGATTTATCCAATGTTTCCGCCGTACAACCCGGTTCGAGGCGAAAACAAAAAAAAAAGCGGGCTATGCCCACTTCCATTGGCAGACGATTCGTCAACGTGATCCCGATTCCCGGATATGGATCCGAGAGTCTTTAAAGCGAGTTCAAGTTCAACATCGTCATCCACGAGTCGAAGCCGGCCTGCATTGAGACCTGCAACTACAGCCGCCTCAACAGGGGAAGCCTTCCGCCTTTGGAAGGGTGAGCCGTCATCCTTCAAATGGAGCGGGCAACGGGATTCGAACCCGCGACCCCAAGCTTGGGAAGCTTGTGCTCTACCAGCTGAGCTATACCCGCCCGTTCAAAGTAGTCGCATTCTAAAGAGCACCCCCGGGCAAGTCAAGCCGAATCTGGCCGTCCGCCTTTCTTCGCACCTCTGTTTGCGTGTGAAAGAGCCGTGCTTTCGGTTCCATGCAGCATCGTCCCTGACCGCGACGCAAATCACGTGCAGGAGCGGCCTTGGCCGCTCAAACCATGTGTAGGAGCGGCCTTGGCCGCGACTGGGGTGGCCGGCAGGCCGACTACTATAAAGAGAGCCCCGTGTAGGGCGGGCTCCTTTGTCTCTGCGGCTGGGGCGGATTGAGCGCTGCTTTTTATAACATATAGAGATGACTGGCGCCGCCTGGATGAACGAGGTGAAGGTGATCTGGAGCTTGGGAACAAGGTGGAATTTTATTTCCCCTCCCCTTGTGGGAGGGGATTAAGGGGAGGGGGAGAGGGGGATTTTTTGACTTTCCCCTCGTTCCAAAGCACTGGCTTGGGAACGGCCTCATGGGAACCGAAGCTGGAGCTTCTGCACAGTTGTGTTCCCAAGCTGGAGCTTGGGAACAAGCTAAAATCTGCAATGCCGCATGGAGCGCCACCTTTTATGATATGCTATTAGTAAAAATAGGGTCGGCGCCGCCTGGATGAACGAGGGGGAGGTTTCCATGGAAACTCCGTTATACGAATGGATCGATCATACGGCCGACGTGGGTTTCCGGGTGACCGGCAAAACGCTCGACGAACTGTTCCAACGCGCCGGAGCCGCCTTCACGGACCTCATGGTGGACCTTTCGGACGTGAACCCCGTCGAAGAACGGTCCCTCCGACTTGAAGGAGACTCCCTCGACGAACTGCTGGTCGCCTGGCTGTCGGAACTCCTCTACCTTTTCGAAACCGAAGGGCTGCTTTTTTCCAAATTTCGCGTGACCGTCGGCCCCGGCGTTTCGCTGAAGGCGACTCTGCGCGGCGAGCGGCTGGACCCGGAGCGGCACCGGTGGAAGCTTGCCGTCAAGGCCGTCACGTACCACCAGGCGGAAGTGGCGCCCATCAACGGAGGGTGGCGCGCTCAGGTCATTTTGGATATCTGAGCCGACGAACCTTCGAAGCGGCCAAGGAGTCTGTCATGGAAAGGAAGAACGTCATCGATATCGAACGCGTGGACGCTTACCGCTGGCGCCTGAAGCGGCACGGCGCCATGCGCACGGACGGACTGGTGTTTGCCAGCGCCGGGATGTTCGAATCCATTCGGAAAGAAGAAAGCCTCCAGCAGGTGGCCAACGTGGCCTGCCTTCCCGGAATCGTGGGGCCTTCCATGGCCATGCCGGACATCCACTGGGGTTACGGATTTCCCATCGGGGGCGTTGCGGCCTTCGATATGGACGAAGGGATCGTCTCTCCGGGCGGCGTCGGCTACGACATCAACTGCGGGGTGCGGCTCATGACGAGCCGGTTGTCGCGGAGCGAACTGGGCGATGAGCGGATCAAGGACCTGGTGAACACCCTTTTTCAGAACATTCCTTCCGGGGTGGGGTCTTCCCGCAAAGATCTGAAGCTGAGTCCGGCCGAACTCAAAAAGGTCCTCCGGGACGGCGCCGGGTGGGCCTTGTCGCAGGGGTTCGGGACGCCGGCGGACCTGGAGCGGATCGAAGAAGGGGGCACGATTCCCTGGGCGGACCCGGAAAAGGTTTCCGAAAAGGCCCTGGAACGAGGCAGGTCCCAGCTGGGGACGCTGGGTTCCGGGAACCACTTCGTGGAAGTGGGGATGGTGGAAGAGATCTTCGACACCGAGGTGGCCCGGGTTTTCGGACTGTTCGAAGGACAGGTCACCGTTTTCGTTCATACGGGGTCCCGCGGCCTGGGCCACCAGGTGTGCGACGATTTCATCCGGCTGCTCCTCAAGAGCACCAAGAAGTACGGGATCGAACTTCCCGACAAGCAGTTGTGCTGCGCCCCCGTGGAATCCGCCGAAGGACGCGACTACATCGCCGCCATGGGCGCCGCCGCCAACTTCGCCTTCGCGAACCGGCAGCTGATCACCCACTGGGTGCGGGAGAGCTTTGAATCCTTTTTCGGACTTTCTGCGGAACGGCTGGGGCTTTCGGTCCTTTACGACGTCTGCCACAACATGGCCAAGATCGAGACGCACCGTTTCGAAGGCCGGGAACGCAAACTGTGCGTGCACCGAAAAGGGGCCACCCGGGCTTTCGCCGCCGGACTCCCGCAGGTTCCCGAAATCTACCGCCAGGTGGGCCAGCCCGTGCTCATCCCCGGAGACATGGGCCGCTGCAGCTACGTGCTCGTGGGAACCCCGGGCGCCATGGAAGAGACCTTCGGGAGCACCTGCCATGGAGCCGGAAGAGTCCTCAGTCGCCACCAGGCCCTAAAGGCCGCCCAGGGGCGTTCCATCGCTCGGGAGCTGGAGTCTCACGGGATCTATGTGCGCGGTGCCACCCGGGCCACCCTGGACGAAGAGATGCCGGAAGCCTACAAGGATGTGAGCGACGTGGTGGAGGTGGTCCATCAGGCCGGAATCAGCCGGAAAGTGGCGCGGCTCAAACCTCTGGGAGTCATGAAAGGCTGATGCGTTCGGCGTCCGGACGTCGGATCAGAGCTGGATGGACAGGACGCGATAGATCCGGGTGCCGGAAGGGGTGTCGACTGTCACTTCGTCGCCTTCGAAGCAGCCCATGATGCCTCGGCCCACGGGGGATTCCACGGAGAGTTTTCCCATGGCCACGTCGGATTCGTAGGGCCCCACCAGTTGGTAGCCACTGGTTTCCCCCGTGTCGAGGTTCTGGATCACGGCCCAGGTTCCGAACCCCACCTGCTTGCGGAAGAACTTGCGCCCCACCACCACTTCGCAGTGGGCGAGCTTCTCTTCCAGGTCCTGGATCTTCCGGAGGATCTGCAGGTGGCGTTCGCGGGCCGTGAGATATTGCTGGTTGTCGATTTTTACGCCGAAGGAACGGGCTTCCTGGAGTTCCTCGAGGACCTGGGGTCGAACCACGCGGCGGAGGTGGGTGAGCTGAGCTTCCAGCTGATCGAATCCGTTTCGAGTGATAGGGATCTTTTCCATGGCCGTGACTCGTCATGTGAAAAACGAGGCCGGGATTTCTCCGCGTTTCATCCGTTCGTTGAAAAGGAAAATTCCGAGAACTGTCTTTCCGTCGGAAATGGTGCCGTCCACAATCCAGTCCATGGCCTGCGCGAGCGGGACGGTTTCGACATGGGAGATTTCGTCCACGTCCAGGGTCCCGGGGTGAGCGTCCAGCCCGGAGGCCGCGAAAATTTCGATCACTTCGTCCGAATAACCGATGGCCGGGTGGTAGCGGAAGAGCGAAATCAGCCGCGACGCCCGGTAGCCCGTCTCCTCCAGCAGTTCCCGGTGAGCGCACGTTTCCAGTCCTTCTTCGGGGTCGACCTTTCCCGCCGGAATTTCCAAGGTCGCGCGCCCGACCGCGTACCGCCATTGCCTCACCATGAGGATCCTTTCGGCGTCGATAAAGGGGAGCACGGCGGCGGCTTCGGGATGTTCGATCCGGATGCGCTCCGTGGTCTTGCCGGTGCGCAGGCGCACGGCGTCCAGGTGAGCACTGAAGTGGTTGGCGTGGATGCTGGCCAGGGTGCGAAGTTTCGTTTCCATAAAGTGAGCGCCTCTTCCACGGGAACGGGGATCCGCCGAAACGTTCGAACGGCAAAGGGAATAAAGCACGTTTCCGCTGTGAGATCAAGGACGGCGGCGACCGGAACCGGGTTGCGGCTCGGAAGTCGTGGAACGCACTCCCCATCGCGGCGCGATCCGTGAAGCCTTTTCTGCGCTGTGCGTCAATGAATGGAGTTCAGAGAAATGTCCACGAAGACAGCAGACTTCGTGAATCTTTTCATTGACAGCGGCGGAAAGTGAGCTATACTCCCGCCGAACTGTGGACAAGAGATCGCCTCTCGGAGCCGATTCTGCGAATTCCGTTGACCTGTAGCGACCGCGGACAGTGGATCATGCGACGACCAGCTCTGTTCGAAAACCAGACGAAAGCTTTGAGCGACCAGGAGAACCGAAGCCTTCAGCAGGTCATCGAGAAGTACCGCGGGCGCAAGGGAACGCTCCTCCCGCTCCTCACCGAAGCCCAGGCGGTCTGCGGCAATTGGCTTCCGGCCAACGTGCTGGCCCTCATCGCCGACGCCTACGACGTCCACCTGAGTTACCTCTACGGCATCGCCACCTTCTACACCATGTTTTCCCTCAAGCCCCGGGGCCGGTTCATCGTGCGCGTGTGCGAGTCGCCCACCTGCCACGTGCTGGGCGCTGAAACGGTCTTTGACGTGCTCGTGGACGTCCTGGGAATCGAGGAAGGGGAGACCACCCCGGACGGGCTGTTCACCTTGGAGCGCTCGTCGTGCCTCGGGGTGTGTGAAGTGGCTCCCGCCATGCAGATCAATGAAGTGGTCTTCGGAAATCTGACCCGCGACAAGATCGTTCAGGTGATCGACCGGTACCGGAAAGGACAGACGGTGGATTTTCGAAAGCTTTCCGGTTCCGGGGGCCGTGTGAGCAGGGACCTGGATGTTCACAGGGAACTGGTGCTGCTTCACGGGGTGGGAGAGATCGATCCCGAAAGCATCGACGATTACCTGCGGATCGGCGGCTACGAAGCCCTCAAGAAGGCGCTCACCGCCATGACGCCGGAAACCGTCGTGGAGGAAGTTAAGGAATCGGGGCTCCGCGGCCGAGGCGGAGCGGGTTTTCCCACGGGCCTCAAGTGGTCGTTTACGCTGCCCCTAAAGGCCCGCGAAAAATACGTGATTTGTAACGCCGACGAAGGCGAACCGGGCACGTTCAAAGACCGCTACATTATGGAAGGGAACCCGCACCGGCTCATCGAAGGGCTCATCATCGCCGGCTATGCGGTAGGGGCCTGCACCGGCTACATCTACGTGCGGGGTGAGTACGCGCTTTCCATGCACCGGCTTCAAAAGGCGGTGGAAGCGGCCCGCGAAAAGGGATTTCTGGGGAAAAACATCCTGGGCAGCGGTTTCGACTTCGACATCGAGGTGCGGGCCGGGGCCGGAGCGTACGTCTGTGGCGAAGAAACGGCGCTCATCGAATCCATCGAAGGCCTTCGTGGAAATCCCCGGGTCAAGCCGCCCTTTCCCGGGGTCCGCGGGCTGTGGCAGAACCCCACGGTCGTCAACAACGTGGAAACGCTGGCCAACATTCCGGCTATCATCGTTCGCGGCCCCGCATGGTACCGGTCGTTCGGAACGGAGGATTCCCCCGGCGTGAAGCTCTACCAGATCTGCGGCCACGTGAACCACCCACAGATCGTTGAGGCGCCGCTCGGGCTGACCCTCCGTGAGCTCATCGAGCGCTACGGCGGAGGCATGCGCGACGGCGTCCCCTTCAAGATGTGCCAGACCGGCGGAGCATCCTTCGGGTTTTTTACGGCCGAACACCTGGACACGGTCATGGACTATGCGTCCATGCAGAAGAAGGGGGGAGCGCTGGGGTCGGGAACCATGCTGGTCATGAACGAAAAGACCTGCGTGGTGGACGTGGTCCGGAACATCCTCTACTTCTTCCAGCATGAGTCCTGCGGGTTCTGTGCACCCTGTCGGCGCGGCACCCGGGTGCTCTACGATACCATTACGCGGATCGCGCTGGGCGACGGCCGCGAAAGCGACCTGGACCTCATGATCGAGGTGGCCCACACCATGTCGGCCACCGCCAATTGCGCGCTGGGTATGAGCCCCATCTTCTTCGTGCGGACGACCATCGAACGGCTGCGAGACGAATACCTGGCTCACATTACGGACCGGAAATGCCCGCTGGGTGTGTGCCGGCCCGAATCGAGGAAACATCCATGACGGTTTATTACGTTCCCGCACTGGTCTACATGGGGGCGACCATCGTCCTGGTGAGCGTCATTCTTCTCCTTTCATCGCAGCTCGGGAGGCGGCGGAGCACGCCGGAAAAGATGCTTCCCTACGAGTGTGGCGTGGACCCGCAGGGAACCATGGCGGTGCACTATCCCATCCGGTTCTACGTGGTTGCCATGATTTTCATCATTTTCGACATTGAAACGGTCTTTTTGTATCCCTGGGCCGTGGTGTTCCGAGACCTTGGCTGGTTCGGCTTTGTGGAGATGTTTCTCTTCGCGGTGATTCTCGTGATCGGGCTGGTCTATCTTTACCGAAAGGGCGCTCTGGAATGGGACTAGAGGAGCAGATCAAGAACCAGGTGATGACCGCCACGCTGGAAAAATTTGTAAACTGGGCGAGAAAATCGTCGGTCTGGCCGGCCACCTTCGGTCTGGCGTGCTGTGCCATTGAAATGATCTGCACGGCGGCCAACCGTTTCGACATCGCGCGGTTCGGCATGGAAGCGTTTCGGGCTTCGCCGCGCCAGGCGGACCTGATGATCGTGGCGGGGACGGTGACCCGGAAAATGGTTCCGGCGGTAGTGCGTATCTACGAGCAGATGCCGGAGCCCAAGTGGGTGATCGCCATGGGGGCGTGCGCGTCTTCGGGGGGGATCTTTCGGACCTACGCCGTGGTGCAGGGGATCGACCGCTATCTTCCCGTGGACGTCTACATCCCGGGTTGTCCGCCGCGGCCGGAAGCCCTGCTCTACGGGATACTCAAGCTGCATGAAAAGATCAAAAAGGACCCGTTCCTGACCCGGAAATACGGACACATCGAGTTTCCTGACCCTCCCGGAAACGCTGAAGGAATGAAGGGCTGATGAGCACGGAAGAACGCGGCACACAGATCGAGCGCTTGATCGAAGCACTGCCGGAAGGGTCGGTGCTCGGGTGGGAATGCCACCGGAGCCAGGACAGCCTGATGGTGGAGCGGTCGGCTCTCCTTCCGGTGATGGAGACGTTGAAGACGCGGTTCGGTTTTCGCTACCTGATCGATGTGACGGCCCTGGATTTCCATCCGGCAACGCCTCGTTTTCGAGTGGTCTATCACCTGTGGGCCCATGACGGAAACCGGTTGCTTCGCCTGAAGACAACTCCGGAAGGGAACCCGCCCGCGGTTCCGTCGGTTTCGAGTATCTGGGCCACCGCCAATTGGCACGAACGGGAATGTTTCGACCTGTTCGGGATCGTGTTCGAGGGGCACCCCAACCTGACGCGAATACTGCTCCCCCTGGATTGGGACGGGCATCCGCTACGTAAAGACTATCCCGTGGAAGGACCATGATGGCTGCGAACGGTTCGCCGGAAATCGAGAACGAAGCATCGGAGCCCATCGGCGAAGAACGGTTGATCCTGAACATAGGGCCCCAGCATCCGAGCACCCATGGGGTGCTGCGTGTGGTGGTGGAACTGGAAGGGGAGGTCATCGTCCGCTGCACCCCCGACATCGGCTATCTCCACCGGGGGATCGAAAAGCTCATGGAGTCCAAAACCTACCACCAGTGCCTGCCGCTCACCGACCGCATCGACTACCTGGCGGGATCGGCCAATAACCTGGGGTTCGTGCTGGCGGTGGAACGACTCCTGGGAGTCGACGCCCCGCCGCGCGCCCAGGCGCTCCGGGTGATCATGGCGGAACTCACACGGATTTCCAGCCACCTGTTCTGGCTGGGCACCCACGCCCACGACCTGGGCGCCATGACGCCGCTCTTTTATGCCCTCCGCGAACGCGAACAGATCATGGATTTTTTCGAGGCGGTGGCCGGCGGGCGGCTTTTCCCCTGCTATTTCCGAATCGGCGGCGTCGCCCGAGACATCCCGGACGGCTGGGATTCGGCGGTCCGAGAGTTCGTCCTGTCGTTTCCCGAAAAGATGAAGGACTACGAAACACTGCTGACCAAGAACCCCATCTGGCTCCAGCGCACCCGCGGCGTGGGGGTGCTCACCATCGACGAAGTGTTGGACTACGGATTGAGCGGCCCCATGGCCCGAGGTTCGGGGCTCGCCTGGGACATTCGCCGGGCCGACCCGTACTGCGGCTACGAAACGTACGATTTCGACATCCCTACGGGCGAAAACGGCGACACCTACGACCGCTACCTGGTGCGGCTGGAAGAAATGCGCCAGAGTGCGAAGATCATCCGGCAGGCTGTGGACCGCCTTCCGGGCGGCGACATCTGCGTGGACGATCCCACGGTGGCTTTCCCTCCCAAGGAAGCGGTGCTCACCCGCATCGAATCGCTCATTCAGCATTTTCTCCTGGTGGAAGAAGGAGTGAAGCCGCCGGCGGGGGAGGTGTTTCACCACACGGAAGCCCCCAAGGGAGAGCTGGGGTTTTTCATCGTGAGCGACGGGTCGCCCAAACCGTTCCGCGTGAAGATCCGGGCGCCCTCTTTCGCGAACCTCCAGGTCTTGAGCAAGCTGGCTGAAGGCAGACTCCTCGCGGACCTCATCGCCCTCATCGGAACCATCGACATCGTTTTGGCGGACGTGGATCGTTAGCGATGATTTATCTCAAGATCGACGGCAAGGAGATCCATGCCGAGCCCGGCATGACCATTCTGCAGGCGGCTGACGCCAACGGGATCTACATCCCGAGGTTGTGCTACCACAAGGCGTTGAGTCCCATCGGGAGCTGCCGGCTCTGTGTGGTGGAAGTGAAGCCGGGTCCGCCCCGGCCTGTGCCTTCCTGCACTACGCCGGTGGCCGACAATATGGAGGTGACCACCCGTTCGGAGCGGCTTGATCGCTACCGCCGGGAAGTGCTTCAGCTTCTGCTGATCAACCATCCGCTGGACTGCCCCATCTGCGACAAGGGCGGGGAGTGCGAACTGCAGAACATGGTCCGGGAGCTCAAGATCAGCGAACAGCCTTACCAGGCGGTGAAACTCGTCCCCAAGTACGACAACTTGTCGCCGCTCATCGAGCGGTATCCGGACCGCTGCGTGAACTGCGAGCGCTGCGTTCGGGTGTGCCGGGATTGGGTGGGCGCGGCGGCCCTCTACTTCGACAACCGCGGCTACCGCACGACTGTGACCGCGGGGGGGCCGGTGATGGACTGCGAGTTCTGCGGTTCGTGCATCGCGGTATGCCCGGTGGGAGCCATCGTTGACAAGACGTTCAAGTACAGCGCCCGCGCGTGGGAGCTGGAAAAAGAACCCGCCGTATGCCCCTACTGCGGCGGTGGCTGCCACCTCTTTCTGAACACCAAGCACGGGAAGCTGAAGCGGGTGACTTCGTCTTTCGACGAACCGGTCAACGGCGGGATCATCTGCAGCCGGGGGCGCTTCAGCCTGAACATCCTGGAACATCCAGAACGGCTCACCCGGCCCATGCTCAGAAAAGACGGCAGCCTGCAGCCGGTGAGCTGGGAGGAAGCCTTCGACTTCGTGGCCGGGAGGCTGCGGGAGATCCGGGAAAAGCACGGACCGGAGGCCATCGGAGGTGTAGGGTCGCCGCGGGCCACCAACGAGTCGAACTATGTTTTTCAGAAGTTCATGCGGCTCGTAGTGGAATCGCCCAACGTGGACGCCACGCCGTCTCTCGATCACCAGAAGATCCTAAGGGCGTTCGTGGAGGTGATGGGGCGGCCGCGGGTGCAAAGAACCGAGGCCGGAGGTCCGGAACCGGGGCGAATCCGTGAAGTGAGCGGGTTTCAACTGGCGGTGGGCTCTTACGAGGACCTCAGGCGTGCGGACACCGTGGTGGTCCTGGGGGCGGACGTGAAGAAGGAAATGCCGCCCTACGCCTGGCACATCAACCAGGCGCAGAAGCACAGGACTCTCAAGAACCTGGTGATCGTGAGTTCCCGAGGGACCCGGATGCGGTCTGCGGCGCAATGGAACGGCTACTGCCGGCCCGGGAGTTACGGCCTGGTGGTGGTTGGCCTGCTCAAGGTACTTTTCGAAGAAGGCGGGCTCTCGACGCACGAATACGGGGAATTTCTTGGAGGCCGAAACCTGGAGGCGGGGCTCGCGCGGCTGAGCTGGGCGGAAGTGGAAGCCCACACGGGCATGAGCCGAGACGAATTGAGCGTTGTGGCGCATGCGCTCAAGGAAGCCGAACGGCCGTCGCTCATCATAGGCTGCGACCTGGCGGGGCTTCGGGAAGGCTACGAAACGGGCTGCTACGTGGCGGATCTTCTGCTCTTCCTGGGCCGGAAACTAAAGGTGCACTTGGTGTCGGAAAAGGCTAATCACCAGGGGTGTTCCGACATGGGCGTTTCGCCGTACTGGCTTCCGGGCTATCGACCTTTCGATAAAGCGGACGCCGTGGCGGAAGTGTGGGGCAAGCGGCCGCCCGCCGGGCCGGGCCTGACCCTCATGGAAATGATCGGCGCCGCCGCGGGGGAAAGCGGACGGAGCCTGCGCGCGCTCCTGGTTATGGGGACCAATCTTCTCGCCACCCTCCCCAATCGCCGCCGTACCCAAAAGGCACTCGAAAACCTGGATCTCCTGGTGTGCCAGGAAGTGTTCTTGAATGAAACGGCGGCCATGGCGGACTGCGTGTTTCCGGCGCTCACCTCCGTGGAGACCGGCGGGACTGTCACGAACACGGAATTCAGGGTGCAGCGCCAGCTGGGGCGGGCCTTCGTGGAAGGGCCGCGGGCGGACTGGGAGATCCTCCAGGAAATCGGCGCGCGGCTGGGGACGCCCATGGCCTACGGCGGGCCGGAAGAGATCCTCGAAGAAATCCAGCGGCTGTTTCCACACTACGAACAGTACCCGCTGAAAGAAATGCCCCGGGAAGGATTTCTCTGGAACCAGCTCCACCGGGCCAAGTACGGCTCCACCACCTGGAAACGGAAGTTGGATCCCACCTTGGAGATGGCCGCGCCGGATCTGCCGCCGCACGTAAGGCCTTCGGAAGACAGGCCTTTCCTGCTTTTTCTCGGAAAATCGCTCTTCCAGTCCGGGACGCTCACTCGGTACGGGCTGGGAGCGACGGAACTTGAGGCGGAAGGCCGGTTCCTCTTCCACCCGGAAGACGCCCGCGAGTTGGGACTCCAGGAAGGGGACCGGGTTGTTGTGCACGCGGCGGCGGAATCGCTGGAAGGTCCGGTGGGAATCGACAAGCGGATGGCACGGGGCTCCGTGGGGGCGTCTCTCCACTTTGCCGATCTTCCGGTACAGCTGCTGACCGAAGATGGAAACCTTTGTCCCGTCCGGATCGAAGTGAAGCGGGCGGAAGGCTGACCGGGTCGGCGGGGATGCCCGCTGCCCGCCGGGACGGATTCCGGAAGGAACGACGGAAGTCATGGACTGGATCGCGCTGGTAATCGTTACGGGAATCAAGACCCTTTTCCTCCTGTTGGTGTTCCTCACGGCGGTGGCCTACGCCACCTTGATGGAACGCAAGGTGCTGGGCTTCATGCAGCTCCGGCTCGGCCCGAACCGCGTGGGTCCCTGGGGACTGCTGCAGCCTGTGGCCGACGGGGTGAAGCTTCTTTTCAAGGAAGACATCGCGCTTCCTGTTTCGGAACCCAAGCTTTACGCGGTCGCTCCGGCCGTCACCGCCGTGGCGGCGCTCTCTCCCTTTCTCGCCATTCCGTTTGCCGATCGCATCGCCCCCGATGTGGTGACTTTTCTGGGGTCCACAGTGGATCTCACGCGCTTTTCCATGAATCGCGGCGTCGTCGCCGATATTCCCGGAAGTGTTCTTTTTATTCTGGCTGTTTCATCCCTTTCGACCTATGGAGTGGTCCTGGGTGGCTGGGCATCGGACAACCGTTACTCGCTGCTGGGTGCGGTGCGCGTGACGGCCCAGATGATCAGCTATGAACTCGCTCTCGGTATGGCCGTGATCGGCGTCCTCATGGTGGCCGGCTCCATGCGCATGACAGAAATCGTGGAGGCTCAGGCCCGCCTGCCCTTCATCGTCTATCAGCCCCTGGGATTCGTGCTCTACATGATCGCGGCGTTCGCGGAAACGTGCCGCACCCCCTTCGACCTCATCGAATGCGAAAACGAGCTGGTGGCAGGCTACCACACGGAATACAGCTCCATGAGATTCGGGCTGTTCCAGCTCGCCGAATACGCGCACATCATCACGGTGAGCGGCGTCGCCGTGACCCTCTTTTGGGGCGGCTGGCAGGGGCCGTGGCTCCCATCGGGGCTCTGGTTCGCCCTGAAGACGTTTGCGCTGGTGTTTTTCTTCATCTGGGTGCGGGCCACCTTTCCCCGCGTCCGTTTCGACCAGCTCATGCATTTCGGCTGGAAGGTGCTGCTGCCCCTTTCCCTGGGGAATATCATTCTGACCGGCTGTTTTCTGATGCTTTGGCGGTGAAAATGATCGCTCCGTTTCTAAAAGGTCTGGCCAAGACGCTGGAACAGTGTTTCCGGAAGCCCATCACCATCCGCTACCCGGAAGAAAAGCGGGAAGTATCGGAACGTTTCCGAGGCCACCCGCGGCTTCTGAAGGACGAAACCGGAAAGGTCAAGTGCGTGGCGTGCCAGCTGTGCATGACGGTGTGCCCGTCGGGGGCCATCACGGTGGAACCGGCCGCCGGGGAGGGCATGCACGACAAGTATCCCAGGACATTCATCGTGGATCTCACCCGCTGCATCTTCTGCGGCTTCTGTGAAGCGGCCTGCCCCAAGGAAGCCATCGTGCTGAACCGCAAGTATGAACTGGCCCAGTACGACAAGGACGTTCTGTACTACGACAAGGAAAAGCTACTGAGCGAGGAATGATCCATGGAACTGGCGCTCTTTATCTTCTTTTCGGCACTCACCGTCGGTTCGGCTGGCATGGTGGTCTGGCACCCGCATCCCATCAAGAGCGCTCTCTTTCTCATCGTGAGCTTCTTTTCCATGGGCGGGCTCTACCTCCTGCTCCAGGCCGAATTCATCGCTCTCATGCAGGTGCTGGTGTACGCCGGGGCGGTGATGGTGCTCTTTTTGTTCGTGATCATGCTGTTGAACCTCAGGCCGCGTGCTGAGGACCGGGCCGTATTCCGCAAAAGGCTCCGGCCGGCGGTGCCGTTCACGGCGGTGCTTTTCGGTGCGGTCCTTACGGTCCTCTATCATCCCATGGCTCATTTGGGTGCGAAGGGCGGGCAGGGGCCGGATTGGGTGGCGGCGCAGGGAGGGAACATCCACGCGGTGGGCCGCCTTTTGTTCCGGGATTACCTGCTGCCCTTTGAAGTGACGTCCGTTTTGCTGCTGGTGGCGGTGGTGGGCGTGATCGTCCTGGCGAAAAAGGAAATTCGTTGAAGCGGGAGAATCGATGGTACCGTTGAACTATTACCTGGTGGTGAGCGCGATCCTTTTCAGCGTGGGCGTGTTGGGAGTTCTGGTGCGGCGGAACGCCATCGTGATCTTCATGTCCATCGAACTGATGCTCAACGCGGCCAACCTCAGCTTCGTCGCCTTTTCGCGGTTTATGGAAAATTTCGACGGGCAGCTGTTCGTCTTTTTCGTCATGGTGGTGGCGGCGGCGGAAGTGACGGTCGGACTCGCGATCATCGTGACTCTCTATCGCAACTGGCGCAGCATCTTCGTGGACCGCATCCACCTATTGAAGGGCTGACGCCGACAGCGAAGGAGACGGAATGGAAATGGTCGGGCTGATTCCAGCGCTTCCCTTTGCTGGGTTTCTCATCAACGGGCTGCTCGGGAAGCGGCTTTCCAGGAAAACGATCGGGTTCGTGGCCTGCAGCGCCATGGGCCTCGCCCTCGCCGTGGCGGCGGTCCTGTTCGTGAAAATCCTTTGGGAACCCCCGCACGCCCGGTTCTTCGACGTGACCTACTACACGTGGATACGGGCGGGGGATTTCCATGTCAGCGCGTCGCTTCTGGTGGATCCGCTGAGCCTGGTCATGGCGCTTGTGGTTACGGGCGTGGGCTTCCTGATTCACGTCTATTCCGTGGGCTACATGCACGACGATCCGGGCTACGCACGGTATTTCGCCTATCTCAACCTCTTTGCGGCCGCCATGCTCCTCCTCGTGCTGGCGAACAATCTGCTCGTGATGTTTGTGGGATGGGAAGGCGTGGGGCTCTGTTCGTATCTTCTCATCGGATTCTGGTATGAAAAGCAGTCGGCCTCGGACGCGGGAAAAAAGGCGTTCATCGTGAACCGGATCGGGGACTTCGGGTTTCTTCTCGGCATCTTCCTGACCTTCTGGGTGTTCGGGACGCTGGATTTCGGCGGAATCTTCGAAGCCGCCCCTCGGATGTTCCGTTCCGGCGACACACTGCCGGTGGCCGTTACGCTCCTTCTTTTCGTGGGCGCGGTGGGCAAGTCGGCCCAGATTCCGCTCTACGTGTGGCTCCCGGACGCCATGGAAGGCCCGACCCCCGTTTCGGCCCTCATCCATGCCGCCACCATGGTGACCGCGGGCGTCTACATGGTGGCCCGCTGTTCCGTGTTGTACGCGCTGGCGCCGTTTTCGCTGGGGCTTGTGGCGGTGATCGGATGCCTCACGGCGGTCTTTGCGGCGACGATCGGCCTGGTGCAGAACGACATCAAGCGGGTACTCGCCTATTCCACGGTGAGCCAGCTCGGTTACATGTTCCTGGGCTGCGGCGTGGGGGCCTTTACGGCCGGGATCTTCCACCTCATGACCCATGCGTTCTTCAAGGCGCTACTCTTTCTGGGAGCCGGGAGCGTGATCCACGCGCTTCACGGGGAACAGGACATCCGGAAGATGGGCGGGCTTCGGAAGTCCCTCCCGGTGACTTTCTGGACCTTCCTGGCCGGGGCGATGGCCATCTCGGGGGTGTTTCCCTTTTCGGGCTTTTTCAGTAAGGACGAAATCCTCTTCGAGACACTTGTAGGAGGCCATGCGCTCCTGTACGCCTTCGCGCTGGGCGGCGCGATCATGACGGCCTTCTACATGTTCCGGCTCACTTTTCTTACCTTTTTCGGCGAAAAACGGCTTTCCGAAGACGCGGCGGCCCACGTGCACGAGTCGCCTCCCAGCATGGCGTTGCCCCTGATGGTCCTGGCGGTGCTGGCGTTGGGCGGCGGCTGGGTTCAGCTTCCGTTTGTGGAGGGTGGAAGGCGCTTCGGTGAATTTCTGCAACCGGTGTTTCAACCCGCCATGGCGCTTCTGCATGGCGAACACGGCGCGGTCCACGGCAGCCATTGGCTGGAAGGGGCCCTCATGGGCCTGTCACTCGCCGTAGCGCTCACCGGTATCGCCGCGGCCTGGTGGTTTTATCTCCGCCGGCCCGAACTACCCGGTATGCTGGCGGAAAGATATGCCCGGGTGTACCGGCTTCTTTTCAATAAGTATTACGTGGACGAAATCTACCATTCGACCGTGGTGCTTCCCCTGCGTTCCCTGGCGGAGGCGCTTCACCGCTGGGTGGATGGTACCGTGATTGAAGGGCTGGTGAACGGAGTGGGCCGGGGGGCCCTTCAACTGTCGCAGGTTTTGAGAAGCGTTCAGACGGGCTACGTGCAGCACTACGCGCTTTCCGTACTGATCGGCGCCTGCTTTTTCTTCGTGTACGCCCTCTACCGGTAGTGGTGGAGGCGGCGGTGCGGGCCGGGGGTGAGTGATTTCCGGCGAATCTCCCGGAACGACGCCGGTAGGACAGAGGAGTTTCATGGAATCGATCTCGTTCCCGCTGCTTTCTGCGATCATTTTTTCGCCCCTGGCGGGTGTGCTGCTACTTGCTTTCGTGGACCGGGAAAACCGGGACCTGCAGCGCTGGATCGCGCTCATCACCACCACGGTGGTGTTCCTGCTGGGGCTGGTGCTATACGGCGCCTTCGACGAGGGAACGGCAGGGATGCAGTTCGTGGAGCGGCACGTGTGGCACCAGGGGCTCGGAATCCAGTATTTCCTGGGGGTCGACGGCATCAGCCTGTTTCTGATGCTGCTCACCGCGTTTCTGGGGCCGATCTGCGTTCTGGCCTCCTGGACCGACATCCAGGAGCGGCTCAAGGAATTCCTGGTGAGCTTCCTGGTTCTGGAATGCGGGATGCTGGGTGTGTTTGCAGCGCTGGATCTTTTCCTTTTTTACATCTTCTGGGAAGTGATGCTGATCCCCATGGCTATGCTCATCCTGGTCTGGGGCAACCCGGCCCGGCGGGTGTACGCGGCGGTCAAGTTCTTCGTCTATACCATGGCGGGTTCGGTGTTCATGCTGGTCGGCATCCTGGTTGTCTATTTCCACCAGGCCAGGACGACGGGCATCTACAGTTTCGACCTGCTGCAATGGTACGATCTGCGGCTGCCGTTTTCGCTGCAACTCTGGCTTTTCCTGGCCTTCGGGCTGGCGTTCGCCATCAAGGTGCCCATGTTTCCTTTCCATACGTGGCTTCCCGATGCGCACACGGAAGCCCCCACGGTGGGGAGCGTGATCCTGGCGGGTGTGCTCCTGAAGATGGGGACCTATGGCTTTCTCAGGTTCAATCTGCCGCTTTTTCCCGACGCGACGGCCTATCTCGTACCGCTGATGGTGGTTCTCGCCATCATCGGAATCATCTACGGGGCCTTCATGTGCCTGGTGCAGAAGGACCTCAAGCGGCTCATCGCGTATTCCAGCGTGAGTCACCTGGGGTTCGTGATGCTGGGGATCTTCACGTTGAACGTGGAAGGGGTCCAGGGCGGCCTGATCCAGATGGTGAATCACGGGTTGAGCACGGGGGCGCTCTTTCTCCTGGTGGGGATGCTCTACGAACGCCGCCACACCCGGATGATCGCCGATTTCGGAGGCCTGGCCAAGCCGGTGCCGCGCCTTGCCGCCTTTTTCATGGTGGCGACGCTGGCTTCCATCGGCCTTCCGGGGCTCAACGGCTTTGTGGGCGAGTTCCTGATCCTTCTCGGTGCCTTCCGGGTGGAAGCGTACTGGGCGGTACTGGGGGCGACGGGGATTGTCCTTGGCGCGTGGTACATGTTGTCGATGTTTCAGCGGGTCATGTTCGGGACCGTGACGCATGAGGAAAACACGGGATTGTCGGACCTGTCGCGGAGGGAAGTGGGGCTGCTGGTCCCGGTGGTGCTCTTCATCGTCTGGATCGGGATCGGTCCGACGCCCTTCCTGCAGAAGATGGAACCTTCAGTTCGGGCGACCCTGGAGCGGGTGAGTCTTCCTCAAGGTGCGGGGACGCACCGGCAGGCGGCATTATGGCCCTTGAGCGGGCCGGGAACGGAATCGGCCGGCGGGATGTCCCTTACCCATCCAGCGGGTTCGAAATGATTGCGAGGACGAGGTCTTTTCCATGGATGGCTTGAAGTATCTTGCCGAGTGTGCGGGCGTTCTGCCTTTTCTTATCGTGGTGGGAACCGGCATCGTGATTCTCCTGGTGGACGCGTTTTCCCCGCTCGGCCGCAAAGGACACCCGGCCTATCTGGCGTGCGTGGGTACGGTGCTGGCGCTCGCGGCGCTTTTCCGGCCGCTTCCCCTGGAGAATGAACTGTTCGGCGGGATGATCTATGCCGACGCCTTTGCGGTGTTCTTCAACGCCGTGTTCCTTCTGGGGACGCTCCTAGTGGTGCTTCTCTCCGTCGGGGTCCTGAGCTGGGAACGGATCGAACGAGGCGAATACTACGCCCTCCTGCTTTTCAGTACGGCGGGCATGATGCTCATGGCCCAGGCGGCCAACCTGGTCATGCTGTTTCTCGGGCTGGAAATCTTTTCCATCGCCATCTACGTGCTGGTCGGCATGCCGCGGCATCAGCGGCGGGCGAACGAAGCGTCGCTCAAGTACTTCCTGCTGGGTGCGTTCGCTTCGGGATTCTTCGTCTACGGGCTCACGTTCCTCTACGGCGCGGTGGGTTCGCTTTCCATGAGCGCCATGGCGGCCTACCTGGGAACCACGCAAACGCTCTTCAATGCTTACCTCCTGCTGGGGTCGGCGCTGGTGCTCGTGGGGTTCAGTTTCAAAATCGCCCTGGTGCCCTTTCACATGTGGACGCCTGACGTGTACGAAGGCGCGGCGACGCCCGTCACGGCCTACATGGCCGTCGGGGTGAAGGCCGCCGTGTTCGCGGCGCTGGCCCGGGTCTTCTGGCTCGCCCTTCCGACGATCCGGCCTCATTGGATTCCGGTCTTTTGGGTCCTTTCGGCTCTGACCATGACGGTGGGAAACGTCATGGCGCTCACGCAGCAGAACGTGAAGCGGATGCTCGCCTATTCGAGCATCGCCCACGCCGGAACCATCCTCATGGCCGTGACCGCCGCCTCCGACCAGGGACTGACAGGGATGTTGGTCTATCTGCTGGCCTACACCTTCATGAACCTGGGGGCCTTCGGCGTGGTGATCTATCTGCAGGAACGCTACGGAGTGGGGGAGGCCCTTGAGGACTTGAGAGGTCTTGGGTTTCAGTCGCCGCTTTTGGGCGCGGCCATGGCGGTGTTTCTTTTTTCGCTTGCCGGCATTCCGCCCACAGCGGGATTTATCGCCAAGTTCTTCGTGTTCGCGGCGGCGGTTCGGGCCGACCTGCTGTGGCTGGTGATCATCGGGGTGCTCAACAGCGTGGTTGCGGTGTATTATTATCTTCGAGTCGTGGTGGTGATGTACTCGCGATCCGCTGAATCCGGGTGGCACCCGGCGATTTCGGAGAGTCCGGCCGGTTCGGTTGCCGCCGCCGGGGCCTTGGTACTGGCGCTGTGGGCGACGCTACACCTGGGGATCTTTCCTCATGCGTTCTGGGAATGGGCCCGTCAGTCCGTTTATGTTCTCCTGTAAGGCCGCACGGGAAAGGGGATTTTCATGAATGACAAGGACAGAGGCAGTGCGCAGGTCCGCAGGGCGTTGAGCCTGGTGCTGGAGGGCATACTTCAGAGTCTTACGGAACCGGAAGTGGCGGACCTGGTGGTTGAGAGCCTGGTCACCAAGGTCCAAAAGGAAGGCTGCTGCCCGCTCAACGTGACGGACATTTCCGACCTGGAGGCGTGCCCGTTCATGGCGCTTTCGCTGGAATGTTTCCGGCGTCAGAGTTTTGTGGCCGAAGAAATCGACGAAGACAGCGTGGCCATGCTGCGGCTCTTCAAGAACCCGTACTTGCAGGGCTTCATGAACATCAGCCGTACCGTCACGTCGACCCTCGAATACCAGAAGGTGCTCCAGGCCATCGTGGAAGAAGTCAGTAAGATCTTCCAGGCCAAGGGATGCGCGCTGCTGCTCTTGGACAAGGACAAGGAGCGCCTGGATCAGGCGGCCGCCTACGGGTTGAGTGAAAAATACCTGGAAAAGGGGCCGCTGGACGCCGAAAAGAGCATCGCCGAGACGATTTCGGGAACCCCCGTGCAGATCTATGACGTGGAAACCGATCCCCGCGTCCAGTACCCGGGCGAAGCGGCCCTGGAAGGGATCGGCTCGATTCTCGCCGTCCCCATTGTAATCCGGGATCGCGTCATCGGAAGCATGCGCATTTTCACGGAAAAGAAGCGGCGCTTCCACCGTTACGAAGTGGACTTCGCCATGGCGGTCGCCGAACAATGCGGGATCGCCATCGAAAACGCCATCATGTACAGCAAGGGGAAGGAAAAGTACAAATCCTTGCTTTCCGAAGTCCACAACTGGATTGAATACTGCGCATATCGGCCGGAGTGATGGAGATCTACCCGGCGGCCGGCTTGACCGGCGCCTCCAGCCCGGGATTCCCGGGCTTTTTTTGTTTGGCTCCGACCCGTCTCGGCGCCCGCTTCGACGAAGGCGCGCAAGCCGTGTCAAACCAGGAAGATCCGCTCGGTCCATTCGATGGCTTCCAGGTAGAGCCTTGCCACGGTGCGGGGATGAATGGAAAGCTTCTGGCACAGAGCGAAAACCCGTGTCCAGTCGGCCTTTTCGTAGGCTGTGCCCAGGTCGAAAACGGGCCGGTAGCGGTTGGAACCCCCCAGGAGGGCGTGGTTGATGTCGTCGGAAAGGGGCACCTCGGAAAGGGCTTCCTCCAGAGGACGGCCGAGCAGGACATCCACCAGGGAAAATATTCCCATGAGGAAGAGCTGCGGCTTTTCTTCCGCCATGTTCAGGTACGGCGCCAGAGATTCGAAGAAAGCGGCCCGGAGCAGAGACAGGCGGAGTACTTCTTCGGGCTGCCCCTTGGATACGCGGGCGTAGATGGTGAGGGTCGCCCATTTCCGCACTTCCTTTTCGCCGAGCAGCGCCAAGGCGTGGCGTATGGAAGTCACCTTGTGGCGGAGCCCGAAGAAGGCGGAGTTGATGTATCGGAGCAGTTTGTAGACCAGGGAGGGATCCTGGCGGATCACGTTTTCAATCGCCTCGATGGGAAAGTCCTCCCGGTGGAGTTCCCGCATCATCCTGAGGGAGTTGAACTTGGACACAGGGATGTCTTTCCGGGCGATGATGGTCGGCTTGCTGAAGAAGTACCCTTGAAAGAGGGAATATCCCGCGTGGAGCGCTTCCTGAAATTCTTCGCGGGTTTCTGTCTTTTCGGCGAGGAAACGCCGGGATCCGTTCCCGAACCTGGACACGATGGCCCGGTGCTCCTCCGGGGTGGTGAGGCGAAAATCCACTTTGACAATGTCCGCCAGTTGCGCGATGGGGTGGTGTTCGCTCCGGCTAAGGACGAAATCGTCCAGGGCGATGAGATAGCCGGCGTGCTTGAGCCGTTGGCAGGCGGCCATGAGTTCGGGGTCCACCTTCACGTGTTCCAGGATTTCGATTACGGCCAGTTCCTTGGGGAGATAGAAGGCGGCGTCTTGAAGGAGCAGGTTCCGGGTGAAGTTGATGAACGCTTTACGGCCGCCCGTGAGTCGGTCGCAACCGATAACGAGGACGATATTCTGGATGACGTTTAGAGAAGCGCTGTCGCCGTCCGAAACCAAAGCCTCCTCGCTGACGGCGGTCGGCCGGTAGAGGATCTCGTAGCCGAAGACTCTGAGGCTTCGATCGAGGATGGGCTGGCGGGCGACGAAGCTGTTCATGAAACCCTTGCCATGAGCCTCCTCGGGATGCGTGAAAGGCTTCGCGTCAGGCTGTGCCGGCGACTCCTCGCGAAAAGGGTACCGGCGGCGTCACGGGCTGTTGGGCATCCCTGGTCGAACCCGCCGTGACGGTTCCATGGACTCTTCCCATGGAGACGTTACCGCCCGAAGGTTCATGGAGGGGTTGATGTGGATCCGGCGGATCGCACCTGCGCGCCCATTGATCGATCCCCTCACAAGAAAGGGTCTTTCTGCAGAGGCCGCGCGTCAAACAATATCTTGGTAGTGTGAAAAATAATAGCCTATTATTTTCTACACTACTAATCTTTTGAGAGCGGCTCCGCGGTGAAGAGGATTTGCGCCGGGAGTGCGCGATCTGAAAAGAGGAAGGCGCCCGCCGAAAGGTGGACCGAAACGCGGTTTCAAGAACCGTCACAGAGGAAGATGGAGGAGGCGATGGAGCAAGAAGCCCTGTACAGAAGAATCGGCCGGAGTGTCCTGTGGCTGTTGGTCTTGTTTTCGGCCGGCTGTGCAGCGACGGTCCAGCCAAAAGAGGCGGCCGCGCCGCCGAAACCTAATCCGCCGGTCTTCGACGACAGCTTTACCGTTTCCAGCATGTGGCTCGGCAAGGTGCTTCGTATTTACGTGGAAGGCCATGATCCGGACGGCGACATGAGTCACATCTGGTTCGTTGTCTCGCAGCTCGGAGGGCACATGTGGTCCAATCATACGGTGCGGCTTGAAGGGTCGAAGCAAGCCAATTTCAAGGGATACGTGGAACTTCCGACTCCCAGCTTCCGGTCGCGTTCCGGGTGGGAAACCCTCCGGATCGAAATGAAGATCCGGGATCAGGTCGGCCATTACAGCGGCATCCGCGTCCACGAGGTGCGATTGGGGAAGCCGACGAAAGAAGAGGTGCCTTCGAAATGGGCGGACGCCGAACGACTGGGGGTTATCTACTTCGATTTCGATCTAGGCGGCGACGGCGAAGAATCCGACGGAATGGACTCGTCCTGGGCCCACTGAGCGGGATCACGTTCAGCGGTGCACGGACGGGCCCGGCGGCTTCCAGCGCGTTTTTCAAAACGTTGACGATCTCCTGCACCGCCCGGTCCAGGTCGGCGTGGACGGGCGGAAAGTCCTCGGGAACCCCGGTCGTCACCTGCGCTCCCGAACGGCGGATGCCCCTTTCCCTCTTGTTTGCAAGCTCCGCCAAGTACCTTGTTCCCAAACTCCAGCTTGGGAACACAAGTGTGCAGAAGCTCCAGTTTCGATTCCCGCCAAGCCGTGACCCATCCCCTCGTTCCCAAGCTGGAGCTTGGGAACGAGGGGGAATGTATGGTTAAAGTTTCCGTCCGTCCCTGCCGATTCATCAAGGTAAGAAAACCGGACTTCCGGTCGTTTTCCGCGCTCGGTGCTGTTCGGCGCCAGGGGGGAGGCGCGAAGGGCCGCCAGTGTTCCTCGTTCCGATCCACTAGTCCTGCTCGAGCCAAGCGAAGTATTCCCGCGGCACCGGATCAGTCCTATTTCCCACAAATGAGTTCCGGATTTCCGGCCTTCTCGGCGGTAGACCACGCCGTTGGCGTAGTCGGCCGCGCTTCGGGCGTGGCCGACCACACGAGTTTCAGTCAGGGACTCGGCTTGGAGGAGCCAGGGAGGAGGTCGCAAAGATGAGGCACTGGACGATTTCAAAGCGGATTCTTTCTCTGGGACTGGGGGGCATGCTGGTTTTTGCGGCCGTTTTGGTCCGGGTCAGCCTGCTTCTGGAGGACAAGGTCATCCGCGAGAAGCGGACGGCGACGCGCCACTTGGTGGAAGTCGCCTACTCGATCCTCGCCGACTACGAAGCCCGCGTGCAAGGCGGGCAAATCACGTTGGAGGAGGCGCAGAAGGCGGCGGTGGAACGCATCAAGATGCTCCGTTACGAAGAAAAGGAGTACTTCTGGATCAACGACCTGGGTCCTCGCATGATCATGCACCCTTACACGCCGGAGCTGGACGGCAGGGACCTCAGCGATTACAAGGACCCCCAGGGCAAACACCTTTTCGTGGAATTCGTGGAAACCTGCAAGGCTCAAAGCGCGGGATTCGTGGACTACCTGTGGCCGAAACCCGGGTTCGATCAACCCGTTCCAATGTCCCGGAATAGTTCTTTCTCTTAAGGCGAAATACTGGTAATCGCTATGGGTTTCGCACCATGTTCAATGCACTCCAGAACGTACAGCCGCTTGGCTGAGTCCGCGGGCGGAAACGGCGGTGAGGGACGTTCCATGGATGTTCCGTCGATCCTGGGCAAGATCACTCTGTTTGAGGATTTGCCCGAACGGCAGCTGCAGAGAATCGCTTCTATCGTTATCCCGAAGCGTTTCGACAAGGGGGAGAGCCTCTTTTTTGAAGGGCAGCCCGCCACCGGTTTCTACGCCATCGGAACCGGGCGGGTCAAGGTGTACAAGGTCTCACTGGAAGGCAAGGAGCAGATCCTCCATCTTTTTGGTTCCGGTGAGGTGATCGGGGAGGTTCCCGTGTTCGCCGGCGGGCGGTACCCGGCACATGCGGAAGCGCTGGAGCCTTCGGAGCTGCTCTTCATTCCACGGGACGGCTTCATCGAACTGGTCAAGGCGGACGCCACGCTGGCGCTGAACATGCTCGCCCTCCTTTCCATCCGGTTGCGCCAGTTCACGCACCTCATCGAAAACCTCTCCCTCAAGGAAGTACCGGGCCGCCTGGCCGCCTATCTTCTGTACATGAGCGACGGAAGCGGCGGCGGCGACCTGGTGGAACTGGATATTTCCAAGGGGCAATTGGCCAGCCTGCTGGGGACGATTCCCGAGACCCTTTCGCGGATTCTCGGAAAGATGAGCCAACAGGGGTTGCTCCGGGTTCAGGGACGCAAGATCGCATTGACGGACCGCGAAGGTCTGGAGAAACTTGCTCAGGGAGGCAAGCTGGCGCCTTGAAGATGACCCTTCGCAAAAAGATATCGCTGCTGCTCAGCCTGCTGGTCGGTGTTGCGATGAGTGTGACCGGGGTGTCCTATCTCCGGTTTCTGGAATCGTCGCTGGAGCGGTCGGTCACGGCGGGGTTGAAGCAGGTCTGTATTTCCACGTCTTACCAGTCTGATGTCTAATATCTGCCCTTTTTCATCACGGCCAAGGCTGCTCCCAGAGGAACAAGGAACCTCATGGCCCGATTTTTATGAGACTGCTTTTGGATAAGCTCTAAGGTACGGGACGTGGCGCATCTGCGGGCCCCTCGCAACAAAGAATCCGCCGGGGAGGACACGACGTGCTGCACGTGGTCAAGCGCTACTGGTTCCTTTCGAGCCTCGTGCCGGTCGCCGCCGTCACCCTGGGCGACGCCGGCGAAAGCGTCGCCAGCCTCGGCCGGTGGCTCCAGCGCCATCACGGACCCGACGGGGTGATCTTTTCGATCTTTCTGCTTTCCGGGCTGGGACTGGACGCCCGCCGCTTGAAAACGGGCCTCACCGACGTGGCCGCCACCCTTTCGGCCCTCACCGTCATCTTCGTGGTGTCGCCGCTCACCGCCCTGGCCTTAAGCGCCGCGCCCCTTTCCGACGGCCTGCGCATCGGGCTCATGATCGTGGCCCTCATGCCGACGACCCTGAGCAGCGGCGTTGTCATGACCGGCGTCTCCGGAGGCAACATGGCGAACGCGCTCTTCATAACCGTCATCGCCAATTTCCTGGGGATCCTGACCGTGCCGCTGGGGCTCGACATCTTCCTCGGCGGCCTGGGCGCGGCATCCGGCGTGCCCATCCCGTGGCTCGCCTTCATGGTCCGGATCGCTTCCCTGGTGGCTTTCCCCCTCATGCTGGGTATGATTCTACGCCCACGGGTGGTCCCGTGGTTTCACCGCTTCGGCGTCAGCCCCGACCACGCCGTGGGTGTCATCAACGGCTGCTTGGTGCTGGTCATCGTCTGGATCGCCCTTTCCACATCACGGCAGACTATCGTGGGCGACTGGACCGTGCTGATCCAGGTGGTGCCGCTGGCCGTCGCCTTCCACGCGGTGCTGCTGGCGGCGAGCGGTCTCCTGTGCCGGCTGTTGAAGCTTGCCCCCGGTCGGAGAGAATCGGTGATTTTCATGGGAAGCCAGAAGACGCTCCCGCTTTCGATCCTCGTCCAGGTGGCCGTGTTTCCGGACTACGGAAAAGCCCTCGTTTTCTGCGTGGTCCACCACCTGGTGCACCTCATGATGGATGGCTACCTGGCTGAGCGGCTGAAGCCGTAAAGGACAGGCCTGTTCCGTTTTTTCGCCTTACTGCGGGAACGGCCTTCGGCCCCGTCGGCCGGACCTGCGCTTCCCGAGACCGCCGCCGTACGCCGATGCGGGGGCGCTCCTTCAGGATCTTTCCAGTACATCGCGCAGCGCCGCCTCGATGTCCGGGTAGCGGAAGGCGTACCCGTGGCGCAGAAGCGCCGCGGGAATCACCCGCTGGCCTTCGAGAAGCACCGATCCGAATTCCCCCATGGCGAGCCGAAGCAGGAAGCCGGGCGTCCGCAGGCGACTCGGGCGGTGGAGCAGCCGCCCCAGGAGGAGTGCCAGGTCATTGTTCCGCACGGGGTTGGGAGCGGTGAAGTTGGCCGGCCCGCGGATCGCTTCCTTTTCCAGGACGAATTCCATGGCGCCCAGAAGATCTTCCATGTGAATCCAGGAAAACCACTGTCTACCGGAACCCAGCGGGCCGCCCGCAAAGCGCTTGAACGCGGGAATCATCTGGCCCAAGGCCCCGCCCGTTTTTCCGAGTACGATCCCGAAGCGGGTGATCACCACCCGCGCGCCCTTTGAAGCGGCTTCCATGGCTTCCCCCTCCCATTCGCGGCAGAGGGTCGCCAGGAAATCGTTTCCGGGCGCGGCTTCTTCGGTCAGCGTCTCATCGCCGCGCGGGCCGTAGTAGCCCACCGCCGACGCGCTTACCAGCACACGGCCGGCGCCTTCCGGGAAGGCGTCCACCAGGTTCCTCGTAGCCAGTATCCGTGATTCCCGGATCGCCTTCTTCGCTTCGTCGGTCCAGCGGCGGAAAATGGAGGTTCCCGCCAGGTTGATCACGGCGTCCTGCCGGGCGAGGGCTTCCTGCCAGGGGCCCGGCCGGGCGGTATCCGCGGCGATCACCCGCACCTCGGCCGGAGCGCGCGGCTTCCGGCCCGGCGACCGATCCACCACGGTGATCTCGTGCCCCTTTTGCAGCAGGCGGAGCGAAAGTTGGGTGCCGATGAATCCCAGGCCGCCGGTGATCAAAACCTTCATGAGGATCCTCCTGTGGGCGTTGCGTTGCCGTGGAAAGCAGGTGCCCAAGCCGCCTGCTCAAAATATGCCTGTTCCGGCTCCCGACGGCAAGAGGCGTGGCAAAGGAAGGCGGCCCGCCCAAAGGCACCTTCCGGGACCCCCCCCTCGCCGACGTTTCGGCGAAGATCGTGCGGCTCCGCCCGCCGTTGCGTGGTGCTTCGGTGATGGGTGCTTCGGTGCGTTACGGCCGCAGGCGCGGCCTTCACGCACCCTACGCCTTCCACCTTGTTCCCAAGCTCCAGCTTGGGAACACAACTCAGCCGAAGCTCCAGCTTCGATTGGCGTGAAGGGGTTCGGAGGGTGGACAAGGTGGGTGGGGAAGAGAAGCCGCTTGAAGAAGCGCCATAAGGGGAGTCCGGAGGTCGGGGGTCCCCTTACGGTTGAACGCAGCGACCGGGCGGGCAGGAGCGCCTTTCAGCGGGGCCCGCCGGGTCGCCTCAGGAGTAATACGCGCATTTCGCGCAGGTGAAACCGCTCCACATGCTCTTGGCGGCCTTGTCCAGGCAGGCCTCGTAGTAAATGCAGTCGAAGTTTCGCACACCTTTCCCTTCTTTGCATCGCGTGGGCACGGGTACCGGAGCTGCCGTTGGCTCATGGCGAAGGGTCTGGGAAGCGAGTTGTTTCATGGACCAACATCCTCCTCATCAAAACGTTTCGGGACCGGATCTTCCTCATGTCTGCGGCCCTGGAAAGGGACTTGAAGAAAGATCACTTGTCCGGAGACCATTTGCCAAGCCGACTCAAGAGCAGCAGCCCGGCCACAGCGATGATCCAGCATGCCAGATCCATAAGCCCTCCTGAAAAAGACACTCTCGTTTGCGTTCGAACAGCGTGTTTAACCCTTGGAGCCATCAAGGTCAAGCATCTTTAAAAGAAAAAACGCCCGAAATCAAGTGGGTGGGCTCTCTGTCACAAAAAACAAGAAAATCTCTTGGTAGCGTTCTAAAGTGGAGACCTTGATCAAAAAGGTTAACGAAGGTCAAAAAATCTCCCCCTCCCCTTAATCCCCTCCCACCAGGGGAGGGGAAAATGCTCCCTCTCCCTTGATGGGAGAGGGTTGGGGTGAGGGTGAGAAAGTTACCGTATGTCAATCAGTTACATTCCCCTCCCCTTAATCCCCTCCCACCAGGGGAGGGGAAATAGAATTTGCCATCCAATATTAGGTCTATTATTTTCTACGCTATCAATCTCTTTGCGCCTTTGCGCGAGACATTTTGGTCGCGGCCATCCCCATTACTGGCTCAGGAGCTTCCCGTCAACTGGATTTGTCGGTCGTGGAGTCCTGAAAAAGGCGGACTGCGGTGCTCACCACGGTCTCGACCCGTGCATGCCTCCCGGGAACCCACCGAACAGCCCGCCCATGACCGCTCCCAGAATTCCGAAAACCAGGCTCCCGAGTACGGTCAGAATGAGAAACGCGGGGATGGATGCAACAGCCCATTTGACCATGAGAATCACCATGGAAAAAAAGGGCATCCTGATGTCCACCACGGTGACCTGCTCTACGCTTCTCGGGTCCATGAAAAGCCTCCTTGCAGAATCTTAAGGGTTGTCCCGGCGTCCCGGGTGCTTACGGACTCGACGAGGGGTTGAAGCCCGCACCCGCTCACCCCTTCGCCCCCCTCAGCGCCTCCGTGCATAAAGGTTCTGGGCGCGGGCCAGGGCTTCCGGGGTGTCGACGCCCATCACCTCGTCTTCTTCGGCGACGGCGAACCCCACCGAACGGCCCGCGCCGCGCAGGATTTCCACCAAGTCGGTGAGGAAATACTCGCGGATTACGGTCCAGGCGCCGTCACGTTCCTTTTCCACGGTGTGAGGCCGCGCGGCCAGTTCATCCAGGCTTTGGAGCAGGACCACGCGTTTGGCTCCGTAGACACCGGCATTGCAGAATCGAAGCGCGTCCCGCCGTTCCTGCGGGTAGTTCCGCCAGTACTTCCATTCCGTGATGCGTGCGACGCTTTCTCCTTCCAGCTCCAGGACGCCGTAGGCGGCCTTGTCCCGGGGTTCGAAGGCGAGCACCGCGAATGGGTGGCGGGAGAGTTCCCGGAGGATCTTTCGGTAGGTGGCGGGGCGGATGAGGGGGACGTCGCCCATGGTGATGAGGACGTCGTCGGTGGCCGCGGTTTCGAGAAAGGAGCGGGCGGCCAGGAGCGCTCCGCCGGTCCCGTTCATTTCCGACTGGAAGATGTAGTGAACGGAGAGGCCCCGGGTGGCGCGGCGGATGTCTTCCTGGCGGTGGTGAACCACGATCCCCTTGGGGCCGGGTGGGAGATTTTCCAGGACTTCCAGAAGCAGCGGGCGGTGCCCTTCAAACGGCCCGGCGACCGGTACAAGCGGAAGCAGCGTCTTGTTTCCTTCGTAGCCGCGCATGCGGCTCCCTTTGCCGGCGGCCAACACGATCCCGGCCGCTTCCGCGGGCAGGCCCTGCAAGGTCATGGTTGCGGCTCCTTCGCCGGATCTACGATCCCTCCGAATCGCCGGAGGATGCCCCCAGGCGTTCGCGGTATTGCTTCACGGCGCGCAGGTGTTCGGAATAACTGACGGAAAACGAGTGCGTGCCGTCGTTGTTGCTCACGAAGTAGAGGTAAGGAACATCAGCCGGGTTCAAGACGGCCTCCAGGGACTTCTTCCCCGGATTGCAGATGGGTCCCGCGGGAAGCCCCGTCCGGGTGTAGGTGTTGTAAGGGGTCTCCCGCTCCAGGTGGTGCCGGGTGATGGGGCCGTTGAACCCCGGGATGTCGTAAACGGCGGTCGGGTCGCTCTGAAGCGGCATGTCTTTCAGCAGCCGGTTGAAAAAAACGGCGGCGATGAGCGGGCGTTCTTCGTCCACCATGGCTTCCTTTTCCACCAGGGAGGCTAGGATGACCGTGTCGTGCACGGTGAGTCCCCGTTGGGCGGCGTGGTCCCGCAACGCTTCGGGGAAGTTCTTTCGGAACGTCTGAACCATGCGCCGGAGTATAGACTCCTCGGCCTGGGACTTCCGGAAAGTGTAGGTGTCGGGAAAGAGGTAGCCTTCAAGGGATGGGGCGTCGATTTCCAGCGAGTCGAGGAAGGCCCGGTCCCCTGCGAGTTCCAGCACCCGCTCTCGGCGGGCGAGTCCGGACTCCGCCAAAATACGGGCCACGTCGTCCACGGTGGAACCTTCCGGAAAGGTGACTCGGTGGGTGACGATCCGTCCCCGGCTGAGATGGTCCAGGATCTGGGCGGGCGTGAAAAAGGGCGACAGCCGGTACTCGCCGGCTTGCAACTTGTGAGCGTTCCCGGTGATCACGGAGAAGACGTAGAAGTCGGTTTCGTCGGACACCACACGGGTCTCGGCCAGCTTCCGGGCTATGGCCCGTGCGGTCATACCTTCTTCGACGATCACCGCCTGCGGGAAAATCCCGTTGCCCGCCGGGCGGTGCCAGGCGTTCCACACGTGAAACCCGGCGGCGGCTCCGATAAGCAGCACCAAGTGGCAAAGAAAAGCGACGCGGAATTTCATGAGCGACGTACGCATCCTCGAGGCGAAGGTCAGAGAAGTCCACGGCCGGAACGTTTCACCAAGACTGGTTCCCTATCATATTTTCGCGTCGGTCTTCAAGCGGGATACGGATAACCCGGTTTCAGCAGCCAAACCGCGATTCCGTATGTTTCTTGACTTTTCGACAGAACCTGCGGGAACGGCCGCCTAATGGAGAAAGCTTGACAACGCGGTGTGGAATTCGTCCAGGGAGTCGGCACGAAGAGCTTTCCTGAAGAGGAGTTTCAGCGCATCCGGATCTTGGATCTTCCGAAGGGACTGAAGGATATCTTTGGGAACATCCTTAAAGCGCGCTTCCAAGGTCTCCAGGATATGTTCCCGTGTGGCCTCCAGCGTCCCTTGCTGCAGTCCCGACTCGTAGCCTTCCTTCTTGATCAGTTCATAGGCATAGGATTCCATCATGATGTCCCTCCTGCGCTCCAGCAGCCGGCGAGGTGGATCCTTGTCCACAAGACCCGAAAGAAGCGCCATGCCGGTCAAAAGATCCGCCTTGTCGCTTCGGCCGAGGCTCGAGCCATAGACGGCCTCTTCGGCCATTTGAAAGATCTCCGACCCTCCCCGCATGAGCGCCACAAACGGCATGAGGCACGGATTTCCCCATTCCAGGACCTTTTGGGCGTCCATGGCGGCAAGGGATATCCCCTGGAACCGGTAGCGGATGCCGCCGTCTTCGAAGATTTCCACCACGTTCCCACCGGGGGTGAGAAGCATCACCACCGGCAAGACCGAGAGGCCCGTTTTCAGACGATACCGCGCGTCGTATTCCAGAAGCCGCAACGGTACGTTCGGTTCCCACCGGCTTTGTACTTCCAGCAACACGATAAAGACCCGCCCGTCGGAAGCCCGCACCCGGATGGGAAAATCGCTACGGCGAACCGAAGCCGTCTCCTGGGGAAGTTCCAAAATCTCCGATTCTTCCACGTGGAGACCCAGGAAAAACTCCAGCGCCGCCTCACGGCAGTGGGCGAGGATGACCTTCATGGCGGCATCGTAGCCACCCATGGCGGACCCCTTGCGAAAGTTTCCGGATACGGCTTGAAAATATCACAGTCCCCAGGGATGGCCAACGGGTCGTTCCCCGTGAGATCCCGGGAGGCTGCTGTTCCAACTCGCGGATCGTTATTCCAGGCGGCGGGGCGGTCCGCGGACCGCCGCCTGGAGCCGGGCCGGCTCGGTACACCGCAGGGGTTGAGGCTCATTCGGGATTTTCTGAAATGTTTCCGGGCCGACGGCATCGCCTGCATCGACGAAGCGGTTGAGCGGCTTTCAGGATCTGGAACAACTGCCGCTTCTCACCAAAGCGGAAATTCGAAAGAACCTCAAGGACATGCTCTGGAAAGACTGCCCCGGGGGGCTCTTTCGCTACAACACGGGGGGATCGTCGGGGGAGCCCCTGGTTTTTTATTTCGACCGGCGCCGGCAGGCCTATGATGCGGCGGCGCGGGCCATGACCCATCGTTGGTGGGGGATCGATATCGGAGATCGCGAACTTTACCTGTGGGGATCGCCGCTGGAAATCACCAAACAGGATCGCCTGAAGGACCTGCGGGATCGATGGACGAACCAATTGCTTGTGAGCGCCTTCGAGATTTCGGCCGAGCGTATTCCGGGGCTTGTGGAGGCGTTCCGAAGGTTTCGGCCCGATTGTGTTTTCGGCTACCCCAGCACCATCGATTTGTTCTGTCGCATGGCAGGGGCTCAAGGCCATCGGCTGGATGATGTGGGAGTGCGGGTGGTTTTCTGCACGGCCGAAGTCCTCTACGACCATCAGAGGGAAAGCATCGCCTCCCACTTCGGAGGCGTGCCGGTGGTGGATTCCTACGGAAGCCGCGAAGGGGGCTTCATCAACCATCAATGCTCCGAAGGGTCCTACCACGTGATGGATTCGAACTACGTGCTGGAATTCTTAAAGGACGGGATGCCGGCCGCACCGGAGGAAGACGGCGAGATCGTCATCACGCACCTGGATGCGTGGGGCATGCCCTTGATTCGATATCGGACGGGGGATGTGGCGTCGCGGCGCGTGGAAGGGTGCGCCTGCGGCAGGGGATTTTCGCTCATGAGCAAGGTCCGGGGCCGGAGCACCGATTTTATCGTGACGCCGGACGGCCGATGGCAGCACGCGCTTTCCGTCATCTACGTGGTTCGGGACATCGAAGGGGTGGACCAGTTCAAGATCGTACAGGAGGCTGTGGACGACGTGCGGGTGTTCCTCAAGGTGCACGAAGAGCTCTACCCGGCGGACGGCGACCAGCGCATCGCCCGCGGCTTCAAAAAGCGCATGGGGGAAACCGTGAACGTCCGCATCGAGCGTGTTTCCGACATCCCTCGGGAAGCGTCCGGGAAATACCGGTACGTGGTTTCCCGGGTGGCCGAAACGGCGACCCACGTGTAGAGCGCCCCCATGTCGGGCGCGTACCTCTGTAGAAGGTTGCACGGTTCGAGAGCCCAATGAAACGTTTATTTCGAATCCTGTGGCACGCGCTGGCCCTTTGGGGTTTGGTGAGCCTGGTCGGTGGGGCCTATGTGGGCTTTACGGTCCTGCGTTCGTATGACCTCACCCCGCGGCAGCTGGTGGTGAAAGCGGCCCGCAAATTCGGCGTGTTTCCGGAACAGGTGGCCGAGGCCGTAAAACCCGGCCCGAGGTACCATCCCGAGGCACTGCGGGGAGAGCCCGTTTCAGGGCATCCGCGGATTCTCTTTTCCGCTAAGGAGTCTACGTTTCGACTTCGGAGCCGCTATGAAACGGACACGGCCTTCAGAAAACAGGTGGACGGGGTCGGTTCGGGCCAAGGGATCATGAACGGAGCGGTTGCCTGGGTTTGCCGGGGCGATGAAGCGGCCGGCCGGAGTGCGGTGGAAAGGCTGCTCGAGGTCGTCCTGGACACACCGCGGGCGGAAGGAAATTATGGGAACGGGCTGGAAATGGCCTTTACGTACGACCTCCTGGGGGACCATCCCGCCTGGAGCCCGGAAAAGCGCCAGCGCCTGAACCTGAAGCTCCGCAAAAACCTGGAAGATTCCATGCTGGTCCTTGACGGCGGTTCGGCATCGCTTTGGCACGGAAGAACGCAGCTTGCGGCTTCCGCCTGGGTGGTGGCCGCCGCCATGGACCCTCAAGGTCCTGAAGACATGGCGCTTCGAGCTCAGGCCCAACGGCATTTTCTCGAATCGGTGGAAGCGTTTCGCCTGAGCGGCGGATGGCCCGAAGGCTACAATTACTGGATCAACAACCGGGCGTTTCCTTTCGCCCTGGCCTGTCTTGCGCATCTACACGCCGTGAAGGAACCGGCTCTGAACGCCCTCATGGCCGATACGCTCACCCGATTGGGCCTTTGGACCATTCACGGGACGGAACCCATCGGGCGCTTCGCCCTTTTCGGCGACACGGGCCCTCGAAACGACCTGAAAGACGAAACTCAGCGGGTCATCGATCTTGTGACGCTGGGAACGAGCCTTCCCATCTTTCGGGATTATTCCCGGTATCTCACCGGTCTTCACGGCGGCGATGCCTATTACAGCGGTCATCGCTGGGGAATCCCGCTCCTTCGGGGTCTTGCCGAATGGGATCATGGTGCGGAAGACGCCTTGAAGGACCTCGGAGTGCTGGAAGGACGGGTTCCACGAAGCGCCGTCTTCGGCCGTCACGACGGCATGGGTCAAGTGTTCATCCGTTCCGATTGGGGACCGGAAGCCACTTTCATTTCCTTTCAGGCGGGACATTCCTTCACGCATCACGGCCATTATCAGGCCGGGCACTTCACCATCACCAAGAAGGTTCCGCTGGCTGTCAAGAGCGGCACCTACGGCGGCTACACCTCACCGCACCGGCTCCATTATTACATCCGCACGGTGGCAGCCAATTCGCTGCTGGTGCTTCGCCCCGGAGAACAGGTCCGGCCCAACCGGTTTTTCGAAACCAACGTGGCCGACGGCGGCCAGCGCATCGTGATGCCCACGGGAAGCGCCGTGGTCAGCCTTGCCGACTGGAGGGCGAACCTCCACCGCGGGCGCCGCTATGAAGGTGGGAGAATCACGGCCTTCGACAACCACGATCCGCGTTTTGTCTATGTGGCGAGCGACCTGACCGGAGCCTACAACAACACGCACTATGACGACAACGAGCGAGGCGGCAAAGTTGAACGTGTGGAACGATCTATGGTGTACCTGACGAAAGAGGACGCCGTGGTGATTTACGACCGGGTGACGGCCGTTCAGGCCGATTTCACGAAAAAGTGGCTGCTCCACAGTTGGTCGAAACCGGAGACGGCCCAAGAGCGCGTGCTGGTGGGCGACCAGTATAACGGCATCCTGGAATCTAAGGATCGTCGAGCGGTGATCCAAAGGGAAGGAGCGGCGCTCCAGGTGCACGCCCTGCTGCCTCAAGAGGCTGTCCTTCGCAAGGTGGGCGGCCCGGACTATCGATACTACGTGGAAGTGGACGGGGACGATGAGGACCTGGACGGCACCAACATGGAAGCAGGGGCTTCGGAGCAGCCCTGGTTTGACGCAGGGCTCTGGCGTCTGGAAATTCAGCCTGAGGAAAAGCGCAAGGCGGACCGCTTTCTCGTGGGGCTCAAGCCCGGGCTTGCCGGCGACGAGGGTTCTTTACCAGAAACTCCCGTCCTGGTGGATGCCGGAGCTGCGGAAGGGCTCCTGTGGGGGCACGCGGTGGTGCTTTTCGGAAAAGAGGGAAACATCGTCCATGAGGTTTCCTACCAGGTTCCGGAAGGTATCAGGCCGATGTTCCACCTCATCGTGAACCTTCCGGCCGGGCGTGCCGTTCGCGTTGGGGCGGGAGGAAGCGGGGAGCGCCTGCGGGTGAACGAAGAAGCCGCCGTCACATTTCAAACCTCCGCGGGCCCGGCAAGAAGGGTGACGGTTCAGATCGAAGGCACGTAATATGCCGGGGGAGGGGGGGGGGGGCGCCAAGATGGGACGTGCGAGCGTGGGGGCCGGTGATGGTGCGTTGCGCTTGGTATGGTGCGTTGCGCTTGGTATGGTGCGTTGCGCTTGGTATGGTGCGTTGCGCTCGGGATGGTGCGTTGCGCTCGGGATGGTGCGTTGCGCTCGGCTTCGCCTCGCTCCACGCACCCTACGCGGTGATGCGGCGGGGCGGCTGGGTATGGTGCGTTGCGCTCGGGATGGTGCGTTGCGCTCGGCTTCGCCTCGCTCCACGCACCCTACGCGGCTGAGGCATGCGATTGAACCGATCTTCGAAGCAAGGTTTGCGGACGGCAGTTACGGATTTTGATCATGAAGCAACCGTAGGGTGCGTGAAGCCCGCGACAGCGGGCGCAACGCACCAGAGAGGTTTGAGTCCACCCGAAAGCACCAGCCGATCATGAAGCAACCGTAGGGTGCGTGAAGCCCGCGACAGCGGGCGAAACGCACCATAACGGGAGAAGATTTTACGCGGGCCGGTGATGGTGCGTTGCGCTCGGCTTCGCCTCGCTCCACGCACCCTACGCGGCTGAGCGGCGAATGTTCCATTGGTGGAGACGGCTATGGGTAATCGGGCCGGCGATTCCCCCTTGTTCCCAACCTCCCGCTTGGGAACAAGGGGGGGTATCTCTATAATCAGGTATAGACCGAGGCCGATCAGGCGGGTCTACATTGACAAACCGGGCAACCGATTTCAACCATGAAGCAACCGTAGGGTGCGTGAAGCCCGCGACAGCGGGCGCAACGCACCAAAGAGGTTTGAGTCCACCCGTAAGGCACCAGCCGATCAAGAAGCAACCGTAGGGTGCGTGAAGCCCGCGACAGCGGGCGTAACGCACCACGATTTAACGCGCGGGACGCCATTTTGCGCACCCGGTGCGACCCTTGGGTACCCGTCGCCCGAAAACACCGCATCCCGTCGGCGCAAGGGAGGCGCGGGCCATGCCGAATTACCGAAGGCACTTTGTTCCCGGCGGAAAATATTTCTTCACCCTCGTCACTTACGATCGCCGGCCATGGCTGTGCCACGAAAAGGCCCGTCGGGCCCTGCGGGATGCCATCACCTGCGTACGGACTTCGTTTCCGTTTGCCATCGATGCCTGGGTTCTGCTTCCGGACCATGTGCATTGCATCCTGACGCTTCCGGCCGGCGATGCCGATTTCCCCGAGCGCTGGCGCCGGATTAAGGCGATGGTATCGAGACGATGCGGCGATTGGGCCGGCGAACCCGCTCCGGATTCTTCCCGTGCCCGGCGCAAGGAACGGCTTCTATGGCAGCGCCGCTTTTGGGAACATGCCATCCGGGACGACAACGACTTTGCCGCCCACGTCGATTACATCCATTACAACCCCGTGAAACATGGGTGGTGTTCGATGCCCGCCGATTGGCCTTATTCGACTTTTCATCGTTACGTGGCCGCAGGGTTGTATCCCATGGATTGGGCCGCGGGCAGGGTTCCGGTTTTTCCCGAAAGCATTGGCGGTGAGTAGCGAGCAGGGTACAAGGAATGCGTAGGGTGCAAGGAATGCGTAGGGTGCGTGAAGTGAGGCGAAGCCGAACGCAACGCACCAAAACGTCGGATGTTGAAACCCCGTAGGGTGCGTGAAGCCCGCGACAGCGGGCGAAACGCACCATAACGGGAGAAGATTTTACGCGGTTGGGTATGGTGCGTTGCGCTCCCGCGCCGACGGCGCGGTCGCTGCACGCACCCTACGCGGTGATGCGGCGGGGCGGCTGGGCATGGTGCGTTGCGCTCGGCTTCGCCTCGCTCCACGCACCCTACGCGGCTACGCGGCTTAAGTGCCGTTCGGGAACCGCCCCTACGCGAAAAAACGGATACCCCATCCCCAGAAGGGTGAAGGGTATTCTCAGACAGCCTCTAAGATAATCTTCAATCCATGCGGCGGATGTTCATGTCTTTCAGCTTATAGAGGAGGGTCCGGTAGCTGATTTTTAGGATCCGAGCGGCTTCGCGGCGGTTCCAATGGGTTTCATCCAGCACCTGTTCGATTACCGCCTTTTCGACCTTCATCACCGCTTGGTCCCGGACTTCTTTGAGCGACGGGAATTTCTTTCCCTTTGGAACGGCAAGCACTGGTTCGGCCTCGACGTCCTGGACGGGGTCAGCGGCGCCGTCTTTTCGCGGCGCCGTTTCTCTTGCGGCGCTGATGTCCATCTGGCACCGGAGTTCCCGTTCGATTTCGGGGTGGTTTCCCAGGACACTGAGGCGCTTGAGGTAGTTTTCCAGTTCCCGGACGTTTCCGGGCCAATGGTAGTCGAGAAAGAGCTCCATGAGGCTCGCAGGCACGGCGGAGACCGTGTTTCCATAAATGGCGCGGTGTTGTTCGAGGAAGAAGTCGACGAGCGGCGGAATGTCTTCCTTTCTTTCTCGAAGCGGCGGAACCACGATGCTGATGGTGTTGATGCGGAAGTAGAGGTCTTCCCGGAAGTTTCCGGCCAGGATTTCCGCCTCCAGGTTCCGATTGGTGGCGGCGATAACCCGCGCCTGGGTGCCGATTTCCTTGTTTCCCCCGATGCGGGGGAACTTCTGGTCCTGGAGGACCTGCAGGAGCTTCGCCTGCATGGTCAGCGGGATCTCCCCGATTTCGTCCAGGAAGATGCTGCCGTCGGCGGCGGCTTCGAACTTTCCGATGCGCCGGCGGTCCGCCCCCGTGAGGGCTCCCTTTTCGTAGCCGAAAAGCTCCGTTTCCATGAGTTCCCGGGGAAGCGCCGCGCAATTGACCTTCATGAAAGGCTTTTCCCGGCGTCCGGAATAATAGTGGAGCGCCCGCGCTACCAGTTCTTTACCGACACCGCTTTCGCCGCTGATCAGGACGTTGAGGTCCACATCCGCAACCTTGAGGATGATCTGGCGGACCTTCAAGATCGCCTGGCTGGTGCCGATGATTTGCGGTTCGCAAGCTGTCATCGTTTTTTCAGCCCCGTATCATGAACCCTGAACGGTCCGTAGCAGCCTGCCTGGTCGATGCGTTGAAACCGGGGGGCGCCTTCGCTTCCCCGGGGTAGCCGGGAACGGATCAGGAAAGCAGCTCGGAAATCGCCTGGGCCAATTCCTTGAGATCGAAAGGCTTGGACAGCACCCGGTCGGCGTGCTCCTCCTCGGCAAGCTTTTCCGGTGAATTGCCGTATCCGGTGATACAGATCACCGGGGTCTCGGGGTGGCGCCCCTTGGCGATCTTCACCAGCCCGATGCCGCTCACGTAAGGGAGCATCACGTCGACGATCATCAGATCGAACAGCTCCCCGCTGATCTTTTCCAGGCCCTCGAGCCCGTCGGCCGCCTCTACGACCGCGAATCCAGATTCTTCGAGGTAGCTGTGGAGAAGATCCCGCAATCCATCATCGTCTTCGATGATCAGAATTTTGCGCATAACCTTGCTTTCGTCGGCAACGGGTGGAAAGGTCCCTCACTGCGCGGCATTGAGGGCGCACCAGAATCGATGGAAAAGGCGAATCGTCCAATGCTGATCGTTCGGATCTTAGTCGAGAGGTTACTTGGCCGAACGCTCTCAAGTCAACGGAAAACCGGATCTGCGATAGAGTTCGAACGGCGGCACCGGAAGATGTCACAGCCGGGTGCGCCGGGAAGGCCGCTTCGGCCGGCGGGGGCGTAGCGCCGAACTCCGAAACCTCACGGCCCCGCCGCCGCGGGGGCGTCTCCCCTGGAAAGCATCAGCTTCCGAACGGATTCCGGAAGCGAGGGAAACTTCTTTTCCATGGCGGGAAGCAACTGGAGCGCCACGAGATCCCGCACGGAGGCGGCGCCGGCCTTGACAAGCTGCAGGTATTCTGCGGCGAAGGGCGACCGTTCCAGTGTTTCCGCGCTTCCCTTCAGGTGGTCCACGCACAGGTGGGCCACGTGGAGCAGAGCCACCGTTTCACGGGTTTCGGCCGGAATCCGCGCCGGCGGCGCGAATTCCGGATAATGCTGGTATTCGAGACTCAGGCAGACAGTGTCCGGGATGTTCCACTTTGCCAGCAACATGGCGCCGATCTTTCCCGAGTCGAGCATGTCGATCAGGACGTGGAGCTTCGGGTTCTGCCTCTTGAGGAGCAGGATCATGCTCTTTCCGATGTCGTGAAGCAGCGCGATGGTGCTCATCATCGAAGCCTTCCGCCGATGGTGAAGCAGGCAGATTTCGCCGGCCAGATGGGAAACGACCACTCGGAAGATCGACGGCGCGCCATGAGGCGAAATCCGCCGGCCCGCGAAGAGAAGTAGGGAAGGGCGGGCGTCTCAGGTTGAAACAGACACTTGCCGCCGCGCCGGAACCTTTTGAGACGCGGAAGGAGGCCGGGGTTTGTCGCGTTTCAATGCTCTCTCAAATCGGGACAGACGGGGATCAGAGGCGGGCCGTCTGGAAGAGCGCCTGGGCTTCGTAGGAACTTCGCACCAGGGGGGCGCAGGCCGCGCCGGAAAAACCCATGGCCAGCGCCTGTCTTTCCAGCTCCTGGAACGCTTCAGGGGTGACGTAGCGCACCACCGGATGATGGTGTTCCGACGGGGAAAGGTACTGCCCGGCGGTGACGAGCCGGCAGCCGACGTTTCGCAGGTCTTGCATCAGCGCGACGACTTCCGTCAGCTCTTCTCCGAGCCCCACCATCAGCCCCGACTTGGTCACCACCCGGGGGTTGTGACCCGCCGCCCGCTCCAGCAGTTCCAGGGAACGCCGGTAGTCCGCCTGGGGGCGGACCTTGGAGTAGAGCCGGGCCACGGTTTCCACGTTGTGGTTCAGGACATCGACGCCCGCGTCCAAGATGCGCCTGAGCGCGTCCCGGTTCCCGCCTAGGTCCGAAATGAGCACTTCCACGGAAAGATCCGGGAGCCGCTTGCGGATCGCTTCCACGGTCCGGGCGACGTGAGCGGCCCCGCCGTCCGGCAGATCGTCCCGGGTCACCATGGTGAGCACGCTGTAGCTCAACCCCATTTCTTCGACGGCTTGAGCGATCCGCTCGGGTTCCGCTGGGTCCGGCGCGCGGACGGGGCCCTTTTCGACGGCGCAGAAGGTGCACCGGCGGGTGCAGGCGGGTCCGAGCAGCATGAAGGCGGCCGTTCCCCGTTGAAAGCAGTGCATCTGGTTGGGGCAGTGCGCTTCCACGCAAACGGTGCAAAGCGCCCGGTTCCGGATCCGTTCCAGGACCGGGGAATCGGGGAGCGTCGCGGGCATCCGGACGCGAAGCCACGGAGGCTTCCCAACCCGTCGCGTCATCGTCAAATCCTCCCTTCCGCCTTTCTATGATCCTTCCGCTTTAAAATCCTTCCGCTTCAAAATATTTCCACCCTTTCCCGTCCTTCCCCGTTCCTTTTGCCATTCTACCCTAAAGGATGAGAAAAGACCTGCGTGGGAGCCAGCGCCTCTCCACGGGATACGGACGGCTCCCGCAAGAGCGGCCTTTTGAAATAGGAGGATTGTGCCGTGTGTTTTGTGCTATTGGGCGCAACCAGCCCGAGACGGACTAAAAAAACCCGGCCGAGAGACGACCGGGCTTTTCATCAGTGTTGGAGGCGGCAACCGGATTCGAACCGGTGAATAACGGTTTTGCAGACCGCTCCCTTACCACTTGGGTATGCCGCCTTGTTGCAGTTGCTTGCTGTTTATCCGAAACCGGCTCTGGTGTCAAGGACGTAAGAACTTGCCCAAAAACAAGCTCATGAAAGTCGGGCCCTAAGGTTCCTTGTTCTTTTATGAGCGGGCTTGCCCGCGACCCGTAAAACCGGCCATGCCGTGTTTCCCCTCGTTTCCAAGCTCCGGCTTGGGAACGGCCTCATGGGAATCGAAGCTGGAGCTTCTGCACAGTTGTGTTCCCAAGCTGGAGCTTGGGAACAAGGTGGAATGTCTCAGCCCATCGGCCCGAGGGCGGGCCTCCCACACAGGTGCGCCATTGTGGGAGCGGCGCCATGGCCGCGATCCGAGTTGCGGACACCCAATCCCCGGAAGGGTGAAGGATATTTTCAGACGGCCTCTAAACGTCGGCGGGCGGGGCGTCGGCGGTTTCCAGCGCCTTGGCCTTTCGATAGAAATCCACGAAGTAATCCCACGCGGACCAGTAGCCGAGGAAGACCGAAATCCAGAGGAAGATCTGTCCGAGCATGTCCAGCGGGTCCTGGAGCGAGGGGATGTAGAGCAGGAGAAACAGGATGGCGACGGTCTGCGAAATCAGCTTGTTTTTCCCCATGCGGCTGGCGTCCAGGATAAGGCCCTGGCTGGCGGCGATGGAGCGGAGTCCCGTGATGGTCATTTCCCGGCCCAGCACCAGGAAGACGACCCATCCGGACACTCGGCCCAGCTGCACCAGCATGATCAGAACCGCAGAGGTCAGGAGCTTGTCCGCCAGGGGGTCCAGCAATTTCCCCACGGATGTCACCAGGTTGCGGCGCCTTGCAAGGATGCCGTCGAGGTAGTCGGTGATCGATGCCACCACGTAGAGTCCGAAGGCCTCCAGGTAGGCTCTTCCGGTCACCGGCGGCGTCAGCAGGAACAAGATGGCCGGAATAGCCGCTACCCTGAGATACGTCAGGGTATTGGGGAGGTTCATGAGGTTTTTTCTGGAAAATTCGCTGGACTTCATGGTCTCTTGTACTTCATGTAGTACCGAAGAACCCGACGCAGGTACGCGTTGGTTTCTTCAAAGGGCGGGATCCCGCCATGCTTCGTCACCGCCTCAGGTCCGGCGTTATAGGCGGCCAGGGCGAGAAACAGGCTGTTGTCGAACCGGTCCATGAGAAACTTCAGGTAGCGTACGCCTCCAAAGATGTTCTGCAAAGGATCGAACGGGTCCTTGACGCCCATGTCCCGGGCCGTTTCCGGCATCAGCTGCATCAACCCCATGGCGCCCTTGTGGGAAACGGCGCCGGGATCGAAATTGGATTCCGCCTTGATGACCGCTCGAACCAGGCGGTGATCCAGGCCGTAGATTCGGCTCGCGGTGCGGATCATCTGTTCGTAGGACCCTTCAGCCGTCGCGGGCGCCGGGCTGAATTTGCGGAGCTCGGGAAGCGATACGACTTGATACTCCGGGCTGGTCGGAACGTTGGTAAAGTGGGTCACGCCGTTTTCGTCCACGTGCTTGTAAATACTTCCCGCCGGTGCCGACGGCGCCGAAACCAGGAGCGCCGGAACAAGAAGGGAAACCAGCAGCGTGAGCGCCTTCATGGAAGATCCTTCGATGATGGGGGTCCTCCGATCGTGCAACGGGCCCGGCGACGGGTGCTTTCGGCGGTACCCGCTTGCGGGGGGCGGAATCGCTTTCCCGCGGGGCCGTTCCTACCTTGTTTCCACTTTCTTCCAGTCCTTCAGGAAGGCGTCGAGCCCGAGATCCGTCAGCGGGTGGCGGGCCATCTGGCCGATCACCTTGAAGGGAATCGTCGCTATGTCGGCTCCCATCTTCGCCGCTTCCAGCACGTGGAGCGGGTTCCGGACGCTCGCGACGATGATTTCCGTTTCAAACAGGTAGTTGGAAAAGATGTCCACGATCTCGCTCACCACTTCCATCCCCACGTGGGCGATATCGTCCAGCCGCCCCACGAACGGACTCACGTAGCTCGCCCCGGCCTTGGCCGCCATCAGAGCCTGGAGCGGCGAAAAAACCAGGGTCACGTTGGTCCTGACGCCTTCATCGGCCAGTTGCCGCACCGCCTTGAGCCCTTCGATGGTCATGGGGATCTTCACCACCACGTTTTCGTCGATGGCCGCCAGTTCGCGGGCTTCCGAAACCAGGTCTTCCGCGGCGGTGCTCACCGCTTCGGCGCTCACCGGCGCTCCCACCAGGTCGCAGACGGCCTTGATGTGCCGGACGAAGGCGTCCCGGCCGACGACGCCTTCCTTGGCGATGAGCGACGGATTGGTGGTCACGCCGTCCAAGATGCCCAACCGGTGGGCTTCTTCTATTTCCTTGAGGTTCGCCGTGTCGATGAAAAATTTCATTTTCGAGTGTCTCCTTCACTGGATGTTTGGGCTGCGAGATACGCATCCCGGCAGCGTTCACTGCAAAAGTAGATGGTTTCCCCTCGAACCACGGCGCTAACGCCGCGCCGCTTCAGAAAGTAGGTCCCGCACTGGGGATCCCGGGTGAGTTCAGCCTCGGTTCCCTGGATCTCCCTTTCTTCGGACCCGGAAATCCAGCGCCGCATCCGGGACTTCACCAGCCGATAGATGACATAGAAAACGAGGATGTAAAAGAGAAGACGGATCACGTTCGCTTCCACAAGCGGACCTGCTGACCATCCACGGGAACTTCCCCGGCCAGGTCCGATACGCTTTTTCCCAAAACGGGATGCTTCCAATCGGGCGCCACTTCGGCCAGCGGCACCAGCACGAACCGCCTTTCGTGAAGCCGCGGGTGCGGCAGAGTCAGTTCCGGGAGGTCGAGCACCTCGTCGCCGCAAAACAGGAGGTCCAGGTCGATAGTCCGCGGCCCCCACCGCTGCCGCCGAACGCGGCCCAGTTCCTGTTCGATGCGCTGAGCCAGTTCCAGGAGCGCTCCGGCGTCCAGGGACGTCTCAAGCAGCATCACGCCGTTCAGAAACCAGTCCTGTTCGGTGAAACCCACGGGTTCCGTGCGGTAGAGGGATGAAACCGCCACGACCTTCACGTCCGGTTCCTCCCTGAACCGGGCCACCGCGCGAAGGCAGGCCGCCGCCGGGTCGCCCTGGTTGCTTCCGAATCCCACGGCCGCCCGGCGAAGCCTCGGCTTGAGTTCCTCCGCGCCGGCCGGCGGCCCGGGAATCCTTTCACGGCGGGTCCTGTCGAGAGGCATGCCTGGATCCTGTGCGCTTTCAAAGCGAAAGCTTTTCGATTCGCGCCACTGCTTCCTCGATCCGTTCCTTGGTGACGGTGAGGGCCATGCGGATGTAGCCTTCTCCGGCTTCGCCGAAGCCGCTGCCGGGGGTCGTGACGATCCCGGCTTCCTTGAGAAGCCGCGCGGTGAACTCGGCGGACGTATACCCTTTGGGCGTCGGGCACCACACGTAAAAGGTCGCCTTGGGCGGCTCGACGTCCAGGCCCACGCGCCGCAGCCCGGCCACCAGCACGTCCCGGCGTTCCTGGTAGACCCGCTGCATCTCGGCGACGCACCCCTGATCGCCTTCCAGCGCCTCGATCCCGGCGATCTGAATCGCGTTGAACGCGCCGGAATCCACGTTGCTTTTCACCTGCCCCAGGCCGGCCAGCACCCGGGCGTTTCCTACGGCGAACCCCAGCCTCCAGCCGGTCATGCTGTACGTCTTGGACAGCGAATGAAACTCGATCCCCACATCCTTGGCTCCCGGGACTTCCAGGAAGCTCATGGGCCGATAGCCGTCGAAGGCCATTTCCGTATAAGCCGCGTCGTGGCAGACGATGACGCCGTGTTCCCGGGCGAACGAAACGACTTTTTCGAAGAAGTCGCGTTCTGCGACGGCGCCGGTGGGATTGTTGGGATAGTTGATGAACAGGAGCTTCGTTCTGCGGGCCGTGTCGCCGGAGACGGCGTCCAGGTTCGGCAGGAAGCCGTTTTCCCGATAAAGGGGCAGGTAGTGGGATTCCCCACCGGCGAAGAGGGTGGCCGCGTGGTAGACGGGGTAGGCGGGGCTGGGCACGAGGGCGAGGTCCCCCGGGTCGATAAAAGCCAGCGGAAGATGGGCGATCCCTTCCTTGGACCCGATGAGGGTGAGCACTTCCGTCGCCGGGTCCAAGTCCACGCCGAAGCGCTTGCCGTACCATCGGGCCACGCTGTGCTTGAAACGGTCCATCCCCGAATAGGACGGGTACTGGTGATTGGCCGGGTCTTCGGCGGCCTGCTTAAGCCGCTCGATGATGGGCTTGGGCGTCGGCAGGTCCGGATCGCCCACGCCCAGGTTGATGACGTCCACGCCCTTTGCCTTGAGCTCGGCTTTCAGGCGGTCGATTTCCTGGAACAGGTAGGGGGGGAGTTGCTTCAACCGAGTCGCAAATTGCAATGACATGGACATGGACTGTGATCCTCCGGGTTCTTCAGAGCCGAGTCTTGATACCCAGGACGTGCTGCATGTCGTAGAGGCCGGGCGGCTGCGCCGCCACCCATCGGGCCGCCTGGAGGGCGCCGCGGGCGAAGTTGTCGCGGCTGTGGGCTCGGTGCGTGATTTCGATCCGCTCCCCCATCCCGGCGAAAAGGACGGTGTGTTCCCCCACGATGTCGCCGCCTCGAAGCGTCTGGATCCCGATGGCGTCCTTCGGCCGTTCCCCGATCATCCCATGGCGGGAAAAAACCCCCGCCGCTTCCAGGTCACGGTTCAAGGCTTCGGCGATCACCTGAGCCAGCTTTAGTGCGGTGCCGCTGGGCGCGTCCTTTTTGAACCGGTGGTGGGTTTCCACGATTTCCACGTCGAAGTCCGTTCCCAGGAGCCTGGCCGCGTCGGCGACCACCTTGAAGAGTACGTTCACCCCGACGCTCATGTTGGGGGCCAGCACGCAGGGGATCCGGGCGGCCAGTGCGGCGGCTCGGGAAAGGTCGTCCCGGGAAAAACCCGTAGATCCGATGACCATCGGCCGTCCCGCCGCCGCCGCCGCTTCCAGATTTTCCAAAGACGATCGCGCGCTCGTAAAGTCGATCACCACGTCGCAGCCTTCGAGCACCTCGCCGATGCTGGAAGCGATGGCGCGCCCCGCCGCCGCGCCTCCCGCCGCCTCCCGGACATCTTTGCCCACCAGCGGGTGATCGGGGCGCTCGAAAACTCCCGCCAGTTCCAGGTCCTCGGCTTCCGCCACCAGCTGGGCGATCCGCGAACCCATGCGGCCTGCCACGCCGGCCACGGCGATTCGTAGCATCGTTTGCCTCCGTCCCGGCCGCTAAATGAGCCCATAGTCTTCGATGACCTTCTTCAGCCGCTCCCGGTTGGCCGGCTGCATGGGAACCAGCGGCAGCCGGACTTCGTCGGAGGCGATCTTTCCCATCATCTTGAGCGCCGCCTTCACGGGGGCCGGGTTGGTTTCGTAAAAAAGGGCGTGGCAAAGAGGAAGGACCCGGTAGTAAAGGTCGCGGGCCTCCCGCACCTTGCCTTCCAGGTAAAGCGTGCACAGATCGGCCATGTCCTTGGGCGCCACGTTGGAAACCACCGAAATGACGCCCTTTCCGCCCACGGCGAGTAGCGGGAACGTGATGTAGTCTTCGCCGGAAAGCACCGTGAAGTCGTCCCCGCACAGGCGGATGATGTCCGTGATCTGTTTCATGGACCCGGTGGCTTCCTTGACGCCGACAATATTGGGGATTTCGGCGAGCCGGGCGATGGTTTCCGGTTCTATGTTGACCGCGGTCCGCCCCGGGATGTTGTAGACGATGATGGGGATGTCGACGCTGTCGGCCACGGCTTTGAAATGCCGGTACAGCCCTTCCTGAGTGGGCTTGTTGTAGTAGGGCGAAATCATGAGCGCCCCGTTCGCACCGCATTCCTTGGCGTGCTTGGTCAACCGGATGGCCTCGGCGGTATTATTGGAACCGGTCCCCGCGACCACCGGGACGCGCCCGTTCACCTGTTCCAGCACGACTTCCACTACGCGCTCGTGTTCTTCGAAAGCGAGCGTCGCGGATTCACCCGTGGTGCCGCAGGGTACGATCCCGTGACTGCCGTTTGCGATCTGGAATTCGACCAGATCGCGAAGCGCGGTTTCATCGATGCGGCCGTCCTTGAAAGGGGTCACAATGGCCACAAACGCCCCAGTGAACATAACAATCTCCTTGTACTCTCGTTCCGAAAGTGGATCTTCCGAGGGACTCAGCTCAGGGTTTCGTCCCAAAGCCGGCCTTCGTAAACGATTCTGGCGTCGCCTTCAAGAAAAACATCGTGGAATCGGGATCCTGAATGCTGGAAATGAACGGTGAGGGTCTCGCCGCTTCGGGTGAACACTTCCACAGGGGAAGAAACCAAGCCTCGGGAAGCCGCCGCCAGGACCGAAGCGATGGCCCCGGTTCCGCAGGCGAGGGTTTCGTCTTCCACGCCCCGTTCATAGGTGCGGACGATGACGGCCTGCGGCCCTCGAACGTAGGCGAAGTTCGTGTTGGTTCCCGCCGGCTCAAACCAGGCGTGCCTCCGCACGGCGCGCCCGAGATCGAACACGTCGGCCCCTTCCAGCGCCTTTTCGGTTTCCATGAGAATCACCGCGTGGGGGACCCCCGTGTTGATGCAATCCATTGTGAGCTGCCGCCCCCGAACCGTCAGCGTGACGTCGCGCTCCAGGCCTTCCGGGGCGGTCATCTTCACCTTGACCCGCCTTCCGATCACCGCGGCTTCAATCACGCCGGCCAGAGTGCGAAAGGCCAACACGTCATTTTGGACGATCTTCTTGACACGTGCGAAACGGGCCACGCAGCGCGCCCCGTTGCCGCACATCTCCGCCTCGCTCCCGTCGGCATTGAAAAAGCGCCACCGGAAATCCACATCCGGATCGTCTTCCAGAAAGATCATTCCGTCCGCGCCGACGGAAAACTTCCGGCGGCACGCGCTTCGAACCAGTTCCCGGCAGTCCCCGGTATCGATCCCCAGGTCCCGGTTGTCCACGATGATAAAATCGTTTCCGCTTCCCGTCATCTTGGTGAAGGGCAGAGGAAAGGAGAGTGTACCGCCCATCGACCGTCACCCCCTTGATCTTCAGGTTCCGCCCGCGTCTGGCATCCGCACAGCGGGCCGCACCGGTTCATGACCGCTTCAAAAAATCCGGAACGAATTCCAGCGCCACCAGGTCTTTCCAGGTTTCCCGCCGACGGATCACGTGGTAATGGGTGCCGTGGGCCAGCACCTCGGGCGGGCGCGGCCGGCTGTTGTAATTGGACGCCATGGTGAACCCGTACGCCCCGGCGCTCATCACCGCCAGCAGATCCCCCGGTTTCACCATGGGAAGTTCCCGGTCTCGAGCGAGAAAATCGGAAGATTCACAGATGGGTCCCACCACGTCCACAACATGCGTGTCCCGCCCCTCGTCCCGGACCGGCTGAATGTGGTGATAGGAACCGTAAAGGCTGGGCCGGATCAGGTCGTTCATTCCGGCGTCCACGATGACGAAGTTCTTGCTGACCGTCTGCTTGGTGTACAGGACGCGGGTGACCAAAATCCCGGCGTTTCCGACGATCACGCGCCCCGGTTCCAAAATGAGGGTGCCGTCCAGGCCCTTCAGCCGCTCCATGACGGCCCCGGCGTATTCTTCGGGGTGCGGCGGCGTTTCCCGGTCGTAGGTGATGCCCAGGCCGCCGCCCAGGTCCAGGTACTTCACGGCGATTCCGATTTCCCGAAGCCGCCCGATCAGCGTCTTCAACCGTTCCAGGGCGTCCACGAATGGCGCCACGTCCGTGAGCTGGCTGCCGATGTGGCAATCCACGCCCACGATGTCCAGGTGAGGAAACGAGGCGGCTCGCCGGTATTCCTTGATCGCCGTTTCCACATCGATCCCGAACTTGTTGGACTGCATGCCGGTGGTGATGTACGGGTGCGTCTTGGGATCCACGTCCGGGTTCACGCGAAGGGCGATCCTAGCGCGCCGGCCCAGCGCCTCGGCGCGGGCGTTCAACGCTTCCAGTTCCTGGGACGACTCGATGTTGAACATCAAGATGCCCTGACCCACGGCCGCGTCGATTTCTTCCCTCGTTTTTCCAACCCCCGAATACACGATCCGTTCCGGAGGAATTCCCGCGCGGCGCGCCCGAAACAGCTCCCCCCCGGACACGATGTCCACGCCGCCGCCCAGTTTGCCGAGAAGGCTGAGGACCGCCAGGTTGGAGTTTGCTTTCACGGAAAAGCAGGTGAGATGATCCATTGGCGCGAAGGCGCCGTCGAAGACCTCGAAATGATGCCGCAAGGTGGCATGACTGTAGACGTAGCAGGGCGTCCCCAGTTCTTCGACCATCCGCGTCAGGGGGATGTCCTCACAGAAGAGCTCACCGTCGCGGTAGTGGAAATGGTGCATGGCGTCTCCGCTGCCTAAGAGTGAGACATCAGACTTTAGACATCAGACTTTAGACATCAGACTTTAGACATCAGACTTTAGACATCAGACTTTAGACATCAGACTTTAGACATCAGACTTTAGACATCAGACTTTAGACATCAGACTTTAGACATCAGACTTTAGACTTTACAGTCTACAGTCTGAAGTCTAGACATCCGGTCGTTTCCAAGCTCCGGCTTGGGAGCGGCCTCATGGGAATCGAAGCTGGAGCTTCTGCACAGTTGTGTTCCCAAGCTGGAGCTTGGAAACAAGATGGAATCTCTTTGCGCCTTTGCGCGAGACATTTTCCCCTCGTTGCCAAGCTCCGGCTTGGGAACAAGGTGGAAACCGGCCATGCCGCGTTGGCCCGGATCGCCCGGAAGGACTTTCCATGACGGCCTCTAATCGAACGACACGTTTCGAATCTCGACCCACTTGGAAAGCAGGCCTTCCCGCTGAGAAGCTCCGGAACTCACACACGACACGGCGTAAAGGTAAACCTCGTTCTTCTCCACGGCGGCGTCCACAAAAGGCGGGCCAGCGACCGGCTGGGCGGTCAGGCGGGTGATCTCCCGGCCTTGCTTCCGGTACACATGGTAGCCGCCCACCCCCTGGACCGATTCCGACCAATAGACCTCGAGACTGCCCCCGTGAGGGATGATCCAGACGGTCTCGGGAGGCGGCGGAGCAACGGCTTCCGGGGCCGCGATCACTTCGATTTCGGCTGAATTTCCGTAAACAAGGGCGTCTCCCGCTTCATAAAGCGAAGTGACTCGGTACTTGTGCATGGCGCCCACATCCACCTGCGCATCCAGGTAGCCGTTTCCACGCACCGGTGTCCGGCTCAGCGGCACCCACTCTTTCTCGGGGTCCCACCGTTCCACCCGGTAGGCGATGGTCGCGCCTTGAGCCAGCGCCGGTTCGATCCCCCCCGGGTCCTTCCACTTAAGCATGATCCCTCGAAGCTCCGCCACGGCCGAAAGAGCGGCCGGAGCCGGAGGCGGTTCCATCATCCACACATGAAGGGGCGGCGAAACCGAAAGCGCCCGCCCGCCGCGTTCCACCAAAGCGATCTGGTAGCGGTAGACTTCTCCCAGCGCCACGTTGCGGTCGGCCCACCGGTACCGGCCATCTTCCAGCACCGCAGGCGCAGGGGACTTGGGGTTGAGGTCCGCCACCTGGTGCAGCGCGAGCGGCGGACATTCCCGGCATTGGCGGTCCTTCCACTGGACCAGCGAGCGCTGGATGATGAGCCGCTCATCGGGGGCCGCCGCCTTATCGCCCCTCTCACGGGTCACGGACCATTCCAGCAGCACGCGCCCGCCCGAAACTTCGGCCGTGAACCCTTCCACGACCGGCGGGGGCACCTCGGCGATCGGCTTGGGGGGCGTTTTCTTGCCGCAAGCGCTCAGCATCAAAACCACCAGGGAAACCAGGACAACCCGGCGTAATGGCGATGGAAACGTTCGACCGTCGACGATCATTTCGATAGGCACCTTTCGTGAGTGAGACGACCGTTTCAAAGTCACACGTTCGCGCCGTTTGTCAATGCCTTTTTCCTGGCCGCAAGCTCCGCTTCGGCCCGCTGAACGGCTTCTTCCACACGCGACGTCGCCGTCCCGCCCTGAGACAGGCGCTGGTCCACGGCCGTCGCCACATCCAGCAACAGGAAGACGTCTACGTCGAACGCTTTGTGAAACTGCTTCAGCTCCTCCACGGTGCAGTCCCGCAAATCCTTGTCCTTTTGAAGGCAGTACTGCACCAGCTGTCCGATGACGTGGTGGGCCTTGCGGAAGGGAACCCCACGGCTCACCAGGTAATCGGCCAGGTCTGTGGCCAGCGTGAAGCCCTGCGCGGCCATTTCCTTCATGCGCTCGCGATCGAACCGGAGTTCCGGAAGCAGCTTACTCAACACCGAAAGGGTCTGAACCACCGTGTCCACGGTGTCGAAGACGGCTTCCTTGTCTTCCTGGAGGTCCCGGTTGTAAGCCAGAGGCAGGCCTTTGACGAGGGTAAGCAGCGCCATGAGGTTCCCGTAGACGCGGCCGGTCTTACCGCGCATCAGTTCCGGAATGTCAGGATTCTTCTTCTGCGGCATGATGCTCGAACCCGTGCAGAAGGCGTCGCTCATGGTGACGTAGCCGAATTCCGTGGAGGACCACAGGATCAATTCCTCGGCGAGGCGGCTCACGTGCGCCATCACCAGAGCGGCGGCGGCGCAGAATTCGATGAGGAAGTCGCGGTCGCTCACTGCGTCGATACTGTTTCGGATCACTTTCGGGAAGTTGAGGTACCGGGCGGTGCGTTCCATGTCGATGGGGAAGGTGGTGCCGGCCAGCGCGGCGCTTCCAAGCGGCATCACGTTGGTGCGCCGGTGGCATTCGGCCAGCCTTTCGTCGTCTCTGCCGAACATTTCATAATAGGCCATCAGGTGGTGAGACAGGAGCACCGGCTGAGCGTGCTGCAGATGGGTGAAGCCGGGCATGACCACACCCAGGTGCTGTTTGACCAGGACCAGAATGGATTCCTGGACGTCGACGAGCAGTTTCCGGCAGTGTTGGATGACGTCGCGCATGTAGAGCCGCATATCGAGAGCGATCTGATCGTTTCGACTCCGAGCGGTGTGAAGCTTGCCTCCCACTTCCCCGATTTTCTGCATGAGGCGGTGTTCGACGGCCATGTGGATGTCTTCCTGCGATGCTTCGAGCTTCAGTTCACCGCGCTCGATTTCCCGAAGGATTTCCCCCAAGCCTTGAACGATGAGGGACGCTTCGTCGTGGGAAATGATGCCGCAGTCCGCCAGCATGCGGCAGTGGGCGATGCTGCCTTGAATGTCGTAACGGTAAAGCCGGGAGTCGAAATGGATGGAAGCGGTGTATTCTTCCACCATCCGGTTGGTCGGCTGCTCGAAGCGGCCCTGCCACAACTTCTCGGCCATATGCCTGTCCTCGTGCCTGTTTTGAACCATGCGTAGTTCCCACCCCTTCGTGTTCTGGTTCGAAAAGTCGCGTGCGACATCTCGCGCACGGGTGCCGCGGGAATCCGGCCGGAGCCGGGTTCCGGCGTTCGGCGCCTTCAGCGGCGGGCCGCCCGGCGGCGCACCCGTGAGGCGATCTTCAGGCGGAGGGCCTGAAGGCGGATAAAGCCTGTGGCGTCGCTCTGATCGTACACGTCGTCTTCCTCGAAGGTGGCGAAGCTGGGTTCGTAGAGCGAACGGTCCGACTTCCGCCCGATCACTGTGCAGGCGCCCTTGTAGAGTTTGAGCCGGGCGGTACCCCAGACGTTTTCCTGGGCGAGATCGATCATGCCCTGGAGGAGTTCCCTTTCCGGCGCGTACCAGAAGCCGTTGTAGATCAATTGCGCGTACTTGGGAATGAGAGAATCGCGGATGTGCATGACTTCCCGGTCCATGGTGATCGATTCCACTGCGCGGTGGGCGGCCTGAAGCAGGGTGCCGCCGGGGGTTTCGTAGACCCCCCGGGACTTCATGCCCACAAAGCGGCTTTCCACCACGTCGGCGCGCCCGATGCCGTGCTTTCCGCCCAATGCGTTCAGCCGCCTAAGCAGGGCCGCCGGAGACAGGCGCTCCCCGTTCACCGCCACCGGGTCGCCGCGTTCGAAATCGATTTCGATGACTTCCGGCCGATCCGGGGCGGCCTCGGGATCCGCCGTCAGCACGAACATGCCCGGATCGGGTTCCCGCCACGGGTCTTCCAGCACGCCGCCTTCGTAGCTGATGTGCAACATGTTCCGATCGCAGCTGTAGGGCTTCTCACGGGTCACGGGGACGGGGATTCCGTGCTTCGCGGCGAAATCCACCAGGGACTGCCGGGACTTGAAGTCCCATTCGCGCCACGGAGCGATGATCTTCAGGGCGGGGTTGAGGGCCATGTAGGTGAGCTCGAATCGGACCTGGTCGTTTCCTTTCCCCGTCGCTCCGTGGCTCACCGCGTCCGCCCCTTCTTCCGCGGCGATTTCCACCTGGCGCTTGGCGATGAGCGGGCGGGCGATGGACGTTCCCAGAAGGTACTGGCCCTCATAGATGGCGTTGGCCCGATAGGCCGGAAACACAAAGTCACGGACGAACGCTTCCCGGAGGTCTTCGACGCGGGCCTTGACCGCGCCGGTTTTCAGCGCCTTGGCCTCGATCCCGTCCAGTTCCTCCCCCTGGCCCAGGTCCGCGGCGTAGGCCACCACCTGGCAGTCGTAGGTCTGGATGAGCCATTTCAGGATGATCGATGTGTCCAGTCCTCCGGAGTAGGCGAGCACAACTTTTTCGACTTTCATGGTCCTCGAGGGTCTCCTTGTGCCTGCAACGGTTCTGTAGGGGTTTGGGTCTTCGAACATCGTGGGCGAAACGGGGCCCGAGGCTCAGGCGCCCGTGATGAGCCATTCCAGGAGAGCCGCCTGGAGGTGTAAGCGGTTTTCCGCCTGGTCGAAGACCACCGACCGGGGTCCTTCCAGGACGTCGTCGGTGATTTCTTCGCCGCGGTGCGCGGGAAGGCAATGGAGCACAAGCGCATGGGGCGGAGCGGTTTCCAGGAGCGCCGCGTTCACCTGGAAGGGCGCAAAGATCCGCTTCCGTTCGGCCGCCTCGGCTTCCTGGCCCATACTGGCCCAGACGTCCGTATTGATCACGTCGGCCCCAGCCACCGCTTCCTTCGGATCGGAACCAAGCCGCACCGTGCCTTGGCCTTCCGATCGGGCCCGTTCCAGGACGGCGGCCTGGGGGAGGTAGCCGTCCGGGCAGGCGAGGGTCAGGGTGAACCCGAGCCTTGCGGCGGCCGCGATCCAGGAATGGGCCACGTTGTTTCCGTCTCCGATCCAGGCGGCGTGGAGGTTTTCCAGGGATCCCCGGGCTTCTTCCACGGTCATGAGGTCGCTCAGGACCTGGCACGGGTGGCAGAGGTCCGTGAGTCCGTTGATGACGGGAATGGCGGCGTACCGGGCGAGCGTCTCCACGTCTTCCTGGGCGTAGGTCCGGACCACCAGGGCGTCCAGGTAGCGCGAAAGCACCCGGGCCGTGTCCGAAAGCGGTTCCTTCCGGGAAAGCTGCGTGTCCCGGGACGTGAGAAACGTGCAGCAGCCTCCCAGCCGATGCATGGCCGCTTCGAAAGAGACCCGCGTTCGCGTCGACGGCTTGGTGAAGAGCAGGCCGAGGGTCTTTCGCGCCAGGGTGGGCTCGAGGTTTCCTTCCTTCCATGAGCGCTTTACGGCGTGCGCCCGATGGAGCAGCCGCCTTATTTCGTCCGCGGTGAGATCCCAAAGCGTCAGCAGGTCCCGTTTCATGCCGCCTTTTCCTTCAAGAGGGAGTCCAGGGTTTCGATGAGCGGGTCGAAGGCTTCTTCTTCGATCACCAGCGGAGGCACCAGCCTGAGGACGGTGTCGTGGGTGCAGTTGATCACGAAGCCCCGTTCCAGACACTGTCCGACCACGTCGGAACCGGGGAAGGTGAGTTCGATGCCCAGCATGAGGCCGCGGCCGCGGACCTCTTTCACGAACGCCGGATGGCGGGCCTGGAGCCCCTTGAGCTTTTCCAAGGCCTTCCGTCCGACCTCGTCCACCCGTTGCAGGAACGCCGGTTCGCTGATGATCTCGAGAACTCGCCGGGCGACGGCGCAAACCAGGGGCGTTCCCCCGAAGGTGGACGCGTGGGAACCCGGGCTGAAGGCTCGGGCCGCCTCTTCGGTGGCCAGCATGGCTCCGATGGGAAGCCCGTTTCCCAGGGCCTTGGCCAGTGTCATCACGTCCGGCGTGACGCCTTCCCTCTGATGGGCGAAGAGCGTCCCGGTGCGTCCCATCCCCACCTGGACTTCGTCGAAGATAAGCAGCAGGTCCCGTTCGCGGCACAGGGCCTTGAGCCCTTCGAGGTAGCCGGGATCAGGAAACCGGACGCCGCCTTCGCCCTGAACGGGTTCCACCAGGACCGCGCAGGTTCGTTCGTCCACGGCCCGTTCCACCGCCTCCACGGAATTGAAGTCCACGATCCGGAACCCTTCCACCAGCGGTTCGAACCCCTTCTGTATCTTTTCCTGTCCCGTGGCCGAAAGGGTGGCGAGGGTCCGCCCGTGAAACGAATTCTTCATGGTGATCACGTGGAACCGCCCGGGGCCGTAGCGCTCCAGGCTGTATTTGCGGGCCAGCTTGATCGCCGCTTCGTTGGCTTCGGCGCCGCTGTTGGCGAAAAAGACCCGGTCGGCGAAGGAACGCGCGCAGAGCGCCTCCGCCAGTTCCGCCTGGGGGCGCGTGTAGAAAAGATTCGAAACGTGCACCAGCCTGTCCGCCTGTTCGCACAGCGCCCGGGTCACTTCCGGGTGGCAGTGCCCCAGGTTGCAGACCGCGATGCCCGCCAGAAAATCCAGGTATTCCCTGCCTTCAGCGTCCCAGAGCCGACAGCCCTTCCCGCGTTCGAACAGCACCGGATGCCGCGCGTAGGTGTCGCAGATGTGTGTTCTGCAATGCGAAAAGAGGTCTCCCTTCATGAATCCGATTCCTCCTCCCCGGGTCTTGAACCGCCCGTTCGTTTCACGATTTCCGTTCCGATTCCCGCGTCCGTAAAGAGTTCCAGCAGCACGCTGTGGGGGAGACGGCCGTCCACGATGTGTACCTTTTGCACGCCCGCCTGCACGGCGTCGATGGCGCACTGCACCTTCGGGATCATGCCGCCCTTGAGCACGTCGTCTTGGAGGAGGTCCGCCGCTTCGGCGACGGTCAGGCTGGAAACGAGGCGGCCGTCGGCATCCAAGACCCCCTGAACATCAGTCATGAGGATGAGCTTTTCTGCGCGCAGTGCGCCGGCGATCCGCCCCGCCACCAAATCCGCGTTGATGTTGTAGGTTTCATCGCTTTTCCCGACGCCCACCGGAGCCACCACCGGGATCAGGTTGCTCTTTTCAAGGATTCTAAGGATTTCCACGTTGATCCGCGCCACTTCGCCCACAAGCCCGAGGTCGAGGATTTCCGGCGGCCGGTCGTCCCCCTGGTAGCGGAAAAGGTGCAGCTTGCGGGCTTCGATGAGCCGGCCGTCTTTGCCGCTGAGCCCTATGGCGCGGCCGCCGTGGCGGTTGATGAGGGTGACGATTTCCTTGTTCACCTTGCCCACCAGGACCATTTCCACGATGTCCATGGTGTCTTCGTCGGTCACCCGCATTCCGCCCAGGAAGTCGCTCTTTTTCCCGAGGCGTTCGAGCATGCGCCCGATCTGCGGCCCGCCACCATGAACCACCACGGGGTGTATCCCGATGTATTTCATGAGGACGATGTCCTGAGCGAAGCTGCCCTTGAGTTCCTCGTCCTTCATGGCGTGACCGCCGTACTTGATGACCACCGTTTTCCCGGAAAAGCGACGGATGTAGGGCAGGGCTTCGATCAGCAGTCGGGCCTTCTCGTGTATCATGTCGGTGGCGTCCTCATCTTTAGACATTAGACCTCAGACTTTAGACATCAGACCTCAGACATTAGACATTAGACCTCAGACATTAGACCTCAGACTTCAGACTTCAGACATGGGTGCAGATCTTTTGCTTCTTGTTCCCAAGCTCCAGCTTGGGAACACAACTGTGCAGAAGCTCCAGCTTCGGTGAGCCCGTTCCCAAGCTGGAGCTTGGGAACGAGGGGAAACGGAGCTGATGCACTTGCTGCTTCAGGGCCATCTGGATCTACCTCAGAGGGTTACTCTGGATGTCGTTCTAAAAGATCCGCACCCATCAGACATTAGACCTCAGACTGTAATCTCTAATGTCTAAAGTCTAGGGTCTAAAGTCTAATGTCTAAGGTCTAAAGTCTAGCCTTTCTCATCATAGTCGGGTGCGCTCCTAAAGGATGTAGCGGCTCAGGTCTTCATCGCGGATGATTTCCTGGAGGGTCTCCCGGACGTATTCGCGGGTGATCCGTATGGTGCGCCCTTGCAGCTCCGGCGCATTGAAGGATACGTCCGAAAGCAGCTTCTCCATGATGGTGTGCAGCCGGCGGGCCCCGATGTTTTCCGTCCGGGAATTCACCTGGAAGGCGATTTCGGCGATCTCGTCGATGGCTTCGTCTTCGAACACCAGTTCCACTTCCTCGGTTTTAAGGAGCGCCCGGTACTGGAGGATGAGCGCGTTTTCGGGTTCCTTCAGGATGCGGATAAAGTCCTCCTTGTTGAGCGAACGGAGTTCCACGCGGATGGGAAACCGCCCCTGGAGTTCCGGGATGAGGTCGGCGGGCTTGGCGATATGGAAGGCCCCGCTGGCGATGAACAGGATGTGGTCGGTGCGCACCATGCCGTACTTGGTGGTCACCGTGGAACCTTCCACGATGGGAAGCAGGTCGCGCTGCACGCCTTCCCGCGAAACGTCCGGGCCCTTGCCCGATTCCCTCCCGGCGATCTTGTCGATTTCATCGAGGAAGATGATCCCCGAATGTTCCACGCGTTCGATGGCCGACTTGATCACGCGTTCCATGTCGATGAGCCGCTGAGATTCTTCCTGGATGAGCAGTTCCCGGGCTTCGGGGATCTTCACCTTCCGCCGCTTGGTCCGCTTGGGAAGCATGCCGCCGAGCATCTCGCGCAGTCCGTAGTCCATCTCGTCAAGGCCGGCACCGGCGAAGATTTCGATCATGGGAAGCGTCCGGTCGGGCACGTCGATTTCCACGTAACGGTCGTCCAGAGACCCGTCGCGGAGGAGTTTCCGGAGTTTTTCCCGCGTGTTGTCGGCCTTGCTGGACGTCTCCTGAGCGACTTCCAGGTCCTCGGATTCCGAAGAGGCGGTCGGGAGCGCCGCCTGCCGCCGCGGCGGAAGCAGGATGTCCAGGAGCTTTTCTTCGGCGATTTCTTCCGCCTTCACCTTGACGGCTTCCATTTCTTCCGAGCGAACCATGCTCACGGCCAGTTCCGTGAGGTCCCGGATCATGGATTCCACATCGCGACCCACGTAGCCCACTTCGGTGAATTTGCTGGCCTCGATCTTGAGAAACGGCGACTGGGCGAGCCGAGCCAGGCGCCGCGCGATTTCCGTCTTGCCGACGCCCGTCGGGCCGATCATGATGATATTTTTCGGGGTGATTTCGTCGCGGAGGTGTTCCGGGACCTGCTGGCGGCGCCACCGGTTGCGAAGCGCGATGGCCACCATGCGCTTGGCGTCCTTCTGGCCGATGATGTACTTGTCCAGTTCGGAAACGATTTCCGCGGGCGTGAGCGGCTGCTGCATGAGGCTACAACTCCTCCACCGTGAAAACGTGGTTGGTGTAGATACAGATGGACGCGGCGATCTTCATGGATTCTTCCACCAGGGTGCGGAGGGGAAGATCGGTGTGCGCGGTGAGGGCCCGCGCGGCCGCCAGGGCGTAGGGAGCTCCGGAGCCCACGGCGGCCAGCCCGTCGTCGGGCTCGATCACGTCGCCGCTTCCACTCAAGACCAGGCACTGTTCGCGATCCGCGGCGATGAGGAGCGCTTCCAGGCGCCGCAGGGCGCGGTCGAGCCGCCAGTCCTTGGCCAGTTCCACGGCCGCGCGGGTCAGGTTCCCGCTGTACTGGTCGAGCTTCCCTTCCAGCCGTTCGAACAGCGTGAAGGCGTCGGCCGTGGCTCCCGAAAAGCCGGCGAGGATCTTGTCGTGGTACATCTTCCGGACTTTTCGAGCCTGATGCTTCATGATGGTGTCGCCGACGGTCACCTGGCCGTCTCCGGCCATGACCACCTTTCCGTTCCGGCACACGGTGAGAATGGTGGTGCTCCGGACCCTGGACGGCCCCGCAACCGCCGGGCCATCATCCAAAGAGTCGATCGGTTTCATGGGTTCCTTTCACTTGCCCTTGCGGCTTCTCGGGTGAGCCGCGTCGTAGACGGCCGCCAACTTGTCGAAATGAACGTGCGTGTAGCGCTGAGTCGTGGAAAGTCCGGCGTGGCCGAGCATCTCCTGGATGCTCCGAAGGTCCGCTCCGCTGTTGAGAAGATGCGTCGCGAAACTGTGGCGGATGCCGTGAGGCGACAGGTGCTGCCAAAACCCCGCCCGCTCGAGTTCTCCGCAAAGGATCCGCCGGACCGAACGGGCGGACAGGCGCCCGCCCCGGGCGTTCCTGAAAAGCGCTCCTTGTACCGGGTCAACGCCGGGAAGCTGAGCCCTCAACGCCTCCAGATATTCCGAAAGGGCCCGGAGCGCCGTATCCCCGATGGGAACCAGCCGCTCTTTAGCTCCTTTGCCTCGCACCCGAACCAGTTCCTGCTGAAAGTCCACATGAGATCCATCCAGGGCGACCAGTTCGCTCACCCGAACCCCCGTGGAATAGAGGGTCTCGAACAGCGCCCGGTTGCGCCGGGCCGTCCAGGAACTGCCGGGCCGATCGGCGCGCTTTCTGAGCGCCTCCAGCAGCTGAACCATGTGGTCCACGGAAAAATAAGCCGGAATCCCGACCTTCAGCTTGGGTCCGGGAATCGCCCCGGCCGGGTTGCCTTCGATCCATCCATTCTCCTCCAGGAAACGGAAAAACGACCTCAAAGTGGACAGCTTCCGGCTCTGGCTCGCCCGCTCCACCGTCTCGTACAACCTGTGGGCGAACCGCCGAACATCTTCCACGTCCGGGCGCAACTCCAGCCGCCCATCCCCCCCGCGGCCTTCCGCAAGGAACGCCCGAAACTGAGCCAGGTCCCCCGCGTAGGCCCGAAGCGTTTCCGGGCTGGCACCGCGTTCGGAACGCAGGTGAACCAGAAACGCGTCCACCGCGTCGTCGAACAAAAGCGAAAGGCTATCGTCACGGCCGGTCATCATGTAACAAACCTACAACAATCCCGAAGACCCATCAAAGGAAATTTTAGCAAATACTAGGATTTTAAGTGGAAATCAACGAGAAACTCCCCGAGAATTTACTTGACTTTCCTTTCGGGATTCCATTAGTGTCATGCCTTGCGTTTTTCCCGGCATATCAGGCTATTGGCTGGTCTCGTGTGCGTTTTTTCGCGTAGGGGCGGTTCGCGAACGGCAAGTAGGGGCGCAGCGGCGCTGCGCCCCTACTTGCCGGCGATCAGAATCAACGCTGCATTGCCGGTTTGGCAGCGTTCTAAAGTGGAGACCTTACGCAAAGAGGTTGGGTGCGGATCTTTTAAACGACATCCAGGGTGACCCTCTGAGGTAGATCCTGATGGCTTTGAAGCAGCAAGCGCATCAGCTCCGTTTCCCCTCGTTCCCAAGCTCCGGCTTGGGAACGCCCTGCGCGGGAAGCTCCAGCTTCCCTCCTGCTACAGCTGAAACGCGCTGTCTTTCTAGGGATCTCGCCAGGGTCTCGAAGTGGTCTTTCCCCTCGTTCCCAAGCTCCGGCTTGGGAACGGCCTCACCGAAGCTGGAGCTTCTGCACAGTTGTGTTCCCAAGCTGGAGCTTGGGAACAAGAAGCAAAATATCTGCACCCAGTGGGATCTGCCGACCCACAAGGGGAGGGGAAATAGGATTTAGCATCAATATAGTAGCTCTATTATTTTCTACGCTACCACCGGTTTTACGGGTCGCGGCCAAGGCCGATCCTACCGATAACGGAAAACCCGAGCGGCCCCTTGACGGAAAACCCGGGGGGTTCACATTCGGCGCCCGCCCGCCTTCACAGACAGAAAGGAAGCGCAATGAAAGACAGTGTCGCCAAGGTGAGAACGTTCGCGATCATTTCCCACGGAGGCGCGGGGAAGACCTCCCTCGCGGAAGCCATGCTCTTCGACGCGGGTGAAAACACGCGGCTGGGAAAGGTCGATGACAATACGTCGATCATGGATTTCGAGCCGGAAGAGATCAGCCGAAAGATCACCATCAGCACCGCCTTCAATACCCTGACGTGGCAGAAACACCTGCTCACCCTCATCGACACCCCTGGAGACTTCAATTTCATCGCGGAAACCAAGAGTTCCCTCCAGGGGGCGGATGCGGCTCTGGTGGTGGTGGACGCCATCGACGGTGTGCGCGTCCAGACGGAAAAGGTCTGGAAATTCGCCGACGAAATCGGGCTTCCCAAGATGTTTTTCGTGAGCAAGATGGACCGGGAGCGGGCCGACTTTCCTGGCACCGTGGAGGGCATCCGAAAAGTGTTCGGCAGTCGGTGCGTTCCGCTGCTGGTCCCCATCGGATCGGCGGAAGACTTCAGGGGAGTGGCCGACATACTGACCGGCAAAGCCTACATCTACTCCAAGGGAGACAGCGGGACCTTCGATGTGGAGGACATTCCGGCGGATGTCCGGGACATGGCCGACCGATACCGGGAGGAACTCATCGAAAACATCGCCGAAGGCACCGACGAACTGCTGGAACGCTACCTGGAAGGCGAGGAGCTGTCGCTCGACGACCTGAAGAAAGGCCTTCGAAGCGCCGTGATTTCCGGCAAGCTGGTCCCCATCGCGTGCGGTTCCGGAACCGGAAACATCGGGATCCAACCGCTTTTGGACGCCATCGTCACCTGCTTTCCGTCGCCCTTGGACCGCGAACCCCGAAAGGGCAAGTCCCCCTCCGGAGACAAGGAAGAAATCCGTCCGCCCGATCCCGATGCGCCCTTCAGCGGACAGGTCATCAAGACCATCAGCGATCCCTACGCCGGGCGACTTTCGGTCATGCGCGTGTTTTCCGGCGTCATCACGGCCGACATGACCGTCTACAACGCCACGAAAGAGGTGAAGGAACGGTTCGGGAACCTGCTGCGCATCAAGGGCAAGAGCCAGGAACCCGTGGAACGGGCGGTACCGGGGGAAGTGGTGGCCGTGGCCAAGCTGAAGGAAACCACCACCGGCGACACGCTCTGCGATGAAAAGAACCCCATCGTCTATCCCCGGGTCGAACTGCCCGGCGCCATCTATTCGCTCGCCATCGAACCCAAGAGCCGCGGCGATGAGGAAAAGATCTTCGCGTCGCTCGGCCGCCTGATGGAGGAAGACCTGGCCCTGAAGCTCGAACGGAACGAAGAGACCAAAGAAATGATCCTTTCGGGCATGGGCGAAACCCACGTGGAACTCACCGTGGAAAAGCTCAAACGCAAGTTCGGCGTGGAAGTCAACCTGAAGACGCCCAAGGTTCCTTACAAGGAAACCATCAAGGGGAAGGCGCGCGTGCAGGGCCGCTATAAGAAGCAGACGGGCGGCCGCGGCCAGTACGGGGACTGCTGGATCGAAATGGAACCGCTGCCGCGCGGCGAAGGTTTCCAGTTCGTGGACAAGATCGTCGGCGGCGTGATTCCCAAGCAGTACATACCGGCGGTGGAAAAGGGCATCGTGGAAGCGGCCCGCGAAGGGGTCCTCGCCGGCTATCCGGTCATCGATTTCAAGGTGGACCTGGTGGACGGGTCCTACCACCCGGTGGATTCTTCGGAAATGGCCTTCAAGATCGCAGGATCCATGGCCTTCAAGAAGGCCGTGGCCGAGGCTAAGCCCACTCTGCTGGAACCCATCGTGCAAATGGAAATCACCGTTCCCGACGACTGCATGGGCGACGTGATCGGCGACCTCAATGCGCGCCGCGGCAAGGTCCAGGGGATGGACACCGAGGGCAACAAGCAGATCGTTCGGGCCCAGGTGCCGCTGGCGGAAGTCCTGAAATACGCGCCCGATCTCCGCTCCATGACCGCCGGCCGGGGCATGTTCACCGTGAAGTTTTCTCATTACGAAGAAGTGCCGGCTCACCTGCAGGAAAAAATCATCGAAGCGTCCAAGAAGGAACAGGAATAGCTTCCACGGCTCGGCCTTTTCTTTTGCGCGTGATGGTAGTGCCTTGTTCTTGAAGGAACGGCGCCCCCGCCGCGATGAAAAAAATCCCCCTCTTCCCCCTCCCCTTAATCCCCTCCCACAAGGGGAGGGGAAATAGAATTTCGCCCTCGTTCCCAAGCACCAGATTGGGAACAAGATGCAACAATCCCTCTCTCCCTTGATAGGAGAGGGTTGGGGTGAGGGTGATGAAATCAACGTATGTCAATGAGTTACATCCCCCTCCCCTTAATCCCCTCCCACAAGGGGAGGGGAAATAATTTTTCCCTCGTTCCCAAGCACCAGATTGGGAACAAGATGCAACAATCCCTCTCTCCCTTGATAGGAGAGGGTTGGGGTGAGGGTGAGAAAATTTATGTCAATGAGCCCGCGACCCGTAAAACCGGCAATGCCGCGTTGACCTGGATCGCCGGCAAGCCGGTTCCTACAGGGTATACGGTTCGTCGGATTCTAACAGCAGGCGGCCGGGCCGCAGGGGCGGGACCGGCCGCGGCGGCCCTTTTGGTGAGAGGTCCCCATGCCCGAAGACGATAAGCCTGAAAGGCGGGAATCCGCCGCTCAGCGGATCAAAGAGCTCACGATCCCGCAAAAGGTGCGGCTGGCCATGACGGGAGGCAAAGAAGCCCGGACCCTTCTCATCCTGGACAGCAACCGGGCGGTGCAGCTCGCCATTCTCGACAACCCGAAACTCACCCAGAGCGAAGTGGTGGGTATCGCCCAGTCGCGAAGCGTTTCCGACGACGTGCTTCGAAAAATCGCCGCCAACCGCGAATGGATCAAGCTCTATCCCGTCCGGCTGGCTCTGGTGAAGAACCCCAAGACGCCCATCGGCGTCTCGGTGAAGTTCGTAGGCACGCTTCACCCCACGGACCTGAAGGTCATCGCCAGGAGCAAGTCGGTGGCGAGCGTCGTGACTCAGGCGGCCAACCGCCAGTTGATCCGGAAAAAATGAGGAAGGACGTCACCTTGCAGACCAGAGCAAATGCCGTGGACCACGATCGAACGGCGGCCGTCGTTACGGTGAGCGACAGGGGATTTCGCGGCGAACGGGAAGACCGCTCGGGCGATGCCTTGGAAGCGAGGCTCGTGGAAGCAGGCTACCAGGTGGTCGAGCGGGTTCTGGTTCCCGACGAAGCCCCGGCCGTTTCGCACGCGCTTCGAACGCTCTCCGATGAACGCTCCGTCGCGCTGGTGCTCACCACCGGGGGAACCGGGGTCGCTCCGCGGGACGTGACGCCGGAAGGCACGGCCGCCGTGCTGGAAAAGACCGTGCCCGGCATGGCGGAAGCCATGCGGGCGGCGAGCCTCGCCAAGACCCCGCACGCCATGATTTCCCGCGCCTTGGCGGGGATCCGCCGGCGCACCTTGATCGTGAACCTTCCCGGGAGTCCCAAGGGCGCGGTGGAAAACCTGGAAGTGATCCTGCCCGCGCTCCCTCACGCCCTCGCCAAGATCCAAGGCGACCCTACCGAATGCGGCGCGCCTATCGACTGAATCGAGGCATCTAATGCGGATGGCCGCAACCAAAATGTCTCGCGCAAAGACGCAAAGAGATTTCCACCTTGTTCCCAAGCTCCAGCTTGGGAACACAGTTGTGCAGAAGCTCCAGCTTCGATTGAGCCCGTTCCCAAGCTGGAGCTTGGGAACGAGGGGAAGATCCCCCCTCCCCTTAATCCCCTCCCACAAGGGGAGGGGAAATAGAATTCGACATCAAATATTTCACTTTGTTCCCAAGCTCCAGCTTGGGAACACAGTTGTGCAGAAGCTCCAGCTTCGATTGAGCCCGTTCCCAAGCTGGAGCTTGGGAACGAGGGGAAGATCCCCCCTCCCCTTAATCCCCTCCCACAAGGGGAGGGGAAATAGAATCCGACATCAAATATTTCACCTTGTTCCCAAGCTTCAGCTTGGGAACACAGTTGTGCAGAAGCTCCAGCTTCGATTGAGCCTGTTCCCGAGCTGGAGCTTGGGAACGAGGGGAAGATCCCCCCTCCCCTTAATCCCCTCCCACAAGGGGAGGGGAAATAGAATTCGACATCAAATATTTCACCTTGTTCCCAAGCTCCAGCTTGGGAACACAGTTGTGCAGAAGCTCCAGCTTAGATTGAGCCCGTTCGCGAGCTGGAGCTTGGGAACGAGGGGAAAAATATCTCGCGCAAAGACGCAAAAACGCAAAGAGATTTTCTTGTTTTTTTGTGACAGTAACTCAGGAGTAAGGCACTACTCGTCTTCCGAAGCGCCTTGCCCGCCGGACGACGGACCCCGGCGGCCGCCCACGGCGGCCCTCTTGGCGCGGTAGGCGTCCTTCACCGCCTGCTTCTTGCGTTCGTAATCTTCCCGAATGGTCTGGGCGGCGTTTTCCGCCTCCATCACCTTGGCTTCGGCCCGTTCCACTCTCCGCAGCTGGTTGGTCACGGCCGGCTGATTGACGATGTCCGTAACGCCCTGCTTGTACAGAGCGAACACTTCCGCGCCCAGGTCTCCGTAGGCCTTCTTCATATCTTTGTGCACCGAAGACTGGCTCAGCTTCTTCAAGCGGGTTCGGAGCATCCGCATGTTCCAGTGATAGACGATTGCGGCGCATTCCATGGCGCAGTAAACGCATTTCTTACCCAGATTGACTATGCTGTCGACGACTCCCGGCATATTGTCCTCCTTTTGAACCTCGCTCACAGTGACCACCCCAGCATGTCCCGCAGCCGGGCCTGCATCCGCACCACGTGGCTGCCCGGCCAAAGAATCCGTCCGCACTTGGGGCAGCGGGAAAAGGACGTCTCGGTGCGGGCGACAAATTCCGGAACGCGGCCCAGGACTTCCGCTTGTTCGACCGGTTCCAGCGGTTCGTTGCACTCCAGGCATCGGCTCAGGAGGTCCACCTCGTCGAGCCGAATAGCGAGCCGTGACACCACTTCCCGGAGTTGGGCGTCCGGTTCATCGGCTTCCAGGAAAACCACCCCCGCACGACTCCGCCATCGGGTGGCCCGTGTGATGGCCGTACGGCCTTCCTTCCGAAACCGCTCCAACTGATCCAGCGTGCGGATGGAAGCGGAAGCAGTGTCAAAGCCCAAGACTCGTAACCATTTTGCCACGTTCCCCAGCATGCTATCAACCACAAATCTGCGGGAATTCCGAGAAGCGTTCATGGCCTTTCGTCCAGCAGGACGCGGCGGGCGCCCTTCGGCGAAGGCGGCGCGAAGTGGCCCGGGGGAAAGGATTCCACCTTCTGAAACTGGACCCGCTTTGCTTCCAGTACCCAGCGCGAGCTCATGATGCGGAGGTTTTCCGGGACTTGCTCCGGGTCCGGCGAAACGGCCGGATCGAAGTGGGCGACCAACGCCTGCGGCGGCTCCGGAACGGACGCTCCGTAGATCAGCGGCGGGTTCAGCCCGACGTCCCAAGCGATTCGAACCGCTCCGTCCCGGTCTTTCACCTCAAGGCGGCCGCGGTTCGGCACGGTTTCGCGGAAACGAGCCCGTTTGAGGTCTTCCAGAGGAAGGCAGCCCGCCAGGAGGTGCCCCAGGAGGGCCGGGTCCATGGAAATCCCGAGAAGTCCTTTCAGGATCGTCGTTCCATCTCGGGCCAGGTAGAGGGTGTTTTCCGACGAGAGCCAGACGCCGGAGCCCCTCGGCCCGACGGCCACCACCCCCGCCGTCTGCCCGAAGGTATTTCGCGCCTCGATCCGGAAGCGCTCCGGCAGTTGCCCGGAAACGACCACCTGCAGCGAAACCGTGCGTTCCGCTTCCGGTTGCAGGCGGACGCGGTAGATCGCCTGGTAGCGGTCGAGTCCGCGGGTGCGCCGTTCAAAGGCCTGGATCCAGGCTTCCGGCGACACCGCTCGCGGCTCCGGAACTGGAACGGGCGGCCGGTACGGCCGGCATGCCGCCGCCGCAAGGAGCACCACGGCCAGAGCCGTGATCACCCGTCTCGTGGGTCGGAAAAAGCGCACGGCGTCACACCGATCCTTCCATCTTCTTCCGGACGGCTTCCGGTTCCTGGTGGCCGTTTTCGATGGCCCGCTCATAAGCTTCGCGGGCGTCCTGCGGTCTTCCGAGGGCGCGGTAGATGTCCCCCAGGTGTTCCAACATGACGGGGTCGTCGGGAACCCGCCGCAGGGCTTCGAGCATGATCTCGAGCGCCTTTTTGTATTCCCCCATTTTGAAATACACCCACGCCAGGCTGTCCATGATGTAGCCGTCTTCGGGTTCCCGGGCGAGGGCCCTTTCGATCAGAGTCTTGGCCTCCTGCAGGCGGATGCCGCGGTCGGCGTAGGTGTAGCCGATGTAGTTGAGGGCCCCGGCGTTTTCCGGGTCCAGGCTCAGGATCTTCTGCATCACCTGGATGGCTTCGTCCTTTCTGTCCAGGCGGTCGAGGACGACGGCCTTCCGAAACAAAAGTTCCACGTCTTCGGGCGAACGTTCCAGCCCTTGGTTCAGGACGTCGAGCGCGCCCGCGTAGTCCTTGGTTTCTTCCAGGAGGAACGCCAGGTAGAGGTAGAAGTCCTGCTCTTCGGGCCGTTCCGCGATCGCCTGGCGCAGGCATTCGATGCCCGAACGGTGGTCTTCCATCTTCGAAAACAGCACAGCCAGCCGGATCTGGGCGTTGGGCCAGAGTGGGGAATCCTTGGCGATGGCTCGGAAATTGACCAGCGCTTCCTGAAGGTTCCCCTGTTCTTCGTAGGTGGTTCCCAGGTAATAGAGCGCCTGGTCGTATTGCGGCCGATCTCGGAGCAGCGCGTTGAAATCTTCGACGGCCCGTTCCAATTCTCCCTGCTGGAGGTGGATGATCCCGATCTTGAGCCGGCTTTCCAGGTCCGAAGCGTTCCGCCGCGAAAGGATGTCGAACTGTTCCAAGGCCTTGTCGTACTGCCGCTGCCTCATGTAAAGGTTTCCGAGCTGCACGCGCGCCTCGACGCTTGTCGGCTTAAAGCTCAAAATCCGAAGATACGTTTCCTCCGCCTCCCGAAACCGATCGGTCACTTCATAGATGTAGGCCAGGTCCAGCAAGCCATTCTCAAAGGTGGGGCTCAGTTCCAGCACTTCCTGGTAGGCGGCTTCCGCCTGGTCGTAAAACTTCATGTCCAGGAAGATACGAGCGCGATAGTAGGCGGCGAGCGGGTTGTCGGGCAGCAGCAGGCGCAGCCGATCCAGGGTTTTCAGCGCTTCGTTGAACCGGCCTTCCTGAGCGTATAGCGTCCCCAGGAGCAGGTACACGTCGGCGTTGGCCGGGTTCATCTCGATCACGTGCCGGTAGGCCTCGATGGCCTTGCGATTTTGCCCCAGCCCCGCGTACAGCCTTCCCAAGAGGAGGAACGCTTCTTCGTGGGTGGGATCCACTTCGGTGGCCTTGACCGCCGCCTCCAGGGCCTTCTCGATGTCGCCCAGCCGGATATAGAGCGTGGAAAGTTCCGTGAGCAGCGTGGGCGACTCCGGGTCGTGCTGTAGAGCCGCTTCGTAGGCCGCCACAGCCTTTTCCGTTTCGTTGACGCTCAGGTAGTATTGCGCTAACAGGTACGAAGCGTAGGCTTCGGAGCGGGCGCGGTCCAGGACGACGGGCCGGTCGGGAGCCGGCGGCGGCTGCCTTTGAAGAGGCGCACAACCGCCGATAGCGGCACAAACCAAGCAAAGCAGCAGGAGGACGCGTTTCGGCTGAGCCATGGATGATCCTTGAGAAGGGGAAAATGCATTGAAAACAATGAACTATGAACGAAGTTCACTATCACATTTGCTCCCGTGCGTCAATGACGACGCCACGGTCATAGAGTGCGCGCATGGATCAGCCAGGGGTTTGATACGGGCTTGAAATCATTCCGGCCGAGCAGCCCGGCACCCGGTACATGCTCCTCCGCTGAAGCCGGAAGGCGCGGGCCGTCACGCTTCTTCCGGCGGAAAGGCCACCACCTGGTCGAGGCTGCGGACGCCGCAGAGCACCATGACAAGCCGATCGACGCCCAAGGCGATGCCGGCACACCGAGGCGGCATCCTTTCCAGGCTCTCCAGGAACGCTTCGGGCATCGGCGGCCGGGCCGCGCGGGCCCTTTCGCGCTCTTCCACCACCTGCAGGAAGCGCTTTCGTTGTTCCACGGGGTCGGTGAGTTCGGAAAAGCCGTTGGCCAGTTCCACTCCGGCCCAGTACAGTTCGAACCGTTCGGCGATCCTCGGATCGTTTGATTTGAGCCGCGCCAGGGCGGCCTGTTCCGCGGGGTAGTCGGTGAGGAAGGCCGGCAGGGGAAAGCCCAGGTGAGGTTCCACCGTTTCCACCAGGTCCCGGTCGAAGCGTTCGGGATCGAAGGCGGCCACCGGATCCCAGCCGGCCCATTGGAGAAAGGCGGATCGCACCGTGTGGACCGGCCAATCGCCGGAAACGGCGAGGCGGGTTTCCCCGTAGAAAAAACCCGACCTTCGGCCCGTCGACTCACAGATCCACGTGATGAGAGCCCGGCAGTCCTGCTGCAGGTCCCGGTAGTCCGCGTCGCGCCGGTACCATTCGATCATCGTGAACTCCGGATGATGGCGCCGTCCGCGTTCGCCTTTTCGAAAGACCGGCCCGATCTGGAAAATCCGTTCGTAGCCGGCCGCCAGCATCCGCTTCATGTGCAGTTCGGGGCTGGTGATGAGAAACCGATCTTCGGAGGCGAAGGGTTCGATGTGCCGTTCCGGGGCCGGAGCGGCGGTCCGAAGCGGCGTTTGAACCTCGAGGAACCCCGATTCCAGAAAGAAACGCCGCATCGCGTAAACGATGCGGCAGCGCTGTTCCAGATACGGCCGCCCGGCGGCCAGCCGTTCCAATTCGCTCATGACCCGCTGCTCTTAATCCGTTCCACGTAGGCTCCCGTTCGAGTGTCCAGCTTCAAGATGTCGCCTTCTTCGATAAAAAGCGGCACCTGCACTTCGTAGCCGGTCGAAAGGGTCACGGGCTTGGTGGCTCCGGAGGCCGTGTCGCCCTTCACGCCGGGGTCGGCCTTCACCACGGGGAGTTCCACGAAATTGGGAAGCGTGATGCCGATGGGGGTGTCCTTGAAAAAGAGCATGTCCACCACCAGGTTTTCGGTGAGGAAATTCTTGGCGTCGCCCACCGCCGCTTCGTTCAGTTCAATCTGCTCGAAACTTTCCGTGTTCATGAAACAATAATGATCGCCTTCCTTGTAAAGATATTCCATCTTCCGTTCGTCCAGGTCGGCGGCCGTGTGCTTGTCGCCGGACCGGTAGGTGCGGTCGAACTGAACGCCGGTGACCATGTTGCGGAGGCGGCACCGGTAGAGGGCCTGTCCCTTGCCGGGCTTCGAAAATTCGAAATCCACGATGACATAGGGTTCCCCGTCGATTTCCAGCTTGAGGCCCTTGCGAAGATCACTCGAGGTCAATACGGCGCCCATGCCATGGTCCTTTCTTTATCGCGTCAGTGCGGATATCTTTCCGTTCGTTGGAATGCCGCCTTACCGTGTCCGATAGGACGCCGGCGGCCGGTGGATTTCTCGGTCGAGCGGCTGCACTATACCGGCAGAAAACGGAGCCGGTCAAGCCCATCGACCCGGCGGGCGGGACTCCGGAGGTCCCTTGGAAAGGAGGATTCATCCCATGCGCATCACCTTCCTGGGAGTGGGCGAAGCCTGTGACTCCGCGCACCCGAACACCAGCGTGCTCGTGGAAACGGTTCTTTCCGGACGGGAACGGTCGGTGCTTTGTGACTGCGGCTTCACCGTCCCTCACGCCTACTGGAAGCGGGTGGCGGACCCGGAAGCGCTGGACGCCGTCTGGATATCTCACTTCCACGGCGACCACTTCATGGGGCTGCCGCTTCTGCTCCTTCGCTTCTGGGAAATGAAGCGACGCCGGCCGCTGAAAATCGTCGGTCAGAGCGGCATTCGGGACATCGCGGAACAGGCCCTGGATTTCGCTTACCCCGGTTTCGGGCGAAAGCTCACCTACGCCCTGGAAACCGTAGAAATGGAGCCCGGAAGCGACGAACGGATTTCCGGGTTCGACTGGCGGGCCGCCGAAAGCGAGCACGGGCGGCGCAACCTGTCCCTGCGGTTGGAAGCCGGAGGCTGGACGGTCTTTTACAGCGGGGACGGGCGTCCTACGGCGGAAACCCTGCGGCTGGCCGAAGGATGCGACCTCATGATCCACGAGGCCTTCCATGTCCGGGAACCGGCGGAGGGCCACGGCACGGTGGCCGGAAGCCTGGATGCGGCCCGTTCCGCCCGGGCGCGCCGCCTGGCCGTGGTGCACGTGCAGCGGGACGAACGGCGGGAAAAAACGGCGGAAATCCACGGCATGTTGAAGAGCGCGGAAGGGCTTTGGGCCTTCATGCCGGAAGGCGGCGAGACCCTCATCCTTTCCTCCCGTGCCGGTTGAGGCGGTCCGCAAAGTAGGGGCGGGTTTCAAACCCGCCCCTACGATCCACCCAACATTCCACACACGAAGGTCCGCAAGGCGGCCAGGTAGGGGCGGGTTTCAAACCCGCCCCTACGATCTTGGGAACGAGGGGATTGGGGCGCCTGTAGGAGGCCCGCCCTCGGGCCGATGGGTTGGAGGCAACGCCTCTAAAAGGATCAGAATTCGATGCCCTTCTGAGCCGGGATCTTCTGATCCCTGAAGTGGTGCTTGACGGCCGTCATTTCAGTCACCGTGTCGGCGGCGGCCACCAGGGCTTCCGGAGCGTTCCGGCCCGTCACGATGACGTGGACGTGTTCCGGGCGCCGTTGCAGGCTCTGGACGACGGGTTCGGTTTCCAGGAGTCCGTAGCTCAAAGCGATGTTCAGCTCGTCGAGGATCACCAGGTCGTATCGGCCGGACAGGACGGCTTCGCGGGCCTGCCGCCAGCCTTCGCGGGCCAGGCGGCGGTCTTCGTCCAGGTTTTCCTTTTGCCAGGTGAAGCCGGATCCCAGGGTCCTCAGGGTCACGGTTTCCAGTCGTTTCACGGCGTCCAATTCCCCGTAATGCCACGATCCCTTGATGAACTGGAGGATCAGAACGTTCATGCCGTGGCCGGCGGCCCGAAGGGCGGTTCCGAGGGCAGCCGTCGTCTTTCCCTTGCCGTCTCCCGTAAACACCAGCAACAACCCTTTCGACATGCACGCCTCCGTAGCATCAGACATTAGACAACGCTGGAGCTTGCCGGGCATGCCGTTCCCAAGCTGGAGCTTGGGAACGAGGGGAAAGCGAGGCGAAGCTGGAGCTTCCCGGGCATGCCGTTCCCAAGCTGGAGCTTGGGAACGAGGGGAAAGCGAGGCGAAGCTGGAGCTTGCCGGGCATGCCGTTCCCAAGCTGGAGCTTGGGAACGAGGGGAAAGCGAGGCGAAGCTGGAGCTTCCCGGGCATGCCGTTCCCAAGCTGGAGCTTGGGAACGAGGGGAAGGTAGGGGCGGGTTTCAAACCCGCCCCTACCGTTGGCCCTGATCGCCGGCAGCCGTAGGGTGCGTGAAGGCGTAGGGTGCGTGAAGCGAAGCGAAACGCACCGAAATCGAGATACCGGCCCGTAGGGTGCGTGAAGCGAAGCGAAACGCACCGAAAATGAAGCAAGACGCACCGAAACCCAAACCCGGCCGGTCCCGCCCTGAGCCTGTAGGGTGCGTGAAGCGAAGCGAAACGCACCGAAATCGAAATGCCGGCCCGTAGGGTGCGTGAAGCGAAGCGAAACGCACCGAAAATGAAGCGAAACGCACCGAAACTCAAACCCGGCCGGTCCCGCCCTGAGCGCCGACGTCAGCTTTCCTCCTTCACGGCCATGTGTCCTTGCGGGTCCTTGTGGAGCTCGAAGGCATCGTGGAGCACCCGGACCGCCAGTTCCGTGTACTTTTCGTCGATCACGCACGAAAGCTTGATTTCCGAGGTGCTGATCATCATGATGTTGATGTTTTCCCGGGCCAGCGTTTCGAATATGCGGCCGGCCACTCCGGTATGGCTCCGCATGCCGACGCCGATGATGGAAATCTTTGCGATGTGCGGGTTGCCGTGGACGGGGCCCGCCCCCATTTCCCGGGCGATGGTTTCCGTCAGCCGGATCGCTTCTTCGTAATCGGGCTTGGGCACCGTGAAGGAGATGTTGGCCCGGCCCGGCACGCCGCCCTGCCCCTGGATGATCATGTCCACGTTGATCCCGTGGTCGGCGATGGGCTTGAAAAGCCTGTAGGCCATTCCAGGCACGTCGGGAACATCGGCGACGGTGATCCGCGCTTCGTTCTTGTTGTACGTGATGCCTGATACGACGACCCTTTCCATTTCCGGTTCCTCCCTGGTGACCAGCGTTCCCGGCGCGTCGGTGAACGACGAACCCACGAGGATGGGCACATTGTACTTCATGGCGAATTCCACCGAACGGAGATGCAGCACCTTGGCCCCCATGCTGGCCATCTCGAGCATCTCTTCGTAGCTGATTCTTTTGAGCTTGCGCGCCTTGGAATAGACGTTGGGGTCCGTAGTGAATACGCCTTCAACGTCCGTGTAGATTTCGCACACGTCCGCCTTGAGGGCCGCCGCGAGGGCGACGGCCGTCGTGTCGGAGCCGCCACGGCCCAGGGTCGTGATGTTTCCTTCGTCGTCGTAGCCCTGGAAGCCCGCCACCACGACGATCTTGCCTTCACGGAGCTTTTCCATGATCGGAAGCGTTTCGATCCAGTTGATGCGGGCGCCGCCGTGAGTGTGGTCGGTGATGATTCCCGCCTGGTATCCGGTCATGGAAATCGCCTCGTAGCCCAGGTCCTTCACGGCCATGCTGAAAAGAGCGATCGTGATCTGTTCTCCCGTGGCCAGGAGCACGTCCAGCTCCCGCGGGTCCGGGCGGGGGCTCATCTCGCGGGCCAGCTTCAGCAGGTTGTCCGTGTCGCCCGCACGGGCGGAAAGGACCACTACCAGGTCGTCGCCCTGCTTCTTCCTGTCGATGACCCGGTGAGCCACGGAACGGATCCGTTCCACGGTGGCGACCGACGTGCCGCCGTATTTTTGAACAACAAGGGCCATGGCGCTTCGACCTCCTCAAAAAACGAAACGAACGGTTCAGAGCCCTCCCGTTCTGATGGGAAGAACCTCACGGAACCCGTCAAGGGCGGTTCCTGCGTGATTTTTTGATTGCTGCGGGCCTTTCGGCGGAAATCCACCGCAAGGCCGGATTTCTAACACAAGTCCCCACCCATGGGTACGATAAATTTGGGAAGATTTCCGGTGCCGGATCGCTCCCTTACGGAGCGGGTCCCCAGGCTCCGCGGGGAGGCGGGACGTTCACGGCGCGCCGAAGCCGGCTCAGGAAGTCGGATCGGGAGATCTCGCGGGCGCCGAAGCGCTGGAGGTGGTGCGTGGTCACCTGGCAATCGATCATTTCGAAGCCCCAGTCGGTGAGCCGGTCCACCAGGTGAACGAAGGCCACCTTGGAGGCGTCGGGTACGGTGGTGAACATGGATTCGCCGAAAAAGACCCGTCCCAGAGCCACCCCGTAGAGGCCGCCCACGAGCCGCCCTTCGAACCAGCTTTCCACGGAATGGGCATAACCCAGTTCATGGAGCCGGCTGTAGGCCAGGATCATTTCGGGAACCAGCCAAGTGCCTTCGCCCTGGCGGCGGCGTACGGCGGCGCAAGCGCGGATCACGCCGCCGAAGTCGCGATCGAAGGTGACCGTGAAACGTCCCTTTCGCACCACGCGTTGGAGGCTCTTAGCGATCTTCAGTTCTTCGGGAAAGAGGACCAGCCGGGGATCGGGTGACCACCAGAGAATCGGCGTGGCCTGCGAGTACCACGGAAAGATCCCGTGGCAATAGGCCAAGAGAAGCCTGGGCGGGCTCAGGTCGCCTCCGACGGCGAGCAGGCCGTCGGGTTCGGCGTCGTGGGGCGAGGGAAAATCGAGGCTTTCGGACATCCGGTAGACGGGCATGATCGTCAACGCCGAAAAGCGCGGGAGCGCCGGCCGGGAGCGGGATCAGCGGAAATCGAAGCGGAAGTTCTCGGTCTGGATCGCCGGTGCGTCTCCTTCGCCTTCCGCCGGGCGATCGATGACCACGTGCCCGCCGGTCTTGAGGCGCCCGAAAAGGATTTCGTCCGCCAGCGGGTCCTTGATTTCCCTCTGAACCAGCCGCGCCAAGGGACGCGCTCCGAAGGCCGGATCGTAGCCGTTTTCGGCAAGCCAGCGGCGGGCCGCCGGTGTCAGCTCCAGAGTGATCTTCTGTTCGGAAAGCTGCTGCTCCAGCTCGCGAAGGAATTTATCCACCACCCGTTCCATGATGTCTCGGGTCAGACCGCTGAAGGCGATGATGCCGTCCAAGCGGTTGCGGAATTCGGGGCTGAAGAGCTTTTCCACCGCCTTGAGCCCCTTGGCCGTGCGGTCGTCCTGGGCCTGTCCCGCCCCGAACCCGATGGACGACAGGCTCATTTCCCTCGCCCCCGCGTTGGAGGTCATGAGCAGGATCACGTTTCGAAAATCGGCCTTCTTGCCGTTGTTGTCGGTAAGGGTCGCGTAGTCCATCACCTGGAGGAGAATGCTGAAAAGATCCGGGTGTGCCTTTTCGATTTCGTCCATGAGGAGCACCGAATAGGGGTACTTTCGGATGGCGTCGGTGAGCAGCCCTCCCTGGTCGAAGCCGATGTAGCCCGGCGGCGCTCCGATGAGGCGCGCCACGGTGTGCTTTTCCATGTACTCACTCATGTCGAAGCGGAGGAAGTGCACGCCCAGGGTCTGAGCCAGCTGCTTGGCCAGTTCGGTTTTGCCCACGCCGGTCGGCCCGATGAGGAGGAAGGAACCGATGGGGCGGTCGGGCACGCGCAGGCCCGCCCTGGATCGCTTGATGGCGGTAACCAGCGACTTGATGGCCGCATCCTGACCGAAAACCACGGACTTCAGCTCGTCTTCCAGAGCCTGGAGGCGCAGCTGGTCCGACGAAGAAACCGTGCGAGGCGGGATCTTCGCCATCCGAGCCACCACCGCTTCAATGTCCCGGGGGCTCACCACGTGGCGCACCCGCCGGTCCTCCTTCAACAGCAGGCTCGCCCCCGCCTCGTCGATCACGTCGATGGCCTTGTCGGGAAGGTACCGGTCGTTGATGTGTCGAGCGGAAAGTTCCGCAGCCGCCTTGAGCGCCGGGACGGTGTAGCGGACGCCGTGGTGTTCTTCGTAATAGGATTTCAATCCCTTGAGAATCTGGTAGGTTTCTTCCACCGTCGGTTCGCTGATTTCCACCTTCTGGAAACGCCGGCTCAAAGCGCGGTCCTTTTCGAAATGGTTCTTGTATTCCTCGTAGGTGGTGGACCCGATGCAGCGAAGCGCCCCGGAAGCCAGCACCGGCTTCAGGATGTTCGACGCGTCCATGGAACCGCCGCTGGTCGCGCCCGCTCCCACCACCGTGTGGATTTCGTCGATAAAGAGAACGGCTCCGGGTTTTTCCCTCATTTCGTTGATGACCGCCTTGAGGCGGGCTTCGAAGTCCCCCCGGAACTTGGTGCCAGCAAGGAGCGCCCCCATGTCCAGAGCGAATATTTCGACGCCGCGGAAACTTTCCGGAACCTGTCCCTGATGGATCTTGAGAGCCAGTCCTTCCGCGATGGCGGTCTTTCCAACCCCGGGGTCCCCCACGAAGATGGGGTTGTTCTTGGTGCGGCGCCCGAGGATCTGGAGGGTGCGCATGATCTCCGATTCCCGGCCGATGAGCGGGTCGATGAGGCCCTGGGCGGCGCGTTCGTTTAGGTTCACAGTGTACAGATCCAGGGCGGAACTCTTCTGGCCCGGCTGCGGCTGACGCGGCGCCAGCGACGCCCCCGAACGGGGCGCCTCCCGCAAGGAAGTCTCCTCGGCCTTCGACACTCGGTGCGTGATGTATTCCAGCACATCCAGCCGCGTGACTCCCTGGGACTTGAGGAAATGGACCGCGTGGGAATCGTCTTCGTAGAACATGGCGGCCAGCACGTCGCCGGCGTCCACTTGCTTCTTTTCCGCGCTCTGGACGTGCAGGATGGCGCGCTGAAGCACCCGCTGGACGGCGAGGGTCTGGATGGGGTCCTGTTCCACCTTCTCCGGGAGCACTTCCAATCTTTCGTTCAGGAACCGCTCGAGCTTGTCCTTAAGCTCTCCGATCAGCGCCCCGCAGTGGTAAAGAATTTCACGACCCGTTACGTCGTGGAGGAGCGCGTAAAGGATATGCTCCAGGGTGAAAAACTCGTGCCGCCGCAGCTTGGCTTCCCGCACCGCAGCGGAAAACACCATTTCCAACTCACGACTGATCATGGAACCCTCTGTTTCAGGCCTTCTCCATGCTGCATTTCAGGGGAAAGCCGTTTTTTCGGGCCAGGTGGTGAACCACCTCGACCTTGGTTTCCGCCACCTCCCCGGGATACACGCCGCAAAGGCCGACGCCGTTCCGGTGGACATGGAGCATGATCTGAGTGGCTTCGGAAGGCGTCTTGTAAAACACCTTCTCCAGGATCTCCACTACGAACTCCATGGTGGTATAATCGTCGTTGTGAAGGAGCACCTTGAACAGGGGCGGTTCGTCCAGGTCTTCCTGGATGCCTTCTTCGAATTCCTCGCGAAATTCGGGATCATGTTCACTCATGCCGAACACTCCCCGTACCGTGCTATTTGGTCCTTCAGGTGACGCGTGACGTTTCCTATAATGCGTGGCCGTTAATTGACAAAATAACGTTTTGAGGCGAAGAGTCAAGCCGCGGGGACGGTCCCCGCGGAGGAGCCGCGCCTCAGCCTACTGGAGATTTTACCATGCCGGGAAACACCTTTGGGAAACTTTTTCGGGTCACCACCTGGGGCGAATCCCACGGTCCCGCCGTAGGGGCCGTGATCGACGGATGCCCGCCCGGGATCAGCCTCGCCCCGGAAGACGTTCAGCACGATCTGGACCGCCGCCGCCCCGGCGGCCGTTTCGCTTCACCTCGAAAAGAACCGGACCGAGTGGAAATCCTTTCCGGCGTCTTCGAAGGCCGCACCACCGGAACCCCCATCAGCCTCATGGTGAGAAACCATGACGTCCGAAGCCGGGACTACAATGAACTCGCCAAGACCTACCGGCCGGGTCATGCCGACCGGACCTTCGAACAGAAGTACGGCTTTCGGGACTGGCGGGGGGGCGGAAGGAGTTCGGCTCGAGAGACCGTGGGGCGGGTTGCCGCGGGCGCCGTGGCCCGAAGGTTCCTGGAAGGGGAGGGCGTGAGAGTCCGAGGCTACACGCTGGCCCTGGGATCGGTGGCCTGTGACCGCGGGGCCATGGACTTGGACCGGGCGGACGAAAACCCCTTTTTCTGCCCCGACCCCAAAGCCGCCCAAGCCATGGAAGAACTGGTCGCGCAGGTTCGAAGCGAAGGGGATTCCCTGGGAGGAGTCGTGGAAGTGGTCGCCTGGGGCCTGCCGCCCGGACTCGGCGAACCCGTTTTCGACAAGCTGGACGCCCGCCTCGGCGCCGCCCTCTTTTCCATCGGCGCCGTGAAAGGCGTGGAAATCGGTTCCGGTTTTCAGGCTGCGCGAAAGAGGGGAAGCGAAAACAACGATCCGGTGACCCGGGAAGGCTACGCGTCAAACCACGCGGGAGGCGTCCTGGGAGGCCTTTCAAGCGGCATGGAACTGGTGGTCCGGGTGGCCGTGAAACCCATCCCTTCCATCTCCAAGGAACAGGCGACGGTCGACCGGGACGGAACGCCCCGAACGATCCGGATCGGCGGCCGCCACGACGTCTCCGCCGTTCCGCGGATCGTTCCGGTCTGCGAAGCCATGGTTTTGCTGACCCTGGCAGACTTCATGCTCTTTCCGTATCCCTACCGGCTGAAGCACCGATGAACGTTTGCTCATCGCGCCGAGGGCGCCGCTCCCACAATGGGGTGCCTTTCCAGCTTATTCCCAAGCTGGAGCTTGGGAACAAGAAGCAATCCCCCTCTCCCTTGATGGGAGAGGGTTGGGGTGAGGGTGAGAAAATTAACGTATGCCAATCAGTTACATTCCCCTCCCCTTAATCCCCTCCCACAAGGGGAGGGGAAATAGAATTCCACGGAAAATCCCCCTTTCCCCCCTCCCCTTAATCCCCTCCCACAAGGGGAGGGGAAATAGAATTCCACGGAATAAGGCCGGTGTTTGCCGCGCCAATTGGTCAGCGGGCGCGAGCCGGGTCAAAGACCGGCACTTTGCATTTTTCTGCGGCTTTTACGAGGGATGCGCCCAGTGTGGCGATGGGGAGGTCGAACCTCATAGCGAGGTCCAGGTAAGAGGCGTCATAGGTGGAGAGTCCTTGTTGTCGCGCGAGTGAAACAATCTCCTTGAGCATCCGCTCGGGAGTTTCTTGCTCCACCGTGACGGGCAATCCGCCCAAAAGAGCGAGAAAGCGCACGACCGCAGCCTGGGTGAGTCGCTTTCTCCTTTCAGCCGCAAGCAGAACATTGCCCACCTCAAGCGGCCAGATGGCGGGTACGAAAGCCTCCGCAGAATCGAGGCTTTCGAGGACAGCCTCAGCGTAACCGTCGCCCTCGTCCTCGAAGCACCACGCCATGACCACGGAATTGTCGACGACAAACCGTGCGGGCATCAGCGCCTTCCTTCCTCGATCATGTCGCGGATTGAAAGCCCGTCGAGGCGGCGGCCGCTTCGAAACCGCTTCAACTGATCGATGACCTCGCGCACGGGCATCCTTTTCGACGAATCGGCGGGTTGCAGGATTGCCACGGGCACGCCGTGTTTTGTAATCGTTATTTTCTCACCCTTGGCAACACACTCCAAAAGTTGGGTCAAGTGTGTTTTTGCCTCATAGGCTCCGACGGTTTTCATAAAGCCTCCTATTTCAAGTTTCAAGTTTCAAGTTTCAAGTTTCAAGTTTCAAGTTTCAAGTTTCCACCTTGTTCCCAAGCTGGAGCTTGGGAACAAGAAGCAAGTCTAAGGTCTAAGGTCTAAGGTCTAAGGTCTAAGGTCTAAAGTCTAAAGTCTGGCCTTTCTTATCACTCCCGCTTGATCTTTTCGCTGTGGAGAAAGGTGTACTCCAGGGACGCCACGCGGAAACCTTCTCGGTGGGGTACCAGGGAAAGGATCACCCGGCCGTCGGAATGGACCCCGGAGTGGTCATGAAACAGGGCCACGAGGTCGAAGCGGCCGGTGACACGAATCGTGTCCCTGGAATAGCTCCAGCGCTCCAGCCGGATGCGGTAGGCAAGCTGTTCGGTGCGAGCGAAGTTCCTTTCGTACTGGGAACGGAGGCTTCCAATGAGCTTGCCGTTTTCGCGGGCGTCCGGTGTGAAGAGATTCAGGAAGCCTTCCAGATCCATGCGGGAAAACGTACGGCAGTAGCGGTCCAGAAACGAAGAGATGTGCGCTTCCGTCGTTTCCACGGAAATAAGGGGCGGCGGCGCGGCATCGGAACGGCCGGCGGCGGCCTTCGGTGAGGCGGCAGGTTCGGCTTCCGCGGAAACCGTTCCGCCGCTTCTGGATGGGGGCTCGGGGGCCGGACTTTCGACTTCACGCTTCGGCGCTTCGACTACACGCCTCGGCGCTTCGACTACACGCCTCGGCCGCTCCGGCTTTTCCGGCTCCTTCAGTCGGCTGTGAGGTGGTCCCGCCGGGGCGGATCCAGGCGCCGTTTCCGGCTCCCGATTCGGTTCAGGCGGCGGAGCCGCATTCGGCGGTGCCGGGGGCCCGCCAAGCGCCGGCGTCCGCCCCGCCGGTTCGTTGAACGAAGCGTTGGCGATGCGGGCGGGCTTAGAGCCTTCTTCGGGCGAGGGCTTTTCGGCGGGCCGAGTGTCAGCCTCGGCCGGCCGGGTATCGGCGGGAACCCGTACGTTGAGGTCCCGCCCCAGGTCTTCGCTCGCAGTCTCCAGGGGATGGAGGAGCACGGAGAGCCCCTGCGGGGAAGGCGTTACGGCCGGCGGGGGATTCCCCTTCCGGGGTGCGGGCGCGGCCTGTTCGGCGACTCCCGGGGGAGCCGCCGTGGGAGCCGCTGCTGGAGCCGCCGCGGGTTCGGTTGCGGGCTTTCGGGAGGTGCTCTTTCCGGCATAGTAGCGCCGGGTCAGGAACCCTTGAAAGTCGCCCATGAGGGTCACCGCGAGAAGCAGGGCCACGAGCGCCGCCACCGGGTAGCCGAAGTGCCGGGACCAGCGCCTGGAACGGCGGTTCGGGGCTTCCGCGGATCCGCCCCGGCCGGGGTCCTTCGGCACCGGGACTCGACTTTGCCGGTCATAGTGCCGCCGCAGGTCGGGGTCGCCCAAGACCTGATAGGCCTGATGGATCTTCATAAAGGATTCGGCGGCTTCCGGCCGGCCCGGATTGACGTCCGGGTGCCACTGCCGGCTCAGCCTGCGGAACGCCCGTTTGACCTCCTCCTGGGACGCATCCGATTTCAGCCCCAGGATCCCGTAGAGGTCATCGGGTTGCGGGGCCAGGTTGAGGACGTGGACCAGGACCCTCACCCGCTCTTCGAAATAGGACGGGGGCACCCCATGCCGCCGGCACAGGGAAGCCAGGTGAATGCCGGCGTCCATCCGTCGCCGGCCCATGAGGGCGTAAGCCGCCTCCAGCTGGTCCAGCAGGCGCCGGTCGGCCGCCACGTGTATCACCAGCTCATCGACGCCTTCGTGCTCGGCGATCGCCTTCAGGAGGTCGTCCAGCGAGGGCAGTTCGTTTTGCGTTGCATGAGGTGTCATGTCGGTTCGAGGCTCACGCTGTCGAGCCAGTAGTCTCCCAGGATCTTGCTGTCGAATTTAAGGCTTTCTCTCCGGCGAAGCCGCACGGCCACCGCCTCGCACCCTTCCGGCACCTGGAATTCGAGGCTTTCCACGGTCCACGGCTGTGTGCCCAGAACGGGATCGCTCGACCGGTACAGTCCCTTGCAGGCGTAACCGAAGACTTCCACACTCACGCCCTGGTCGGTTGTGAGGCCCCGGGACTTGCGGGCAAACCGCAAGCGGTAGGCGGCGCCGGGATCGACCGGGAGGATCTGGGTCACGTGGTGGAAGTGGACGTTCGCTGTTCCGAGAAAACGCACATGGATGCTGAAACGACCGTCGAAGGATTCCGTCGGGGTGCGTTCGACCGCCACGTCGGGGTGCTTCGCGAGCCTCCAGCCGAAGGCAAGGTTCAACGGTTCTTCTTCGAAGCTCCCGTTGTGCACCCGGGGACGGCGAATTCCGGTCTCCCGGTTCCAAACGGCTTTGGCGTCCGGAATCTGCTGGTTGTGGAGCAGCGCGTGGCAGAGGCGGAACGTGAGCGCCCTTTCCGGAGGCCGCCCGCTCCGATCCATGCGATCCCACAACTCACGGGCCGCGTCCAGTTCTCTGCCGGCGATCAGTTCCTGCAACAGGACCGGTTCGTTGGCAGGCCGCACATGATGGGCCACGGCGGCCCAGCTCCCCCAGTACTGGCGAGCCAAAAAACAGGCATCGCGGACCTTCCGCGGCATGCGCTCAAGGATGAAGTTGAAGGCGGACTCCAAGGTTTGATCTTCCTTCAGATCAAAGGCCACCAAACATTCCTGCCACTTCCAGGTGCTCACCTCGGCAAGCGAACTTGACAGAACCTGGAGCATCTTCGAGGCGGCCTCCCGGTGTCCCAGGGCGATTTCGGCCTTGGCCAGCGAAAACCAGGCCTCAATATACACGTTGTGGCGGGCGACGGCCTGCCTGTAGGCATCGGCCGCCCCTTCCGGGTCCAGCCGGTCGTAGAAGTACCGGTGACCTTCCCACAGCCACGTCTGAGGGAAAAGGCGCGCAGACGCGTGGTTCAGAGCGAAGTCAATGTTTCTCGTACCGACCTGGTAGCGCAACAGCCCGTACCCGCCCAGCACCACGCCAAGGCCGGCCAAAAGCACACTCCACGCGATCCGCTTCCTCAATGGTGGCTTCATTCGTTAGACATTAGACATTAGACTTTAGATTTTAGACATTAGACATTAGACATCAGTGCTCTGGCTGCGGACTCCTTCACACTTTCGTTTCAAAAGTTCTGCACCCAAGCCCTTTTTTTGAGTCTTTCTCATTTCAAGTGGGTAGACTCCCCTCCCTTGCTGGGAGTCCCACAAATTCCTTTCCCCTCCCTTGATGGGAGGGTCACAAATTCCTTTCCCCTCCCTTGATGGGAGGGTCACAAACCACTTTCCCCTCCCTTGATGGGAGGGGATTAAGGGGAGGGTGACATAAACAGTTCTCCCTTATTACTTCCAATACCCCTACGATATTTGTTAGAACTTCATTGTTCCAGAACCTTAAAACCTTATACCCCTGCTCCTTAAACCAGTTGTCTCTTTCCCTGTCTCTGTCTTTGTTTAGCGAATGCTGTCCGCCATCAACCTCTATGACTATGCGTTTCTCGTGACAAACAAAATCCGCAATATATTTACCAATTGGCGCTTGTCTTCTAAATTTGAGCCCTTCAAGCTGTTTTGCTCTTAAATGTGTCCATAAAAGACGTTCTGCGTCTGTCAATCTCTTTCTAAGGGTTTTGGCCGTCGGAGTTATGTTTTTGCTCAACCCTAAATCACCCCCACCCTAGCCCTCCCCCATCAAGGGGGAGGGGAAAGCGATCCGGGGCCAACGCCGCATTGCCGGTTTTACAGGTCGCGGTCAAGCCCGCTCCTACCAATAACGGAACACCCGCCCGACCTCTTGACGGAACACCCGCCCGACGCCTTGACGGAAAACCGGGTCGATCCCCTGATGAACTTGTTTCTGGACAAGCTCTTATTCACTTTTCGGCAAAGCCCGGTGTTCATCGCCGTATCGGTACCCATAATGATAGTATTTGTAATATTTGTAATAATATCCGTGGTGGTGACTCACGTCCATCTTGTTCACAATGGTCCCCAGCAGGTTGCCTTTCACGTTCAGCAGGCTCTTTCGGAAGATCCTGAGCGCCTCGCGATGGGTGACGCCGAGGGTGCTCAGGAGGATGACGCCGTCGGCGTGGTTTCCGAGCACCAGCACGTCGGCGAACCCGGCGAAGGGCGGCGCGTCGATGATGATGCGGTCGAAGTAGGTGTTCAGGCTTTCCAAGAGCTTGCGCATGCGGCTGGAGGCCAGCAGTTCCGCGGGGTTGGGCGAGATGGGTCCCGAAGGGATGAAAAACAGATTGGGGATGTCGGTCTTCTGGATGATCTGCTTCACGTCGCACATGCCGGTGAGGAACTGGCTGAGCCCCTTGTCCTTGCCGTTTCGGCTGAAGACCTTGTGGAGGCGGGGGCGGCGGAGGTCGGCGTCCAGGATGAGCACCTTTTCTTCCGAGGCGAAGGCGATAGCCAGGTTGGTGGCCAAGGTGGTCTTGCCTTCTCCCACGTTGGTGCTGGTGATCACCAAGGACTTGAGGGGCCGTTCGCAGCCGCTGGAAAGCTGGATGGACACCTTGGTGGTTCGGATGGATTCCGAGAAGCTGGAACGGGGCTGTTCGCGAACCAGGAAATCCAGCTGAGGCGTTTCCCGTGCCTCCGCTTCGGGAATGACGCCCAGGACCGGAATCTTGAAGCGATCGGAAATCTCGTCGATGCGCTTCACGGTGTTATCCAGGTACTCCAGCAGGAAAGCCAGGCCGACGCCGCCCATGACTCCGAGGACCAACGCGAGGAGCAGGTTCAGCTGCACGTTGGGCTTGTAGGGTTCCAGGGGCAGCACGGCGTAGTCGACCACCTGGATGTTGCTGATTTCAGAGCCCACGTTGGCGTCGATTTCCTTGGTGCGCTCCAGGAGGCTTTGAAAAATCTGCTTGTTGGTTTCCACTTCGCGGGCCAGGATGTTGTACTGGGTGGCCTTCTCGTTGAGCGCCATGGCCTCGGCCTTTTTCTCTTCGGCCGCCGACCGCAGGGCTTCTTCCTGCTTGAGGGCCGCCAGGTAAGCGTTTTTAAGCGAGTCAACGATCCGCTGCTGTTCCCCCTCGATCTTCTGCTGAATGTCGGTCATCCTGGCCACAATGATCTTGACCTTCGGGTATTCGTCCTTGTAGACGGTTTTCAGTTCTTCGTACTGGCCCAGGTAGTCGATGTACTGTGTGCGGAGCTCCTGGATCACCTCGTTATCGATGACCGCCGGGAGCGAATCCGGTCCGGCCGTCATGGCCTGGCGGTAGAGGGATTCGCGGGCGACCCGTTCCGATTCCGCGCCCGCGAGCGCCGAGTTCACTTCTTCCAGCTGCCGGTAGACCAGGTTGAGCCGGGTGTCCAGGGACACGATGCCCGCCTTCTTGGCGAAGGCGTTCAGTTCTTCTTCCGCCTTTTCCAGCTGAATGCGCGCCACTTCCAGCTGTTTTTCCAGTTGCTCCTTGGCTGAGGTCGCGGCGTTCAGCTTCTTGTCCATCTGCCAGCTCACGAACTCCTGCACCAACGTGTTGGCGGCGTCCCGGGCCACTTGCGGGTCTTCACTGGAGAAGGCGATGTTGATGATCGTGGTGTCCCGTTCGGGCTGAACGGAAAGGCTTTCGCTGAAACGCCCCAGCACGGCCTTCTCCGTCTTCAGCCGTTTCAGCGTCTCATCCGGGGGCTCGTCTTCCCCGAAGGAGAGCCATCCCCGGACTGTCTTCTTCCAAGTGGTCAGCACGCCGTCTTCATCGGAGGTGATTTCCGGATTGAAGGCCGGATGGTTTTGGAGCTGCAGTCGGTCGATCACCCGCTGCGCCAGAGACTGGCTCTGCAGCAGCGAGACCTGGGTCTGCATGAATTCCCGGGTCTGGAGCTGGTTGGCGACGAGGTCTTCGAACTTCGTCACATTCGCCTCCTGCGGGCTCACCTCCAGGCGCGCCTCGCCCTTGAAAATCGGCGTCATGGTCAGGCTCACGATTAGCGTCGTCACGAAGACGACCATCAGGAAGGTGGCCACTAGCCATTTCCGCCTGAGGATCACCTCGATGTAGTCCCGCAAATCCACGGATTCTTCGAACTCCGGGACCGGTTCTCGAAGCTCGGTGGACGGCAGCCGGCTGGATTCGCTCACCGGGGCCGGGACCGGGGGGTCCCGGCGGTCTCTGGGCTCCTGAGATTCGAACGATTCCATCTTGGGACCTCGTGGGCACGGTTCAGGGTTCAGGGTTCACCTTGTTCCCAAGCTCCAGCTTGGGAACACAGCTGTGCAGAAGCTCCAGCTTCGATTGATCCCGCTCCCAAACCAGAGCTTGGGAACGAGGGGAAAAATGTCTCGCGCAGACACGCAAAGGCGCAGAGAAATACTCTATTGTCTATTGTCTATTGTCTAAAGTCTAAAGTCTAAAGTCTAAAGTCTAAAGTCTAAAGTCTAAAGTCTAAAGTCTAAAGTCTAAAGTCTAAAGTCTAAAGTCTAAAGTCTAAAGTCTAAAGTCTAAAGTCTAAAGTCTAAAGTCTAAAGTCTAAAGTCTAAAGTCTATCGTTTAAAGTCTATCGTCTGATGTCTGACTTCCGCGCGCAGGAGCGTCATGACGGCGATGAGCGTCAAGACGTTGGCGGCCATCTGGAACGGGAAATCGACCCAGGCGTGGAGAAGGAACGCCGCCATGCCGGCGAGGCAACCCGCGGCCACGGTGGGGTCCGCCCGACCGGGGTTCCGGCGGAGCGCGAGGATCCGGCGGGCGTTCCGGAGCCAGAAGCCCCAGAGCAGGGCGATCCACGCAAGGCCCAGCGGCCATCCCAGTTCGGCGATCCACTGCAGGTAGTCGTTGTGAGCGTGCCGGGCGAAGCTGAATTCCGGGAGATGGGTCTGGTAGACCCGAAAGACCTCCTGGAACGAGCCCAAGCCGATCCCGGTCCAGGGATGGTCCTGGATCAGGGTCCACGTGTCGCGCCAGATGCGGAAGCGTCCCGGCGTGTCGGATTCCAGTCGGTCGAACCGCGTGAGAATGCCGTCGAAGCCGATGACCGCCCCGTAGGCGAGAAGGACGACCCAGCAGCCGACAACGGCCACGAGAGGCTCCTTTCGGCGGGTTCCGGCCAGGCTCAGAAAAAGGGTGGAAGCAATAAGGGTCGATAGGATGCCGGCGCGGGAAGCGGAAAAGACCAGGGCTAGAAGCACCAGGCCGGTGAGGAACCCGAAAAAGAGCCTTTGCTGGCGCCTTTCGTCCTGGATTTGCCGTCGGTTCCCCCGGCGGCCCCCGGGGAGCTTCAGCGTGTAGGCCAGAAGCACCGGCCACAGCAGTCCGAGAAACGCCGCGTAGTTGTTCCGATTGATGAAGGTCCCGCGGGCGAAGCCCCGATAAGAACGGTCCGTGCCCCAGAGCACCCCCACGGACGGGATCAGGACCTGGATGATCCCGTAAGCCGCCTGGAACACCGCGAGGACGAAGAAAAACCGAATGATCCGAGCGCGCTCCTCACGCGACCGGTCCAAGGTGCGTGCCAGCAGCAGGGCGTAGGCGGCGAAAAAGAACCACAGTCCCCCGATGAAGACCGTGTCCCAAGATAGGTAGGAAAGGGCGGCCGGCGCCTGCCCGATCCCCGCCGTTTTCTCGGCCTGAAAGAGCCACGCGGCCCGGGTCGGGCTGATCCCCTGGAGGAGCCCTTCGGGAAGCGGGATGCTCTGAAGAAGCGGGATGCACGGAAGGCCCACGAGAAGGGCCGCCCACCGGCGGTTCGGGAGTCGGAAGGTGATCTTCCCCGCCAGAGTGAACCCGGCGGCCGCCACCAGGAAAACGCCGCAAACGGGCGCCCAAAACGCGGGGTGCGAGCCGCCGAAGAAAAGCAGCATCAGCGCCGCGGACCCGCCCAGGAGCACCCATTCGCTCCGAACCGCCGCCGATGCGGCCGGCTTCGGTTCCCGCGTCGGGTCGCGTGGTTCCGGTCGCCCTGTTTCGAGACGGGGCTCCGCTCCTGAACGAAAAATCCATGACATTCGACTTCACTCAACTTTTTCAGGATATACCGCCGACGCCTCGAGCCTTTGCAGGATATTTTCTTCTTGACACGCAAACTGAGCCTTGCAATACGTAATCTCAAATACGTTGTCAAGGCCTTTCCAATGCATGGGGTGGCGGGTCGCTTAAAACGTTCGGAGGATAACCTAAAAAAGGAGGAGGAAATGAAAGTCGCGAGAACAGTGGTGGTATGGGCGTTGGTGGGGCTCCTGGTGTTGCCCGCGGGGGCTTGGGCGGGAGCTGTGATGCGTCCCAACGGGACGATGAGTGTTCTCGAAAACGGCCGGGAAGTCCGGCGGATCCAGTCCGAGATGCCGGTTCCGGACGGGCTTCAGTTGCTCTGCAACGGCCGATGCCTGGTGCAGATGGAAGGCGTGCAGATGGTCGCCCACGATCAGGCGGTTTTTGCGGTGAGCGAAGGCGCCGACCGCTGGGACGTGAGCGTGAAGTCCGGGCGCCTGGACTTTGCCATGCGTTCCGATGCCGACCTGGTGACGTTCCGAACGCCCCATGACGTGGTCCGATTCGAGGATGCGGTCTTTTCCGCCGATACCGGAAGCATGGTGCGTGGAAGCCTTATCGTTACGGAAAACGAAACGCGGCTCGCGCTCCATGAAGGGACGCTGAAGGTGGCGAGCCGAAACGGCTCCCAGGTGCTTTCTCCGGGCGCGGAAATCCGGCTGGCCTCCAGTGAGTTTGCTCCGGCGGAAGAGGGTGAAGCCGTCGCCGCCGAGGGGTTGAGCGGGACCACCAAGGCGGCCATAGCGGCGGGTGTTGGGGCGGCGGCCATCGTGACCGGTGCGATCGCTGTGGAAAACATGAACGACGATGACGACGACGATGATGTGAGCCCCTCCACGCCCAGCGGCCTGCAGTAGGACCGCCCGCTTCTGAGGAAGGTATGACGTGCGGTGTCGCGCTCGGCGCGCCACCGCTTCTCTATTTTGGGGGTTCCCCGGCTTCGGCGGAACCCACCGCGGTCGTAAACCGTGAAAAGAGGCACGCCGGATGAAAGGAAACCTCGACAGGAAGCGCGCGTGGGGGTGGGCGCTGGTCGCCGCCGTTCTGATCGGTCTCTACGGGTGCACCACGGGGGGACTTAAACCCACCACCACGCTGGATGCGGTGATGGCCCAAACGGATCCGGAAAGCAAAGCGATTGAGGAACTGAACGCCAAGCTTTTCGCTTCAGCGGGCGGTGCACCGGAATTCCAGGACTACATCCTGAACGAAGGCGACCTGATCCAGGTGTCCGTCTTCGAGGCGCCGGAACTCAACAGCGAGGTGCGGATCGGAGCCCGAGGCTTCGTGACGCTGCCGCTTTTGGGGTCGGTTGAAGTGAAAGGCCTGACCACAGTGAACGCCGAGCAGCTCATCGAAGACCTCTACCGCGAAAAGTATCTCCAGGATCCCCACGTGAGCATCTTCGTCAAAGAACGGTTCGGCGGCAAGATCACGGTCCTGGGAGCGGTGGAGAAATCCGGTTCCTTCGACTACCCGGCCCGCCAGCGGCTGCTGGACGCCCTGGCGCTTGCCGGCGGCCTGTCGGAGACAGCCGGCCGCACGGTGCAGATCCGTCGCAAGGGTGAGAACCCGGAGCGGCCGGATACCTACCTCGTCGACCTGGACCAACTCATCGAAGAAGGCCATTCCGAGTTGAATCTGGAAATCCTTCCGGGGGACGTGATTTTCGTGCCTGAGGCGAGAATGGTCTACGTGGACGGGGCGGTGCGCGAACCCGGGGCCTATCCCATCAGGAGGGAAATGACGGTGCAGCAAGCCATTGTGGAAGCAGGGGGCTTGAGGACTACCGCCAGCGAAGGGAACATCAAGCTGGTCCGTTATATGCCGGGAGGTTCCCGGGAAGTGGTGCAGCTCAGCCTGAACGACATCCAGAATGGAAAGGCCCAGGAAATGACCGTCCGGGACCGCGACGTGGTGTTCGTGGAAACCAGTACCTTTGAGGCGATGCTCTACGGCCTGCGCCTGAACCTCGGCATGGGCCTGATGGGCATCGGCTATACCCCGCCGCCGCAATAACACCGTTTTATATCCACAGATTACACAGATTACACAGATGAAGGAGCCGGCGGCTATTGAGTTTAAAGGGGAGGGGGATTTTCCCCTCGTTCCCAAGCTCCACCTTGGGAACAAGAAGCAAATCCAATAATCTGTGGCTATCTGTGTAATCTGTGGATCTAAACTTGTGGACAAAGATCAGCGGACATACGCCATTATCGGGGCTGCCATGGAAGTACATCGGGAGTTGGGTCCCGGTTTTCTGGAAGCGGTCTACCAGGCGGCCATGGAGATGGAACTGGCGTTGAGGGACATCCCTTTCCGCTCTCAACCGCAGGTCACAGTTCAATACAAAGGCCGCGATCTGGATAAGGTGTACCAGCCGGACCTGATATGCTTTGGGGAAATTATTGTGGAGATCAAGGCCCTGTCCAGCTTATCCGGCACCGAGGAGGCTCAAATGATCAATTACCTGAGGGCCGCAGGGCTGAAGGTGGGTGTGCTGCTCAACTTCGGTAGGCCATCGCTGCAATACAGGCGCTTTGTGTATTAAACTCACAGGACCACAAGTTTACATCCACAGATTACACAGATTACACAGATAATCTGTGTAATCTGTGTAATCTGTGGATCTAAAGCTGTGGACAAACATCAGCGGACGTGCCTCATTTATCTTGACAATCATCGGGAACGTCCTCGCAGGAGCCGGCGCCAAAGGGGCGGCTTTCGCTGCTGGAGAGGGGGCGCCGGCGGTTCGTAGGGTTCGCCCTTGACCAGCCGTCCCGGGATGTCCAGGACCAGTTCCCGCGCCGCTTCCTCGCCCACGATCTCCGACGCGAACCGAAAGGCTTCCAAAAGCTTCGGCGGGCGGTTTTTCAGCCCGTGGGTGTCGGAGGCGATGACGTGGGCGAGTCGGTTTTCCAGCATGTGGATGGTGAACCGCTGAATGTCCTTTCCCATTCCCCCCAGGAGACCTTGGGCGGTGATCTGGAGGATCACGCCGCATCGGATCCAGTCGGTAAGGTGTTCGGGGCGGCGCATCACCTCGGGGTGCCGTTCGGGGTGGGCGATCACCGGCGTGACGCCTTGGTTCTGAAGTTCGAAGAAGAAGGCGTTGAGGTTTTGGGGAAGGACCTCCGGGGGGAATTCCAGCAAGGCGTAACGGCGGCCGTCGTTTAAGGTCATGAGGCGGCCGGAGCGGATGCCGTGGGGGATCATGGGGTGGATGCGCAGTTCAGCGCCCGGGAGCACCTGAAGTGCGATGCGATGCCGGTCCAGCAGCTCGTTGAGCTTTTCCGTCATGGAAAGGATGCGTTTTCGGCCGTTTTCGTAGACGCCCCGGTGCCAGTGCGGAGTGGCCACCATCACGGTGATGCCGTCGTCCGCGGCGGCCCGGGCCATGTCCAGCGCCTCGTGCCACGACCGCGCCCCGTCGTCGATACCGGGAAGAATGTGCGTGTGAAGATCAACCATGGTCTTCTCTGCGCCTCCGCGCGAGAAAGAGAATGGTCTGTGTAATCTGTGGATGTCAAGCTGTTGATCTTTGTCCACAGATTTCACCGGTGGACACAGATGATCGGCTTTTCCATCAAACCGCACGCATCATTGCCCATTTCACCAACGCCACCCCGATCAATACCCCAACCCCGTTCATCCCGAGATCTTCCCATGACCCGGTGCGCCCCGCCGAAAAATGCTGCAACAGCTCCATCAAGCCGCTGTATGCAAACACAAACATCACGGCTCCGGCCCGGCTCCACAGAGACGCAAAGCTCACATAGGCTAGCACAGACAACATCGCCACCGCCCCCACGTGCATCCACCCGGCCCAGTGAGAAGGCGGACTGGCCTGCGGCGACAACATCGCCCATGGCATACATGCGAGCAGCACCACCAGGGTGCCCCTGCCTGCCGTCTGCAACACTCTACTGTGCCTGCCGTATAAACCGGTCAGCGTGTCCATTAATCCCCCCCTCCATAATATCGACCTTATCTGTGTAAATCTGTGTAATCTGTGGATCTAAATGTACCTAATCATCCATCCCGCAGTTGTGCCTTATCTCCCATACCGCAACAGCACCACGAGGGCCGTTCCCACCAGGATCCTGAAATCGAGCCCCAGGCTCCAGCTGTCTGTAGGCCAGGTCCATCTGCATCCATTGCTTGAAGGAAACATCGTTGCGCCGCGCAGTACAAGGAGTTCGTGTCATGCGCCTTTCTTCAATCGGACAATAACATGAAAGCACCGTCTTCAAGGACTTGATGGATCAAGCAGCCGTCAAACGCAACGGCAGGGGGCGTCCCAAGAAGCCGCCTCGCAGAATCGTATGTGGTACATAGGCATTATACTCTTATGGTTGTAAGTATGATTGGATCGGATGAAATAACTTTCTTGCGTTATCCGTCTTCCGCCTCCATCCCCGGTCCCCGTCCGTCTCACCCTGCCATTGGGCCGCATGGTTTTTGGCGATCTCGCCGTCCTCCCGAAAACCCCTTGCACCAACATGCGGATTATCCTATATTTGCAACATGCCTACGGTCATGAAAATAGGGACCTTCAGGTTCCATTTTTATTCAGACGAAGGAAACGAACCGCCGCACATCCATGTGGCAACGCCTGATGGCGAGTGCAAGTTCTGGCTTCAACCGGTTCGTTTGGCAAGAAATAAGGGCGTCGCTCCATTGATCGTGAGAAAGATAGAGAAGATGGTGTTTGAGAACCAGCTTTTTTTGATGAGGAAATACTATGAAAGCCGAAATGAATAGACTGGAAACCGTTGAGCCGGCCGCGATCAGGGCCTGGGTAGAATCCCGGACCATCTTCATCGAACTGACGGACGGCCGCATCGTCGGATTTCCCGCAGACCGCTTCAAGATACTGTCGAAAGCCACGGATGATCAACTCAAAGACGTCGAAATCAGGTTGAACGGATTTGCATTGCGCTGGGAAACACTTGATGAAGACATTACGGTTCCGGGGATTGTTGCAGGCAATTTCCAATTGCCGCCTCTGACTGCCGACTCCTGACTTCTGTCGCTCCTTCAGGAATCCTGCCCCCCGGGCCCTCGCTGATCGCCACGACGCGCACCTGCCTCTCCCCGGCAAACGCCCGGGCCAGGTTCACCAGCAGCCGGGGATTGTGCTTCATGCCCAGTGTGCCCGAGTAACGTATTCAGCCCGGTATCCCTGTCCACAGATTCCAGCGATGGCCACAGATGATCGGATTTTCCATCAAACGCCTTGATTGAACCATCTATTCATCTACCTTCCTCGCGCCAAGACGACACGAAAGATTTCCTCGCGCCAAGCCGCCAAGGGTTTTTAGCGCCCCAAAGCTTTTCTGTGCGCCTCTGCGCGAGAAAAAGAATTCCCCTCGTTCCCAAGCTCCGTGCCCCCATCAACCTTCGCCAAAACGTCATCAACCCCCTGATGAATCATCTACCGAAATTTGTGTATACTACAGGACATGTTTACTCCTTGGATCAGATCATAACGACAACCACCCTGACACAGGGGGCAACCACCTTCATGAATAACATTGCGGGGCAACACCCCATATGCATCAAGCTAATCGCATGACCCCACAATCAGGGCCGAATGCGGGAATTGCTGAATTACGCCACTAATCAACGACATGACTGCGGAATGTATATTTCAACTTGACAAATTTCATCAATCAGGTAATACTTTGTATATCTAGGAACAAGGAGATCGTTTTTTGAGAATTAATGATTTCGAATGGGATGAAGGCAATGCCCTGCATCTCCAACTCGGCCACGGCGTTACTCCGGAGGAAGCAGAAGAGGTCTTCGCCAACAAACCCTTTTTTAGAAAGACAAAACAAGGGCATTATGCCGTTTTTGGACCTACATTTGACGGGCGGTATCTAACAATTATATTCGAGCTAAAACCCAAGGGCATTGTCCGGGCGTTTACAGGCTGGGACATGTCCCGTGCAGAATTGCAATACTATAAGAAACGCAGGAGCTAACCATGAAAACCGAACAAACAACTCGAAAAACTTGGGCTGAATACTACGATCAGGAGAATATCCTGGATGAGATCACGGAAGAGCCCGTTACCTTTAGCCTGCAAGACGACATTCGTCAGGACATCATCACAGGGAAGCGTAAAAGAAAACTGAAGAACATCTCAATTAAGTTGGATCCACTTCATGTTCAGGCAATTAAGAAGCTCGCCACCATGAAGGCTATGCCCTATCAGACATTGGTGAGGCATTGGCTTGCAGAGGATATTAAAAAGGAATTAGATGCAGTTAGGAAATGAGACCAACCCCCTGTGTCAGGGTAGTTGTCGCATGATCTAAATCCATATAATTGAGCATTTCTGGGGCGATGAAAGAATTATCTGTGTAAATCTGTGTAATCTGTGGATGTCAATCCCAGCGCCTCAAAGCTCATATTTGGATTCCGCTTTCGAATAGATGCTCCATAGCACTGAAATGGGTGTCCTAACTCTCGATTCTGGGCCGGCAGGCGCACGTCTTGTGCGACGTGGATGATGTCTGCGGTGGTATGCAAGACGAGGCCTTTACGGATCCAATAAGACCCTTCTGAAAAAGCACAAAGGGCTGTCCGCTTTGGTGGGGTTACAACAAATTGTTAACAATTTCTTGATATTTAAGAAACTTCTGATCGGCGGACATCAATTTGGCATCATTGATTAATGCCGTTGCGATCATAAGTCTGTCCTGCGGGTCTCGATGATGTTCAGGAAGTTCAACGGCAGCAAGTGTCAAAAACATCCCCTTTTATAAGTATTTTTCCTGCTATCTCCGGATTGGGCAGGCGTCGGGGAGGACGTTGCGCTTCAATCGGGCCGGTAATGCGAAAATAAACCTCCACCTTTTTGTTTGGTGGGAATTTTGGCAGCCCTTTGAGGCTGCCGTCATTATCTGTATAAAGAACTAACAGACCCGTATTCATGAAGTGCTCCTTTTTTCTATTTTTTTAATTATAGAGCATCATCACAATATTTTCAATATCCGTCAAAGACTTTAATTATGGCTATAGTTCTGTTTTTTGCCTTGAAAAGTCCCGTATAGGCCCTGTATGGCTGCCTGAAAACACTAATTCTCGTTTCTTTTCAATCTGTTCAATAGACTCCCGCAGGTTGGCAACTGCCTCAGAGGGCGTATCGCCGATGGCAGTGGCCCTGACGTCCTCGCATCTTGCCAGATAGTCACCATTTTCCAGACGGACGATAACAACTGGCAATGTATATTTCATTTTGACATCCTCCTCCGGATAGCATATTACTAAAAACCATATTCCTGCGAGGCACCAAAGTCAAGCGGGTAAAAGATTAACGAAAAACAAAAACTTTAAAGCCGAAAAACTTAAATTCGAAATCCAAATATCGAAATTCAAAACAAATTCGAATAACCAAATACAACAATGACCAAAAAAACTCTTTAGATCTTCTTTTGCCGTTTCTAATTTGTTTTATTTGAATTTTGAAAATTGTTTTGGATATTCGAATTTTATCTTTTCCCGGCCCCCGCCCCCAGCGGCCTCCAAATCATCCTTCGCGAAGCGAATCATCCAATCCCGAACGGATCATCCCGCGCCGAAGGCGCCATCCTAATCATCCAAATCATCCGTCCCGAAGGGATCATCCCGCGCCGAAGGCGCCATCCTAATCATCCAAATCATCCGTCCTGAAGGGACTCATCCATGCCGAAGGCATTCCTTCGCGAAGCGAATCATCCGTGCCGCAGCCACTTGTTCAAACCTTGTAATCCGAATCCCAATCCTGCCCCGTCTTCATCTTCTTGGAGAGCGCCTTCGCCAGATTCATCAGCTTGTTCTCAATCCGATGGTGCCGCTCATCAAACTCATCAAAAACCGCCCTGCCGATCTCTCCTGACTCCAACAAGGCATAAAATTGCGAATAATTCTCCCCGCAAGACCCCAACGCCACATTGATGAACTGAATATACTCCTTGATCGACCTCCTGCAGTAGCCTTCCGCAATGTTGGAACTGATAGAAAACACCGAATCCAAAACCTGATCCTTTATCTTGAACGAGATTTTTTTCAGACTGTCGAGGACTTTCTTCTCAAAGCCATAAAGCTGAATAGCCTCTCTCCAAACCTCCAGCTTCCGAAACCCCCGATTCAGGTTCTTATTCCTCTCCAAAACCTCATCTTGCATCAATATGCCTCACCCATGCCAATCATCCAAATCATCCATGCCGCAGGCATTCATCCAGCGCCGCAGGCGCCATCCTAATCATCCAAATCATTCTATTTTTTTCACTGCGCCTCTGCGCCTCTGCCCGAGAAAAAGAATTATCTGTGTAAATCTGTGTAATCTGTGGATCTAACCCGCAGTTGTCCCTTACCGCCCATACCCCAAAACCACCACCAGGCCCGTGCGCGCCAGGATCTTGAAATCGAGCCCCAGGCTCCAGTTGTCGATGTAGGCCAGGTCCATCTTCATCCATTCCTTGAAGGAAACCTCGTTGCGCCGCGCAGCACAAGGAGTTCGTGTCATGCGCCTTTCTTCAATGCCGCCCTCACCGGGAAATGATCCCCGGCGCTGCGGGGCGGCACCCGGGCCTGGTCCACCGCGATCCGGGGGGATACAAAGATGTAATCGATGCGCGGGTTCAGCGGAAAAGCGATCTTGTGATAAGTGCCTTGAAACCAGTCCACCCCGGGCCAGAGCACATCCCGGTATCGGGCGGTCACGTGGCGGATGGTGCGCGATACCGGCACGGTGTTGAAATCGCCGGCCAGGATCACCGGCATGCCAGCGTCGGCGACGGCCGCCCCCAGGGCCTTGACCGCGTCGGTACGCACGGTGTCGGTGAAAAGCTCGGCGTAGATGGAATCCAATGCCTGGCGCGCGGAAAAGACCACCTGCCCCTCGGCGTTGCGGACCTTGGGATCCACCTCGTCCAGATGCACCGAGCAGGCCAGCACTCTTTCGCCATCGATGTCGAGCACGGCGCACAGCGCGCCGGAGCCTCTGCCGTCGCTGGGCAGCTCGATCTCCCGCGTTTCTCCGATGGGATAAACCGATAGCACCATCAGCCCGGCCAGTTTCCCGGACCTGGCCTGCGCCCCGGCCGCGTGCGGATACCCCAAGGCTTCCAAAAGCTCGGCCCTGGCCCGGCCTCCGGGCACTTCCTGCAAGAAGAGAATATCCGGCCGGCCATCCTCCAGGATGCAGGCCGCGGTTTGGGCCACCGGGAACGGCCGCGGGTTGGCATCGCCCACGTTGAAGGTCATGGCGGAAAAGCCGCCGCCGCCCGCCTCGGGCCGGTGCACGGCCCAGGCCATGCCGATGGCCAGGCAGGTGGCAATCGCAACAATCAGGAGGTAGCGTCTGTAAATCATAAAGAAAGGGAAAAACCGGGTTTGTTTTTACCCAAAACGTCCTTACCAAAGTGCATTTGCGAGTCGACGCCAACAGTAACGTGATCTCCATCATCCTGACGCCCGGACAACAATATGAAAGCGCCGCCTTTTTTTCTTTGCGCCTCTGCGCCTCTGCGCGAGAAAAAGAATTATCTGTGTAAATCTGTGTAATCTGTGGATCTAAATAAACCTAATCATCCATGCCGCAGTAGGAGGCTCATTGCGTCTAGTACGCCCCGCTACCCCGAAGCACCTTGACCACGGTCAGGCAGATGATCTTCAGGTCCAGCCAGAAGTTGCGGTTGACGGCATACCAGGTGTCCAGCTCGACGCGCTCCTGGTAGTCCTCGGTGTCGCTGCGCTTGCCGATCTGCCACGGCCCGGTGATCCCCGGCTTGATGGAGCAGTAGATCCCGCCGTTTTCGCGATAATACTCGCACAGCTCCTTGTGCACGATGGGCCGGGCCCCCACCACGCTCATCTCGCCGCGCAGCACGTTGATGAACTGGGGCAGCTCGTCCAGGCTGGTCTTGCGCAGAAAGCGCCCCAACCAGGTCACGCGGGGATCGTTCTTCAGCTTGAAGGTCTGCGCCCACTCCCGCCGCGCCGCCGGATCCCTCTCCAGGATCTCGGCCAACTTGCGGTCGGCATCGACGCACATGGTGCGAAACTTCAGGCAATTGAACTCGCGGCCGGAGACCGTGATGCGCCGGTGGCCGTAGAAGACCGGCCCCCCGTCGTTCAGCTTGATCAGCAAGGCGATGGGCAGGGTCAACGGCAGGCTGCAAAGGATCACCAGCAACGAGAAGGCCACATCGAAGAGCCGCTTGCGGCCCGACTCGGGGTTGAAATCCAGCAGCATCATCGAGCCCAGCCGCTCCAGCCGGGTGTTCAAAATGCGGAAGGCGTAAAGATCCGGCACCAGGAAAAGCCGCGCCCCCAGGGTGCGGCAGTTTTGCAGGATATCATGAATCTTGCCTTCGGCCCGCATGGGAAGGGCGATGTAGACAAAGTCCACGTCGTTCTTTTCAAGATATTTTTTGAGCTCGGAAACGGTTCCCAGGATGGTTTTGGTCCCGCTGCGCCGTGCCGGCCAGGTCCGCGGTGGTTTTCCGGTCGTCAAAAAAACCGATCACCCGGATGCCGATCCAGGGGGCCGCTTCGATATGCCGCGCCAGGGTGAACCCGAGATCTCCGGCACCCACGATGACCGCCCTGCGCAGGTTCTTGCCGCTGGACCGAAGCAACCGGAGCATCTTGCGAAAGGAGACATGCACCACGAACAGGACCATGGGCACGGCCCCGAACCAAGAGAGCAGCGCCGCGCGGGAAAAAACCTGGCCCTGCTTGAAAACGAACAGCAGAAACATCACCAGCCCGACCTCGATGACCCAGGCCGTGCAAAGGACGCTAAACTCGCTGATAAAGCTCTGCCCCCGCCATGGCCGATAGAGATCCGCGTAATGGAACACCAGCAGGGTCATGCCGAAGGCGGCGACGGCCAGATCGGTGTACTGGTCACCCCACTGACCGACGTACAGCACCACGATGGAATAGAGCGTCAGCACCACCAACCCGGCGTCCAACAGGCGCAGAAAAGGCATCAGAAAAGGGCTCGATTCTCTGAGAGATGGTCTTTTCCCCTTCAGCATGACAATCGACTCCTTTTATCCCACCTGGGCCGCGATCCAGCGGTAGGTCTTCTCCAGCCCTTCGCGAAGCGGCCGGCTCGGGCGCCAGCCGAGTTTTTCTTGGATGAGCCGGTTGTCGGAGTTGCGCCCGCGCACCCCCAGCGGGCCGTCGATGTGCTTCTTGGCGAGCTTCTTGCCGGCGATCTCCATGGCCATGTCGGCCAACTGGTCGATCGTCACCATCTCGTCGGAGCCGATGTTCACCGGCCCGCTCCAGTCCGAGCGCGTCAGGCGCAGCACGCCGTCGAGGCACTCGTCGATATACAGGAAGGAACGGGTCTGCTTGCCGTCGCCCCAAATCTCGATCTCGCCGCCGTCCGGGGCCATGGCCACCTTGCGCCACATGGCCGCCGGCGCCTTTTCCTTGCCGTCCTTCCAGGAGCCGTAGGGGCCGAACATATTGTGGAAGCGCGCGATGCGCACCTCCATGCCTTTGTTGCGCTGGTAGGCAAGGTAGATGCGCTCGCTGAAGAGCTTCTCCCAGCCGTACTCGCTGTCCGGTTGGGCAGGGTAGGCGCTGTCCTCGGCGCAGTTGGGGTTGTCCGGGTCGAGCTGGTTGTACTCGGGGTAGATGCAGGCCGAGGAGGAATAGAAGATGCGCTTGACGTTGCGCTTGTGGCAAACATCGAGCATGTTGAGGTTGATCTGGGCCGAGTTGTGCATGATGTCGGCGTCATGAACGCCGGTGAAGACGTACCCGGCGCCGCCCATGTCGGCGGCGAACTGATACACCTCGTCGAAGCGCCGGTCCACGATCCGCCGGCACAGATCCTGCTCGCGCAGATCGCCGATGACGAAATCGTCGGCAACGGTTTCCCAGAACTCGGGAAACTTCAGATCCACGCCCCGCACCCAGTAGCCTTCATCCTTCAGCCTTCTGACCATGTGACTGCCGATAAAACCACCCGCTCCACAAACCAACGCCGTCTTCATTCTGAATACTCCTTTCTAATTTGGAACCACAAAGACACAAAGAGCACAAAGTTTTTTTCATATATTTTTCTTCGTGTCCTTCGTGTCTTCGTGGTTCAAATAAAAACCACAAAGACACAAAGAACACAAAGCCCTTCATCATAAGCGTGTCGTCGATCCTCATTTCACAAACATTCCATAGCAATTCACCAGCCCCTGGGCTGTGTAATCCGTTTTCCCTGCGCATTAGTAAAACTTGCCGGGAATTGGCAATTTTTCAAATCCGCCTTTCGGATATGACGGACGAAACTGGCCACTTGGGCCAACCCCTTCGGGCAAGGAATGCTGGGGGAGATGATGCCAACCGGTTTTTTCAGATCTCGGATGACCAATTCGATGGGAGTTATCAAGTCGGTATCGCTGGTTACGACCACTGCCACGTCATACATGTCCCGCCAGCCATCGTGGACAAGGTAAGATGCCAGATTTACGTCGGAGCCCTTTTCTTCGAAACTGTCGATACTGACGAATTGCCGAGGATTTGAACCCGAAAGAGGCCTTTTGGTGGATTTTGCCAAGAAGGTGCCCAAGTGAACGGTGAGACCGGGGAGCGTTTCCAGAGCATTCAGATAGGTTCTTTGCCTTCTTGGCTGATCGGGGTCAATCCGCCCGGTCACCATGGCTGTGAAATATCGTATCCCGACCAACCTGTTTTCCTTTTTCAGGATACGAGAAAGCATTTTATTCAAATCCAGCCACTTATATGGTGTTCCTTTCAAGGCACGATAGTACAGGTTGAACCCGTCCACATAGCCGATCGTTCTCACGCCATCTCCAGAAAAAGCAAAGGCCACGAGGTTTCCCTCACGGCCTTTGAACCGGCAGCATGCTGCCAGCGGGTACTCTGACAAAATAAATAGTCAGAAATAACCAGGCCGTCAACCAAATTTTTATTGCTTCATCCCCCTTGCCCGCAGAAAAGTCTTCAACTATAAATAATCATTGAGATATTTTACCGCCGTGCCCTTTGTGCCTTCGTGGTTCAAATATAAAACCACAAAGACACGAAGTACACAAAGACCTTAGTCATAAATTCTTTCCTCGTGCCCTTCGTGCCTTCGTGGTTTCTTTACCTTCACCCCGATCATGCCTCTCACAGGTTTTTTGAATACAACCACAAAGTCACGAAGTACACGAAGTTGTTAATTTTACTCTCTTTCCTCGTGCCCTTCGTGCCTTCGTGGTTACTTTCTCTTCGCCCCTTGGATGATCCCTTCGAAGCGGTCGGCGATGCGCTCGATGTCGAAGGTCTTTTCGGCATATCGGCGGCCGTTTGCGGCCATCTTTTGCCGCAGATCGGCATCTCGCCACAAGCGCCTGGCGCCATCGATGAAAGCCTCCCCGTCCCCGGGCGCCGCCACGATGCCCGCCCCTTGGCCGCTGACGATCCGGGCCGCCAGGTTTTCCGGCGGCACCGCCAGCAGCAGCGGCCGCCGGGCGCACAGGTAGGTGAGCACCTTGGACGGCACGGCGAACACCCCGGCGTCCGGCTCCAAAATAGCCACCAGCACGTCGGCGGCCCCCTGAACGAGAGGCACCTGCTCGAATGGCTGGAAGCCCATCAGCACCAGGTTGTCCAGCCCCGGCTTTTCCTTTTGCTCCTTCAAGAACCCCGCACCCAGACCCTCGCTGATCACCACGACGCGCACCTGCTTCTCCCCGGCAAACGCCCGGGCCAGGTCCAGCAGCAGCCGCGGATTGTGCTTCATGCCCAGCGTGCCCGAGTAGATGAAGTTGAAGGTCCCGTCCAGCCCGTGCGCCCTGGACCACGGGTTCTCCTTTTCCACCACCCCCACTTCATCCAGCGGCGCCCAGTTTTCCACCACGTGAATGCGCTCCGGCGCAACGCCCGCCTTGCGGCAGATGGGCACAAAATCCTCGGTGATGGCCACCACCGCCTCGCTCTGCCGGAGCAGCCGGTGCTCCAGGCCGATGTACATCCGCCCCACCACCTTCCCGGGGACCGGCAGCTTCTTTTCAAGGTTGTTGCGGATGCCCACCCCCAAGAGATCCTGCAGCCAGAACACGAACCCGGTACCCATTTTCCGGCACTCTTTGGCCAGCATGGCCTGCGCCCCCAGGGGCGTATTGGCGGAAACGACCACATCCGGATGGAACCGCCTTGCCGCGGCGCTGAGCTTGCGCCCAAGCTCGTTTTCCTGCCGCGCCCGCTCCAGCAGCCCGTAGCGGCTGAACGGCCTTGAAAGCACGATGGGAAAAAAATCCAGATTTGTCGGGTCGGCTTCCCTTCGCTCCAGCGCCCCCCGCGGGGTTTGCAACTGAGCGGTAAAAGAATGCCGCACCTCGTGACCGCGACCGGCCAATGCCCGGCTCAACTGCACCTGGAACGGATGCCCCGCATGGTCATTGACGAGAATTTTCATCTTGCCTGGATTCACCCCCGCACCCCTATCCACGGATTTCACCGATGGCCACAGATTATCGGCTTTTCCATCAAACCACTTGATGCCTCGACCTATTCCTCGACCTATTCATCTGTGTAAATCTGTGTAATCTGTGGATCTTTGTCCACAGATTTCACCGATGGCCACAGATTATCAAATTTCCCATCAAGCCCCTTGATTCCTCCATCTATTCCTCGATCCATTCATCTGTGTAAATCTGTGTAATCTGTGGATGTAAATCTGTTGATCTTTGTCCACGGATTTCACCGATGGCCACAGATTATCGGCTTTTCCATCAAACCACTTTTGATTCCTCGACCTATTCCTCGACCTATTCATCTGTGTAAATCTGTGTAATCTGTGGACGCCAATCTACGTAATCTGTGGATGCCAATCTACGTAATCTGTGATCTGTGGATGACTCCTTAATACACAAAGCGCCTGTATTTCAGCGATGGCCCACCGAAGTTGATCAACAAACCCACCTTCATCCCTGTGGCCTTCAAGTAATTGATCATCTGAGCCTCCTCGGTCCCGGATAAGTTGGACAGGGCCTTGAGCTCCACAATAATTTCCCCAAAGCATATCAGGTCCGGCTGATACACCTTGTCCAGATCGCGGCCTTTGTATTGAACGGCGACTTGCGGTTGAGAGCGGAAAGGGATGTCCCTCAACGTCAGTTCCATCTCCATGGCCGCCTGGTAAACCGCTTCCAGAAAACCGGGACCCAACTCCCGATGCACCTCCATGGCGGCCCCGATAATGGCGTATGTCCGCTGATCCCTGTCCACAGATTTCACCGATGGCCACGGATTATCGGCTTTTCCATCAAACCCCTTGATTCCTTGACCTATTCATCTGTGTAAATCTGTGTAATCTGTGGATGTCAATTAAGGTTGACAAACTGACCGTATTTATCATATTTCAGTCAGTATGCAGGTCGTTATTTAAAACAAAAATGGAGGGGCATCGTGTATATCCCACAGAGACAACTCGCCAATTTGAAAGAGGCCGTCACGCCGGGCAAGGTCGTGGTTATCTACGGCCCCCGCCGGGTGGGCAAGACCACACTTCTTAAAAAGTACCTCGAATCCATCCCCGAGGAAGTCCTGTTTGTGAACGGCGACGATATCGTGATCCGTGAATACCTGGAGAGCCAGTCCACCGAAAAACTCAGGGATTTTGTGGGAAATCACGCCATCCTTATTGTGGACGAGGCCCAGTACATCAACCAGGTCGGCCGAAACCTTAAAATCATCGTGGATACCATCCCCTCGCTTCGTATCATCGCCACGGGCTCTTCCTCGTTCGACCTCGCCAAAGACATCGGCGAGCCATTAACCGGCAGAAAAAGGGTCTTGAAACTTCTCCCTCTGGCGCAAATGGAGATCGCCCACATGGAGAAACCTCACCAAACCAAAGCCAATCTCGATGCACGGCTCATCTACGGCTCATACCCGGAAGTGATCCTCCTCCGCGGCAACACCGAACGCCAAAGCTACCTGCGCGAACTGGTTTCATCCTATTTGTTCAAGGATATTCTTCAACTGGAAGGGATCCGGCACGCTGACAAATTGCAGCGCCTGGTCCAGCTCCTGGCCTTTCAAATCGGCAACGAAGTCTCGCTCGCGGAGTTGGGAAAGCAGTTGGGTATGAGCAAAAATACGGTTGAGCGGTATCTGGATCTTCTGGAAAAGGTCTTTATCATCTTCAGGCGGAGCGGATTCAGCCGGAACCTGCGCAAGGAAATCGTCAAGAATCAACGCTATTATTTCTATGATAACGGCGTTCGCAACGCCTTGATCAACAACTTCAATCCATTGGAGATTCGTGACGACACCGGGGCGCTATGGGAAAACTATGTGATCGTGGAACGGTTGAAAAAGCAGGAATATCTGGGCCAGTCCGCGAACGCCTACTTCTGGAGGACATACGACAAAAAGGAAATCGACTTGGTTGAAGAACGCCACGGAACCCTCTCAGGTTTTGAGATCAAATGGAAACGCCGCACGCTCCACGCGCCCAAGGATTGGGTAAACGCCTACCCCAATGCCACTTTCGAAGTCATACACCGGGACAACTATTTGCAGTTTATTCAATAAGCCTTCGCGAAATCATATCCTTCACCCCAATACATCAAACATTTCCTCGCGCCAAGCCGCAGAGACGCCAAGTTTTTAAAACATGATATCGTTATCTTTTCTCTGCGCCTCTGCGTCTCTGCGCGAGAAAAATCTGCACGAGAAAAAGAAGTGGATTTAAAAAGAAAATCCCCCTGCACCGCCCATCTCCGCCCCCAGCCGCCTCCAAATCATCCAAGTCATCCTAATCATCCCATTTTTTTCTCTGCGTCCCTGCGCCTCCGCGCGAGAAAAAGAATTATCTGTGTTAATCTGTGTAATCTGTGGATGTCAATCCCAGCGCCTCAAAGCTCATATTTCGATTCCGCTTTCCATAACTTCTCTCGCGATGGGGTTTGCCATATGAAAGTCGGCTTCCCTGATGGGATGAGGTTCAATGCGCGTATCAAACTTCCGTCGGAGTTTCATCAAATCCACCTGCATTTCAAAGGTATCGGCAATCGTCTCGACAATCACCGCAACGTCCAGATCGCTGTCTTCTTTGTACGTTCCTTTGGCGTACGATCCGAAAAGGAGGACCTTTTTGACGTGTGGGATTGTCCTCTTCAAAAGTGTGGCATAATTCACTACGGCTTCGGGAGCTTCTCTCTGAGCCATGTTCTCATACCTCGAATTTCATCCATCCATTTTTTCGTAAAATCACGTGTGCATTTTCGATGAAATTCCCTTTTGTAATCGTCATAACACGCACGCAGGTTGAACGTGGAAACGGTGTCCAGAATATCCTTTTGACCTTCACTGAGCGCTAAATCGGCCTTCTCTGCCAACCGCACAAGATCATGGATGAACGGCGGATTTATTCCGACATTGTGAACGTACCAAGCTTTGATGAGCTTTTCTAGGACAAGATGCCCGACAAACAATGCCCAAGCATAATCTGCTTTTTCGAATAGATGCTCCATAGCACTGAAATCGGTGTCCGAACTCTCGATCCAGTATTGGAGAATTTCGTGTTTGTCCACATTTCCCTCACGATGTGGATGTCAATCTGTTTAAAAGCCTAATCATCCTTCGCAAAGCGAATCCTCCAATCCCGAAGGGACTCATCCAAGTCATCCCTGACGAAGTCAGTCATCCTAATCATCCATCCCGAAGGGATCATCCAAATCATCCCGCCGAAGGCATTCATCCCGCGCCGAAGGCGCCATCCAAATCATCCAAATCATCCTTCGCGAAGCGAATCATCCGTCCCGCAGGGATCATCCAATCCCGAAGGGATCATCCTAATCATCCCTGACGAAGTCAGTAATGCCGAAGGCGCCATCCTAATCATCCTAATCATCCAATCCCGAAGGGATCATCCCTGACGAAGTCAGTCATCCTTCGCGTAGCGAATCATCCCTGACGAAGTCAGTTCCCTCAGGGACTCATCCAAATCATGTATTCATCTCGTTTCCTTCGTGATCTTCTGTAAATTTTTTATTTTTTACCGCCCATACCCCAACAGCACCACCAGAGCCGTGCGCGCCAGGATCTTGAAATCCAGCCTCAGGCTCCAGTTGTCGATGTAGGCCAGGTCCATCTTCATCCATTCCTTGAAGGAAACCTCGTTGCGCCGCGGGGTGGTCTGCCAGATGCACGTGAGCCCCGGCTTCATCGACAGGCGCCGGCGCTGCCAGGTTTCGTATTGCGCCACCTCGGCCGGAATCGGCGGCCGCGGGCCCACCAGGCTCATCTCGCCGCGCAACACAAGGAATTCGTCTTATGCGCTTTTCTTCAATGCCGCCCTGACCGGGAAATGATCCCCGGCGCTGCGGGCCAGCACCCGGGCCTGGTCCACCGCAATCCGTTGGGAGACAAAGATGTAATCGATGCGGGGGTTCAGCGGAAAAGCGATCTTGTGATAGGTGCCTTGAAACCAGCCCACCCCGGGCCAGAGCACATCCCGGTATCGGGCGCTCACGTGGCGGATGGTGCGCGATACCGGCACGGTGTTGAAATCGCCGGCCAGGATCACCGGCATGCCGGCGTGGGCGACGGCCGCCCCCAGGACCTTGACCGCAGCGGTGCGCACGGTGTCGCTGAAAAGCTCGGCGTAGATGGAATCCAATGCCTGGCGCGCGGAAAAGACCACCTGCCCCTCGGCGTTGCGGACCTTGGGATCCACCTCGTCCAGATGCACCGAGCAAGCCAGCACTCTTTCGCCATCGATGTCGAGCACGGCGCACAGCGCGCCGGAGCCTCTGCCGTCGCTGGGCAGCTCGATCTCCCGCGTTTCTCCGATGGGATAAAGCGATAGCACCATCAGCCCGGCCAGTTTCCCGGACTTGGCCTGCGCCCCGGCCGCGTGCGGATACCCCAAGGCTTCCAAAAGCTCGGCCCTGGCCCGGCCGCCGGGCACTTCCTGCAAGAACAGAATATCCGGCCGGCCTTCGTCCAGGATGCAGGCCGCGGTCCGGGCCACCGGGAACGGCCGCGGGTTGGCATCGCCCACGTTGAAGGTCATGGCGGAAAAGCCGCCGCCGCCCGCCTCGGGCCGGTGCACGGCCCAGGCCATGCCGATGGCCAGGCAGGTGGCAATCGCAACAATCAGGAGGTAGCGTCTGTAAATCATAAAGAAAGGGGAAAACCGGGTTTGTTTTTACCCAAAACGCCCTTACCAAAGTGCATTTGCGAGTCGACGCCAACAGTAACGTGATCTCCATCATCCTGACGCCCGGGCAACAACATGAAAGCGCCGCCTTTTTTTCTTTGCGCCTCTGCGCCTCTGCGCGAGAAAAAGAATTATCTGTGTAAATCTGTGTAATCTGTGGATCTAAATAAACCTAATCATCCATCCCGCAGTAGGAGGCTCATTGCGTCTAGTACGCCCCGCTACCCCGAAGCACCTTGACCACGGTCAGGCAGATGATCTTCAGATCCAGCCAGAAATTGCGGTTGACGGCATACCAGGTGTCCAGCTCGACGCGCTCCTGGTAGTCCTCGGTGTCGCTGCGCTTGCCGATCTGCCACGGCCCAGTGATCCCCGGCTTGATGGAGCAGTAGATCCCGCCGTTTTCGCGATAATACTCGCACAGCTCCTTGTGCACGATGGGCCGGGCCCCCACCACGCTCATTTCCCCCTTCAGCACATTGATAAACTGGGGCAGCTCGTCCAGGCTGGTCTTGCGCAGAAAGCGCCCCAACCAGGTCACGCGGGGATCGTTCTTCAGCTTGAAGGTCTGCGCCCACTCCCGCCGCGCCTCCGGATCCCTCTCCAGGATCTCTTCCAGCTTGCGGTCGGCATCGACGCACATGGTGCGAAACTTCAGGCACTTGAACTCGCGGCCGGAGACCGTGATGCGCCGGTGGCCGTAGAAGACCGGCCCCCGGTCGTTCAGCTTGATCAGCAAGGCGATGGGCAGGGTCAACGGCAGGCTGCAAAGGATCACCAGCAACGAGAAGGCCACATCGAAGAGCCGCTTGCGGCCCGACTCGGGGTTGAAATCCAGCAGCATCATCGACCCCAGCCGCTCCAGCCGGGTGTTCAAAATGCGGAAGGCGTAAAGATCCGGCACCAGGAAAAGCCGCGCCCCCAGGGTGCGGCAGTTTTGCAGGATATCATGAATCTTGCCTTCGGCCCGCATGGGCAGGGCGATGTAGACAAAGTCCACGTCGTTCTTTTCAAGATATTTTTTGAGGTCGGAAACGGTTCCCAGGATGGTTTGGTCCCGCTGCGCCGTGCCGGCCAGGTCCGCGGTGGTTTTCCGGTCGTCAAAAAAACCGATCACCCGGATGCCGATCCAGGGGGCCGCTTCGATATGCCGCGCCAGGGTGAACCCGAGATCTCCGGCGCCCACGATGACCGCCCGGCGCAGGTTCTTGCCGCTGGACCGAAGCAACCGGAGCATCTTGCGAAAGGAGACATGCACCACGAACAGGACCATGGGCACGGCCCCGAACCAAATCAGCAGCGCCGCGCGGGAAAAAACCTGGCCCTGCTTGAAAACGAACAGCAGAAACATCACCAGCCCGATCTCGATGACCCAGGCTGTGCAAAGGACGCTAAACTCGCTGATAAAGCTCTGCCCCCGCCACGGCCGATAGAGATCCGCGTAATGGAACACCAGCAGGGTCATGCCGAAGGCGGCGACGGCCAGATCGGTGTACTGGTCACCCCACTGACCGACGTACAGCACCACGATGGAATAGAGCGTCAGCACCACCAGCGCGGCGTCCAACAGGCGCAGAAAAGGCATCAGAAAAGGGCTCGATTCTCTGAGAGATGGTCTTTTCCCCTTCAGCATGACAATCCACTCCTTTTATCCCACCTGGGCCGCGATCCAGCGGTAGGTCTTCTCCAGCCCCTCGCGAAGCGGCCGGCTCGGGCGCCAGCCGAGTTTTTCTTCGATGAGCCGGTTGTCGGAGTTGCGCCCGCGCACCCCCAGCGGGCCGTCGATGTGCTTCTTGGCGAGCTTCTTGCCGGCGATTTCCATGGCCATGTCGGCCAACTGGTCGATGGTCACCATCTCGTCGTAGCCGATGTTCAACTGTGGAAGCCTCACGGCGGCAGCCCTCGCTTGCCGCCATACTCAGCCCATCAACCCGTAAAACATCTATCCCGCTCGGTACGAAACCGCTCCCAGGTTTCCCGCACAAACGTCGAAAATTCGTTCCGGAAGCGGTCTGTTGAAAAGCTCTCGGCGTGATGACGGATCACCGCGGGATCGAAACGGTTGCGACAGCATTCGAAGCGTTCCACGGCATCCATTACAGCGTCCGGGGTCTGCGCATCGAAAAAAAGCCCCGTGACCCCCTCGACCACCGTCTCGCGGCAACCCCCGCGACCGTAGGCGATCACCGGCGTTCCGCAAGCCTGCGCTTCCACGGGGAGAATACCGAAATCTTCCTCGGCCGCGAACACCAGCGCCTGTGCCCGGGTGAGGTAATCCCGCAGCACTTCTGTGCGCAAAAAGCCGACGACTTCGATATTGGCCGCGCCTCTCGCCTTTGCCTGTATTTTGCGCAGTTCTGGCCCGTCACCTGCGACCACCAGCCGCCGGCCCGGCATCGCAGCAAAAGCATCCACCACCAGGCCCATGCGCTTGTACGGTACCATCCGAGAGGCCGCCAGATAAAATGGCTCCTTTGCCGCGCGCACCGAAAAATGCTCCACGTCTACCGGCGGATAGATCACTTGGGCCTTTCGGCGGTAAACCTTCCAGATCCGGCGTGCGATGTAGTTGGAGTTCGCAACGAAGGCATCCACGCCGTTTGCGGTGCGGACGTCCCAGAGGCGGATACGGTGCAAAATCCAGCGTGCGGCCCAGCCGCGCAGCCCGTTCCCGAGCCCAGCTTCGGCCAAGTACTGGTGCTGTAAGTCCCAGGCGTAGCGCATCGGCGAATGCACATACGAGATATGCAGTTGCTCAGGTCCGGTAAGAACGCCTTTTGCAACTGCGTGGGAGCTGGAAATCACCAGATCATATCCAGAAAGATCAAACTTCTCGATTGCTAGCGGCATCAGCGGCAGATAAGCTCGATACTTCGATCGTGCCAGCGGCAGCCGCTGGATCAAGGTGGTTTGGGGAACGCGGCCTTGGAGAAAGGCCCTCTCCTCTTGGGGCAGGAAATCACAGAGCGCAAAAAAATCCGCCTCCGGGAATGTGGCAATCATCTGCTCAAGTACCCGCTCGGCACCCGCATAGGTGGTTAACCACTCATGTACTAATGCAATGCGCAATTACCTTGCCTCCTGCTCGAGTAGGTCCCAGGTTCTTTCTGCCGTTCGTTTCCACCTGAATTGGTTTGCACGTTCGATTCCCCGTTGCCGAAGACCTTCTCTGACAGTATAATTTCTCTTGGGTAAACCCCCGGCTTTGCCGGGGGACTCCCAGAGTTTGACATTTCCGGGAGTATGCGAAAGCCTTCCTCTTGTGAACCGCTCAAAGTTTACAAAAGGAAAGGCTTTCGCATGGATGGAACTCAAAGCTTAAGCCACACGGTCTGGGAGTGCAAGTACCATGTGGTCTGGATCCCGAAGTACCGCAGGAAGAGTCTTTACGAGCAACTCCGCAAGCACCTGGGCCAAGTCTTCAGAGAACTGGCCAGACAGAAAGAGAGTATGATCGAAGAAGGTCACCTGATGCCGGATCATGTGCACATGCTCATCTCGATCCCACCAAAGTATGGAGTTGCACAGGTGGTTGGCTACATCAAAGGAAAAAGCGCCATCCACATCGCCAGAACCTTCCTCGGGAGGAAGAAGAACTTCACTGGCCAGAACTTTTGGGCCAGGGGCTACTTTGTGTCCACAGTTGGAAGAGACGAGCAGATGATCCGCGAATACATCAAAAAGCAGGAAACTGAGGATCGTCGACTCGATCAACTGAATATGTTCGAATAGTCGCCACCTTTTAAGGTGGCCAATGGTTTACAATCGCTTTGAGCGGTCCACGGTTTTACAAGCCTCCGGCTTTGCCGGAGGTACATGACTTTTGATTATCCTGTTCAGTTCCTCCGAAATCGTTTCCAAATCATAGGGATCAACCATCAGCGCGGCGTCACCCACCACTTCCGGGAGAGCGGTACAATTGCTGGTGAGCACCGGTGTCCCGCAAGCCATCGCCTCAAGGGCAGGCAATCCGAAGCCTTCGTAAAGTGAGACGTAGGGTGCTGCGATGGCGCCGGCGTAAAGCGCGGGAAGCAATTCATCGGACACGTGCCCGGTCAGATGAACTCGCTGCGGCAAAGGGTGTAGCGGCAGGCCGTCGAACACGATGGTCTTTCCCTGTGCGCCAGCAAGCACAAGCCACACATCGTTCGGCAAGCCGCTGACGATGGTAGACCACGCTTGGAGCAAGCGTTTCAGATTCTTTCGCGGCTCCAGCGAGCCTAGCGCGACAAGGTAGCGGTGGCTTGGGATGCAAAGCTTCTCTATCGCAGCAGAGATCTGCTCCTCCGGTCGCGGGCAGAAGCGTTCATCGATGCCGTTCCAGATCACGGTAATGCGCTTCTCGGGAACACCGAAGACCTCTATCAACCTTTGCTTGGTGAACTGAGAAACGGCGATGATTCGCCTGACCCGGTGAACCAAGCGGGGCAGCAGGAAGCGGTACCAGGCGGCATATCGCCGATTAAAAAACTCGGGATGATCGATCACAGCAAGGTCGTGAACGGTCAAGACCTGCCTTGTTACCCCAAGAGGACCCGTGTTGCTCGGACTCCAAAGCAGCTTGTGCTTTGCGCGGGCTGGAAGCACAAATTGCTCCCATGCATGGCCACGAATGCCATGCATGGGTATTGCCGGCCCCACTTGGCAGATCCGTTCAGGTAGATTCTCCAAAATAGAAATCAAATAGCGCTGTACACCGGTCAAATGGCCCGTCAGGATTCTGGTGTTCACAGCTATTTTTGTATTTCCAGCTGCCATGACTTTTGACACTTGATGCTCGTTAAAGGAATCAACAAGGCCAAATCGAAATCTGCTGAAGAACGGCCGCCTCGTCTAAGCAGCTAAGACCCAGTGGCATGAAAACGCCGGGCAAAGGGGGGCAACCCCTTTTTCTATCCGCAGCCTCCAATTTCGGCAGGGCGCAGCCCTGGAAGCCAATCCCTTTGCTATGCTCTATGGTTCCCTGGCGCAGCTTGCTCCAAGCTTATCCAAGCTGATCGCTTCCCCGGCCAAAAATAACATTTGCGGCATTTCGGAAAGTGGAAGGGGGAGGCGGTATCCGCTGGCACCAACCGCCTCCCAGGAGACAGGCTTCATGCATCCATCTATATCTCCGACTTTCGCTTGAATCGGTTTTGACGATGTCAACCACACGGCACTGCAAGGGGCATGCTCCTCTTTCCAGAAAGCCAGGGCAGTTGTCTCACCCTGATCGAAGCGCAAGATATGAACCGCCGGCCCGGCATACAGGCTGCCTACGTAGCGGCCTTCGCGCACCACCGGAGAAACTGATTTCAGCGCTGTGTAGGCCGGCTTCGGTGTCAGATCATGGTTCAATAGGCCGAAGTTGTGCTCACGGTTTTTAGGGTCGGGGCCGTCATTTTGCAGGTCGTACCACCAGATCCCTTTGATAAAAGGCATGGTCCTGGCGAGCAGAAACATGCGTGCCAGGTAGCGGGCCTGTTCCTCGATGTCGATGCCACAGCTTCCGATGCAGGTCGGCCACCCCATCTCTGTGATGTAGAACGGCACAGGTCCGCCTGCCGTGCGCTTCAATTCCTCTTCGACCTGCCGCATCCAAGCAGCCCAGTCTTCTGGGTGAGAGCCTGGCTCGCAATGAACGTATGTATGTAGAGAAAGGGCATCAACGAAGTTCAAGACACCTTGGAGTATGATTTGCTCGATAAACCCTCCGAGGATGGTGTTGTGAGATTTCCCTGCACCAACAGGAACATCTGCGCCGACAAGCACTATTGCATCTGGGTCGGCACCCTTAACAGCAGGATATACACTCTTAACCAAGCGGACGTAGTCTTCCGGACTACCACCGCTCCAGCCCCACTCGTTCCAGATTTCATAATAGGGAACGCGACCTTTGAAGTGTGCGGCCACAAAGGCGGCGTAGCGCGTGAAGGCCGCGATGGCTTCATCCGATGTCGGCTTGTCGCCGTCATCATAAAATTTGTTGCCGTAGTCCAGAATCAGAAGCGGATTTATGCCGCGTGCGTTGGCCTCATTGACCAAGCGATCCCAGCGGTCGGGAATGTGCAGTTTCCCAGGCGTTTGCTCGACGAGGCTCCATGGAACGTCGTCGCGTAGGGCCATGACACCCGCCGCGGCCAGCCTGTCCAAGCTTTTTTCCAGGTCCCTTTTGCCGCTTTGTAAGTGGGTCCCTACGCCAAGAACGAAGGTGTGCTCGCCGGCCGCCACCGCAGCGATCCAGAGACAAGCCGAAGCCATTATGGCGAAACCCACCCAGTTGGTTGCGCGCCCAATTCTCGTTCGGCCGAAATAAAAGGCTTTTCTCATGAAATGGAATCTCCTCTGGAGCCGACATATCGACCACCATGCCAAACACCGTGCATGGCTCCGCCGGGCTGGGCTCGAGCACCCACGACCGCCCTTCGCCGCCGATCCGCATAGGCAAACGTCAAGCCGAGGATGGTGGAGGTGAAGGGCCCTTCGAGACCATTTGCGGCCCAACCACTCATTAGCGCCGCAATCCCCAGAAACCACATCAGCCGCGCCCAAGAATCTTGGCGGACATTCAATCGGCAGACACTTGCCACATATATGGCAATCAACACCAGCGACATGACGCCGAAGGTTGCATAAAGGTACAAGTAGAGGTTATCCGCAGGGGAATAGAGCTGCGGCTCGAAATAATGTTGCGCCACCCCGATGCCACCGATGCCCCGCCCAAGCAACATGCTGCCGTGGTCAAAGACCAAAGAGAAAGCATCCGGCCAGCACCAAGTCAACCGATCCTCGAATGACGCGAAGAGAAATCTAGAAACATAGCTATGGATGCTCAACCGGTAGCTGACGAACAAGGTGCTGACGGGTAGCGCGATTCCAATCAAGGCAACCAACAAAGGGATGATTCCCGTCACCGCGCGTTTGAACCCTCCAGGCACGAGCCGCACTCCCATCAATGGCAAAAGCAGCGTCAGGAAGAGATAAACTCCGACCGTTTTCTTGCTGGTGGTCAGCACGATGAGTGCGCCGGTAGCGATCCATACCAGAATTGTTAAACTCACACGTTTACCCAAGATAACCCAGGTCAGCGCCAGAAAAAGCAGTTGCTCGGCCACATCATAGAACGCGCGTGAAAAACCCGCTAACCGCTTGATGCCAAAGGTTGCCAGCCCCCGGGATCCCTCTAGCTCCCAAATCCCAAGTTGATACGCCAGATCCCACCACGGCAAGTCGGCAAAGTAGTCGTACACCAGCCCTATAGCCGCGCAAAGCCAGAGCAACGCGACGTAAGGCACAAGCCGCTGGCCCATGCGAACAACCGCCAGCTCGGCCAGAACGGCGAACAATAGTGGCAGCAGAGCAAATAAGCCGAATAGCGCCTGCATCAGGTTCCCGGTATAATGCACTCCGACCGCCACGAAAACCATAAACAGCGTGAGCACTCCGAACACTGGACGGCTGATGCGCATTGTCCGAGCGGTTTTAAAAGCCAAGCCGATAAAGGCGGCCGTGACCAGCAGCTTGGGGAAATAAATCAAGAAGGGCGCGCCAATCAGCGTAAAAAAGTAGCGCAAGGCGCCCTGGAACACCTCAACCGCCAGGAACACGAAAAGCACTGCGAGCACCAGGCGATCGCTGAGTGGAAGCCCGTCATCCCCGGCGCGGCCCGCCTTTACCGCGCCCCTGCGAAATGGTGTCCGCCCCTTCAAAAGCTTCATCGCTCGGCCCCTTGACCTTCAGCGACGTTGTTATGATCTCCCGCATACCCATACAGGATGTAACGGCTGAACCGGACCACGGCTGAAACGCGGCGGCTAAGCCTGCGGTGCGGCAGGCGTAGCAGGCGGCACGAAATGCATTGCCTCGCGCAATTTCCTGAGCCTTCACGATACATGGTGCTTTTGGGACAAATGGCGTAGGAATCGTGCAGCACCTGCACGGACGGGATGCCCTTTTCGGCGATGGTAGTCCACGCCGCCGCCGACCAGCCGGGCAGGTTGTGGATCGACACCACATCAGGCCGCTCGATCTCCAGCACCCTTAGCAAAAATATCCAAGTATGCACAACATTTTTTGTTTTGAACTTAAACATATTTGATGTAGTTTTTTTGTATCTTTGTTCGCAGGTAAGGATATACCCTTGCCCCTTTACACAACATTCAAAAGAAAAGCAAATGCTTTAATTTTTCTATCCATTGGTTTTCTTTCACAAATCTTAAACATTTTTCCGGGTCACTTTTAAATGCTGAATAGTTTTTAACGCCGTCAATAAAAGCGTCATGGTTATCTGCGAGGCATATCAATTCATTCAAATCCTCTATTTCTTCCCATTTCATACTCACAACTGTCAAATTACAGGCTAAGTATTCATATATTTTTATAGGATTTATACTATTTATTAAATCAGGATGGTTCGTTACGTCAAAGGGAATAATCCCAACTTGAGAATGGCTCAAAAATTGCGGGACTCTGTTGTATGGTTTTTGACCAAGAAGATAAATATTGGTTAATGATCTCAATTTTGATAAATCCTTTTGCTCTGGCCCAATTATTACAAAACTATAAGCGGGCAGGTTTTGAGCGCTATGGTAAACTAAATCTACATCAAACCATTCATGAATTGCGCCTATATATATCACTCTTGGTTCAGGGATGGATTCGAACTCTGCAGGAAAAATTTTATCTGCCTTTTCAAAAAAGGCCAAATCTATTCCGTTTGGCACATATACCATTTTAGATTTGTCTTCTATTTCCGAATATTTATCTTTTAGGTTTTTTGCACTGTAAACTATTTTATCAACCCTATTAGCCATCTCTATTTCTTTATCGAACTGATTCTGAGATACAGCACTAAAACCTTTTGAATAATCTGCAATCCTCAATATAGATGTTTTGTACTTTACCTTATCAAGCAGAAAGCCAAACAGCGGACTATCAAACCACAATATCTCAACTTCATTAAACCCTTTTTGTTTTATATAATTGAGTAGGTTTGGGAATGTAAATCTTTGCCAGTTGTTAATAACGAAGGACGAAGATAAGATAGGTTTATTGTAAGGTGTAAATAGAGCTTGGGGAACGTAGAAAAGTATATTGCCTGTTTTCTTTCCACCTGCTTTATGAATGGCCTCTCGATTTTTTAGTTGTAAGTTATTGGCAAATATTTTATGAAACGGCGAGATCGGATTGGAGATAAATAATATTTTAAATCCTAATTCTTCAAATGCTCTTGCATAATGGTGACTTCCTACTTGAAAAACCGAGGTGTAGTAATTGGGCACGGCCATTAAAACTTTTTGGGGCATCGAATTGTTCCCTCCTTCAGCGCTGATGCTAAAAATGACAAATATTCATGTCACGGGCATACTATATTGTATTGATACGTTTCATATTAGACCCGTTGATCTTCTGATTACTGTTGCTCCTCACATCGTTGCTGCGTAGCATCTTCATGTTGCCCTTATCAGGTATTATATTATCTAAAACTGATTCCGATAAATAGTCGGCAATGAGTATTTTTAACGTTTTTTATGTGCACTGTTTGCCACATATTTTACGAACCATTTCATGCCAAGAAGAAACTCTTTTTTCAATGCTGCTTATTCTTCAGCAACGACGACGACTTTTCTATTAAAAAGCATGCTTTTCAGCTCATTAAAGAGTATTTTTTCATTAAAGAAAAACAGGCTGATGAAAACCGCTGACCCAATAAAAACTTGTAGAATAAATATGATCAATCTTGAATCGTTTTGAAATAACGCACCTATCGCGCAAATAACAGCGCCCATCACCGCACTCATCCACAGCGCCGGCCACATGCTTTGGACATAATCACGCAGGCATGGGCCGAGCAATGTGCGAATTAAGACGAGATAGCTAAATATGCAGTACAAAACCGTTAGCACCGAAAAAGCGATCGCCACGCCTACAGCCCCGCCCAACCCCGCGCCGAGATAAAGGCCGGGTATCTGCGTCACGGTAAGCCCGAGATTCCATTTGAAGCCAAGGTCCGCCCGCCCTTTTGCTAAGAGAAGCGAACCAATAGGGTTTCCTATTGAACGTAACAGCCCTACAATCGTTAATATCTGAATGAGGATAACGCTGGGAAGCCATTGATCGCCAAAGATTACAGGGACTGCAACGGGCGCAACCACCGCAAGCCCCATCAATATTGGAAAATTTACCATCGCCAATACCTGGACCACCTGAAGATAACCTCTCCGAAGCTTATCGGTTTCATTTTGGATCAGCGACAAGACTGGGAAGGCGACTTTCGTGATTACAGGGTTAATCATCGTTGAGGGCCTGATAATCAGATTATACGCCAGGGTGTAATATCCCAATGCACGCGCACCTAGCATCGACCCGATCAATAGATAATCAAGATTTGAATTCAGGTAATTGATCGAGCGTTCACCCATCTGGTAAAGCCCGAAACCGATGTAGCCTTTGACATCTTGTTTTGCGAAATGAAATGATGGTCGCCAGTTTCGCCACCCAATTCCACAAAGCAACACGACTTTTACGGTCGTGCCAGCCAATTGCCCACAAATCAGGGAATAAACGCCAAGTCCTGCGAAGGCTACACCTATGCTCACCGTTGAATTTACAACCGCCGTTGCTATTTCGATCTTTGCCAATCCGTCAAACTTGAGTTCTTTCTGCAAAAGAATCTGAAACTGCTGGCCCAATGGTGTTATTAGAAAAACCAACGCGGTCAGATAAAGCAGTCTGGTTAAGCGCGGCTCGTTATAGAACTCAACAACCAGAGGGGTAGACGCGCATACGACGCAAAAAACGATGAAACCCGCGAGTATATTCAACCAGTAAAGACTGGATAATTGGTCTTTTGTAGCATCCTGGCGGTGGATGATGGCGTTGGAAATGCCCATGTCTGCAAACGCCTGGGCAAACCCGATGACCACCATAATCATTCCCATAAGCCCGAAATCTGCGGGTGAGAGGAGTCGGGCGAGAATCGCCAAAGTGGCAAACTGGAGCGCGGTGACTGCTCCCATCGAGATGCCACTCCATTTGACGCCAGATACGGTTTTTTCTTTCAGGCCCATTTAAACTTTTCTTGCCAGAACAAAATATCCTGGCGCTTCTGCTTCCCAATGGCGATCCAGTTTGTCGAGAAATGGAGCCAGAAACTGAGCAGGCGTCCAAAGAAAAACTACAAGGCATGCTTTAATCAGCCATCTGAGAACTTTGGGGCCACGGACAAATCGTGTGCTGAAATAATTCATCTTCAGGAACCACATGGTAAAAAAACCGGCCTGCGGTTCAACTGTAACATCCTTAAAACCGGTCTTCTCAAACATATATTTCAGGGCGTAGGGAGTATAACGGAAATAATCATAGGGTGCTTCATGCACCCACCATTGCCAGGGGACTTGAAGAATCATATGCCCCCCCCTTTTGAGTATCCGGAATGATTCTTCCAGGAATTTGAAGGGGTCGCAGAGGTGCTCCATAACAGACAGAGAAACGATTGTGTCGGCAACTTCATCAACAAGCTCTATTTTTTCATTCAGGTTTGAAACGATATCGGCACGGGAATTATGCAATGTCTTTGTCCAATCAACCCCGGTATAGCTGTCCGCATATTGCAGAAAATACTCTTTATATGGCGCTTCACCGCAGCCCAAATCGTAAAGCGCACCCCTGTAGTATGGACAATATTTCTCTAAATAGGAGTCGCCAATTTTATAGCCAAGCCAGTTATGCCAACCCTTATTACTGTGGTATTGACTAGGTTTCATCTCTCAGGCCTTTTGCTGATGCGATCAATGTTTTTGTTTTCTCTAAGATAATATCTCGACTCCAGTGATTTTTTAGAATTTGCCTGTTTGTTTCTATTTCTTCTAAAGTCAATTCCTTATTCAGCGTTTCCGCATTGAAATCATCCAAGTTGAATATTATCGCGCACTTTTTATTAAAGAAATTATATACCGGGTTCCGTTTGTCCAAAAAAATTTTTGCACCCAAGTACATCATAATAATGATATTTCCAACTGCCTGCTGTCGCAAATGTCCCATTAAAACCGAGGAACATGAACTCACCAGCGAAACATATTCTTTTATCGGCATGAAATTTCTGATCGGCACGAAATTATTGCCAAATATTTTTTCTCCTTCTTTTACAACCGCCTCCCCGTACTGCTGATCTCCATAGCTCAATGGGCAAAGTACCTTTCGAAAACCTAAATGTACATTTGAAAGGATAGCAAAAACATCCAAATGATTGTTTTCATAAGACGCGCTGTTACCTACAAGGATGTTATTGCCCCCAACCATGCTGCCTCCAAATCCTTTCAGCATATCATCCTCAAGTGTACCATAATTCCAGGACAGATAAGCAGGGCGAAAGTCTGGCAAAGCTTGTTGCAACAACAGATAATCTTCGTCAATAACAGGCGCGAAATAACTAATGCGATTCACGATATCTCGTTTGTCTATGTTCTTATAAATAAGAGGTTTGATTATCTTCTTCAATTTCGACTTCATCGTCTGTTTCTGGTCATCAATAAGCTGTGTGCCGTAGAAAGCTAAAGTTTTTTGTTTGAAGAGTTTTGTTCTGTCGCCAACTATAAGGTCATAATAATCGGCACCCCATCCAATCCAGACAAACTTTACCGACTTATCCGCTCTAGCAAGAAGTTGCATGTCCTGTTCAGTAAGAAAGTGAAAAAAGATAGCTTCGTAATTTTTAAGAGAATTTAGAAAGTTTCTATTTAAAAAAGCAAAACGGCCAACAAACTGTATCGGTGTTTTCTTGATGTATCGAAGCGGTTTCTTTTCAGAAAATAAGATAAACGCATTCTCGCCAGGACTGGCTTCTTCGAAAATGCGGTAGGCCGCATCAATAAATTTTTCATCATGGACAATATGGAGAAACATATTCTGTTCAACGTTTATGAGAAACACCCAACATCTTCCATAAGTAGTTTTTCAAGTTCTAAGAAATCTTGGCGGCGTTCTTTTATTCGTTTCGCCGGATTACCTGCATAAATACCAAAGGGCTTGCAATCTTTTGTAACCAGACTCAAAGCACCGACAGCAACTCCATCTTCGAGCCGAACGCCAGGTAATATCACAGACCCACTGCCAACAATGACATGACGTCCCAAGAAAACCTTGGCATGTGTAACCTTTTTATACTTATCAGGTACCGTTGGGTTTGTCAGCGTTGCACCGGAATAATCATCGTTGCTGGAATAAATTGAAACTCTGGACGACAGGTTGCAAAAATCCCCAAGTGAGATTTTTCCCGTTCCGATGAGCGATGTATAAACCGCTATGTGAACATAGTTGCCTATTTCAATACCGCCAGCACCAGCTGAAAGCACGCAAAAATCATCAATGCGGACATTACTGGCCAGTTTGATCCGGTTAATTCCGTAAAACGTAGCTCTATCGGAAATCTGAATATTATTCCCAACACAAGCAAACCCCATGGATTCGATCACATCACGCGGTAACATTCCCATTGTTCAATTCCCCGCTATTAAATCAATTACCTGTTCCTGCGCTTCAGATGTCAATAATGGATAAATTGGCAGGCACAACACCTTATCAGCCACTTTTCGTGCTACTGGCAGATTTGACTGTACGGCCGACGGCAACCCGCGATACATCGGGAAATCGCTAATCAACGGGTAGAAATAACGTCTAGGGAAAATATTGTGTTGGCGGAGTTTATCATAAAGCCCATCACGGGACAGGGGATACTCTTTTTCAACCAATATAGGAAAGTAGGCGTGATTGTAAACCGTATCGGGGGGCAAGGATGGGCATGTAATGCCCGTGACTCTTGAAAGTTGCTCACGGTATTGCGTGTCTATTTCCCGGCGCCTCTCAATCGCTTTATCAATATATTTCAACTGCAACAGCCCAATTGCCGCCTGTAATTCATTCATCTTGGCGTTGATGCCAGGTGCAACGACTGTTACCTCATTGGCAAAACCGAAATTCTTCAGGTCGTCAACCCGTCTTTTTGTTTTCGCGTCTGGGCAGACGATGGCCCCTCCTTCAAAGGTATTAAAAACCTTTGTTGCATGGAAGCTCAAAATCGACAGATCACCGTGTTTCAAAAGACTCTCATCTTTATACTTGACTCCAAATGAATGCGCCGCATCATAAATGACCTTTAATCCATAGATATCGGCAATCTTTTGTATATTGTCCACATCAGATGGCTTTCCATAAACATGCACCGGCAAAATCGCGGTTGTGTGAGGCGTTATTGCGGCTTCGATCTTTTCCGGATCAAGGTTGAGCGTTACAGGCTCAATGTCTACAAAAACGGGTCTGATTCCATTCCATAAAAGAGAATGCGAAGTAGCTACAAAGGAAAAAGGTGTGGTAATAACCTCGCCAGTTATGCGCAATGTTTGAAGCGCTGTCACGAGGGCAAGGGTCCCGTTGGAAAGCAGGGCAATGTGTTCTACACCAAGATAATCGGCCAGTTTTCTCTCCAGCTCCTGATGAAACGGGCCGCCGTTGGTAAGCTGTTTGCTTTCCCAGATTTGCTTCAGATAAGGCTGTAACTCGTCCAATGGGGGAAGAAAAGGCTGGGTGACATATATTGGCTTCTCGGATGGGTTCATCTTGAAAGGCACCTCTGTGGTTTTGACGGGTTAAGATATCTTCCTGAATTAGTGGCATAACATTTGCTTAAATTCATACAATAGCTTGACATTATTGTGTATTTGTGAAATTTGCCTTCCTAAAAACAGCACCTGGGAGGTGACAACTGGTTCCAGCCTTGATAGCGAACTAAATATCTACGGTCGAAAGCCAGTTTTGGCTGTATAAATCTGGTACTCAAATGGTGTGCCACGGATTCAGGACCTTTATAACACCGTAGCTTGATGCTTCTTCAACTATATATGAGCATAGGAACGGCTTCCCTGTAAATTCAAGAAAACGTCGCTTTAATAATATCAACAACCCTCGCTGCTGTTCTTCCATCCCAGAACAAAGGGGTATTATGCCTATCCTGCTCAACCACTTTTTTAAGGTCAGCCTCTATCTTGTCAGGGGTACTCAGGTGATTTGTCCCCTGCGTAACGGTAATGGGCCGCTCTGTATTAGGTCGGAGTGTCAGGCAGGGAATCTTCAGATAGGTCGTCTCTTCCTGGACGCCGCCGGAATCCGTGATGACAAATTTGCACCCGAATACCAGATTCATAAATGCGTTGTAGCCGAGAGGCTCCGTCAAAATAATTCCTTTCGCATTGCTGAGATGCTCGTAGAGACCGAATTCACGCAGATTTTTTGCGGTGCGCGGGTGAACCGGAAAAACGAGGCTGGTCTTTTCCGAAACACGAATCAGCGCATCGCAAAGATTTAACAAAATATCCGGACTGTCCACGTTGGCCGGACGGTGAAGGGTGACAACGCCATAATCTTTATCGTCAACCCCTAAATCTTCGCGCGTTTTTTCCCGGAGAATCGCTGGCGTCATCATCACGAGGGAATCAATCATGATATTTCCCACCATTGTAATTTTGGCTGGGTCAACGCCTTCATGAAGGAGATTTTCGTTGCCGTCCGGAGAGGGCGTCCAGAGATAATCTGCAATTGCATCGGTAACGATGCGGTTGATCTCTTCCGGCATCGTGCGGTCAAAAGAGCGAAGCCCTGCCTCCAGATGCGCAACCTTGATTCCCAATTTAACGGCGGCCAGGCTGCATGCAACCGTGGAATTGACATCCCCGACGACAACAACCAAATCAGGCCGGTTTTCTAAGAGAATCTTTTCGTAGGCAATCATGACCCCGCCGGTCTGCTCGGCGTGGGTTCCCCTTCCGACGTTCAGATAAATGTGTGGATCGGGAAGATTAAGGTCGCGGAAAAACGTATCCGACATGTTGAGGTCATAATGCTGCCCCGTGTGAACGATTACCGGATTCGCCCATTCCTCCTTTGCAAGCGCGTGGTACAGAGGGGCAATCTTCATGAAGTTCGGCCGTGCAGCGGCGATCAGGTGGATTATCTTCTTATTGCTTTTCATTTCTATTTCATTATTATGCATCGATAATGTTCTACCCCTTTGATGTAACAAAAACAGACTATGGATAAAAGTTACCTTTGATTAGAGCCTTGGCAAGCCCAGGTAACTGATGAGAAAATAGAGGTGCATTTGTATTTTGTGTGCGATAATTTTTCCATATCTCGTTATCTGATTGAGACATTAAATTATTATTCAGGTGGATGTTTTGAAGAATATTCAAAAGGTGTTGATAATTCGCACCCCCGCCCCTTTTATTATGGCAAATATAAATATCGATAAAATCTTTCAACGCGGCTGTTGCACAATCAGATATCTTTACGTTTGGATATTGCCCAGTACAAATAAGGTGCGATAACCGCAATCGATTAATTTCAGAAATAATGATATTTTCAGTCGTTGATCTCACAAGAAAGCCTCAGTTCAAAGATTGTTACGCAGCTCAGTTGCGACGAAGCGGGACGAGGCTAGGTAAAAAAGTAACTTTTGTAACAATTTGGTGAAGGAAGAAACCGGGACGAGGCTAGGCCGACGAAGCGGGACATTCTATATCCCCCCTGTCAAGAACTTTTTTAAATGTTATTATTTCAACAGGTTAAATGGTTATTCGAACATTTGGGCGCACCTCACCACCCGGTATTTTGAGGGGTCGGCGAGTTTCTCTCTTTTCGGCGAACTCACAGCCTGATCGTTACGTTTATCCGACATCCGGCGAGGAAATTTCCTACGCCAGCGTCCATCATTCCTTATCCAGGCTTTTGAGTTCAGAGAGAGGCCCGGGATTGTCCCACCCGGAGTTATTTCACCCCAACGTCGCTAATCGGGCTCTCTCGCCGAACAACCGAATTTTCCGCTTATGCCATATTCCGTTTATGCCATATTCACCTCCAGCAACTCGGGGTTGAAAGCCGTTTCGTTTTTCATCATCGTCCAGGCGATCACCAGCATCTTGGCCGCCAGCTTGACACGCATCTTGGTTCTGATGCCGCGCTCTTTTTCACGACCGCTTAAATAGCGTGTGAACAGTTCCCGGAAATGCTTGTCGGATGCCGTTGCTACCTTCGAGGCCTGGTACAGTGCATAACGCAGGTCTGTATTGCCGCGCTTGCTGATCACGGCAACTGCACTATCGCTGCGTTTGCCGCTGCGTTTGGCGTTCAGGTCCAACCCGGCCAAGCGGATCACTTGTTTTCGACCAGCGAAGCGATGGGGGTTGCCGATGCAGCCGAGCACCCATGCAGACACAATCGGTCCGAAGCCGGGCATGGTGCGCAACAAATGATAATACATGAAACGGCGGCAGACCGCCTCGATATGCGCCTCGGTCTCCTTGACCTTTTCCCGTTGGTTCTTCATCCGCCCGGCGATCATCTTCGCCTCGAAGCGCGCCTCTTCGTCCATCGGACAGCCCACCGACGTCTTGGCGGCAGCGTAGATCTTCTTCAGACGCTGGAGCTGACGCTCTCCGCGATCCTTGCTGGTCACGGTATTCACAAAGGCATCGAAGCCCATATCAATGATCTGCCGCGGCGAGAGACACTCGCCCACCAGTCTCAAGTTTTCTTCCAAACAACTGCCCCAAAGCGCATCGAACTCGGGAAAGTACTTGACGATCAGACCGTTTCGGATCTGCATCCGCAGCGCATGTTCGTATTTCTTCAGTCGCCGGCGCAACGCCAATAGCGAACGCAAGGTGACGATATCCGGCTCCGGTTTTTCAAAGAACTGGCACTTGCCCTGGCACACCAGGTCGGCGACATTGGCACTGTCCTTGGTGTCGTTTTTATCCCAACGGCCGTCGAGGGTCTGACGGTTTTCCGCAATAGCCTTGTTGGACACTAAAACCAGCATTTGCCCGCGGCTCTGAAGCCAGTGCGCCAGCGGCTTGTGATAGTTGCCCGTCGGTTCCACCGCGTAGACCACCTGCGACAAGCCGTGCTGGCGGCGAAGCTGTTCGGCGCGAGTGGTCAGTTGCTCAAATCCGTCACGGCTATTCTCAAAGATCAGTCGCCGCAGCAGTGTGCGACCGGTGGGCATCCCGAAAAACGCGTGGTGCCGGTCCTTGGCCACATCGATGCCCACTATCAGGTGCGAATCGGACCCTCTGACCTGCTGCTTGAATTGACAGAACTGTTCATACCTGGTAGCTTCATCACGTACCATGATAACCTCCTTGTGGCTGCAAAAGTTTTTCTTTTTCCACTTTTATGCTACTAGGAGGTTATCTTTTTTCTACGCGATAATTTCTCCCCTTTGTTCTACTCTTAGAGGTGTATTCTCTCGCTTTTTCGGTAATATATAACGTTGTTGAATTCTTGCATCTTTCGGTTTCGGGTTTGTCGCGTTTATTGCGTTTAAAGCGTTTGTTGGGTTTGTAGCGTTTATAGCGAGAAAGCGAGAAAAGTTGAATGCGAGAAACGTCACCTAAAACTTCTTTGGTAATCCGGCTTGCTTTAAAACAGCATTTGCAGTGTGCCTTGATTTGATTTTTTGGTCAACCGCTAAGCGAACATTGGTAATAGGACTGTACCAAATCTCGTGATCACCCTTGCCTTTTCGATCGAATCGGCAGCCTGCATCCCGCAAGAGTCTCTTCAACTCCGGCGTAAAATCAGCCATTAAAAACATCCGTATGGTATGGTAAGGCCGATTCGAATCGTCGCGACAGGACCTCGAAAGGGACTTCCTCATCCAGTGATATCCCGTTTGCCTCCAGAAGTTCAGGTATCATGCCTCGAAGCTTTTCGACCAAGTCTTCCACGGTTTCAGCTTCTGTAGCAAGTCCCGGAACATCCTCGCTGGTCGCAACCCAGACGCGCGCTTCTTCGTCCCATTCTGCACGAATAAAAAACGGTTTTTTTGTTGTCATCGGCATCTCAATTTTTCGTCTGTTTGGTTATGAGAAAAGAAAGCGTAATGGAAGCCGGACGTGAGCTCCTTGAGAACAAGATCAAGGAACTCCATCGGAACCCGCGCGATTTTTTTCAAAATCAACTCTTCATTGAGCAGGAATATTTTATCGAGATGAAGATGGGATGTATAGGGAAGCAGCCCGTCCGGGATGTCGATCGATCGCCCGAAGGACCTGGTCTCCTTGGTGGTGATAAAGGCAAAAGACATGTCCCCGAGAGGATCCGGTTCCGAAAGCGCCATGCCTGGCCGCGCCTTGGCGCCGCTCAGGTCGGTAAACGGAAACTTAATTTTATAGATATTGCCCAGGAACCTAGACATTATTCCAGACGTCCTCTTTCTCGTCGCCCAGCACACGCCGCGCAAACCCGCTCTGTTCCTGAAGCTTGATCAGTGCCTCGATATCCGCCGATTTCTGATTTTCCTTTTGCGCCGGGAATATGATGACCTCGAGCCTTTCTCCGAAGTCTTGCGGCACATGAATCGATGAAATGTCTTTGCGATCGACAATTTGTCTTACCACCTGCAACGCATCCTCCCAATCCACATCGGCATCGTCTTGGGTTCCGAAAAAGGAGCGCAGCCCCAATGCCTTGAATTCTTCCTCGCTGGTTGATTCGCGCACGAGATATTCGCCGGCAGGCGGGGATACATATCCTTCTTCCTCCGCGGGAAGAACAATCATATTCAACTCCGCCTCCCGCACACTTTCCGGCAGCGGCTCAAGAAGGGTGATCTTGCCATCCCGGTAATACCCTTTGACGGCTATCATGGTTTTATTCCCTCTGTCCGGCAATGGCTTTCGCGCCGGACTGCAATGACGTAGTCTTCCAAATCCCGCTCCGTCCGGATGCGCTTATTCTCGTAGTATTCTTTATACCATCCCGCCGTTTTTTCAATGGTTTCCCGGTTTCCCCACACCGGGCGCCACTTTAACACAGCCCTGGCTTTGGAACAATCAAGCTTGAGCAGGCCGGCCTCGTGGGGCTGCCGGGCATCGGGTTTCAGTTCGTATTCAAATGCATCCCAGTTGGCCTTGAACAATCGCACCACTTCGGCCGCGGGGAGGCTGTCCTCATCGGACGGGCCGAAATTCCACGCCTGGGCATATTCCCTTTTGCCTTCGAGGAGCTTTTGCCCCAGCATGAGATAGCCGCTTAGCGGCTCCAGCACGTGCTGCCACGGCCGGGTGGCCTCGGGGTTGCGGATGATCATGGGCCGGCCGGCTTCCACGCCCCGTACGATATCCGGAACCAGACGATCCTCGCTCCAGTCCCCTCCGCCGATGACGTTGCCGGCCCGGGCGCTGGCCACCAAGGTGTTGTGGGTTTTTCCGAACTGGTCCGGATGAAAAAAAGAATTGCGCCAACTGGAGGTGACCAGCTCGGCACACCCCTTGGAAGCGCTGTAGGGGTCGTAGCCGCCCATGGAATCATTTTCCCGGTAGCCCCAGACCCATTCGCGGTTCTCGTAGCACTTGTCCGAAGTGATGATCACCACCGCCCGGACGGAATCGGTGCGGCGGCAAGCCTCCAGCAGATTCACCGTGCCCATGACATTGGTGGCGAAGGTTTCCACCGGTTCCCGGTAGGAGCGGCGCACCAGGGGTTGGGCCGCCAGGTGGAAGACGATCTCCGGGGCGCTTTCTTTAACGGCTTTGCGAAGGGCGGCCGCATCCCGGATGTCTGCGATGATGGATTGGATGGGTAGATTCAGCAGATCGAAATGGTTCGGGGAGGTTTCCGGGGCCAAGGCGTATCCGGTGACCCGGGCGCCCAGACGGGTGAGCCAGAAGGCCAGCCAGGAGCCTTTGAACCCGGTGTGGCCGGTGAGAAAAACCCGCCTGGACTGAAAGATGTCACTGAAGAGAGACGACATGGGCAACTTTTCCGTTTCGTCATCCGATCCCGTTATCATCCCAGATCTTCCAAATGCAAGTTACAAGATGCAAGTTACAAGATGCAAGTTACAAGATGCAAGTTACAAGATGCAAGTTACAAGATGCAAGTTACAAGATGCAAGTTACAAGATGATTGAACCTATGCCGCCTGCACCTAGAGTACCAAGAATATTGATCATGTCAGCGCCTCCATAGTCCTGTTCAGCCAGCCGCGCAGGTATATCGCGTAGCGTTTTGGATCGCTGTTGGCCAGATCGAGGTAGTGCTTGATCCGGGCGATCGTATATTGGGCGATAAAAAGCTCTGTATCCATGCGGTTTACGGCTGCGATCGTTTTGGGGCCGATAATGCCGTCAGGGACGGTGCCTGCGACAACCTGAGCGATCTTGGTTGCCTTCTTGATCCCTGCGTTCACGGCAAACTCGTAGAGGATGTAGCGTTTATCTTCATCGATGCCTTCAAAGACATCCCAGTAATGGGTTTTATAAAAGCTTCGCACAAGCTCGGTTGGCGGGGTGGCCCCCTTGTCGATGTAGTCCCATCCCTCCCAGGATGGATGGGCCTTGCGGTAGATGCCCGCATAGGTCACATCGCCTTCGGTTGCGTTTTCGTGCAGCCGAAAGCCTCCCTCGAGCGCGATGACCTTTCTGAAGGCGGTCTCAAAATCCATTGGTAGCGTAGAAAACAATAGACGTAATAGGGGAGGGTGAGGGGGATTTTTTGATTTTGTCACCCTCACCCCAGCCCTCTCCCATCAAGGGAGAGGGGGCTTTCCCCTCCCCTCGTGGGAGGGGATTAAGGGGAGGGGGATGTAAGTGATCGACATGCATTGATTTTGTCACCCTCACCCCAACCCTCTCCCATCAAGGGAGAGGGAGCTTTCCCCTCCCCTCGTGGGAGGGGATTAAGGGGAGGGGGATGTAGGTGAACGACATGCATTGATTTTGTCACCCTCTCCCCAACCCTCTCCCATCAAGGGAGAGGGGGCATTTTCCCCTCCCCTCGTGGCAGGGGATTAAGGGGAGGGGGATGTAAGTGAACGACATGCATTGATTTTGTCACCCTCTCCCCAGCCCTCTCCCATCAAGGGAGAGGGAGCTTTCCCCTCCCCTGGTGGGAGGGGATTAAGGGGAGGGGGATGTAAGTGACTGACATGCATTGATTTTGTCACCCTCTCCCCAACCCTCTCCCATCAAGGGAGAGGGAGCTTTCCACTCCTCTTGTGGGAGGGGATTAAGGGGAGGGGGATGTAAGTGATCGACATGCATTGATTTTGTCACCCTCTCCCCAACCCTCTCCCATCAAGGGAGAGGGAGCTTTCCACTCCTCTTGTGGGAGGGGATTGAAGGCCGGAAGGTGATGTCGAGATCGAACCCGGGATCAGGCCCCGGGGCGTCACGCTGCGCCTCCGACGATAAAGCTTATGAGAACTTACACAAGGAGTTCGTCGAGCATATCGAGCCACTTCTTTTCCAAAGATGAGGCTTATGAGGACTTGCAGAAGCCGCCGGATACAGCTCCGCCAACTCGGTTACAGGGCTCATCGCCCCGCCCGAAGCCTCGGCGGATGCCTCCCGGTCGTTTCCATGACCTGGGGTTGACGTTCATGTTGGATGTGGTGAAATACATCACCAATCCTTTGCCGCATGATACGAGTTGAGAGGGGCTTGTCAAGCGGAAGTTTCCCCTCCCCTCGTGGGAGGGGATTAAGGGGAGGGGATGTAAGTGACGACATGCATTGATTTTGTCACCCTCACCCCAACCCTCTCCCATCAAGGGAGAGGGAGCATTTTCCCCTCCCCTCGTGGGAGGGGATTAAGGGGAGGGGATGTAAGTGACGACATGCATTGATTTTGTCACCCTCACCCCAGCCCCCTCCCATCAAGGGAGAGGGGGCTTTCCCCTCCCCTGGTGGGAGGGGATTAAGGGGAGGGGATGTAAGTGACGACATGCATTGATTTTGTCACCCTCACCCCAACCCTCTCCCATCAAGGGAGAGGGAGCATTTTCCCCTCCCCTCGTGGGAGGGGATTAAGGGGAGGGGATGTAAGTGACGACATGCATTGATTTTGTCACCCTCACCCCAGCCCTCTCCCATCAAGGGAGAGGGAGCATTTTCCCCTCCCCTTGTGGGAGGGGATTAAGGGGAGGGGGATGTAAGTGAACGACATGCATTGATTTTGTCACCCTCACCCCAGCCCTCTCCCATCAAGGGAGAGGGAGCATTTTCCCCTCCCCTTGTGGGAGGGGATTAAGGGGAGGGGGATGTAGGTGAACGACATGCATTGATTTTGTCACCCTCACCCCAGCCCTCTCCCATCAAGGGAGAGGGGGCTTTCCCCTCCCCTCGTGGGAGGGGATTAAGGGGAGGGGGATGTAGGTGAACGACATGCATTGATTTTGTCACCCTCACCCCAGCCCTCTCCCATCAAGGGAGAGGGAGCTTTCCCCCCTTTTTTACTGGAACCGAGTCCTGATACCAGTCGTAGAACTTTCTCAGGCCCTCATCCACGCTCGTCCCGCTCCATCAGGAACACGCAGACCTCGGCCATGTCCAGGCTCCAGAGAAACTCCCGCAACGGTTTGCCCGTCCCCCAGATTTCCACGATGCCGTCAAGCTCCGCCGGCTCACCTCCGACCTCTGATTTGCAGCTTCTAATGCCGTGCTTGGCCAAAGTTCGCAGAATCCGATCCTCGGGGGCGCTCCCGTCTGCGCCGTTGACCGGGCTGGCTCGGTATATTCAAGGGCCCGGGCGGCGTCGCCGACAAGATTTCGCCGCAGATGGGCGGCTCGTGGTTGAACAGGATGCCGTTTACGGCAAACAGGTTGTAGGCCTCGTGGTAGTTGACCGTGATCCAGTAGCCGTAGAGCTTGGCGCAGGCATACGGGGAGCGCGGATAAAACGGCGTGGTCTCCCGCTGAGGCGTCTCCTGCACCAGCCCGTAGAGCTCCGAGGTGCCGGCCTGATAGAAGCGGGTCTCTTTCCCTGCAGGCTCAGCAAGCGGATGGCCGCCTCCAGCAGGCGCAGGGTGCCAAGGGCGTCGGTGTTGGCCGTGTACTCGGGCGTCTCGAAGGAGACGGCCACGTGGGACTGCGCGCCCAGGTTGTAGATCTCGTCCGGCTGGCTGGCCTGCACCAGGCCGTTGAGGTTGGAAGAATCGGTCAGGTCGCCGTAGTGCAGGATGAAGTTGCGATTGGGCTCGTGCGGGTCCTGGTAGAGATGATCGATGCGCTCTGTGTTAAAAAGCGACGAACGCCGCTTGATGCCGTGCACCTCGTAGCCTTTTTCGATGAGAAATTCGGCCAGATAGGCACCGTCCTGGCCGGTGACGCCGGTGATGAGTGCTTTTTTCATGGGATAGGTTCTATGCTTTTGGTTTGTTTTGAAAACCATTCGACAACCTTCGAGATCCCCTCCTCAAGGCCGATGCTGCTTTCCCACCCCAGCACCTCCCTGGCCTTCGAGATATCAGAGAAGTTGCGGCGCACATCGCCCGGGCGGGGCTGGCCGTGGGTAATTTTCATGTCGATATCTTTTTGAGCCTTGAGCTCTTTTTGCAGCATGGCGGCCACTTCGTTGACCGTGTGCTCCCGGCTGGTGGCGATCTGGAAGGTCTCGCCGCCGATATCGGGCTTGCTCGCCGCCAGGCGGATGGCGCCGATCAGATCCGAGACGTCGATAAAGTCCCGGGTCTGGGTGCCGTCGCCGTAGATTTCCACCGTTTCACCTGCCAGCGCTTGTTTGATGAACTTGGCCACCACCGAGTCCTTTTTGCCCGAAAGCGGCCCGTAGACGTTGCCGAAGCGCAGGCAGACCGTTTCCACCCCGAAGGTGCGAAAGTAGGCCGAACAATACCCTTCGCCGGCCAGCTTGCTCGCCCCGTAAGGGGAAACCGGATGAGGCGCCAGCTCCTCGTGAATGGGCGGCTCCACCTCTCCCACCGGGACCCCGGAGGAGGCGAAGACGAAGCGCAGCGCCTTGCAGTGCCGGGCCGCCTCTAAATAGTTGAGGGTCCCCAGGACGTTGGTGCGGCAGTCCATCACCGGATCCGCCACCGACGGCGCGACGCCGGTGTTGGCGGCGAGGTGGACGATAACGTCAATGCCTTGGCAGAGCTCAAGGGCAATCGAGGCGTCAAGGATGTCGGCGACGATCAACTGGACCTTCGGTCCGGAAGCACGAAATTCGAAATCCGAATTTTCAAAATCCGAATGACCGAAACGACTGCTATTTTTTTTCTGTTTTGGATTTGTTTCCTTGGCTTTTTGGTCATTGTCTCGAATTTCGATATTCGTGCTTCGAATTTTTCCTTCCAAAGGAATCTCTTCGAAGCTACAGACCGCAGAAAGGTCTTCCCTCGAACCCACCCTGAGGTTGTCCACGACGCGGATGAAGTGACCGCCCTCTTCAATCAGGGATTTTACGAGATTCCTGCCGATGAAGCCGCAGCCGCCTGTTATTAGCCATTTTGTCATGTTTGTTTCTAGCTTCTTGAATCCGAAGTCTGAGGTCGGAGATCCGAGGTCAGAGATCCGAGGTCCGAGGTCAGAGATCCGAGGTCCGAGGTCAGAGGTCCGAGGTCAGAGGTCAGAGGTCCGAGGTCAGAGGTCAGAGGTCCGAGGTCAGAGGTCCGAGGTCAGAGGTCCGAGGTCAGAGATCCGAGGTCAGAGATCCGAGGTCAGAGGTCCGAGGTCAGAGATCCGAGGTCCGAGGTCCGAGGTCAGAGATCCGAGGTCAGAGGGCGGCCTTCGGGCCTCGGATATCTTACTTTTTGCTTTTATTTTTTGCGGTATCGTTTTCTTGCTCGTTTGTATAGATTCTCTCTACTACCAATTATATTTACCGTGATAATTTCATTTTCGACATAATATATGATCCGGTATTCCGGTTTTCTTCCAAAATAATAAGAAAGCTCACCTTTCAATGCACCATATAACGGATAACCAACCCCAAATGGATCTCTTTCAATTGTAGGCAAGTGTTCGTAGACAACCTTTTTTTGGATATCAGGGGGCAGCTTTTTAAGGTCGCGATGCGCAGCAGGTGAAATCAGCAGTCTAAATTCTGTCATATTCTGCTTGCAATTCGTTCAGCGAAAGGAATTTTTTCTTAGCTTGTTTATCTTTAAGCGTTTTCGTAGTCATTTCGTTTACGTAGTCGATAAATTCCTTGTCCTGTTTTATCTGCAAGAATTCGATAAAAGACAATACTTCTCTTTTTTGGTTATCTGGCAAGCTAGATACTTTTTCAAAAATAATTCTATCAACTTCGTTTAAGGCAGGCATTTTATTTCCTCTCTGCGCATAAAAAAATCAATTACAGATTAAGGGGATTCCATGGCGTAGACTAGAAGTCAAAAGGCTGGTGAAGCTTTCGCTGATCGACTTCCCTTTTTGCCCTCAACAGTTCCACGTTTTTTTTGGAACGATCCATCGCCTGAATAATTTCCAGCTCTACTGTTTTAGGCATCGCTTTACGCCGGCCAGAAGTCTTTCCAAGGCTTTTGAAGGCTTTAGAGCACCGATTACCCTTGATTTCACCCGATTTTGATTTCATTGCGCCCCCATCTTTTCTCATTTATAACTTTTTTCCTTGTTGGTGCCCATCACCCTAAATCAGCCCGATCTCGATTTCAAAAGAAAACCGAGGTCAGAGGTCGGAGATCCGAGGTCAGAGGTCGGAGATCCGAGGTCAGAGGTCAGAGGTCAGAGGTCAGAGGTCAGAGGTCAGAGGTCAGAGGTCAGAGGTCAGAGGTCAGAGGTCAGAGGTCAGAGGTCGGAGGTCAGAGGTCAGAGGTCGGAGATCCGAGGTCCGAGATCCGTGGTCGGAGATCGGGCATCAGACTTCTGGCTGTTCTGCGGACATCGGACATCGGATCTCGGACTTCTGGCTGTTTGAGGTCACTGTTTTTTGATTACGAAAGGTTGTGGATTATTGAGCATGGAGCCGAGCATCGATCCAACAGCACGGTTTTCTTCGGTGAGCCGAGCATGTTCATCAGCAACAATGTACCCGCAGTCGAGCGCGTAATCTAGCCAGGTATCAGTCTCCGCGGTTTCTCCGTCAGCGTCGGTCAGCTTACTGACAAAGTGAGCCTCATATCTGCGCTTGGCCCAGGCTTCCCGAAGGTTTGCGCATACAGATCGGGATGACCGCCTAATCTGATCGGTGAGGGAGAACTTCTCTTCCGCTGGCCAAGTCTTACTAATGGTAAAAATTTCCATCGACAAGTCGTAGGCTCTTTTGTAAACGCGTAGATCCTTGGCGCTTTTGATCTGTTCGCCCATCGCTTGCCTCCATGAGGGGCAGAGGCTGGAGTCGGACCTCGGACTTCGGACCTCGGACTTCGGACCTCGGACATCGGACCTCGGACCTCGGACCTCGGACCTCGGACCTCGGACCTCGGACCTCGGACCTCGGACCTCGGACCTCGGATCTCGGATCTCGGACCTCGGACCTCGGACATCGGACATCGGACCTCGGACCTCGGACCTCGGACCTCGGATCTCGGACCTCGGACCTCGGACCTCGGACCTCGGACCTCGGATCTCGGACCTCGGGCCTCGGACCTCGGACCTCGGATCTCGGACATCGGACCTCGGACATCGGACCTCGGACCTCGGACCTCGGACCTCGGTCTCTATGCCGTAGACCGGGCCCTGCATCAGGTCGGTGACCCGCAGGTCCCACATGCGCACGCCGAACCAGAACAGGTCCGTGTCCATGATCTTGGTGGTGTGGTAAAGGCTGCTGGCCTGGCGCGGAAAGAGGAACCGGTCGCTGCGGCCGTTTTTCTCGATCTCGATCCACCCCTCGGGGATGTCGATCTTGGGTGTGCCGTACTCGCCCATGGTGCCGATGTGGACCACGTGGGTGTCGCGGGAGAAATCGCGCAGGGCCCACACCAGGTTGTTGGTGATCAGCAGGTTGTTGGCCACCGTGATCTTGGCGTACTTGTAGTTGATGAGCGAATACGGCGCCGAAGGCTGCTCGGCGTAGTGGATCACCGTCTCCGGGATGCCGCTGAACTTGCCGTCCACCGCCCAGGTGTAGGCGACATCGCCCTTGAACAACGAGCGCATGACCTCCGGGTCGGTGAGATCCCCGATGAGCACCTTGATTTCCTTGCCGGTGAGCTGGTGCCAGATCTTGGCGCGCTGCACCAGGGTCGGCACCGGGTAGAGCATGCCCACGTCCAGCTCGGTGCAGGCGTTACGCCGGAAGTAGTTGTCCACCACCGTCACCTGGTAGCCGCGCTGAGAGAAGTACATGGCCGTGGGCCAGCCGAGATAGCCGTCGCCGCCGAGGATGAGGATGTGCTCGCCTTTGGAAGAGTCGTTCGATTCTTTTGCCATGTTTTGGTCCTGTGGTCAGAGCGGAGAGCCGGACGTCTCTAACTATCCACTATCAGGGCCGCTTCACAGCGCTCAAGGCGCCTGCGACGTTGCACATTCAAAAATAGCGACTGGGGGCTCGGCGCTCACTTGGTGAGCCCCTTTTGCTTCTCATACGTTCTGAGCCCGGCAATGCCGAGCATTGCAAGAACGATGTTAAAAAGCATATCGTCATTGAGCTGCGGCGGGGGCGTGGGGGTCAGGTTGTAGATCGAGTTGATCCATAAGAAGATCGGCTGGATGAGGAATGTATAAACCAATGCCAGGCCGCTCACCCATCCGATAAAGGGCCGCCAGCCTGCCACGAAGAGGGTCCTGTGCTGCGCCTCGGCGATGTTTGTCTCGTGAACCTTGGAGAGGATCTGGGTATCGAGCTCCTTTTCTCTGAGGGCAATTTCCAGTCGCTCATTATCTGTCGTGATCAGGTCATCGGCAATCCTGCCGACGCCGTCGATCACGCTACCGATCCCGAAGCTGTTCATGTCAACGCCTCCATAGCCCGCTTCAGCCAGCCGCGAAGATAGAAGCTACAAGCTACAAGCTACAAGTTACAAGTTACAAGTTACAAGCTACAAGCTACAAGCTACAAGCTACAAGCTACAAGCTACAAGCTACAAGCTACAAGCTACAAGCTACAAGCTACAAGCTACAAGCTACAAGCTACAAGCTACAAGCTACAAGCTACAAGCTACAAGTTACAAGTTACAAGTTACAAGTTACAAGTTACAAGTTACAAGTTACAAGATGATTGATCCTATGCCGCCTGCACCTAGAGTACCAAGAATATTGATCATGTCAGCGCCTCCATAGTCCTGTTCAGCCAGCCGCGAAGGTATATCGCGTAGCGTTTTGGATCGCTGTTGGCCAGATCGAGGTAGTGCTTGATCCGGGCGATCGTATATTGAGCGATAAAAAGCTCGGTATCCATGCGGTTTACGGCTGCGATGGTTTTGGGGCCGATAATCCCATCGGGGACGGTGCCTGCGACAACCTGGGCGATCTTGGTTGCCTTCTTGATCCCCGCGTTGACGGCAAACTCATAGAGGATGTAGCGTTTATCTTCATCGATGCCTTCAAAGACATGCCAGTAATGGGTTTTATAAAAGCCTCTCACAAGCTCGGTGGGCGGAGTGGCCCCCTTGTCGATGTAGTCCCATCCCTCCCAGGATGGATGGGCCTTGCGGTAGATGCCCGCATAGGTTGCATCGCTTTCGGTTGCGTTTTGGTGCAGCCGAAAGCCTCCCTCGAGCGCGATGACCTTTCTGAAGGCGGTCTCAAAATCCATTGGTAGCGTAGAAAACAATAGACGTAATAGGGGAGGGTGAGGGGGATTTTTTGATTTTGTCACCCTCACCCCAGCCCTCTCCCATCAAGGGAGAGGGAGCATTTTCCCCTCCCCTCGTGGGAGGGGATTAAGGGGAGGGGGATGTAGGTGAACGACATGCATTGATTTTGTCACCCTCACCCCAACCCTCTCCCATCAAGGGAGAGGGGGCATTTTCCCCTCCCCTCGTGGGAGGGGATTAAAGGGAGGGGGATGTAAGTGATCGACATGCATTGATTTTGTCACCCTCACCCCAGCCATCTCCCATCCAGCCCTCTCCCATCAAGGGAGAGGGAGCATTTTCCCCTCCCCTCGTGGGAGGGGATTAAGGGGAGGGGGATGTAGGTGAACGACATGCATTGATTTTGTCACCCTCACCCCAGCCCTCTCCCATCAAGGGAGAGGGAGCATTTTCCCCTCCCCTCGTGGGAGGGGATTAAGGGGAGGGGGATGTAGGTGAACGACATGCATTGATTTTGTCACCCTCACCCCAGCCCTCTCCCATCAAGGGAGAGGGGGCTTTCCCCTCCCCTCGTGGGAGGGGATTAAGGGGAGGGGGATGTAGGTGAACGACATGCATTGATTTTGTCACCCTCTCCCCAGCCCTCTCCCACCAAGGGAGAGGGAGCTTTCCCCTCGTTTCGAAGCTCTGGCTTGGGAACGGCCTCATGGGAACCGAAGCTGGAGCTTCTCCACAGTTGTGTTCCCAAGCTGGAGCTTGGGAACAAGAAGCAAAAGATCGGCAGATGAAAGAGTTCTGGGGTCGGGTCTTAAAATACCACTCTTTGTTTTCAAGCTGATAAAGGTCGCGTTATATGCGGCCTATCACCTCGTCCACCACATCGCATATGTCCGGCGTGCAAACCTGTACTATACCCCCTTCAGAAAGATGTTTATGGTCATCAAATCCCAATGCCGGGCTGTGTCTGGCGTTATCATAGCGGAATATCAGCTTCCCTTTTTTATTCTGGTATTGGTAAGCGTAAGTTAACTTTTCGACTGTGTATTTTGCATCAATAAACTCATTGATATACAAAACAGATCCATCGACCAGAACAATTTTCGCATCAATAACAGCCTGTTTTGAAGCCCTTATCTCTTCCCTGATATCTATGGATTCAGCAAATCCAAAATCGTTGATTTTTCCCACAGCTCGGCGAAAGGCCTTCAAATAATCAGGTAGAGACATGATGAATACTCTTCAATACATCCAATCGTTCATTTAATCGCATTGAAAGATGATATTCTCCAGCCCATTCAACATATTCCAAATCTTTTCCTTCCAGATCTTCAGCAGTCCACTCATTGATGAACTTTTCCGACGAAACATTGTACTTTTTTTCGAATCTCGATAGTCGCTCTTTTGCAAGCCTCAGGCTATATTCCAACCGCAACGATTCAGTTTCCAAAGCTTCTGTCAAAATCTCGGTGGCTTTATCCGGCACATCTGATTTAAATTTGATTTCAGCCATCTTAACTCCCCTCAAGCTTTCTTAAACCGAAGGTAACATAACTTGTCGTCGATCCGTCCAACCCATTCTACTACAAAGCTAATGATTAATCCTCTTGTTTATTGGCCTGAAACGCGCTATCTTTCTATCCCTTGCTCGATAACCTTTCTGAAGGCGGTCTCAAAATCCATTGGTAGCGTAGAAAACAATAGACCTGGTATTTGATGCTAAATTCTATTTCCCCTCCCCTTGTGGGAGGGGATTAAGGGGAGGGGGATGTAAGTGATCGACATGCATTGATTTTGTCACCCTCACCCCAACCCTCTCCCATCAAGGGAGAGGGAGCATTTTCCCCTCCCCTCGTGGGAGGGGATTAAGGGGAGGGGGATGTAAGTGATCGACATGCATTGATTTTGTCACCCTCACCCCAACCCTCTCCCATCAAGGGAGAGGGAGCATTTTCCCCTCCCCTCGTGGGAGGGGATTAAGGGGAGGGGGATGTAAGTGATCGACATGCATTGATTTTGTCACCCTCACCCCAACCCTCTCCCATCAAGGGAGAGGGGGCTTTCAAGGGAGAGGGAGCTTTCCCCCCTTTTTTACTGGAACCGAGTCCTGATACCAGTCGTAGAACTTTCTCAGGCCCTCATCCACGCTCGTCCCGCTCCATCAGGAACACGCAGCCCTCGGCCATGTCCAGGCTCCAGAGAAACTCCCGCAACGGTTTGCCCGTCCCCCAGATTTCCACGATGCCGTCAAGCTCCGCCGGCTCACCTCCGACCTCTGATTTGCAGCTTCTAATGCCGTGCTTGGCCAAAGTTCGCAGAATCCGATCCTCGGGGGCGCTCCCGTCTGCGCCGTTGACCGGGCTGGCTCGGTATATTCAAGGGCCCGGGCGGCGTCGCCGACAAGATTTCGCCGCAGATGGGCGGCTCGTGGTTGAACAGGATGCCGTTTACGGCAAACAGGTTGTAGGCCTCGTGGTAGTTGACCGTGATCCAGTAGCCGTAGAGCTTGGCGCAGGCATACGGGGAGCGCGGATAAAACGGCGTGGTCTCCCGCTGAGGCGTCTCCTGCACCAGCCCGTAGAGCTCCGAGGTGCCGGCCTGATAGAAGCGGGTCTCTTTCCCTGCAGGCTCAGCAAGCGGATGGCCGCCTCCAGCAGGCGCAGGGTGCCAAGGGCGTCGGTGTTGGCCGTGTACTCGGGCGTCTCGAAGGAGACGGCCACGTGGGACTGCGCGCCCAGGTTGTAGATCTCGTCCGGCTGGCTGGCCTGCACCAGGCCGTTGAGGTTGGAAGAATCGGTCAGGTCGCCGTAGTGCAGGATGAAGTTGCGATTGGGCTCGTGTGAGAAATTCGGCCAGATAGGCACCGTCCTGGCCGGTGATGAGTGCTTTTTTCATGGGTATCCGAAAATCCTGGTCTTCTCTGCGCCTCCGCGCGAGAAAAAGAATTGGATGTAAGTGATCCACCGACGTTTATTTGCTGTCTGCTTGTCATCTTCCCTGAAGCATTCAGTTCGGAGGGTCACCCTGGATGTCGTTCTAAAAGATCTGCACCCAAAGCAAAAGGGGTCAGGTCTACACATTTGACATATCTGGTTTATCTAGTTTATCTGGTCTGTTTGGGGATATGGGAGACGTTGTCTCATATTTCCATTGAGCCAATTCCAACGCAGGTTTTCTATTATTGTCATACCAGCGTGGGAATGGGGAACGTTAATAAGATTATAACATTCTTGGGCCGAAAAAACGAGAAAAGCAAGAAAGGTTAGGTTTCCGAAAAAAACGTGGAAATTATAACATGTTTCCAACATTCCCCAGGTCTATTCCTAACTGTTTCAGTATCCGTCGAATCGTCCCTTGTTTAAGATCCTTATTGCCCCAATCCGGAATTACAGTTCCTTTTCCGGTAGCGGGATTAAGCCACTTTAGATGTGAACCTCCACCTCGACGGGGAATTTCATGACAACCAAGAGTCCGAAGCTTTTTAGTCAGCTCTCGATAGTTCATGAATCAGCAGAAATTAGTGATTCAAACCAAACCGGAGAGTTTATATCGTCTGCTATCAAGCCAGAAGGAAACGCTTTACCCGTGTCCTCATATAGTTCCATCACTGCATTAATAGCGTCCCTGACAACTTCATCAATATGTTTAAGGTCGTCGACCTCAGTTACTAATTCTGGGAGAATAGGACTTGTCACTGTCCATCCACCTTCTTTTTGTGGCTCTAAAATTAATGGGACTTTAAACATTCTACTCATGGAAAGTCTACCTCCCTCAATTGGTACCAGGATCAGAAATAAAATCTTTTATTATAGTTATATTCTAATATACTTGGTGGTTAGAAATCAAGCGACGAATGGGGGACGTCCATAAAATTATAAGCTTCTTGCGTGAAGCTGGGCCCCCTTTGGGTCGGACCACTAAATTAATTATTATTACGGATCGTTAAACCACAAAACAGGCCCAAAATCGACCTTAGAAGCCCCTTTTTGACCCCGAAATGGCCGCTTTGCGGCGTTCAAGGCGCCTGCGACGTTCCACATTCAAGACTGACCACGGGGAGCGGGGCGCTCACTTCGTCAGCCCCTTTTGCTTATCATAGGTTCTAAGCCCCGCAATGCCGACCGAAAGTTACAAGTTGCAAGTTGCAAGTTCCCCTCGTTCCGCAGCTCTGGCTTGGGAACGAGGGGAAACGGAGCTGATGCGCTTGCTGCTTCAAGGCCATCTGCATCTACCTCAGAGGGTCCACCCTGGATGTCGTTCTTAAAGATCCGCATCCAACGTAAACACAAGCAAAAGGGGTCGGGTGTACACATTTGACATATCTGGTCTATCTGGTTTCTTTGGTTGATCCGTCTTAGACTTAGGGGACGTTGGTGTTTTTGCTGGTTTCTTTGGCAATATCTTTCACACCTCCACCGGTTATTATCTTACCCACTTACATCAAGCCTAAAGACTTCAAAACCTCAGCCAACCGGGGCTCCTGCTTGGCATATTCTCTTACCGCCATCTCCCACCTTTCACTCCTCTCCAGAACCGGACGTAGGGCCGTCCTCCTATCCCAAATGGCAAACCCAATGGTTACAGCCACAATCCCGGCAAAAGCCGCAACTATCCCTATAAAAATATTTATCAACTGATCAAACCGCTTATTCATATCCTCTCTTAATTCCATAAACCGCTTATCCACCTGTTCGAACCGCTTATCTATCTGCTCAAACCGCTTATCTATCTGCTCAAACCGCTTATCTATCTGCTCAAACCGCTTGTCTATCTGCTCAAACCGCTTGTCTATCTGCTCAAACCGCTTGTCTACATCTTCTAACTTAACCTCTACCCTTATAAGCCTATCTCTATCCTCAAGGGTGAAAGGCACTTCCTCTGCAAAGACATCTAAGCTTATACTCAAAAGAACACATATTGCTACCCATGTTAGATACTTGCTCATAACCACTCAGCATCCTGTCAAGCGCGGACCTTGAGCTTCCGGGACAATTCGGCTGCACTCATATTTAATTCTTCAAGCTGTTCCGCAAGATGCTTCCCGGGATCCACTACTGACAAGTTACAAGTTACAAGTTACAAGTTACAAGTTGCAAGTTGCAAGTTGCAAGTTGCAAGAGGCAAGTTGCAAGAGGCAAGTTGCAAGAGGCAAGTTGCAAGAGGCAAGTTGCAAGAGGCAAGTTGCAAGTTGCAAGGGGTCGATAGTCATTTCTTTTGATCTCGTATGGTTTTCATCAAACCGTGGAGCATGCGTGAGATTTCTTCTGTTTCCCTGATCCACGCCATGGCTGTCTCTCGTTCGATGTAGCCAATGTCCATTGCGATGTACAACTGAGTCCTCAATTCGCCTGCCGAGCCCTTCGCATAATTCAGAAAACAGGTCGTTTCCTTTGCCGACTCACGTTCAAAACCTTCGGCAATGTTGGAAGGGATCGAGAGCCCCGCCCGCGTAATCTGATCGCGAAACCCAAAATCTTTCAAGTCCCTGAGTGCCTTATAGAGCTCGGCACTCAAGCGGGCAGATCGTTTCCAAACCGCCAGATCCTCGAAGCGCGCCACAATTCCGCCTTGCGACTTGAAACTTGCGACTTGAAACTTGCAACTTGAAACTTGAAACTTGCAACTTGAAACTTGAAACTTGCGACTTGAAACTTGCGACTTGAAACTTGCGACTTGAAACTTGCGACTTGAAACTTGCGACTTGAAACTTGCAACTTGAAACTTGCAACTTGAAACTTGCAACTTGCACAAGCCGCCGGATACAGCTCCGCCAACTCGGTTACAGGGCCCATCGCCCCGCCCGAACCCTCGGCGGATGCTTCCCGGTCGTTTCCGTGACCTGGCGTTGAGGTTATGGTTGGATGTCGTGAAATACGTCACCAACGCTTTTCCGCAGGATACGAGTTGAGAGGAGCTTGTCAAGGGGAAGTTTCCCCTCCCCTTGTGGGAGGGGATTTTTTTGATTTTATCACCCATACCCCAACCCTCTCCCATCAAGGGAGAGGGGGCTTTCCCCCCTTTTTCGCCTTCTTCCCAAGCTGGAGCTTGGAAACGAGGGGAAAATCCATTGGCCTCCCTGTGAACGTTCATGAGGCGTGGAGCGAGTAGATCAAAAGAGTATGCACCTTCCCACTTACATCAAGCCTAAAGACTTCAAAACCTCAGCCAACCGGGGCTCCTGCTTGGCATATTCTCTTACCGCCATCTCCCACCTTTCACTCCTCTCCAGAACCGGACGTAAGGCCGTCCTCCTATCCCAGATGGCAAATCCAATGGTTACAGCCACAATCCCGGCAAAAGCCGCAACTATTCCTATAAAAATATTTACCAACTGATCAAACCTTTTCTCTATAGACTCAAACCTTTTGTCTATGGAGTCAAACCTCTTATTCATATCCTCTCTTAATTCTATAAAGCGCTTATCTATCTGTTCAAACCGCTTGTCTATCTGCTCAAACCGCTTGTCTACATCTTCTAACTTAACCTCTACCCTTATAAGCCTGTCTCTATCCTCAAGGGTGAAAGGCACTTCCTCTGCAAAGACATCTAAACTTATACTCAAAAGAACACATATTACAAGCCATGTTAGATACTTGCTCATAACCACTCAGCCTCCTGTCAAGCGGGGACCTTGAGCTTGCGGGACAATTCGGCTGCACTCATATATAATTCTTCAAGCTGTTCCGCAAAATGTTTCCCGGGATGTACTGCATACTATATAATTAGTTTCCTTATTTATGTGTTATGTCAAGTGTAATGTTTATCGGTTGCCAGTTATCCGTTGTCGGTTGGCGGTTTTCGGTTGTCCCTTGTTCAGCAATTCCAGGATAGGATACGGGCAGATCCCGGCCAACTCTTTCCAAATCGGCCGAAATCAGCAAAACCCGCAATGGATGCTCCTGTTTCGTTTTGAGTTTCATCCGTCTTCCAGGATATTTGCGAGCAGAGGTGAGGAGGGTAGGGCGAAGGGATTGATCACGGTAAGGCCTCTCCAAATGAAACCGGCCTGCAAATCTTCACTCAACACCATGCGGCAGCTGTTTTCCGCCGCAACCGCCATGATCAATGCGTCCCAAATCTGGAATCCGTGATCAATTGCCAGGTCGATTGCAGCCTGAAAAGCCGACCAAGACGAGTCGCCAACCTCAAAACTGTCGGCCCAGGCCATAACGGCCTCACGTGCCGGCGCTGCTTCGCGTTTTGCCTTTCCCGTGAGAACCCGAAAAAGCTCGCCCAGGGCTTGCGCGAGAACCAGGACAAGCTCGACCGGCAAGCGTTCTATCAGCCTGATAGCAATGGCGCAGCGGACCGCATCGCCGACCCCCTCGGCATAGGCCAATATACTCGTATCGAGGGCTACACGCACGCCGGATCGCCATACAGTTCGTCACGGGTCCAATCGCGCGACCCGGTCACGTCCTGGGCTTTCAACCGGGATACCAAGAGGTCTTTCATCGCCTTTTTATGCAATATGTCGGAACTGACAGAAGTGATTTTAGCCACAGGCCTCCCTCTTGACAGGATCGTGATTTCCTCACCCTTACCCACTTCCCGCAGTAGGTTGGAAAAACCACGATTCGCATTCGCGGCAGTGATGGTTTTCATATGATCGCCTCCCCCAAGTTGTAGTGGACATCACTACTTTAATTTGGCTGTTGCCGGCTGTCTACACGATGGCACCCTGGCCGACACCGCCGCCTTCGCATTGAGTGCAGATCTTTTGCTTCTTGTTCCCAAGCTGCAGCTTGGGAACACAACTGTGCAGAAGCTCCAGCTTCGGTGAGCCCGTTCCCAAGCTGGAGCTTGGGAACGAGGGGAAATCGGATAAATCAATAAGGATGAAATTCACGCACCCGGTATTTCCCGGTTTCCCGGTAATCAGAACTGTAGTCGTTGTCAAAATTTTCATACTTGGCAACAAACTTACCCATGTACTGATTGACTACGGGATAGCCGGCCTTCAGCCACGCCAACATTCCGCCATCTACTAGCCATATATTTGTATACCCATAGTCGTACAGAAAATGGGCAACATAAAAGGCGCGATGAGATGTTCGGCAATAGATATAGATCTCCGCGTTCGCGTCAGCGATGTGCCTGGGGATGGTGTACACATGACCAGCGTGGATATTATCCGCTCCCTCGATATGAAAGGTATAAAATTCAGGGGCGCTTCTGAGATCAAGAAGATAGGCTTCTCTAGTCCCGGCATTCACCTCATCAACTATTTTTTTGAACTGTTCAACGTTGATAATACGATCAATCGGAATCTCTTTCTTGAATTCCGCGAGAATCTTTTTCTCACCGGCTACTAAATCCAATGTCCCATTTGCCGGGTCAGCGCCGTAGGCCGTGGAAAAACCGACAGCAAGGAAAACGATTAAAGCGGTAAGGAGAGTTTTGACCTTCATGCGGTTTCCTCCTTTCAATAAGATGTGACTCACATTTTGCTCTTCACCTTAATCCGTGAGAGCGCACCTATCTCGCGCCAAGACGCCGGTTTTTTTAAAACCACAAAAATTTCTTCTTGTTCCCAAGCTCCAGCTTGGGAACACAACTGTGCAGAAGCTCCAGCCTCGATTCCTGTGAAGCCGTGAGCCATCCCCTCGTTCCCAAGCTGGAGCTTGGGAACGAGGGGAAACGGAGCTGATGCGCTTGCTGCTCTAAGGCCATCTGCATCTACCTCAGAGAGTCACACTGAATGTGGTTCTAAAAGATCCGCACCCATTCTATTTCCCCTCCCCTTGTGGGAGGGGATTAAGGGGAGGGGGGAGAAAGGGATTTTTTTGCTCTTCGTTATCCTTCTTGCTTAAGGTTTCCACTTTAGAACGCTACCAAAATCTTTTCTTTGCGCCTCTGCGCGAGAAAAAGAAATCGATCGGTCGGCGTTATCCCACCCCGTCGGCCCGAGGGCGGGCCTCCTATGGGGCATGAGGGTCGCCGGTAAGCCGGCTCCTACGCGGGCATATTTATCCCGAGAACACGGGCCAGGGCGGCCTGGGCCGGGGGTTCGCCGTGGACCAGCCGGATGTGGGCCGGCGGGGCGGGCATGGCCTGGACCCAAGCCACCAGGGTCTTCTGGTCGGCGTGGGCCGAGTAGCCCGAAAGTGTATGCACCCTCGCCTTGACGGGAATCCGCCCCTCCTGAATGGCCCGGCCGGGAGTGCCCTTGGCCTGGTAGCCGACGAAAAAGATGTCGTTGGCCGGGTTGTCCAGCCCGTGGGCCAGGTGGTCCCGGATGCGCCCCCCGGTGCACATGCCGGATCCGGCGATGATCACGGCCGGCCCCGGCATGGTGAGGAGCCGCTGGTGGTCGGCGAATGTTTCCACCGCATACAGGTTCTTGAAATCCAGGGGGTGGTCCCCGGCGGCCTTTAGTGCCCTCGCTTCCCGGTCCCAGAAGACTTCCATCTTCTGGTAGATCCGGGTGATCTCAAGCCCCAGGGGCGAATCGATGAACACCGGCACGCGGGGGTGGATCCGGTCGAGCTCGTAGATCAGTTCCTGGATCCGGCCCAGAGCGAAGGCCGGAATGTAAACAATACCGTTATCGGCCAGAGCGCGGGTCAGGGTCTCTTCCAGGATCTTCAGGCGGTACGACCGATTTTCGTGGTTCCGGTCCCCGTAGGTGGACTCAAGGATGAGCAGATCGCAGGCATCCGGAGGATCCGGGTCCGGCAGGAGCGGCGTGTCCGTGCACCCCAAGTCTCCGGAAAAGGTGACGCGGCACGCGCCGGCGGGCAAAGAGGGCCCGAGCCCCTCGGGCGGCGCGGCGATGGACTCCGGCGGAAAAGAAAACTGGATGAAACACGAGCCGAGGATGTGGCCGGCATTCTTGAAGGTAAAGCGGATCCCGTTTTTCAGCTCGAACGACTCGTGGAGCTCAAAACCCCAGGACAGCGCCTCGATGCGCTCCTCCAGGGCCTGGATGGCCCGGTCGCCGCGGTCGGAAAACGACATGGCATCCCGGAGCATGGGTAGGAGCAGCGCCTGGGTGGCATGGGTGCAGAGAATCTCGCCGCTAAAGCCGGCATCGATGAGGTCCGGGACCCGACCGATGTGGTCGATGTGGGCATGGGTCAGAAAGAGGTAGTCGATGTCGGCCGGCGGCACTGGGAACCGGTCGAAGGGGAGAACGGGGTCGTCCCCCTGAGCCAGCCCGCAATCCACCAGGAAGTTGACCCCGCGGACCGCTCCCCGATCCGGGTGGGTCTGCACAAGATGGCAGGAACCGGTGACGCAGTCTTTAGCGCCCAGATGGGTGATTTTCATGAGAACCTCCAAGAGGCGACGGCCTACAAGGCAGTGGGGCGGTGCGCTGTCCCCCGACAGCTCCGCCACCTCGGTTACAGGGCTCATCGCCCCGCCCGAAGCGTCGGGGGACTTCCACCGGGTCGACTCCATAACGCGAGGTTCCGCTTTGACGTCGTGAAATACCTCACAGACGTTTCTTCGCATGATAGGGCTTCAGAGGGGCGTGTCAAGCGGCATGTGATCTTCGGGTGGAGTAGACCACCCGGCTGTCGTGCCGCGTGTGGGTGTGCGAGGTGAATTGATCTTCGATTCCGAGACCGTTGACAGAGAACGCGAGTCCATGCGGCATTCCAGGTGCGTGACGTGGGCTACGCACAGGGTAGAGGCGTAGAGGCGCAGTGCCGCTGTGCCCCTACCTGCATTAAGCCATCCCCTCGTTCCCAAGCTGAAGCTTGGGAACGAGGGGATGGGTTTTAGCGGTCGGAGTTATGTTTTTGCTGAACCCTGAATCACCCCCACCCTAGCCCTCCCCCATCAAGGGGGAGGGGAAAGTTTATGTTACCCACTCACTTTGAGAAAGAACCCCTTTGCTTCTTGTTCCCAAGCTGGAGCTTTTGCTTCTTGTTCCCAAGCTCCAGCTTGGGAACAAAACTGTGCAGAAGCTCCAGCTTCGATTCCCCTGAAGCCGTGACCCATCTGCTCGTTCCCAAGCCGGAGCTTGGGAATGAGGGGGAATCCTTTACGGGGAGGGAAGCTGGAGCTTCCCGGGCAGGGCGTTCCCAAGCTGGAGCTTGGGAACGAGGGGAAACGGAGCTGATGCGCTTGCTGCTTCAAGGTCATCTGGATCTACCTCAGAGGGTCACCCTGGGTGTCGTTCTAAAAGATCTGCACCCAGCGGCAAGTGATGTTCTTGCGAATGTTGCCACGCCAGCACTCCGGATGCGGGCCCGCTCGAGCCCACCCATCATTTCGCCGAACGCACGATCCGCTTCGGTGTCCTTCGGCGCCAAAGAAGCCAAGGCACGAAATTGAAAGAGCAACACCCCGACCTCGACTGGATCAATTGAGTATTTCAATGCGGATAAGCCATAATAATATTTGTTCTATCGCTTTCACAGGAGAAAACGATCTTTATCGGGTATCCGTGCCCGCTGAATTTCGTTTCACTGGGGATCCTTCGGGTTAAAGGGCCGTATCGATTTTTTCCGGGTGGTCTTGGATCCAGTTCAGGAGGCGCTCCAGCAGCGTTTCGATGTCGGCGGCGCGGTGGGCGCATAGGTCGTAGAGTTCCTCCACGCCGACTTCATGGTAGAAATGCACGAGCCGATTGCGATAGCCGGCCAGTTGCCGCAGCCGGCGGGCTTCTTCCGCCCGAAGGACCTGCGAGCGTTCCAGTTCGCGGGCCATTTCCTTGTATTCGGTCGGTGCGACCGCAAACCCCTTGGCCAGCAGGTGGCGCCCCAGATCCAGCAGCGCTTCGAGAGCCCGGCGCAGGTAGGATTCGGCCGCCGCCGCATTGCGCGGGTCGCCAAGGAAGGCATCAAGGCTTTCCAATGGCAGTGAACGGATCCCGTCGAGCATGTTTCGGATCCACGCCGCCCGTTCCGTGACCACGGTGCGGCGCAGGGCGGTCGGTGTCATCTCGCGCCTTCCTCAAGGATCATCCGCATGCGCTCGCGCTTGAAGGGGGCCAAGTCCGCGGCCCGGCGCAAGACAAACAGCTGGCTGCGGGCCTCTTCGTCGGCATCGGCGCAGTAGAGGAGCTCGCCGCGGACGATCTCCAGCGCCAGGTAAGGGTCCGCTTCCGGCAGAATCACCAGATCGACCCGGGGCGCCGAAAAGAGATCCTCCAGCTCCAAGGTGAGTTCCACCCGGTCCCTGGCCATAAGGCGAACGCCGAAGAAAGGGCGTACGCCGATATCGAGATCGGATCCGGGATCGAAGACCGAGGGATCGGACTGCAGGGCCTCGAGCTGCGACGCCGCCGCTCCGGCCCGGCTGCCGAAGGCGTAGATGTCGGCAATACCATGGCGCCGGGCGATACGCTCAAGCTTCGCGCCGATGGTGGCAGCGGATAGGTGGGGTTCCTTGCGCATGTTCAGGTCTCTCGCTCTGCCGGAGGTCAAGACGTCCGACTTCCAGGTCGGATGGCCGCAAGCAAAATGTCTCACGCAAAGGCGCAAAGGCGCAAAGAGATCTTCTTGTTTCCTCTCGTTCCCAAGCTGGAGCTTGGGAACGAGAGGAAACGGAGCTGATGCGCTTCCTGCTTCAAGGCCATCTGGATCTACCTCATAGGGTCACCCTGGATGTTGTTCTAAAAGATCTGCACCCATATATGATGGGTAAGTCTTATTGTCAATCAAAAATACAAAAATAGAAGGCGAACACCTTGACCCAACTCGCTGTATTCGTTAGCCTAAAAACGTTGAGATGGGTGTCAGCTAAGACTGCATATGATCAAGGCCAACGGAATGATAGAGACGGTGCTACATGCGAAAACGAAATCCTTCAAGGCTCGGTTTTCAGACCTTGACAGTGGCTCCGGGCATCGCTCATGAGGCGCCGGAGTTCGTCGAGAAGGGAGGACAAATCCGTGAATTCCAACATGGAACGTTGCCGCATTGTCGTGACTTTCGGCATGGACGAAGAAGAAAAAGCGTTGTTGTTTAAAACGATGCCGGAAGGGGCATCCTTTTCTTTTCTGAGCGAGCTGAACGACGAAGACAGAAAGAAAGTGCTGCAAACGGCGGATGTGCTTTTTTCCTGGAACCCTCCAAAAGAATTGGCCAAGGATGAATACCCGCTGCTTACGCGGTTGCGCTTCCTGCAGCTTCTTTCGGCTGGTGCTGATCACGTTCCCTTCGACGATATCCCCGAAGGCGTGGTGATCGCAAGCAACGTCGGCGCCTACGCCGAACCGATGGCGGAGCACGTACTGGCCATGGTGCTCGCGCTGGCAAAGCAGCTGCTGAAAAATCACAATAAGCTGGCGCACGGCGAATTCAACCAGTTTGAAATCAATAAGATGGTATCCGGTTCTAAGGTCGCCATTATTGGTTTCGGCGGCATCGGAAAGGCGGCGGCGAAGCTCTTTCGATGTCTGGGATGTAAGATATACGCTATAAACTCAAGCGGCAGGACTCAAGAAGCGGTGGACTTCATCGGGACGCTCAAGGATCTCGACTTCGTTTTAAAGGAATCCGACATCGCCGTCCTTTCCATCGCTCTAAACAAGCGAACGAGCAACCTCATAGGTCGTCATGAGCTCGAGTTGATGAAATCGGACGCCATTTTAGTCAACGTAGCGCGAGCGGCACTCATAGACGAGGCCGCGCTTTTCGAACACCTTGTGAATAACCCTCATTTCAAGGCGGGCATCGACGCCTGGTGGATCGAACCTTTCAGCACGGGCACCTTCAAAATGGATCATCCCTTCTGCGGGCTTCCTAATTTCATCGGTTCGCCGCACAATTCGGCGATGGTTCCCGGTGTCATTGAAAGAGCCGTCGAATCGGCGGCTTTAAATGTTCGTCATTTCATCCAAGATAAGCCGATTCGCGGTATAGTATCCCGCGAACAATATAGATAACGTCTCGTTCGTCGATGAGAGGGGTATAATTCCCCCCAAAAACTGGACAGCCCCTTAAGCTCGGGTATGGTAATAATCGGGGATCAGGAAAGGGGGGATATCCCCTCGTTCCCAAGCTGGAGCTTGGGAACGGCTTCATGGGAATCGAAGCTGGAGCTTCTGCACAGTTGTGTTCCCAAGTTGGAGCTTGGGAACAAGGTGGAAGGGTTTTCCGTGACAGGCGGCGGCGGAGCTGCTATACAAACAGGTCCGCAAAGACGCCGTGATGTTTCGGGGTAAAGGTTTCCCCGATGGAGGAATTCAGCCGCCGTGGAGCGATGAAGGAGGTACCCAAAATGCCGTCTCCGACGCAGCAGACGAAACGGATCCGCAAGGGCAAGGATCGGCCCAACAAGGCCAATCGCAAGGAAGACCGAAAGCGCATGCAAAAGAACCTGGAAATCCTGGCCAAGGCCGCCAAGTAGGACCAGGTTTCCCCTCGGACCCGATCCAAGCGATCAGGAACGGGCGTTCTCGCGATTCCACCCAAGCGACCTCACCCGTAAGCGCCGGGGCGACCCCTATTGCGGGCAAGCGCGCTCCTATTGGAGAGCTTCCCGGCAAGCCTCATTCCAGTTCCATCACTCGGAGTAGGTTGGTGGTTCCGGAAATCTGGAGCGGCAGGCCGGCCGTCAGGATGATCCGGTCGCCCTGTCGGGCGATTTTTTGGGCCACCAGCCAGGATCCCGCCAGGCTGAACATCTCGTCCGTATCGTGGAAATGCCGAACGAGGGACGGGATCACCCCCCAGGACAGGGTGAGCTGCCTGAGGGTTTCGGGCTGGTGGGTGAGCCCGACCAGGGGGCAGGAGGGGCGAAAGCGTGAGATGAGGCGTGCGGTGCTCCCGGAAGCGGTGGATGCGACGATGGCGGCGGCCTGGAGGTCTTCGGCCAGGGCGCAGGCCGCCCGGCTGATGCCGGCCGCAGTCTGGGGCAGCAGTTCCGATGCAGGTTCCTTCAGGAACCGCTCTTTTTCGAGGTGCGGTTCGGTGGCCATGGCGATCCGGTGAAGGGTCTGCACGGATTCGACGGGGTAGGCGCCCATGGCGGTTTCTTCGGACAGCATGAGCGCGTCGGTTCCGTCGAGGATGGCGTTGGCCACGTCGGTGGCTTCCGCCCGGGTCGGCCGCGGGCTCGACACCATGGACCGGAGCATCTGGGTGGCCGTGATGACGGGCTTTGCGGCGCGGCGTGCCGTCTGAATGATTCGCTTCTGAATGATGGGGACTTCTTCCAGGGGGGTTTCCACGCCCAAGTCGCCCCGGGCCACCATGACGCCGTCGACCCCGGCCAGGATGGCTTCGAACCGCTCCAGGGCCTGCGGCTTTTCGATTTTCGCAATGAGAAGGGGAGGGCGCTTGATCGAAGCGAGGATCCGCCGGACGGGTTCCAGGTCGCTTTCGTGGCGGACGAAGGAAAGCGCCACGAAGTCCACCTGTTCTTCGAGTCCCACCGTGAGGTCCTGCCGGTCCTTTCCCGTGAAGGCGGCGATCTGCAGAGGGCTCGACGGCAGGTTCACGCCCTTGTGCGAATGAACCGTTCCGCCCACCAGCACCCGACACTGGACCTTCCCGCCGTTTTTGGCTTCCACTTTCAGTTCCACCAGGCCGTCCGCCATCAGGATGCGGTCGCCCACCTTCACGTCTTCAACCAGATGCGGGTAATGGACCGGAAGATCGTCTCCGTCCGCCCGGTCGCCGGGCACCAGGCTGACGGCCTCTCCCGTCCGGAGTTCCCGTGCCGCGTTTTGGATATGTCCCAGGCGGATCTTGGGGCCGCCGAGATCCTGCAGGACGCCCACATTTCTTTCGCATTCCGCTGCGATGCGCCGCACGGTGCGGATGATTTCCCGATGGCTTTCGTAGTCCCCGTGCGAGAAGTTCAAGCGGGCCACATCCATGCCGGCCAGGACGAGTTCGCGGATGCGCGATTCCGACTGGGACGCCGGCCCGAGCGTGCAGACGATCTTCGTTTTTCTAAAGTCCTTGAAAGCGATCATCGTAGCTTTTCCCCCATTCACCCCTTCACCAAAAGCCCCACAACGTGCATCACGCTGGTCCGCGTGGGGCCGGCGTTCTTCCAAGTCTTCCTTGATCAACCTTGCACGCGGCGGATGGCAAACGCGTGTCGATGCCGTATTTTTTTAAAATATTGAAGCAGTCGGCGAAGCTGGTGGGAAGGAGCACGTCGCCGTCTCGGCTCAGATGGCGACGGACCGCCGCTTCGGGGTCCAACCGCGGCGAGGCCCGCCCGGAAGACCTTTTCCAGCTCCATGCGTGCCGACACGTCCACCTTCAAGACCCCTTGGCGAAGAAGGCGCGATTGGGAACGAACATTTTGCCGGGGTTCAGGATGTTGGCGGGGTCCAGCGCGCGCTTGATCCGCCACATGGCCTCGAAGGCCCCCTCGTCCACTTCCCATTGGAGAAAGGGACTCTTGGTGATGCCGATTCCGTGTTCCCCGGAAAGGGTCCCCCCGAGATCGATCACCGCCCGGAAGAGTTCCTCCACGGCGCGTTCCGCCCGGCGCAGTTCGTCCGCGTCTTTTCGGTCCACCATGATATTCGTGTGGATGTTTCCGTCGCCGGCGTGGCCGAAATTCACGATGACCAGGTCGTACCGAGCCGCCAGGTCCCGGATGGTTCGAATCAGTTCGGGGATGCGGGTCCGAGGGACGGTGACGTCTTCGTTGATCTTCCCTGAACGGATGCGGCCGAGCGCCGGGGAGATGGATCGGCGGGCCTTCCAGAGGCGGTCCCTTTCGGTGTCGGTGCCGGCCCTTTCCACCTGGGTGGCTCCGTGTTCCCGGCAGATGGCTTCCACCCGCGCGGCGTCTTCGTCCACAACCGTATGTCGGCCGTCCACTTCGATCAGAAGGATCGCCTCCGCCTCGGTGGGAAGTCCCAGCTTCAGGTGGTTTTCCACGGCTTCGATGGTGGCCCGGTCCATGAATTCCAGCGTGGAAGGAATGATGCGGGACCGCATCACGGCCGAAACCGTTCGGGCGGCGTCGTCCAGGTCGGGAAAGACCGCCAGGAGGGTCCTCACGGTTTCGGGGGCCGGGATCAGCCGCAGCGTGATCTGGGTGACCACGCCCAAGGTTCCTTCAGAACCGACGAAGAGGCGGGTGAGGTCGTAGCCCACCACGCTTTTGATGGTGCGGGCGCCCGTACGGATGGCGGCGCCTGTAGGAAGGACCACTTCCAGCCCCAGGACGTAGTCGCGGGTGACCCCGTATTTCACGGCGCGCGGTCCGCCGGCTCCCGTGGCCACGTTGCCTCCCAGGGTCGAAAACTGGAGGCTCGCCGGGTCGGGCGGGTAGAAAAGGCCGTGGCGGGCGGCTTCCGCCTGGAGCCGTCCCGTGACCACCCCGGGCTCCACCACGGCCAGCATGTTTTCGGGATCCAGTTCGAGGATGCGGTTCAGGCGGGTGAGGACGAGCACCACGCCGCCCTTTTGAGCCAGCACGCCGCCCACCATGCCGCTTCCCGCGCCGCGTGGAACCACGGGAAACCCGTACCGGACGGCGAGGGCGAGGATCTCGGAAACTTCTTCGGCGGAGGCCGGAAACACCACGGCGTCGGGGACGGCTTCCAGCTTGCTCGCGTCGAAGGCGTAGGTGAAGCGTTCTTCAGCCGAAACCAGAAGATTGGGCTTGCCCACCACGCGTTGAAGGGCTTCAAGAGGCACAGCGTTCATGGAATCCCGGGCGGCCTTGCATGCATAGGCGATGAAAGGGAACGCAAAAGTGACTTGAAAGCTCAGGTACATTGATTATAGGGTGATCGGGCCCTGAGAGCAACCACGCTGTGTTCCGGCCTCCCCGGTGCGGCGCATCTTCCGTGCGCCCGATACCGAACCCGGCTCGAAGCGGTTGTCAGGGCTTTCACCCGAAAAGGCCTTTACCATGCACGACGCGGTCATCCAGGCACTCGAACATGCTCCTCTTCTTCCCGAAACCATGATCCGGCTGATGGAGATCATTGGAAATCCTCGGGCGGAACCCGGGATGCTCGTACGCATTGTCGAAGAGGATCCCGGTCTCGCCCTGCAGGCCCTGCACCTCTGCAACTCCGCCTATTATTCCCTTCCCGTGGAAGTCACCTCCATCCACCACGCCGTCCTGCTTCTCGGCCGGGAAACGGTGGCGGGAATCGCCATGGCGGCCTATCTCCACGGCCTGATCGATTCGCTGGCCCGGTGCCGCTCTTCAAATCTCTGGCTGCAGGGCGCCAAGGACCACTTCCTCGATGTGGCCCGAGCCGCTCAGCGGCTTGCGGCAAAGGCCGTGGACCTCGGCGTCCCCACGGGAACCGCCTTCACCGCCGGGTTGCTCCACGACGTGGGAAAGCTGGTGCTGGCCCGTCTTCCCGAAGCGATGGAACTTCGGGTGCGGGACCTGATGGAACGCCTGGATCTCCCTCTGGTTCAGGCCGAAGAAGAGGCGCTCGGAGCCCACCACGCCTCGGTGGGCTTTCAATTGGCCGAACGATGGGGCATTCCCGAAGTCACGGCGGACGCGATCCTTCACCACCACGATCCGCTGAGGTCCGAAACCGCCGTGGGCCTCCTGGTGTATCTGGCCGACCGGGCCGTGCGGGCCTTGGATGAACCGGGGCTGATCGACGGGTCCTTTAAGGAACCGGCCGATGGATGGGTCCTGAACGAGTGCGGGTTCAGCCGGGACGAGGTGGTGGCATTCACCCGGCAATGGGCGCATGCCGCCGGCAAGCCGCTTCCGTGAAGATGGAGTCGTGGACGGCCATGAAAAAGAGGCTTGCGACCCTCCCGGGACGGACTCGGCTGACCGCGGCGCTGGCGGCCGTGTTCCTTCTTGCGCCCGCTGTGTCAACGGCGACCTACATCGAAAGGGATCATCAGGATCACGGAACGTTTGCGGACGCACGGCAGCGGGCCGCTCCTTCCGCCGGCGGCTCGCTGGTTTTCTACGATAACCTGAACGATCTGCCCGAGGCAGCCGGGCGAGGTCCGCTCCTTCACTGGGAAGCCGACCCGTTTGTCCCCGTCCTCCGCCTGGATCCCAACCCGCCTCTTCGCATGGTGATCCCGCGGCCCGGCGGATCCCTGGACGCCCGGCTGCTGGAAATCCTGTACGCCAACCTCAAGGCCGCAAAAATCCTGGAAGAATACCGGGCCCTCCAGGAGCGCACCCGGGAACTGCTGGCGGGGCTCGTCAGCGAGTCCTCCGTTTCCCGGCGAACCGGGCTGCCGGCGCCGCAGCTTTTGGAAATAGCTGCGGGAAGAACGGGCGGCCCCGGGCCGCTTTCGATAGCCGCCGCCGTGGAGACCCTCCATCGGGAGCAGCGGGCGGTGGCCGGAAGGGGCGCTCTCGGCGCGGCAGGAGAAGACGGCCAGGAAGCCCTTTTCGTTATGGCTCAATCCCTTTCCGGCCGGTCGGAAGCGGCCAGACTGTCTGAGAGCCGCCGTTCCACTGAAGGTCCCGCCCAGGTCTTCGGGGCTTCGGAAGCAGGAAGCGACCGGAGTGCAGGTTCCGGCGAACCGGAAGAAACGGAACGCCTGCGCTCCGCCAACCGAGCGATCGAGGTGCAGCGTCGGCCGCTGGGAGACGCCCCGGCGCTTCCATGGTTTCTCAGTGTGCTCTTGAAAACCGTGAAATTCATCTTTGTGCACAAGCTGGAAATCCTTGCCGCCGTGCTGGCGTCGGCGGCCTTTCTCGTGATCGTGGCCTGCGTCCGGCCGCGCTGAAGACGAAAGCGCCGCACGGAGTCATGCTTCGGGAGCATGCCGGTGCGGGCCGGGAGAGAACGAAGCGTGCTGAACCCCGCCGTCTCATCTGTTGGAACCCCCGGGGCCGGTTCCCGAAAGGGCGACGATTCCGGAAGACCCTCGGCCGCAATGTCGGCGCTGCTGGTATTCCTGGCGTTGGCCGCGGTCGGTTGCTTCGGCGATCCTGAGAGCCGTTTCCGCCGGCTGGATGAAAAGGCCGCCCAGGCGTGTGAACGCGGGGATTTTCCATCGGCTCTGCGAACCTGGCGGAAGGCGCTGGAACTGAAGCCGCAGGCCTGGCACGTCCTGCTGAAGATCGGGCGCTGCCATGAAAAACTCGGCGCCTATCCCGAGGCTCTCGACGCGTTCCGGCAGGCGGTCGGCCTTGCCCCCGAGGCCGCAGAGGCCCGCCGCGACCTGACCCGGCTTCTCATGGCCACGGGAAACCTCCCGGAAGCCTGGCGGAACCTCCAGTGGCTCCTGGAACGCTATGAAGACGACGCCCGGGTGCAGACACTCGCCGGGGATCTGCACGTGCTCGGCGCGTTCTTCAACGAAGCGGCAAAGGCCTATGCCGAGGCGCTCGCCCTGGCCCCGGACGACCCCGCCGCCCGCATCAAGTTGGCTTCCTGCCTGGCTGCCCTGGGGGACATGGAGCGGGCGGAAGAGGTTTTTTCGCGGCTGGAACGGCTGGACCCCGACGACCCGGAACTTCTTTCGCACCTGGCTCATTACTGGGATCTGAGGGGGGATGCGGTCCGGGCGGAGCGCTGCCTGACGGCCGCGGTGCAGAACGCGCCGGGCGACCCGGCCTTTCGGCGGCGCCTGGTCGAGTTCTACCATCGAAAGCAACGTTACGATGAAGCCCTGGACGAACTCCGCCGCCTGCAGCGGCAAACGCCCGGGGTAACAGTCCTTCGAAAGCTGGAAATCGAAATCCTTCTCGCGACATCGCGTTACGGTGAAGCCGAAGAAGTCCTCCAAGGATTAAATCGAGCCGGGCACAAGGACTTGGAACTCAAGCTTTTGGAAGGCAAGCTCCGACTGCTCAAAGACGAGCGGATCGCCGCGGTGAGTGCCTTCGAGACGGTCGTGGACTGGGAGCCCGATCTTCCCGTAGCGCACTATCTCCTGGGACTGGCATATCTCAGGGGAAACCAGGTGCATCTGGCCCGCAAGAGCCTCATTCGGGCTCTCACCCTGGATCATGCCTTCAGCGATGCGGAACTGGTCCTGGCCGGCGTTTTCTACAAGCTGGAAGAATACGACCTGGCGGAACAGCATCTGCGGCGCCTTTGCGAGCGGGAACCGGAAAATGTGAACGCCCAGCTGCTTCTGGGAGCGACGCTGCTGGCTTCAGGACGGCTGCAGGAAGCGAGGACGCGGTTCATGGCCGCCCGCCGACTCGTTCCCGAAGCTCCCGAACCCCTGTTTTTCCTGGCGCTGGAACGTAACGCCTCGGGTCACGCCAAGGAGGCTCGGGAATGCTTCGAAGCGTTTCTCGAACGCCGACCGGTTTCCGCCGACGCCGGCCTGCGGCTTGCCGAGCTTCTCCTTTCGGAAGTCGGCGGCGACGGCGCCGTGCGCACCCTGGAGCAGCTCATCCAGAGGGCTCCGAACAGCGGTTACCTCTACCACGTGCTCGGGGAAACCTGGGCGGCTTCCGGACGGGTGGACGCCGCGAAGGCCGCCTTTATCAAGGCGGTTGAACTGGAGCCGTCCCTGGCCTGCGCTTACGGGAGTATGATCCGGATCGGCGGGGACGACCCGGCGGAAAAGGAGCGTCTTTACCTTCGATGCATCCGGTCGCTCCCCCACTTCACGTCGGCCTACAACGACCTTGCGCTGTTCTACCGCCGACAGGGCCGGATCCAGGACGCCGTGAATGTCCTGGAAGAGGCCCTCAAACGCGATCCCCATTCACCCGTGACGGCCAATAACCTCGCCTGGATGTACCTTGAGGAAGGATTGAACGAAGACCGGGCCCTGGGACTCGCCCAGTCGGCCTTCGACCGGTTTCCGGAAGACCCCGACGTGATGGACACGCTGGCGTGGGCCTACTTCAAGAGGAACCTCTACAGCCGCAGCCTGTGGCTGCTGACGGAAGCCGCCAAGGGAAAGCCCGCGGATCCGACCATCCACTATCACCTGGGCAGAGTGTACCAGGCCAAAGGGGACTGGCGTTCGGCCGAAGCCGCTCTGCGGAAGGCCCTGGAGTCGGAGCTTGACGCGGCGACCAAGCTGGAAGCGACCAAAGCGTTGGCGGAAGTCGAACAGCGGCTTTCGGATGAGCACGTGAGCGGGGGGAGCGCCGGGCCGTTCCCGGACGTTCCTTCCTCGTTTTCATCCGATCCGCTTCGATAGACGGCGGAGGTGAAAAAAGATCCTTGGCCGTGCACCCTCTGTCGAACCGGCTGAGTGCAAGCCGCTTTCCCTCCGGCTCCGGATTAGAGTGAACCACGACACGGGCTGCAATGCTTACCGCTGCTTCCTTCCGGACCTGACGGGGTTCACATCCGCCCGTTGCGCGGTGTCCAATCGGTGCCGAAGGTCACGACGGCCTGTTCAGCGCAGGCCCTCCAGAGGGGATTCAGCCCCGCTGAGCGGATTTCGGGCGACAGGGCACCGCTAACTCCCCGCCTAGCACGACCAAGGCTCATGACCGTTCGCAGTGATCCGTACCTACCAGATTTTCCAGGGAACTTCAACGCCTTTGTCCGGGCGGCCGGGCGGACGGCGCGGGGAGGTCGCAGAGCAGCCTGCAGGCGGGGCCGAGATCGTTCAGGAGTGTCCTGAGGGTCGGTGTGGGTTCGGAGGCGGAAAGATGCCACCATCCGCCGATGTAGGCCACGCGTTCGCCGGGATGCCGGCGAACGACGGCCCTCACCTGGCGCTCCATGTGGCTTTCGCGGGCGGCCCAGCGAGCCGCCCCATTCGAACCCGCGCTCACCGGAAGCAGCCCGCCCCGCGGCTCCGACTCCTCGATGCGCCGCCGCGCCCTGGCATATTCCCTTTCGGCGCCCGCGGCCTGGCTATGGTCGCGCGTCAGGCGAACGAGGTTGTCGTAGGACAGAAGCTCGGGCCACCGCAGAATCTCGCGGCGGCTGAACGACGAATCGTCGATCAGGAAGAGGCTGCCCGCCGTTTCCTTCACGTAGCGAGAGGATGCGCGATATTCGAAGGGGAAATCCACCTGGCGCTGGATGGCTCGAATGTGCGGGTTGGCGAACAGGGACCGCAAGGGGGTCCGGCTTTCGCGGGCGATGCGCCGAAGGGCTTTGAAAAGTCGGCTCTTGAGTTCGCGGCCGTGGGCGGCACGGAACGCCCAACCGAAGACGCTGAGTTCCACCAGTACGAAGGCGGGCCGCAGGGCTTCGAGGGCCCTCACGGTTCTCGGGTAGCCGAGCGGGTCCCGGTGAACGGTCCCGATGAGGTGAAGTTCTGAGGTCACAGCGGGCGGCCTTCAATCGGAATCGTTTCCGGCTACAGGACCCGCAAACCGCTCGCGCCACCACTGCTCGGGGTCGAATACCCTGGCTTCGAGAGCCTTCCGGTGCAGGGGCACCGGGTAGTGTTCGAGGAAGCACTCCAACACGGCGTAGGCCTCGTTCACCCGCTGCATGGCGGCTTCGGCTTCCTCGCGCTCCTCCGGCGGCCTGCGGTCCGGGTGAAGGCTCAGGCTCAAGCTCCGGTAGGCTTTCTTGACGTCCGCGAGGCTGGCTTCTTCGGGCAGTCCCAGCACTTCGCGGGCCTGGAGAAGCCGTTCCACGAGGGGGTTCGAAGGGGCGCGGGCCATGATCGAGCCTTTCAGGTTTCGGTTTCGGGAACCAAGAGGTCCTTTAGCCGGCCGAAGTGCTGGATATGGAAATGGGCCTGAAGGGCCGGGTTCTTGTAAGCGGCGAAGAAAACCCCGGTTGCGCGCGCGAGCTGCTCGTCCACCGGAGAATCGCCGACGAAAAGGATTTCCCGCGGTTCGGCGGAAAACCGATTCATGATGCGCTGCATGCTTTCCGGGTGCGGCTTGGGATGTGTCACGTCCGCCGCGGTCACCAGGTGATCGAAGAACCGCTCCAGGTTGAAATCAGCCAGGAGCTGCCGGGTGGACACGGTCCGGTTGGTGGCAAGCACCACGTGGTAGCGCCCCCTGAGGGCGGCCAGCAGCTCTTCCAGGCCCGGTTCCACCTTCAGGTAACGGTTGAACCGGCTAAAATCGAAACTTTGGCAGTAATCCAAGGCCTTTTCCAGGAGAGGCCCCGGGCCGATGAGGAACGCCAGAGAATCCCTCACCGCGTGCATGTGGATGAACTCCTCCTGTTCGGGCCTGACCGCCGGCCGGCCCACGTGCTCCAGCACGTGGTTGTAGAAATGAACGTTGGCTTCCCTGGAATCGAACAGCACGCCGTCGCAGTCGAAAACCGTCACCTTGATCCGGGAATCAAGCGGCCCCTCGTTCCAGGTCGGCTCGGGGGAGCCCCGGTCGCTGGAGCGGAAAGAGTCCTTCGAAAGATCTCTCGTCATAAGACCACCTCGCCCGTTCCTTCATCTGCTGCAGGTGGCGCCCCCTCACTTTACAAGCGCCGCGTTATGGAATAGAGTCGCCTCTGCCGCGGGACGGCACCGTACCGTGCCCTTCGGGCGGGCCTTGCCGCCCGCCGGATCCGACGCTCGTTCCTTCAAAAAGTTCGCGAGGTTCAACGCATGGACCATCAGTTCGACTTTCTGGTCATCGGAAGCGGCATCGCCGGGCTCACCTTCGCCCTCAAGGCCGCCCGGGATGCCACGGTGGCCATCGTCACCAAAAAGGACAAGCTGGAAACCAGCACCAACTATGCTCAGGGCGGCATCGCTTCCGCCCTGGGTCCCGACGACTCGTTCCAGCTCCACATCGAAGACACCCTGAAGGCCGGAGACGGCCTCTGCCACGAAGACGTGGTGGAAAAGGTGGTCCGTTCCGGGCCGGACCGCATCCGCGACCTGGTGACCTTCGGCGTTGCCTTTTCGAAGAGCCGAACCGATGAGGCCTTCTTCGATCTCGGCCGGGAAGGCGGCCACAGCCGCAACCGGGTCGTCCACGCGGAAGACATGACCGGTCGAGCCATCGAACGGGTCCTCATCGAAGCGGCGGAAGCGAACCCCAACATCCACATCTTCGAAGACCACCTGGCCCTGGACCTCATCGTACAGCACGATTCCCTGCGGCTGGGCACCACTCCGCTTAAACAGCACCAGCAATGCTGGGGCGCCTTCATCTTCGACAGCAAGGCCCGCGAAATCCACACGTTCATGGCTCATGCCACCTTGCTGTGCACCGGCGGCGCCGGAAAGGTCTACCTCTATACCAGCAACCCCGACGTGGCCACCGGCGACGGACTCGCCATGGCCTACCGCGCCGGCGCCCGCCTGGCCAACCTGGAATTCGTCCAATTCCATCCCACCTGCCTCTACCACCCCCAAGCGAAAAACTTCCTGATTTCGGAAGCCGTGCGGGGCGAAGGCGGCCGCCTCATCGACCGCCGCGGCAACGCCTTCATGGAAAAGTACCATCCCATGAAAGACCTGGCCTTCCGGGACGTGGTGGCCCGCGCCATCGATACCGAAATGAAACGAACGGGCGACGACTGCGTCTTCCTGGACATCACCCACCGAGATCCGGCATTTCTCAAGCAACGCTTTCCAAACATCTACAGCAAATGCCTGTCTCTGGGAATCGATATCACCCGGGACCCGATACCGGTCGTCCCCGCGGCCCACTACATGTGCGGCGGGATCGCCACAAATCTCGCCGGTGAAACGTCGCTTCCGAACCTCTACGCCATCGGGGAATGCGCCTGCACCGGGCTTCATGGAGCCAACCGCTTGGCGAGCAATTCGCTGCTGGAGGCGGCCGTCTTCTCCCATGAAGCGGCCCGCTGCTGCACCGAACGCCTGGAAGCATGGCGGCGGCGCCGCTTTCCCGCCGTTTCCGCCGAAGCCTTCCCGTTCGATGCGGCCAACGGCAACCAGAATGAAATGGTTCTGATTTCCCATAACTGGGACGACGTCCGGCGTCTGATGTGGAACTACGTGGGGATCGTTCGAAGGGACAAACGCCTGAGGCTGGCTCAAAAACACATGGCCCAGATCTGGCTCGAAATCCGCGAACACATGCCCAACATCCAGCTCAACAGCGACCTGGTGGAACTGCAGAATCTGGCCCTGGTGGCCGAACTGATCATCCATTGCGCCATCGCGAGGACCGAAAGCCGAGGTCTGCACTACAACCTGGATTACCCTCAAAAAGACGACATCCACTGGCGCAAGGACACTGTCATCCAACGCGGACCCTACGGCGATCCCGTGGTGCAGGGCCTCGCGTGGTGACGGCCGCCGCCCGCCCGTTCAGCCCGCGAGACCGCTTCCCGGCTGTGCCTTAACCGTTTCCGCTTCCAACACCGGTGGGGAATGGTCTTCCAAGAGCGTCCGCGGATGGTGCTCGACCCGCATCGTGAGAACGCCGCCCATGAGGCTGATTTCGTAATTGCGATCCGACAGGTCCACGCGCTGGAGTGTCTCTTTGAACCGCCGGAACTGGGATTTGGCCTTCCGGTAGATGTACATGCATCCGCCCACGCCCACCAAAAAAGTGAAGAGAAACACCCATAGGGGCGTGGCCAGCACCTTTCCGATCGTGATGATGATCGCCATCAGGGCGAACACGAACAGCACCTGCAGCCCGATAATCAGGTAGAGGTAGAAAATGCCCTGCGTGACGGTGGGTCTCTTTTCCGCGTCTTCGGATTTCCTGCGTTTGAAAAGTCGGCTGAACCACATGACGGGAAGTCCTTTCAGTTGCCCTGAGAAGCCTGATCGCCGGTTTGAGTGAGCAGGGTCGGAGCGTCGTCCTTAACGAGTGCCTGGTGCTCGATCCGCAGCTTTTCGATGCGATACTGATGGTCGAGCATCTGTCGTGACAGCCGATAGCGTAAGTAAATCACCCAAATGATGAGGAAGGCCGCAAAACCCGCCGTCGCCAGCAGGAACCACTTGTGGTCCACCAGGAAGGCGGCGGCCACCCGCCCGAAGTCTTCGATGAAATTGGGAACCATCCAGAAAAGGATCAGCCCCAGCACCACCAGCAGGCCGAAGTGCAGGACGGAAACCCGGTGCATGGCGTGGAGCACCGAACCGAAGCGCCCAGCGGTCGCCTCCCCCTGCGGACCGCGTTCCCCCGGGTCGCCCCCATCTTCCCCGTAAAGCAGCGTCATGAACACCTTGACCGCGAAAGCAATCAGGAGAATGAGCCCCATGGGTATTCCGACGGCCGCCGTGAGCCATGCACGAAACGGGAAGGGCCGCTTTTCCGTTTCCACGTGCAACCGATAGCCTTCGAGCGGCCCGAAGGTGCTTTCGAAAACCATCCGTTCGTAACTGGTCAGCGTGCCGCCGGTGGTTTCATAGACCTTCCGCCCTTCGTGGTCCGTCACGATCACGCGGCTCTTTTCGCCGGCCTGGCCGGCCGCGGCCACATAAATGAGCAATTCAAGCAGAAGAAGAGCCAGAACGGCGACGGTCAGGACGATCTTCTGAGAGCGTTTGCCTTCGAAAAGGTCTGCCAAGCGATTGCGCTGAGCCATAACTGCCATACAACAAAGCCAAGAATGTGGAATCCGCCTTAGAGTTCTGTGAGGCTAACATCCGCCTGGGGTGGTGTCAAACGAAACCTGCCGCGGGGAAGCCGCGGCGGGGGAGTGGAGGAAGGGGACGGGGGAGCTGCGGGGGGCCGTTGTGGGAGCGGGGGTGCATAGTATGAGCGGCGGCGCATCTGCAGTAGCGGCGCTCCCGCCGCGATCCATCAACGTAGAAAATAATAGACCCAAAATTTGATGCCAAATTCTATTTCCCCTCCCCTTGTGGGAGGGGATTAAGGGGAGGGGAATGTAACTGATTGACATACGTTAATTTTCTCACCCTCACCCCAACCCTCTCCCATCAAGGGAGAGGGGGATTTTTTGACCTTCGTCAACCTTCTCGCTTAAGGTCTCCACTTTAGAACGCTACCAAACTCTTAGCGGTTCAACTCCTTTTCCTGCGGAAACACCGGGAGGTACCGGTAGGAAAGGGATACGATCACGGCGCCGTAGCACAGCATGGCGACGCACGGGGCCCATTCGGCCCAGGTCGGAACATAGACCGCCCACTCATCGAAGGGCATCACCGGAATGGCGATGGCCTGAACCGTCATGACGAACCGGTTGATGCCGATACCCACGCAGTCCAGGAAGAAGGCCAGGAACAGCAGATGGTTGTTTTCGCGCGCCTTGGGGGTGAGCAGGATGACGGCCGGGATGACACCGCAGATCCCGAGTTCCGCGAAGAGGAGCCACATGCCGTAGGGCGCCCGGTAGAAGTCGGTGAGTTTCTGTCCGAAGCTTGGCGCGGTGTCCAAGGCCCAGTAAAGGGTGTCCATGCCCTTGAAGATCAGGTACGCGAGGAGCAGGCCCCCCTGGATCTTAGCGATCATAAGATACACGTTATGATCGACCAGGCGCTTTCGGGTCGCCTTTTCGATGAGGCGGCAGACGAGCGCCGTGAAGGCCGGGCCGCTCGCCATGGCCGACAGCGTGAACAAAAAGAACGTCCAGGGCCAGATGAAGAAGCCCGTCCGGTAGGCGAAGGGGCGGCCGAACATGACGCCCGGCACACCGCCCAGAGATCCTTGATGGAAGAAGCTCAAAAACGTGCCCGTGAGGGCGAAGAGGGCCATGAGTTCATGGAGGCTGTGGCCGAAAACGTGAAGGGGCTTCACCTGGTCGAGCTTGCGGTTTTCCAGGATGATCGGCGTGAACTCGATCACCAGCACGATGGCGTAGCAGGTGATACAGAAGATCACTTCGGTGAGCATGGAATGGACGTTGGCGTGCCAATAGCCGAACCAGCCGCGGAGCGGCTGGCCGATCTCCAGCAGGAGCACCAGCAGAGCGCCCGTGTAACAGCAGAACCCGATTATCACCGCCAGATTGATGATCTTGCCCAGTTCTTTGAGCTGCGGGAAGAAGCGCGAGATGCCGTAATACATGAAGCCGGAAAAGAACGCCCCGGCGCCCAGAGCGATGATGGCCAGGTCCACGGTGATGTATAAGCCGAAACCGAAATAATTGTTCAACCCGGTCACGTTCAGGCCCTTGAGAAGCACGGTCAGACCGGCGTAAACGCCCCAGCCGATTACGGCAAGGAGCGCCAGCAACCAGAGAGCGAAGATCGGAAACGGACAACGCTTCAATCCATCGGGAATCAGTGCCTTATCCATCAGTCACTCCTCAGTGCCTCGGTTCTCGTCGCGGGTTGAGCTCACAGCCCGTTGTCGGACTGCTTGTGCACCCATGCATGCCTGCTCAGATAGATCACCTTGGGTTCCGTGTGAAGCTTGGCAAGAAGCCGGAAGGCCCGGGAGTCCTTGCTGAGCTCCGCCACCTCGCTGTGCGGGTCCTTGAGGTTCCCGAAGACGATGGCGCCGGTCGGGCACGCTTCGGCGCAGGCGGGCGTGTAGAGGACGGTGTCCGGATCTTCTCCGGCCGCACGGGCGGCATCCCGGGCGCGGTAGTAGCGATGGTGACAAAAGGTGCACTTTTCCACCACCCCGCGCATCCTGGGGCTCACCTCCGGGTTCAACATGGCCTCCATGGTTTCCGGCCACTTGGGATCCCACCAGTTGAAGCTTCGGGCGTGATACGGGCAGGCCACCATGCAGTAGCGGCAACCGATGCAGCGCACAGGGATGTGGTTTACGAATCCGGTGGTTTCGTCGCGCTTGGTGGCGTTCACCGGGCATACGAAGGTGCAGGGGGCATCATGACCCGAATCGCAGTGCATGCAGGGCCGCGGAAGGTACGCCACCCGGTGGTCGGGGTAGTCCTGCCCGTTTTCCAACCGGTAGAGCGTCATCCACGATATAGTGCGCAGCTTGTTGCTCTCGTCCGGCCGGAAGGCGATGTTGTTTTCCTGCTGGCAGGCCACGGTGCAGGCGCCGCATCCCGTGCACTTGTCCAGGTCGATGACCATGCCGAAACGCACCGCACTTTCAGGATGTTCCGAATGTCCGTTTCCGCTCATAGGTAACCCTCGTTTAGGCCCTTCGGAGTTGGGCGCGGGTGGCCCAAACCGTTCCCAGACCCGTTATGGGATCCATCTGCACTTCGACGAGACCGCCGGCGTTGGTCCCCTTGCCCTGGATGTATTCGTCATAAGCCGTGTGTCCCAGCCCCCGCACCATGGCAATCGTTTCGGGGCGGACGGCCGGGTTCAGGTGGACGCGCACGGCGGCTTCGCCTCGAGGCGTCCGGATAAGCGCCCGGCCGCCTTCGGTCAGGCCGACCGTCGCCGCGGTCCTGGGATGGACCTGGGCGAATAGATCGTTTCCCAGGAGCAAGTCGTCGGGGAGGAGCTTGTTCATGAACGGAGGGTTGGCGTAGAACCCGTCGCTCAAGGCCGGTTCCGAATATACCATGAGAAGCAGCGGGAATTCGCCGGGATCCCCCGAAGGCTGAAGGGGAGCGAATTGGGGCATAAGGAACCGGTCTTCGGGTATGGGAGGAAGCACTTCGGCCAGTCTCTGGCAAGCGAACTCGTATTGGCCTGAAGCCGTCTGGAGAAGTTCCATCGGGTCGGCGGGAGCGTCGTACCAGCAGTAGCCCTGCTGCAGCTGGTTCCAGAGGTCCCGGGCGTCCTTGAAGTTGGTCTTCACCGGCGCACCCGCCTCCAGCCTTCCCGGCTGAACCGTGGCATCTTTCGCCACCGCGCCTCTGTAGGCGGCGGCAAGCCCCTGCACCCTTTCCCGCAGGAACGACTCGTAGCTTTCCCACGGAAGCCCTTCGGCAACCGTCCCGCCGAGGAACCGGGCGAGGGTGAGCAGCACGTCGCCGGTATGCCGCGTGTTGTACCGCGGCGGAAGAACCGGTGCGGCGAGCGCATAGTAGGCGAAGGGGGCACCGGGCACGCCGATCACGTCGTCCAGCCGCTCGAATACCGCATGATTGGGAAGAACCAGGTCAGCCATGACGGCGGTTTCATCCATGAAGGACGAGAAAGATACCACGAGGCCCGCCTTGGCCGCCGCGTCGGCAAACAGGTGGTTTTCGGAAAGCGCGTACGCCGGGTTCGCTTCATGCACCAGCAGCACCTCGACGGGATAGGCTGGTTCTCGAGCCATGACGTCCAGGAAGGCGTGGAAGGCGTTCGCGCTTAAAGGAGGCGGCTGGGGCGCAGTGCGGTCGAGCCGGTCCCGGGACAGGCCGTGGGAGGCGTACGCGTCGAGCACCGGCTGCGGGAGGGCTCCCAGCGGCGGTTCCGGCATCAGACCCACCAGGCCGCCTCGCTTGAAGTTCCCCTTCAAGGCGTTCAGAGCGAGAAACGCCAGGTCGTGGTACACGTTGTTCGGGGTGGCACCCGCATCCTGGCCCCAGACCGCCACGGCCCGTTCCTGCCGTGCGAATTCCCGGGCCAGTTCTTCGATGCGCTGAGGATCCACACCGGTGATCCCCGAAACCTCGGCCGGCTTGTAGGCCGCAAGCACAAAATTCTTGAATCCCTGCCGTTTCGTCCCCCAGGCGTCGAACCAGTCTTCGAAACCGAAGGCGGATGCGGCCGCAAAGTCAAGGTCGTAAAGCTTTTCGCGTACCATCACATGGGCGATTCCCAGGGCGAGGGCCGCTTCGGTGCCTGGATTGACGGGGATCCAACGATCGGCCTTGGAAGCCGTGATCGAACCTCGCGGCTCCACCTGCACGAGAACCACCGGGGGCTTCCCAGGCCGCTGCTCGCGCCAGGACCCGTAGATCGATTGCATGTGCCCGCAGGACCCCCAACCCTCCAGCAGGCCGGCCCCGAAACTCAAGACGTAGTCCGCTCGTTCCAAGGCAAAGGCGATGTCCGCCGGGCGGCCCAGAGCCAGCGAGGCCGCCACGGCCTTGCTGTCGGCTTCAGATGGCATGGTGAAAAGATTGGGGGAACCGTAAGACGTCAAAAACTGCCGCCACAAAGGCAGCATGCTGCTGCGGGAATCCCCGGTCACGGCGGCGACGGAATGAGGAGTCCCCTTGGATCGAAGCGCGCCCAGACGCGTGGAAAGTTCCTTCATCGCATCGTCCCAGCTGATCGGCTGGAACCCGCCCAGGTCACCGCGCGATGCGGTCTGCTTGAGCGGCTGTTGCACCCGGTACGGGGCGTACAAGAGCTGCAGTCCGGCCGCGCCCAGAGGGCAAAGGCCGCCGCGGTTCACTGGGTGCTTCGGGTTTCCCTTGATATAGACGGCCCTGCGGCCGTTCACCAGCCGGACCCGGATCCCGCAACCGCCGTCGCACAACCGGCACACGGTCGCCTTCTCCGTCAGGTCGCCGGGTTCAGGTGAAGGTCTCCATGACCAGTTCTGTGTCCAGATGGCTGAGTCGTCGGCCAACTTCCAGGGTATGGGAGTCAGGAGCGTCCCGCCTACCGCTCCGGCCGCAAACTGCAAAAATGCTCTTCGCCCTAGACTCATCGCCCTTCCCTCTCGTTGGATCGTTCAAAGCCTCATCAATCGTGAGGTGTGTGACCCGTCTCAAGCGAATGCCGATCCCTCCTACTTGTGACACACCTGGCACGCGTTGCTGGCTCCCCGTTCCGCATGGCACTTTTCGCATTCCACCATCTTCATTGTGGACTTGCTGTATCCCGTGAGCCGATTTTCCTTGTATACCGGCAGCGTCTCGTCTTTCATGACGTCCCGGTGGCACCGGACACATTCCATGCCTTCCTTGTGAGCGGCATGGGAAAAATAGACGTTGTCCGGCTGCCGCGCGTAAACCAGCCAGGGGATCTCCCGGCCCTGCTCGATGTATTCTTCCACCAGGATCCGCTCATCCTCGCTTTCCGTCATCGGCGCCTCATGACACTGGATGCAGTTGTCGATCCCGGGGATGCCCGAATAGGTGCCGTCGTCCCGCGTGTAATGGCAGTCTTCACAGGTCTGGTCCGTGTGGCTGGAATGACGGAAATTCAAGGGTTGTGTTTTTTTCGAATGCAACAGGCTCGGAAAGACCCCCCAGCCCAGGCCCAGCGCAAGGACAAGTCCCGCCAGAAAGGAGATCACCCCCATGCCCTTACCGGATGCGCCTTTTTTCACGTCTTCCATGAGTCTGCCTCAATCCGATGCGGTTGTCGAAAAAAGTGAGGATCGTAGCCGCCGCGGGCTATGCCGCTATGTGGTAATGTTCTGCATCCCCTGGAAATTAAGCAATTTTTCACAAACGCCTCCCTTTTAAACGGTCCCTTTTGCCGTTGTCAAGGGAAAAGCAGGGCGCAGGACGCGGTGAAATCAAGGGGGAAGGCGCGGGGCGCAAGGCTTTGACGCCGCCCTGATCCCCATCTGGGGCAGGGGGCTCCGGCGGCCCCCGTTCCCGCTTCCATGAGGGTCCGCCGGCGCCCCTTCGCTCGCTCAGTAGGCTTCTTCGTAGGCGAGATCGGCTTCCGTCACCTTATGCCGGAACAGGCGGTAGGTCCAGACCTGGTAGGCGATCGCGAGGGGAACGAAAATCAGGGCGACGCCCAGCATGATCTTGAGGGTGAGGGTACTGGATGCTGAGTTGTAGATGGTCATGCTGTAGGTGGGGTTCAGGGTGGAAGGGATCAGGTTCGGGTAGAGGCCGGCGAGGCCGAAAAAGGTGGCTCCAACGATGGTCGTTGCGGAAGCGAACCACGCCTTCCACCACGCGCCTTTTCCCACAAAGTATCGGACGGCCAGGAGCGAGGCCACCGTGGCCGCCGGGATCACCACGATGGGGATCGAAAAGAGCAGGGGATTCTTGATGTAGTTCATGTAAAGCCGCGTTGCGAACCAGGTGGCGACGAAAAAACCCGCCGCCACCACCGCGAGCACCGCCCAGAGGGTCTTGGCGAAGCGGGCCGCCCGCTGGTGCAGCTTGCCTTCGGTCTTTACCGCCAGCCAGACGCATCCGTGGACCAGGAACAGGCAAAGGAAGAGCAGCCCGCCCAGCAGGCCGTAGGGATTCAGGAGCGTGAAGAGAGTCCCGCGGTAAACCCCCTCACCGTCGATGGGAATCCCCTGGAAAAGGTTGGCGAAAGCAACACCGAACAGAAAGGCCGGGAGGAAGCTTCCCACGACAAGGCACCCGTCCCAGAAACGGCGCCAGGCCGGGCTTTCGATCTTCCCTCGGAACTCAAAGGCCACGCCGCGAAAAATCAGGGCGAACAGGATCAGCATGAGCGCCGAGTAGAGGCCGCTGAACATGACGGCATAGGTATGGGGGAAGGCGGCGAACGTGACGCCTCCCGCCGCGATGAGCCAGACTTCGTTGCCGTCCCAGAACGGTCCGGCCGCGTTGTAGACGATGCGTCTTTCCGTGTCGTTTCGAGCGATGACGGGCATGAGGGTTCCCAGACCCAGGTCGAAGCCGTCCAGCATGAAATAGACGGCCCAAAGCACCCCCCACAGGACGAACCAGATGGACTCCAGCATGGTGTTTTCCTCCTTCTTTCAGGATTCCACGGCCGACGGTTCCGGTCCGCGGCGCGCGTGCCGGCCGATGAGGTAGAACGCGGCGGCTCCCAGCAGGGAATAGACCAGGACGAACGCCGCCAGGGACACGGCGACCTGTTGAGCGGCGATGGGCGAAACGGCGTCGGACGTTTTCATCACCCCGTAAACCACCCAGGGCTGTCGTCCCACTTCGGCCACCACCCAGCCCGCCTGGGCCGCCAGATAGGGGAGCGGCAGGGCGAACATGAGGACCTTCAGGAGCCTCGGGCTTTCCAGCAGCCGATTTCGCCGCAGCCAGGCCCAGAAGGCCAGGAGCGGGAAAAGAAACCCCAGGGCGATCATGGTTCGGAAGGCGAAAAAGGTGAGGGTCACCGGGGGCCGTTCGTCCGGGGGAAACGCCTTCAGGCCCTTCACTTCGGCGTCGGGCGAATGGTAGGCGAGGAGGCTCAGCAGGTTCGGTATGGCTCCGATTTCAACCCGGTTTCTTTCACCGGCTTCGTCGGGGAGGCTGAAGAGAAACTGAGGCGCCCCCGAACGGGTTTCCCAGAGCGATTCCATGGCCGCCAGCTTGGCGGGCTGCACCTTGGCCACTTCACTGCCGTGGAGGTGGCCCTGAATCACCACGGCGACGGAAAAGATGAGGGAAAAGGCCGCCGCCATGCGAAACGACCGGGTGAAAAAGGCCACGTGCCGCCGCCTCAACAGATGGTAGGCGCTCACCGCCATCACGAAGAAGCCGGAAAGGATATAGGCGGCGCCCACCGTGTGGACGATGGTGTGCCAGGCGAAGGGCTGAGTCACCACCGCCATGAAATCGGTGAGTTCGGCTCGGCCGTTCCGGATGGTGTAGCCCACAGGATGCTGCATCCAGGCGTTGGCCATGAGGATCCAAACGGCGGACAAGTTGCCGGCCAGCGCCACCAGCCAGATGGTGACCGCATGGGCCTTGGCGCTCAGGCGGTTCCATCCCAGCGCCCAGACGGCGACGAAGGTGGATTCGAGGAAAAACGCGGCGGTGGCTTCGATGGCGAGCAGCGACCCGAAAATATCGCCCACGTAGCGCGAATACCGCGCCCAGTTGGTGCCGAACTGGAATTCCAGGGTGATTCCCGTCACCACGCCGATGGCGAAGTTGATGAGAAAGATCCTACCCCAGAACTTGGCCATCTTCAGGTACTGCTCATCGCCGGTGCGGACGTAGCGGGTTTCCATGACGGCGATGAGGACGGACAGTCCCAGAGTCAGGGGGACAAAGAGGAAATGAAAGAAGGTGGCTGCAGCGAACTGCAGCCTGGATAGCATCAAGACGTCCATGATTGCCACTCCATGATCATGGGTCCAGGGTCAGTCGTTTGAAGATCCCGACCCGCCTTCACTCACTCATGCCTTTACTCACGCACTCGCTCACTCGGGGACTCGCGCCTTCACCGCGCTCCCGATCTTGCGGCCCAAGGCCGTACACCGGGCCAGGCCTTCGGCGCCGGGCACGTACTTGAGGCTCAGTCCCGGGTCCACCCGTTCGACCTTCATGGCCTCGAGTTCCCCGTTGATGAGCTTCACCGCCTCGCCGCTCCAGCCGTAGGAACCGAAGGCGGCTCCGATCTTTCCCGACGGCTTGAGGCCCTTCAGGTAACACAGCATGTCGGCGAGGGTGGGCACAAGGCCGTTGTTGAGGGTGGGGGAGCCGAAAACGAGGGCTTCGGCGTCGAGGATTTCCGTCATCACGTCGCTTCGGTGGTTGTGCTTCAGGCTCATGAGCTTGTACGACACCCCTTCCTGCTCCAGCCCTTCCCCCACGGCGTGGGCCATCCTTTCGGTACTGTGCCACATGGTGTCATAGACGACCACCGCCTTCCTCTTGGCTTCCTGGCGGCTCCACCGGCCGTAGGCGTCCAAGATGGCGGACGGGTTTCCACGCCAGATGAGGCCGTGATCGGGAGCGATGGTGTCGATTTCGAGCTTCATGTCGGCGACGGTCGCGAGCAGTTTCTGGACCAGGGGGGAATAGAGCAGCAGGATGTTGGCGTAATACTTGGCTGCATGATGCATCAGTTCGGAACGCTCCACCTGGTCGTCGAAGCGCTCACTGGTGGCCCAGTGTTGCCCGAACGCGTCGCTTGAGATGAGCAGGCGGTCTTCGGCCAAGTAGGAAAACATGCTGTCCGGCCAGTGGAGCATGCGGGTTTCCAGGAAGTGCACCGTCTTCGTTCCGAGACGCAACGTGTCTCCCGATCGAACCACCTGGAGCGGCCATCCGTCCTGGTGGAAGTGCTCCCCCAGGGCCTTCTCACCCATGGAGGAACAGAACACCTTTTCGGGGCCGACCGCCGCGATCGTTTCGGGAATGGATCCGGAATGATCCATTTCCACGTGGTTCACGACCAAGTAGTCGATCTTCGAAGGGTCCACGATCTTGCGGATATTTTCGAGCATAGTTTCGAAAAAGGGGCGTTTCACGGTGTCGAAAAGGGCGATCTTTTCGTCCACTACCAAGTAGGCGTTGTAGGTCGACCCCTTGTAAGTGGAATACCCGTGAAAATCCCGGATGTTCCAATCGACCGCCCCCACCCAGTAAACCTTCGGCTTGACTTCAACAGGTAGCATCAATCACTCACCTCCCTGAGAAAGGCTAGACATCAGACATCAGACATCAGACATCAGACATCAGACATCAGACATCAGACATCAGACATCAGACATCAGACATCAGACATCAGACATCAGACATCAGACATCAGACATCAGACATCAGACATCAGACATTAGACTATAGACTATAGACATTAGACTTTAGTACCTTGTTCCGAGATCTTCTGTCACAAAAAACAAGAAAATCTCTTGGTAGCGTACAGAATAATAGACCTAATATTTGATGCCAAACTCTATTTCCCCTCCCCTTGTGGGAGGGGATTGAGGGGAGGGGGGAGATTGGTTGCGGCCATCTGCCGGCTCCTACAGGGCATGACTCGCTACTTACGTAAATCCGGCTGGTCGGCGCCATGGTGCGTGCGTCCTTTCATCGGCTGTTCTGAGAGCGCTTTCGATTTCCGGCTGTCAGGGTCGCGGCGTGAACCGGGCCGCCGGCGCAACGGGGGCGGCGGCGGCTGGTCGGTTCGGAACCGTAGCTACCAGTTTTCACCCAGCAATTCGAAATAGGACTGAGGGTGCGCGCAGGAGGGACAGGTCTTGGGCGCCTCGGGTCCCTCGTGTAGATACCCGCAGTTGATGCAGCGCCACACCACCGGGGCCTCCCGCCGAAACACCCGGTTCTTTTCGATGTTCTCCGCCAGTTCGCGGTATCGCTTTTCGTGCTGCTTTTCGGCCACGGACACATTCAGGAACAGCTGAGCGATGGCCTCGAAACCCTCTTCGCGCGCCACCCGGGCGTAACCGGGATACATTTCCGTGTGCTCGTAACGTTCACCGGCGGCGGCCGCCTTGAGGTTTTCCAGAGTGGAACCCACGACCCCCGCGGGGAACTTCCAGTCGATTTCCACCTCACCGCCCTCAAGGAAACTGAAGAAACGCTTGGCGTGTTCCTTTTCCTGGTTGGCGGTTTCTTCGAAAATCTGCGCGATCTGTATAAACCCGTCTTTTCGCGCCTGGGAAGCGAAGTAGGTGTAGCGGTTGCGGGCCTGGGATTCCCCGGCGAAGGCCGTCAACAGGTTCTTTTCCGTGCGTGTTCCCTTGAGCTGTCTCATGAATGCCTCCTTCTCGTTTGGACGTGAACTCAGTTTGAACGCCGTCCGTTTCCGCCGGAATCCTCGCCGCCCAGGCATGCGGGGCAGATCCCGACAAATTCCAGCAGGAATCCGAACACTTCGTAGCCCTGTGTTTCCGCGAGTGCTTCCATGGCCTCCAGCGGCCTTTTGAGCGGCGCATCCTCCAGCCGCCCGCACCGCAAGCACCTCAAGTGATGATGTGCAGACGGATTCCCGTCGTACCGCTTTTGGCTGGCCCCGGATTCGATCTTCTGAATCATTCCTTCCTGAGCCAGGATTTCAAGGTTTCGATACACGGTGCCCAGGCTGACTCTGGGCAGAACACGCCGCACCCTTTCGTAGACTTCGTCCGCCGTGGGGTGACCGTGGATCTGTCGCACGGCTTCGAGGATCGTGGTTCGCTGAGGGGTCATTCGAATCGGTCTTTTGTGCCTCAAAGCAAAGCCTCCCATGATAATAACGATTACTAATTAAAACTTAGAGGGACCCCTGTCAAGTCCGCCGGTACTCTCGTTTTGCCCAAGGACCGCCGGAGAGGTTCTTCCCGGCGGCCGTGACGATTGCGAAGGTTCTGACGGGAAGGGCCGGCAGCGGTGCTCTTTCCGGGGAGCGTCCAAAGGACCATAGAGGCTGTCTGAGAATACCCTTGATCCTTCTGGGAAGGGAGTTGGTTCATCGCGGCGAGGGCGTCGCTCCTACAGGACCGCGGTTGCTTTTGTAGGAGCCGGCTCGCAGGCGATCCCGATCGCGGCCAGGGCGCCGCTCCCACAATGGGGCACATGTAGGAGGCCCGCCCTCGGGCCGATGGGGTGGAGCATTGGGGTTCCCCTCGTTCCCAAGCTCCAGCTTGGGAACAAGCTGGAAAGTCTAAAGTCTAAAGTCTGATGTCTGATCTCTGCCTTCACGGGTCGCCCAGGTAGCTTCGGACCTGGCCGGCGATGGTGGCGGAAACGGAATCGGGAACCCGGTCGGCGATATAGCGCAAGGCTTCGCGGACCTTTTCCTTCAGCGGGGGCCTCAGCCGGTTCACCTGCTGAAAGGTGTTGAGCAGGCGGCTCGCCACCGTGCTGTTCACCGGGGCGAGTTCCACGACCCGGTCGGCGATCCACTGGATGCCTTCGTCGGTCCAGACCTTTCGGGTGTTTGCCGCCATGGTGACGAAAAGCGCCCGGCTCCAGGTGGGCTGCGTGATGTCAAACGACGGGCGGTTCTTTTCCTTTTCAATCATTTCGAAGACGTCGTCGCAGGAACCGCCGGCCACCACTTTCAGGTAGTTGGCGTAGCCGGAAAGGTGACCGTGCCAGTCCCGGTAGACCTGTTCCAGGATTTCTCGGCGCTGCGGAGCGGAGGAGCGGTTGAGCGCCGAAAGAGCGGCGACGCGGTCGGTGGCGTTGGCGGCGCTGCGGAAGTGGTCAAGGATGATCCGGTGGGACGCTTCGCTGTCATCCACCGCGATGAGGTCCAGCAGGACGCTCTTGAGGAGGCGTTCTTCGATCCCGTCGCGGGGGGTGGTCGGCTGGCGGCGGGTGTCGATGGCTTGGAAGTGCGCCACCAGGTCCTCCCGGTACCGGCGGTTGACTTCCTTCATGAGCCGGTCTCTGGCGGCCACGAGTTCCGGGTACCAGGCGGCGTATTTGCGGTCCAAGGGCTGTTCGTCGATACGCAGGAAATAGGCCCGGAGGCTGCTCGGGAGGTCCGGTTCGTCGAGGAGGCGGCCGTAGAGGTCCAGCCATGCGCCGTCGATTTCGGCATCCGGGTCCAGCAGCAGCCGAACCCGTTCCCGGTCGGTCAGAAGGCGGAAGGCTTCCACTCGGTTGAAGGGGTCCGGATCCTTGAGGACCTGTGCTCGGCGTTCTTCCGGCGTGGCGTTCACGTGGTGGAAGGTGCCGTAAAAGGACGCTCCGCGGTTCATGGAGGCGAAAGCGGGGCGTTCCCGCAGGTTGTCCACCACCCAGCGCGCCTCGGTGCCGTCGCATTCAAAAATTCCGGCCGTTCCGGGGATGTCCCGCCCGTCTTCGGCCACCAGAGCCAGGGCGATGGGTAGGGGAAACGGTTCCTGCGCCTCGCCCTCCGGATCCTGGCGGAAGATCGCTTCGAACCGGCCGCGGGCCGGGTCGAAGGAGGTTTCCGCTCTGACCGCCGGGTAGCCGATACGGTACAGCCACTGCCGCTTGAACCGATCGAGGGACCTGGAGGACACTTCTTCGAAGCACGCGAAGAACTGATCCGTATTGGCGTTCCCATGCCGGTAGCGTGAGAAGTAGATGTCCTTGCCCCTGCGGAAGACGTCTTCGCCGAGGAGCAACCGAAGCATGCGGATCACCTCCGCAGCCTTCACGTAGGTGACGGCGTCCACCAGTTCGTCCGGGTCGTTGAAGCCTTCGCGGACGATGCGCCCCGCATGGCCGCCGTCCTCGATGGCCAGAGGTCCCAAGAGGGGGTTGCGGATGCTGTCCACCTGCTGCAGCCGGATGAAGGCGGGGTCGAAACGGTCGGCCATGTAGCGGCGTTCCACGTCCACCGTGAAGGCTTCGTTGAGCCACATGTCGAAGGGGGTTTCCATGGTGGTTTCGCTGCCGCACTGGTTGTGTTCGAATTCGTGGACGATCACGGCGTGGGCGTAGAGGATGTGGCTGTCCAGGCTGTGTTCGTCGATGAGGGCTGCGTCGGTCACGATGGTGGTGTTGCCCACGTTTTCCATGCCCCCGAAATTGGACTTGTTCATGCAAATGGTCCGGTAGGTTTCGCCGGAGTAGGTGTAGCCTTGGGTTTCGCGCACCCAGAGGACGGCGTCCTTGAGGATTTCCATGGGGATGCGGGCCTGTTCGGCCCGTCCCGGCGGAACCAGGTATTCCAGGCGGACCGTCCGCCCGTCGGGGTAGGTCACCCGGTCTTCCAGCGTGTCCCAGGTTCCCGCGCAGGCGATGAAAAGATACGGGGCCATGGGGACGGGGTTTTCGTAGGTGATCACCTGCCGGCCGGGATCGCCCGGCTTGAGGACAGACCGGCCTTCGGGGTTGTGGCGGCGGCTGATGTTTCCGTTGCTGATGAGGTGCGTGTAGCGGGCGTCACCTTCGAGGGTGGTGGTCAGGGTGCACTTGGCGCGGCAGTCGTCGAGGATGGGGGCAATGCGCTGAAACCCCCACTGCTGGCACTGGGACATGTACTGCTGAGGAGCTCCCTCGGGTGTGGTGTCCCGGTAGATGCCTTCCAGGATGTGTTCGGACGGCCGGCAAGTGGTCCGGGTGCGGATGCGGAAGGGGTCACCGGGTTCCAGCCGGCGGGGCAGGAATACCCGCAGCTTGTTTTCGACTGAGCGGACCTCATGGTCGAGGGGCCTTTCGGCGCCCGGTTCGTCGTCGGTTCCCCCCTCGATCCATGCCACCTCGTGGATTTCCAGGTCCCGGGCGTCGAGATCCAGGGCTTGAAGCGAGGTGGACGCCTTCAAGCGCAAGGTGTTCGTCACCTCCACCCGATCTTCGAAAAAGCTGATGTAGAGCCTCAAATGTTCCAGCCGAACCGGAAGGTCGCCGAAATCTTCCCTCAGGAACTTGAATCGCCTCCGTTGCATGATGGATCTCTCCTTTTCAAGCCGCTGCCGATGCAGCGGAACGTGTCCTCACAGGGCACCCGACGTCAAAATTCAGACTACTCAAAAGCGTGGAAAATCTCCAGTGCCATCGCGAACTCTGATCATTCAGAGCCAAAGCGACCGCCCCGGTGTTGCGTTATCGGTAGGAGCGGGCTTGCCCTCGACCCGTAAAACCGGCAATGCCGCGTTGATCCTGATCACCTTTGTTATAGATTTTGTAGCGGGTTCGCATGGGTCACGGCCTTATGGGAAACGAAGCTGGAGCTTCTGCACCGTTGTGTTCCCAAGCTGGAGCTTGGGAACAAGGTGGAAGGTTAACGAAGATCAAAAAATCCCCCTCTCCCCCGTCCCCTTAGTCGCATCCCACAAGGGGAAGGGAATTAGAATTTGGTATCAAATATTACGTCTATTATTTTCTACACTACCAAGGTCTTGCCGTTTTCCGGCAGAAACGTATGCTCGGACAATGTCCGAGGTTTCCATTGACAGGTCGGTAAGGTTTCGGTACCGTCCGCTATATCGCATGTGGCATAACGGCGGCGGAACGAACCCGTTCGTTTGGGAGGCGAGGCTTTCGCCCGAGAGGATGTAAAGCGAGGTTCCCCAAGGGCCTCAACCCGGCCTGCGCCGTTTCGTTCCACGATCTCAGATCCCGAAACAGAAGGAGGTCTCGAAACCATGAAGGAAGAACGACGATGGATCGCGGTTCTGATTCTGGTTGCGTGCTGCTTGGCGGCCGGCGAAGGCCGGGCGGACCAGGCCGTGCTCCGGATGGCCACCACCACCAGTACCGACAACACAGGGCTGCTGGACGTTCTGGGGCTGCGGTTCAAGGCGGACACGGGCATCGAACTCCAATGGGTGGCCGTTGGTACGGGGAAGGCCTTGGAGCTGGGGAAGAACTGCGACGTGGACGTGCTTTTCGTCCATGCACCCGAGGCGGAAAGGAAATTCGTTCAGGACGGTTACGGAATCGACCGGCGGGAAGTCATGTACAATGACTTCGTGCTGATCGGCCCCGCCGCGGACCCCGCCGGGGTCAAAGGCCAGGGCGTGATCGAAGCCCTGAAGACCGTGGCCGAGCGCGGCGCCGTTTTCGTGAGCCGCGGCGACGCTTCGGGAACGCACAAGAAGGAGCTTTCACTCTGGGAGAAGGCGGGCGTCTCCGGAATCGACAAGGAAACCTGGTATGTTCAAACGGGGCAGGGGATGCTTCCGACGATCAACGTGGCCGCGGAGCGCCAGGGGTACACGCTGACGGACCGGGGCACGTTCATCAAGTACGAAGACCAGCACAAGGGGAATCCACCTCTGGTGATCATGGTGGAAGGCGATCCGGGCCTCTTCAACCAGTACAGCGTCATCAGCGTCAATCCTGAGCGCTGTCCGAAGGTGCGCCGAGACCTGGCGGCGGCCTTTTCGGACTGGGTGGTATCCGCACCGATCCAGGCGCTCATCGGGGATTTCAAGCTCATGGGAAAGCCGCTTTTTGTGCCCAACGCCAAGCCGTGAGCCGTTGAAACACCTTCTCAACCGCCCGTCCTTTTGCTATGAACGCTCATGGACTACATCCTGTCCGGCTTTTTTAAGGCACTGGAACTGCTGCTGACCGGCCATCCGGAGACCTTTTCCGCCGTGGGAACCACGCTTCGGGTTTCCACGGCGTCCATGATCGTCTCGCTCAGCATCGGGATGCCCCTGGGGTTTCTGCTGGGGTACTTCGATTTTCCCGCCAAAAAGGCGGTCCGCACGGTAGTGGATACCCTGCTTTCGCTGCCCACTGTGCTTATCGGCCTGCTGGTCTACGCGTTCATTTCCCGCCGGGGGCCCCTGGGGGAACTGGGACTCCTTTTCACCGAACCCGCTATCGTGATCGGCCAGACCATGCTGGCGCTCCCGGTGGTGGTGGCCCTCACCGCATCGGCGGTCGAAAGCCTCGACGAGCGGCTGGGTATCACCCTGCTTTCCCTTGGGGCCAACCGGAGGCAAATGCTTCTGACCAGCCTTTGGGAGGCGCGATTCGGAGTGCTGGCGGCGGCGGTGTCCGCCTACGGGCGGGTGATGACGGAGGTGGGCATTTCGATGATGGTGGGGGGGAATATCAAGTGGCACACGCGGACCATGACGACGGCCATCGCCCTGGAAACCGGCAAGGGTGAGTTCGCCATGGGGATAGCTCTGGGTCTGGTGCTCCTGTGGATCGCCTTCGCCGTGAACGCCTCGCTTTTCTTTCTTCGCAAGAGGTCCCGAAGATGACGGCGGAGGTCTACCGGCTGCGGAACGTCGAGCAATCCTACGGCGCTCGGACGGTGCTTCGGATCGATGCGCTTGACGTGCAGCGAGGGAGTATCGTGGGCTTTGTGGGGCCGAACGGGAGCGGCAAGAGCACCCTGCTCCGGCTCCTCACGTTCATGGAAAAACCTTCTTCCGGCGACCTTTTCTTCGAGGGATTGCCTGCCGCCCAGGTTTCGGAGGCCGTTCGACGCCGCGTTTCGCTCCTTCTTCAGGATCCGTATCTTCTGAAGCGCACCGTCTTCGACAACGTGGCCTACGGGCTCAAGGTGAGAAACGACCGCGCGGACCTTTCGAAGCGCGTGGGGGAAGCCCTGAACTGGGTGGGATTGTCCTTGGACGATTTCGGGCGCCGGCCCTGGTACGCGCTTTCGGGCGGAGAAGCGCAGCGGGTGGCCCTGGCTTCGCGCCTGATCCTTCGACCCGAGGTCCTGGCGCTGGACGAGCCCACTTCCAGCGTGGACGCGGCCAGTGCGGCGCTGATCCGTGAGGCCGCCGTCCGGGCGCGGAACCAGTGGGGCACGACCCTGCTCATCGCCAGTCACGACTGGGCATGGCTGGAAGACGTGGCGGATGGGGTGGCCCATCTTGTGGAGGGGCGCCTTGCCGGAGTTGGGATCACCAACGTGATCCCCGGCCCGTGGGAACGCGAAGGCGCCGAGGTTTGCGTCATGCGGCTGTCCGACGGGCAATCCATCCGCGTGGCCCCGCCGCCTCACTCCGGCGCCCTGGCTGTGCTGGATCCCCGCGCCGTTCGGATCGAGCGACGGCGCCCCGAAAGTGCCTTCGGAGAGAACTTCCTCGAAGCCCGCCTGATCAGCCTTCAGTTCCAGCGGAAAAGCCTCGAAGTGGTGGCCGGCCTCGACCTGGCCGGCTTTTCCCTCAAGGCCTGCCTGCCGGCCGCCGAAAACGACGACAGCGCCTTTCGGCCCGGCCGGACGGTCTGGATCGCCTTCGCTCCCCAAGCCGTCCGCTGGGTGTGAATCCCGCCGATCTTTCCGCCTCCGATTTTTGTGGCACGGAAATGGTTATATAGGGTAAGAAGCGACGCTCAGAAAGCGTCTGCGGCGGATAGATGCGCGATTTCCATTCAGGAGACGGAACAAGATGGTAGATTCCATGATTGTCCACATCACCAAGCGGCTGCGCCAGATGGCGCGTGAACTGGACAAGCGGTCCAAGTACATCCAGGAAAACTACAAGATCACCGTGCCGCAGCTGATCTGCCTGCGGGAAATTTATGAACACGGGCCGATCTCTCTGGGCGCCCTCACCAAGATCGTGAACCTCAACAACAGCACCGTAACGGGGATCGTCGACCGCCTGGAACGGCGGGACCTGGTGCGCCGCGTGCGAATCAGCAAGGACCGCCGCCAGATTCACGTGGAAATCACCGACAACGGGGTCGCGTTCATCGAGCAGGCGCCGAACCCGTTGCAGCAGGGGTTCGTCGAAGGCCTGCAGGCGCTCGAAAAGGAAGAAGTCGAAAGGATTCTCTGGGCCATCGAAAAACTGGTATCGCTGCTCGGCTGTGAGGACGCTCCGGACGAACTGCCCAGCGAAAAGCACGGAGCGGAAGTCCTGGCCTGATCGCGCCGCAGCAAATCAGTTTGGTGCAAACCTGTCGGGGGGTTGGCTCGGGTGTCGGGGCCGGCTTCGACGCGAGAGGGAGGTGAACGCAACTGATTGGGGCACGGCAAACGGGTGGATGCGATTCAGGACAGGCCTAGGATCGCCTTGAGTTCCAAGGCGTTTCTCACGGCGTGGGCTTCGAAGTCGTTGTCGAAGTAGACGAAGGTGTCGCGCGCCCAGGATCGGATCCGGGCGGCCCAGGTTTCCAGTTCGGCGCGGGTGTAGGGAGACCGATACAGTTCCCGGGAGCCGTGCAGGCGCAGGTAGACGAAATCCGCTGTCACCGCTTCGTGCAGCGGGTAGCGCCCGGCGGTGTCGGCGATACAGAAGGCGATGTTTCGTTCTTCCAGGAGTTGAAAGAACCGGTCTTCGATCCAGGAACGATGGCGGACTTCGACGGCGTGCCGGAGACCGGGGTCCAGCCGGTCCAGGAAATCGCGCACCAGCGCCTCGTCGAAATGGAGGCCTGGGGGCAGTTGAAACAGGACGGGCCCCGACTTTTCTCCAAGCATCGCAACGGATTCCCGGAACCGGGCGAGCGGCTCGTCCACGTCCTTCAGGCGCTTTATGTGCGTGATGAAACGGCTGGCCTTGACGGCCCAGAGAAAACCGTCGGGCGTTCGGTGCTTCCAGCCTTCGAAGGTGGACGGGCGTGGAAGGCGGTAGAAGGTGGCGTTGACTTCGACCGTGTCGAACCGGGAGCTGTAGTACTCCAGCCACCGGGCCTTGGGTTGGGACTCGGGGTAAAAGCGGCCTCTCCAGTGCGGGTAGTTCCAGCCGGAGGTGCCGATTCTCAGGTCGGGGCGGCTCATGGCTTCCTGCCGAAAAGTGGAAGGATCGTATTACGGACGGCCGTTTCCCATCTCCATTCGTTCCACAACGGCCGTGCGGGGAAGCAGGGTGCGCTGCACTTCCCACCCGGCGGACTTCGTCAGCAGAAGAACGCGAAACTGCTTGATGCCGCCCGCCGTAGCGCGCCGGCGATATGCGATCCGAGTCGCCCGCAGCCGATCACCACGATGTTGCCGCCCTCCGGAAGGAACCTGCGAAGACTCACGAGTCACCTCCCGCTTCCTTGGTCGGATCGTCCATGCTGATGCGCCGGTCTAAGCCCATGGAACAGTAACAAGAAACCTCAGGGCCCGACTTTCATGAGCTTGTTTTTGGACAAGCTCTTACCGGTCCGCCTTCACCGGCGGGCGGGATGGAAAGCCAACGCGAGAGAGCGCCTTCGAGAGCGGCGGCGTTTTCGAAAAGGATCGCGTGGAGGCCGATCCGGCGGGCCGCCTGGACGTTTTCGGGCGCATCGTCCACGAAGACCGCCCGGTCGGGGGCGACGGCCAGCCTGTCGAGGGTCTGGAGGTAGGCACGAGGGTCGGGTTTCGCGATGCCTTCGTCTCCGGAACAGAAAATGACGTGGAAGTGATGGTCGATCCGCCAGTCTGCGAGCCAGCGCAGAAGTCCCGGCGGGGAGTTGGAAAGCACCGCCAGGCGGCAGGCGTCTTTCAGCTTCCCGATGATCCGAATAACCTCCAGGTTCGGCCGTTCATCTTCGCGATAGCGCCGGCGGAAAGCTCGGATCGCTTCGGGGGAACGGAGGTTGAGTTTCGGCCCGACGGTCCGCCAGTAGTCGTCGAGGGAGATCTCTCCCACGAGCGTCCTGTTCCAGGCTTGGCATTCGAACATGACACGATTGATCGTTCCGGGCTCAAGCCCCAGGTCGTTTTCATAGGCGCGGAAAAGCGACGCCGGTTTCTGAGCGGAAATGACTCGTCCAAAATCGAATAGCACCGCCTGAATCATAAGGTTGCACCTCCCGGAGGTCGACGAATGGGCTCCAAGTGCTTAAACTGTGGGCAATTTGCTTCTCCAAGGTTCAAACGAGGGTACCACGATGACCTCACGCAGGGGAATCATCGCTCTCATGGGATCGGGCGAACTGACCTCCACCATGGTTGAAGTGCACAAGGAACTTCTCCGTGGGCTGGGCGGGAACCCGCAGGCCGTGTTCCTGGACACGCCGGCCGGTTTCCAATTGAATGCCGACGAGCTGGCCGAAAGGGCCGCGCACTACTTTCGAAAGCACGTCGGCCATCCTCTCCATACCGTTTCCTTCAAGTCGAAGGCAACAGCTGAACCGCATGAGAGGGAGCGGGTTTACCGGTCGTTGAGGGAAGCCGATTATATCCTCATTGGGCCGGGAAGCCCCACCTACGCGGTCAAGCAGTGGATGGGGACTCCCATCCCGGAGATTTTCCACCGGCGCCTGCAGGAAGGCGCCTGCCTTGTGGCGGCGAGCGCCGCAGCGCTGACCCTGGGCTGCCGGACGCTTCCCGTCTACGAAATCTACAAGGTGGGCGAACCCCCTCACTGGGTGGAAGGTCTGGACCTCCTCGGCCGTTTCGGCTTCCACATGGTCGTCGTCCCTCATTGGAATAATGCCGAAGGCGGCACGCACGACACGCGGTTCTGCTACATGGGGGAGCCTCGGTTTCGGGAACTGGAAAGGCAGCTGGATGCCGGTGTCACCATTCTCGGGTTGGACGAACACACGGCCTGCCTCATGGACCTTGAAACCCGGCGGGCGGAGGTTCGCGGGATCGGCCGGGTGACGGTCCGAAGCGGGGGCCGTGAGATTAGGTTAGATTCCGGGGAGGCGTTTCATTTGGACCTTCTGAGCGGCGTTCGGGGTGCGGAGCCCTGGAATCCCATGGCCCGCGTTTCAACGCAGCTCCTGGAGGCGCCTTCCGGGGCGGACGAGGGATCGTTCTGGGACCGGGTTCGGGCGATGGAGGCGCGTTTCGACGATGGAGCGGAACGGGGGGATGCGCGTCGGATGGTCGCGGTGATCCTTGACATGGACCGGCTTCTGTGGCAGGCGCAATCGGACCGGGAAAACCCGGAGCTGATATCCCAGGGGCGGGAACGCTACCGGGAGCTCATGGTGCGTTTCGGCGTCGTGGTGGAACGGCTCCCTCGAAGCAGGGTGGAGTGTCTTTCGCCGGTGGTCGAGGCGCTGCTGGAGCTTCGCGAAACGTATCGGTCTGAGAAGCGATGGTCCGAAGCGGACCGTATTCGAGACGCCTTGAACCGCGGCGGCGTCAGGGTGGAAGACACTCCGGAGGGGCCTCGGTGGGAACTGAATGAATCGGCTTCAGCGGGGGTTCGCGGGCCGGTGTGACGATAACGGGCGTTGTCTTTTGGAAGAGCTGATGAAGAACTCGGCGGATGCAGCGACGAGTCACCGGATCGAGCCGGTGGATTGGGAAACGTTTATGGCGCTGTGGGACCGGGAAGGGGCGCACCTGAACTGGAACTGCCCGTTTGTGATCCCCCCGTGGATCGAAGCCTGGCTCGAGACGCTGGGACAAGGGATCGAGCCTTTCCTGGCGGTGCTTCGCGAAAAGGACCGCATCGTCGGCATCGCTCCGCTCGCAACGGGCCCGGCGCGGAACAGGTTCGCCTTCCTGGGTGACCCGGACGTCTGCGACTACTTCGACGGAGTGATCGAACCGGGAAGGGAGCGGGAGTTTTTGCGCGAGCTGCTCGGCTTCCTTGGGGCCGGCGGCGCCGGTGAACTGGACCTGGGACCGGTGCGGTCGGATTCCGCCGTGGCTCGCCACCTAGGGGACGCAGCCCGAAGCCTCGGGTTCGACTGGGAAGTCGCTTCGGAAGCCGTTTCCTCGGAACTGGAACTCCCGGATAGCTGGGAAGACTTCCTGTCAGGGCTCACCGGGAAAGAGCGGCATGAACTCCGCCGAAAACTGCGGCGGTTCGAGGAAGCGGGAAACGTCGGCTTCCGAAAAGTGGAAAGCCTGTCTCAGGTCTCGGGTGCGATCGAAACCTTCATCTCCCTTTTCGGGATGAACCGCGACGACAAGGCGGCCTTCATGACGCCTCGCATGGCCGCCTACTTCCGAGCGCTTTCCGGGGCGCTTTCCCGGGCCGGGCTGCTTCGCCTCTTTTTCCTGGACCTCAACGGGCGTCCCGTGGCGTCGGCCCTGTGCTTCGATCATGCGGGGGTGCGGTATCTGTACAACAACGGATACGACGCGACGGAGCGTCGATTGAGTGTCGGGCTGTTGAGCAAGGTGTTGAGCCTGAAAGACGCCATTGAGACGGGGCTTTCCAGGTACGATTTTCTGAAGGGTGCGGAAGCCTACAAGCAGCGGCTGGGCGGGCGTGAAATTGAACTGTTGAGGTACCGGGTGAGGTTTCCCGGCGGATACGGGCGGGACTGAGGCGTTTGAGGTTGAGGTGCGGGCACGACGCTTGACGGGAAAGGGGACGGCCACGGCGGGGATGAAGCAGCGCGATTTGAAGACAATGAGGGTGGCGGTCATCAGCATGCATTCGAGCCCCCTGGGGGAACTGGGGACCCGGGACACGGGAGGGATGAGTGTCTATATTCGGGAGCTTTCGAGGCACCTCGGCGCCGCCGGCTACGAAATCGACATCTACACCCGCCGCCGCGGACCGGAGCGAGCCGCAGTGGAAAGGCCGTCCGAAGGTGTCCGGGTGATCCACCTGGATGCCGGGGAAGACGGCTCGGGAAGCCCGTGTGATCTCCACCGGCAGGTGCCGGCGTTTTTGGAATCCATCGAGCGCCACCGGCGGGAGCGGGATCTGGACTACGACCTGGTGCACAGCCATTACTGGCTTTCCGGTCTGGCGGGCCAGGCGCTGAGCCGGCGCTGGAAAGTACCTCACGTCGTGATGTTTCACACCTTGGGCGCATTGAAAGACCGTGCCCTGGGAACGGCCAGGGAGCCCGAAATGCGTGTGAGGGCGGAACGGCACCTGGCGGTTTGCTGTGATCGGGTGTTCACGGCCACGGCCGGTGAACGGGAGGAACTGATCCGAGATTCCGGTGCGGCCTCCCGAAGCGTCCGCGTCGTCCCCTGCGGGGTGGATCTCGAGCGATTCAGGCTTCTGGATCGCCGAGCGGCCAGGAGCGGACTGGGGCTCGCGCCGGAGCTTCCCCTGGTCCTCTTTGTGGGCCGGTTCGACCCCATCAAGGGAATCGAAAGATTCCTGGAAGCCGTGGCGCGGCTCAAGACCCAAGCGGCGTTCCACGTCGCGCTGGTCGGCGGGGAGGGCGGTTCCGGTGGAAGCGCCGGGGTCTATGGGAAACTCTGCGCGGACCTGGCCATCCAGGACCGGGTGGTCTTTTGCGGCCGAATGCCTCAGGAAGCACTTCCCCGATATTACGCCGCGGCGGATGTCTTGGTCGTGCCTTCCTACTACGAAAGTTTCGGGCTGGTGGCGCTGGAAGCCTTGGCCTGCGGAACGCCGGTGGTCGCGACCCCGGTGGGCGCCATGAAGGCGTTGATCGCGGACGGCGTGAACGGTTTCCTGACCCGTGACAATCGGTCGGAGTCCCTGGCGGAAGCCCTTCTGAAAGGGCTGCACTGGCGGGGGACGCGACAGGCAAACCCCGCTTCCATCCGGGAAACGGTGCTCGCGTACGAATGGCGGGCCATCGCGAAAGCTGTCTGCGCGGAATACCGGAAACTGCTCCGGGACTGGGCGGCGCGGGCCGAAGCGCACGCCGGGCGGTGGCCCGCCGGGTTGTGCCTGGAATGCCGCCGGATGCTCCATGTTGCGGAAGTCAGGGCCAGCAGCTGAAAGCCGGCAGCCGGTGCCGAGCGGAGTCGTTCAAAGGGGATGCTGTAAACCGTGAAAGAGGAGGCGAGGCGTGACACTCCAGGTCGATGTATTGGTGATAACGGCTCATCCGGACGATGCAGAATTTGGTGCGGCGGGCACGGTAGCCCGGTTTCGGAAGGCAGGCCGGTCGGTGGCGTACGTTGTTTGCACCGACGGCGAGAAGGGAACCAGCGACCGCAGTCTGTCACCGGAAAGGCTTGCCGCCATGCGCCGGGAAGAACAGATGGCCGCCGCGCGGCTGCTGGGCTTGAGCGACGTGGCCTTCCTGGGCTACCCGGATCAGCAACTGGAGGATTCTTTCGAGTTTCGAAAACACCTGGTGCGCATGATTCGGACCTACCGCCCGGCGACCGTCATCACCTCCGACCCCTACCGCCGCTACCTGTGGCATCGGGACCACCGGATCGTCGGTCAGGTGGTTCTGGATGCGGTCTTTCCCTACGCAAGGGACCACCTGGCCTATCCCGACCTGCTCGAAGAAGGGCTTGAGCCCCACAAGGTGCGCGAAGTGCTCCTTTGGGCCTCCGAGGACGTCAACCACCGGGTGGACATCACGAGCACCTTCGAAACCAAGCTGGCCGCACTCCGCTGCCACGAAAGCCAGGTGAGGGAACTCCCGTGGCCGGACCTGGAAAGCTGGCTCAGGGATCGGTGCCGTGCCATGGCCCAAGGCGAAACCTACGAACTGGCGGAAGCCTTTCACCGTGTGGAAATCCCTTTGCGAACGCCGGGCGGGGAAAAGTGCCGGTTGGGCCTGTGTGGTCGAGCACCTGCAGATCGTTTGTCCGTTTGAAGTCGCCGGCAAGTCAGGGCGCAGCGTGGCTGCGCCCCTACAGGGGACCGGCCCGGTTTTCCGTCAAGGCGACCGGCCCGGTTTTCCGTCAAGGCGACCGGCCCGGTTTTCTGCTATCGGTAGGAGCGGGCTTGCCCGCGACCAGTAAAACAGGCAATGCCGCGTTGACCTTGATCGCCGGCAAGCCGGCTCCTACAAAAATAAATAGGTCGCGAAAGCGATCTTTGGTGGAGCGGCTTTGGCCGCGATGGAGATCTTTGTAGGAACGGCCTTGGCCGCGATAGGGGTCGCCGACAAGCCGCGATAGGGGTCTTTGGAGGAGTGAGCACACGATGAAGCAGTATGTTATCGATCAGCTCCGCGAATCTGATTACGAACGGATCCGAGATTACCTTGACGCGAATACGGACGGTACGGCCATGGAAGGGGTTTACCGGGTCGAAATCCCCGAGGAGCTCTACAGCGAGCGGCAGCGGGAACATGCCGGGTGCCGCCCGTTCTACTTTGCGGTGAACCTGAACCGCCGGCAGGTCGGTTTCGAGTGGTTGATCCGGAGCGCGCAGACGCTGCGGTGTCAATGCATCGGGTACGCCACCAAGGCGCAGCGGGACTATATCATCAACTATGCCGACGACCTCTTGGACGTGCTTCAGATCAAGCTCTGATCCACGCCTGGAAAGGGACGGGAGCTCGGAGAAGCGATTTGCGCGGACCTTCAGCCCGAACGGCGGCAAAAAGCGGGCCCGACGACTGGCGGGATGCCGCTCGGAGGCAGGAAGAACGTCACCGGCGCTTGGCAGGGCGACCGCCCGATCCTTTGAACGGACCCGCCGACCGTACGTTTAACCCGGATGCCGCGCCCTATCTCTGGGCTACCGAATATCCCTGGGTGGCTCCGGACACCTTCCGGATCGCCGGAAGGTCGGTCTTGTGCATCGCCGGAAGCGGTGATGTGCCCCTCTTTTTCCTATCGCGCGGTGCGGCGCGCCTCGCGGCCGTGGATGTGGCCCATACCGCCTGCCATGTGAACGAACTCAAGCGGGCGGCCCTCAAGACCTGCCGATGGGAGGAGTTTCTCCGGTTCTTCCTGGGCGGGGAAAGAAGGGCGGTCGGTTTCCTTCGCGACCTGGGCGTTCCATCCGATGTCGACCGGAACCTCGAAGCCCTCGTCTGGGACCGGCTGAAACCTCTCGTTTCAGCTTCGGCTCGCGCGTACTGGGAGGCGCGGTTCCACCCGGAAGCCAGCCCCTTTTCGTCGCTCCTTCGCCCGACGGACCTGTTGTGCCCGGATCGGATGCCCCTTCTGGCCGACAGGGAAGAGTTCGAGCGCTGGAAACGAAGCGCCCGCCCGTACCCGCTTTTTCCCTGTTCCCTGGAAGCATTCCTTGCGGGAGGCACTGGAGAGTTCGACCTGGTGTATGGTTCCAATGTTCTGGAATACGTTCGAGCCGATTTTGCGGCGTCGGGCGATGAAGGCGGCTACGAAGCGTTCCTGGTCGCATTGACTCGCCTTTTGGCCCGGACCGTCACCCCGGGCGGGACGGCTGGCTTCTATGCCTTTCAGGGCTGCGGGACAGCCGCTTTTCGGGAACGGCTTTCAGAATTCAAGATCTTGGAAGAAGCGGGGTTTTCCGGTTCCATGGTTCCCCTGGAGATCCGCTCCCGTTACCTTTCGGGAACCCGGTGGCGGCATACGCTGTTGATGTTTCAGCGCCGCTGAGGGCCGAGGGGTGCATCGAGGCGACCCTGAGCTGTTTCAGGAGGTGTTATGAACGAAAAACGAAAAGAACTGCTGATGGCCGCCTTCACGGGCGAAGCACGGGCCTTCTTCCGGCTGCAGGCTTTCGCCGAAAGAGCGGAAGAAGAAGGCTACCCTCAGATCGCGGCTCTTTTCAGGGCTATTTCGGAAGCCGAAGCCGTGCATGCACGAAACCATTCGAAGCTGATCGAAGTGATTGCAACCACGGAGGAAAACCTTCGGTACGCCTTCGAACAGGAGTCGTTCGTGAACGAGGTGGCCTATCCGGAACTGCTCAAGGCGGCATGGGCTGCGGAAGACGAAGCGGCTGTGCGGCACCTGACCTGGGCTCGAAACGCCGAAGAACGCCACGCCAAACTCTACAAGCACGCCCTGGGTCATATGGTGGCTGACCGGACGACCACCTATTACGTTTGCCGCCATTGCGGCTGGGTGGAAGACGCCGTCCTTCCCGAAGCCTGTCCCAACTGCGCCAACCCGGCGGAAGATTTCAAGGCGGTCCGCTGAGAGCGGGGACCGTTTTCCATTGAAGAATTAAAAGTCGGACCGGATCGCCAAGAAGTCGCCGCCGGTTCCCCGCGGCCGGCCCGATCCGGACTTGGAGGCTCAATGAGCGGATTTGTGCCCGGCGAATGGGTGCTTCTCACGTCCCAGAAGGGAAAGTCCTGGATGGTCCGGGTGACCGATGCGCCTTTCAGCGCACACCTTGGAACCGTCCATCTCAAAGACGTCATCGGCCGGGAAGAAGGAGAATGGCTGGAAACATCCAAGGGCGCCAAGCTGTTTCTTTATCGCCCGTCTCTCGCCGACTTCATCTTCAAACTGAAACGGCAGACTCAAATCATCTATCCCAAAGACATCGGAGCCATCCTCGTCTACGGGGACATCCGGCCCGGCGTAACGGTGCTGGAGTCCGGCATCGGTTCGGGAGCCCTGGCCCTGGCCCTGATCCGCGCCGTGGGAACCGAAGGTCGGCTCATTTCCGTGGAAAGACGCATCGAATTCGCCCGGCTGGCCTCCAGGAACATCACCAGGTTCTTTGGATGCTCCCCCGCCTGGCACGACCTCATCGTCGGGGACATCGAAACCGTCCATCTGAAGGTGCAGGCGGATCGCGTCATTCTCGATCTTCCCGAACCCTGGCAGGCGGTGGCTCCCGTCAGCGCCTTCATCAAGACCGGAGGGCTCCTCGTGTCCCTCAGCCCCAACGTGGGGCAGGTGCAGTTGACCTACCGGGAACTGCGCCTGAACGGGTTCGCCAACATCAATACCTTCGAACTCCTAAAGCGCGACTGGAAGGTCGACGAACGGCGGGCGCGCCCCGAAGACCGTATGGTAGCCCACACCGGCTTCATTACCGTGGCCAAGAAAGTGTTCCGGCAAAACGGCGCCGAAGACTTTCCACGGCTCGAGAATTATCTGGAAGAAGGGGAACGGGAACCGTTCTCACACGCGCAACCTTCCGCCCCCGACTTTCCGTAAGGATCGCAGCGTTCCGCCGCGCCCCCGGAACACCCCGCACATCCTGGGCAGTGAGGCGTCTGCGCCCGGAAAATCCTTAAAAAATGGCGGGCCACGTACCCGGCCGTGGCCACCACCAACACGCCTATGACGACTTCCTGCCACATGGGATGCAATCCTTTACGCGCCGAACCCTAGAGCCCTTCCTATCTGGTACAAGAGAACGGCCAGGATGAAGGCGATGGTCGTGCTGAACACCATGGAAAAGAGCCCCCATTTCCAGGTTCCGGACTCCTTCACGATGCAGGTGACGGTGACAAAGCAGGGCGAATACAGCATGATGAAAACCATGGCCGTGAGGGCCACCAGCGGGTTCCATTGCGGATCTTTTTGCAGCCGCCGGCTCAGGGAAAGGCTTTCTTCGGAATCCGTTTCGCCCAGGGAGTAGGCCGTCCCAAGGGTTGAAATGATGACCTCCTTGGCGGCGAATCCTCCCACCAGGGCCACGTTGGTCCGCCAGTCGAAGCCGCACCAGCGGGTTAAGGCTTCGAGGCTCCGGCCCATGCGGCCGGCAAAGGAATACATCAGCGCGTCCCGAGACTCGCCGGCGTCCAAGGCCCTCAACCGTTCCCAGGCGGCTCGAACGGCTGGAGGCGCTCCGGCATCCGGCGGCTCCCCTGAAGCCGCCGCTTCCCGATACGGGGAAGGCAGCGCCTCCACCACGGCCAGCCGTTCCGCCTGGAAAGCCTCCCGCCGCTCTTCCGGGAGCCCGGGGTAGGTCATGAGCGCCCATAGCAGGATGCTGATGGCGAGGATGACGCTCCCGGCCTTCTGGATGTATTGCCATGTCCGTTCCCAGGTATGGATGAGCAGTCCCTTGAAGGTGGGGAGGCGGTATGGGGGGAGTTCGAGCAGGAAGGGGGTGCTCGGACCCTTCAGCAGCGTCACGCGGATCAGCTTGGCCAGAAACAGCGCCATAGACCAGGAAAGGATCGTGAGGAGAAACATCATCTGGGCTCGGTGTTCGCTGAAGAAGCTCGCGATGAGCAAGGCGAACACCGGCAGCTTGGCGCCGCAGTTCATGAAGGGCACGGTGAGCAGGGTCGCCAGCCGTTCTCGGGAACTCCTGAGCGTGCGCGTGGCCATCACTCCCGGCACGGCGCACCCTCCGGCGATGCCTCCCGAAATGATATAGGCCATGAAAGAGTTGCCATGGAGGCCGAAGATGCGGAAGATCCGGTCCAGCATGTAGGCGCAGCGGGCCAGGTAGCCGGTGTCTTCGAGAAACGCGATGGCGAAGAACATGAAGACGATGAGCGGCACGAATCCGAGCACCCCGCCCACGCCGTCGATGATTCCGGAAACGAGAAGCGACCGCAGGGGGCCTTCCGGGAGCGTGGCCAGGCACCAGTCGCCGAGAGCCGAAAAGACCTTTTCCAGAAGGTTTACCGGGATTTCGCTGTAGCGGAAGGTGAACTGGTAGACGGCGTACAGGATGAGCACCATCACCAACGGGCCGAAAAAGCGATTGGTGAGGACCTTGTCGATCTGGTCCGAAAGATAGAGGCGGTCCGCTCGCGGGCTCTTCCGGACCACGCCGCCCTTGAGCAGAGCCGTGATGAAGCCGTAGCGGTGGTCGGCGATGATCGCTTCCGGGTAGCTGTCCAGGGTGGCCTTGATGTGTTCGGTCACCCGGTGTGCCTTTTCCAGGAGCCTTCGCGAGACTTCGGGATCGGCTGCGTTTCCCGCGTCTAGGATCTGTTCGTCGGCTTCCAGGTACTTGAGCGCCGTCCAGCGGGGAGGATAGACCTCGGTGAGGAAACCGGAAGCGGCGATCTCCCGTTCCATGTCGTCCAGGACGGGATCGATGTCCGGCCCGTAATACAGCCTTAGCGGTTCCCGCCGCTGGTTCTCATCGGCGAAGGCCAGCACCTTTTCCATCAACTCGGTCTTGCCTTCTCCTCTTCTGGCGACTGTGGGTACCACCGGAAAACCGAGGCGTTCAGCCAACAGCTGCGCATCGATTTCGATGCCGCGCCCCTTGGCCACGTCCACCATGTTGAGCGCCACGATGACGGGGATCCCCATTTCGAGTATCTGAACGGTGAGGTAGAGGTTGCGCTCGAGGTTGGACGCATCCACGACGTTGATGACCGCCGCCGGCCGTTCGTTGGCCAGAAGTTCGCGGGCGACCCGTTCTTCCAGGGAATAGGCGGTGAGGGAATAGGTCCCGGGAAGGTCCACGAGCCGAAGCGAGCGGCCGTTGAAGTCGTAGAACCCTTCTTTCTTCTCTACGGTGATTCCCGGGTAATTGCCCACGTGCTGGCGGGCTCCGGTGATGGCGTTGAACAGGGTCGACTTCCCACTGTTGGGATTCCCCGCAAGGGCGATGAGGATTTCGGATCGGTTGATCGGGCCCATCAGTGATCTTCAACCTCCACGTGAATGAAATCCGCCTCGTTGTTTCGAAGCGTCAGCGTGAAATTCCGGACGCGAACCGCCACGGGATCCTTCAATGGGGCTCGTCCTTGGATCATGATCGGTGTTCCGGGAACCAGGCCCATGTCGCGGATACGCCGCCCCAGTTCACCGTTGGCGATGACCTTGGAAACAACGCCGCGCTGACCCGAAAGCATGTGTCGCAGCATTACGGTGGGCATGATCTGCTGAACGCCTCCTTTCAACCGATGCATCGGAAACGGAACGATTCCAGGGCGTCACGGCGGGTCCGCCCTGTTGAGGTTTGAGTTAGCTTCCGCTAACTTAAGACACCGAAAAAAAAGCGGCCGGTGGCCGCGAAGAAAGCCTTTGTAGGAGCGGCCTTGGCCGCGATTCGAGTTGCCGGCAAGGCGGCTCCTGCAAAAGAGACCTGAAACCGACTCTCGGACATGCTCCTAGACTGCGAGATCTATAGAAACCAGGATCTTCCGAGAAACCCCCGCGCCGAGGCTCAACGTGCCGCCATGGACCCGCACCATACACGGGGCGTCGCAGGCTGCGCACAACAGTTCCAGTTCCGATCCCGGATAAATCCCCAGAGCCGCCATCCGAGCGCAAAGATTTCTTCCGCCTTCGATGCGTTTGACCTTGACCCGCCTGCCCGGTTCCACGTGTGAAAGGGGCAGCAAACCGGGTGCTTCCTTTTCGTTTCCTTCAAACCGTGGAATAACCTTGCCGCTCCAACATCGCCACATAAACAACCTCCTGGCCGCGAAATGCAAAGATTAGTTAATCCGAACTTTTGGCCGAGTCAACACCTTTTCGGCGGAAAAGGCGGACTCCTGAAGCAATGTCGAAGGTCAGCGCACCCGGAAAGAGCGGCGCGGCGGTGTCTCATTTCTTGAAATCGGAAGACGGAATTCATTAAATGATGGGTCATGATGGGCGGGACGATCAGAAACGGCGGGATCCGTTCCAAGGCATCGGGTCTCGAAGGGGACGGGAGCGGTCCCATGATGGATTCCGGGCGGGACCTGTTGGAGGTCCTGGAAGAAAGACTTCGCCGGCAGGGATCGCTGCAGCCCGGCGACTGGCGGCGGCTGCTGGCCTTGTGCGGAAGCGCCCGGGCTTCCACACGGGAAGGCGCTCTGCGTCTGTTGTTCCACCCGCCGGTAGCCGACGAATGTCGCCACCAGCGGGAATGCCTCCACTTTCTGTGGCGGTTTCCCGACAAGGGGCGTGTGCCGCCTGCCGCCATGGAGCATCTTTTGGAGTGGCTGGCCTTTCTCGGAAGTGACCGGGGACCGGAAATGGTGCGGCTTACGGCGGGAAGAGGTCTTTCCTTTCGATCTCCGGTCGACGTGAAGAAGATCACCGAACGATCCTACCCCCTTGGTCCGTTCCTGGGTACACTCACCGCTCTTTTCAGCGCCAGGCGCCCGCTTGCTGGAAAGCCGGAGGCGCGGCGGAGCCTGAGGCTTCTGGTCCGGCGGCTGGTCCGCGACGGGCCGTCGCGCGGGTGGAAGGAGCCGACGCTCAGGGATCTTTCCGCTGTGTTTTTCGATCGTTACGGAATGAAGATCCACCGGTTCCGAAAGAGCAGGTGGCGAACGGTTATGCGTCCCGTCTTCCTGCCGCCTGCGGATCTTCGATGCGGGTCCCGGCCGAGGGCCTTCGTTCCTTTCACGCGGGTGTACTGGGACGGCTTCGGACGGCTCACGCTTGCTCTCATGGACGCACTTTTCCGGAAGCAGGTGCAGGAATTGGAGGCCGTGCGCAAGCTGGCCGTCGGAGTGAGCGGGGCCGTACACCGGGTGGTGTTGAGCTGCCACAACGCAACATTGGGCGCCATGGGCGGGTGGGCCTTTCCATCTCTCGTGGAGCAGTTTCCATCGCCTTCGGCGTGGGAGGCATTCCGGGCGCGTGTGGACGAGCGTACCGGGTGCGTTGCGGCCGATGAAGGCGCCGGTGAAGGGCTGGTGAAGGCCCTCTGGGAATGCTGGTACGAAAGGCTGGTCGGTCCGAGGCTCGCCTTTGCCGTGAGCCAGGAGCGGATAAGGGACCTGGTGGGTGGATGGGAAAAGGATTTCAGCCGCGGCGGAGAGGGTGGACCGGAAGGGTACCGGAGCGGTGGGCGGTCGCCGGCCGAGCCCGACGACCCCCGGTTCGCCTGGGGCGGCCCGGTGGCTCCGCATCAGGCGTGGTCGTCTTATGCCCTGTGCCGTTGGGCCGAAGAACGAAGGGCCGGCTGGGCGGCCGGCTTCCGTCGACTCCGGGCGTTGATCCGGACGGGACAGGAATGGCTCGATGCCGGTCGAATCGACGAGTTGGTCCTCCCGTGGATCGACAAGTTCTTCATTTCTTCACGGCGAGACGGTGATATCCGCTACCTGTCGCTTCTCTTGGAGTGGCTGGATGGAGGCGACACCATTCCGGTGGTTCTCTTCTGGGACGATTCCAGCCGGAAACGTTCGCCGAGCCTCAAGGCGGCACTGGAGAAGCTGGAGGCCCGGCGAGTCCAGGGGGTGGGCGTTTTCGGTCGCGGTGATGTGCCACGTGAAGACGCCTTGGAAGCGATCGTTCGGAGCCATCACCGGTATCGGCTGTTCGCCTTGAGACCCTGGACGGACACCCATCACCCCATGCGCCTGGAGGAATGCCTTCGCACGCGGCGGCGCACCTCTTTTGTCCCCTACGATTCCTCCTGGAAGGACAATCTGGCGTTTCTCTATTCGGGCACCCAGGTAGCCGCCTTTCTTTCCATTCCCTATGAAATGGAAAGCCGGTCTCCCTGGGTGGAGTTGGAAGGGAAACGGGTTCCTTTCGGTGTCTATTGGCGCCGCCGGCTGCGTACGGAAATTCCGGGTTCGGTCTGCCCGGGTGCGGACCGGGACCTGCTCTCACAATCCCACGCCGCCTGGGCCAACCTGCTGGACGAGCTCTGCTGAAGTTTCCGTGCGCATCGCAGGAGCGCCCCACGTGGAACGGTGCGGGCGACGGAAACCCGCCGTGTTATGCCCGCAGCTGGATTTGCTAAAGGTTGGAGCCTTTGCCGGCCGCTTCACTGAGCGGTTCCCTGACGTCGATCAGCCGGAGCGGGCTTTTCGGCAAAGTCCTTTTTTCGACGACGCGCCAGCCGCCTAACGGCAGCTTGTCATGGACTCCAAGGGGTCGGAAATGCGTGGAGGCTGCTCCCGCAGGCACGGTGGCCCGGGTAAAGATCCCTTCGAGGGCGTCGAACCGGTAGATATAATGGTGACCGGTCCGCGTGAGTTCCATGGCTTCATACACCCAGGGTCGCGGGTCGCGGATGATGTCGATAACCGTGTACTCGCGATCTTCCATGAAGGCCTCCGTGGATACCGTCATTTTTGACAAGTCTAACAGGGAGCCGACGCCGGTGGAAAGCCCGCTGCAGGACCGGGCGCCGAGGGACTGCGGTCCGACTCGCACTAGTAAAAAGGAATTGACAATATTCTCGGATAGTTCTATGGGGGAAGGCGTTTTTATCACGAGCCCGTCCAACAAATGGATACATGGCATGACCGGGCGGCGCCGATTCCCGCTGACCCCTGACGAAGCGTGATCCCGTGAACATGAATTTTCAGAAAGCTCGTGACCGCATGGTGGAAACCCAGCTGGTCACACGCGGAATCCATGACCCGCGCGTCCTCGATGCCATGCGGAAGGTCCCGCGGCATCTCTTTGTGGATGAAGCGCTGGCGGCGCAGGCCTATGCCGACCATCCCCTGCCCATCGGCGAAAAGCAAACCATCTCACAGCCCTACATCGTGGCTCTCATGACCGAAGCCCTGGGGCTGGAAGGCCACGAAAAGGTCCTTGAACTGGGAACGGGTTCCGGCTACCAGACCGCCGTCCTGGCGGAACTCGCGGACCGGGTTTTCACCATCGAAAGAATTCCATCGCTCCTTCACCGGGCGCGGGAGGTGCTGAACAGCTTGGGCTACCGGAACGTGGTCTACAGGGTTGGGGACGGGACGCTGGGCTGGCCCGAGGAGGCTCCCTTCGATGCGATACTGGTTTCCGCCGGAGCGCCCCGGGTGCCGCAGCCCCTGGTGGATCAGCTAAGCATGGGCGGACGCCTGGTGCTTCCCATGGGCGACCGGCTTTCCCAGGAACTGATCCTGGTGGAACGAGTGCCGGAGGGCATTCGTAAGACCACGCTGGGGGGATGCCGGTTTGTGGACCTGGTGGGCAAGTGGGGCTGGGAGGAATAAATGAGGCAAAGGCCTGCAAGCGAGTCAGCGGTATTCCCTCGGGCGTTGCGGCCAAAAACAGACGCTGGAGCCAACCATCGGGCTCCTTAGGGCTTGTCCAAAAACAAGCCCTGAAAGTCGGGCCCTGATGAGGTTCCTTGTTCCTGTAGGAACGGCCCTCGCCGCGATGTGATCTTTGTAGGAGCGGCCTTGGCCGCGATGTGATCTTTGTAGGAGCGGCCTTGGCCGCGATGCGGATCGCCGGCAAGCCGGCTCCTACAGGGCATGAGCCGCTCCTTAAGTGCTGTTCGCGAACCGTCGCTACGCGAAAAAACGGACACTCAATCCCCAAAGGGTGAAGGGTATTCTCAGACAGATCCTTACCTCTCACCGAGCGAGGCTGGCGGACTCATGACCGACGAAACGGGTAAGTTCTCCCGCACGACCATGGACGGCAGCGTGTATTCGGTGTCACCGTCGCGCCTTCTCGAACTTCACCACGAAAACCTGCGGCTGAAACAACGCCTGGAGGAAGTCCGTCGCACGGCGGCGGCCAACGAAAAGATTTGGCGGCAGTTTCTCGAAATCGAGCGCATCCTGTTCAGAACCCGTGAGTTCAGCGGTCTGGCGCGTCACCTGCTTCAGGAAATCAAAGAGCGGTTCGGAATCGACTGGACCGTTCTCTTCCTGTCCCACCCGGACCTGGGGGAGCGGTTTTTTCCGGACCTGGCCGAGGGCGGTGAAGAAGTGTCGAAGGGCACATGGATCGCTTCCATGGCTCCTCAAGAAGCGATGAAGCGCTTCAACGGCTCGCCCAGGCCCGTGTTTCTGCCGCCGGCGGAGATCGACGTGCTCACCGGCGTACTCGCCCGCCGCGGGCAGGATCCCGCGCGCTCGGGGCTGCTGCTGCCTCTGACCGTGCACGACCTGTTTTTCGGCTGCCTGTTTCTCGGGAGTTCGGATCCCGACCATTACCGGCCCAAGGACGGCACCGAACTCCTGGAACAGTTGGGAATCAAGATCGCCCTCTGCATGGACAACTGCCTCGCCTATGAACGCGTGAAGGATCTTTCGGATCGCGACCGCGTGACGGGGCTGCTCAACTTTTTCCAGATTCACACCGTGCTGGAACGGGAATTGCGCCGGGCGCGCCGCATGGGGAAGCCCCTGTCGGTGCTGGCCGTGAACCTCGACTTCGTGGATGAGGGAAGCGGCCACGTGGACTTGGTGGGACCGGTGCTCCGGCACGTGAGCGGGCTTCTCATGGAAACGCTTCCCGAGGGCGACGGGTTCATCGGAAGGACCGGAAGTGCTGAATTCGTGGTCATCCTGCCTTATGCCGCCCTGGAGGAAGCCAGGAGAGTGGCAGAAAAATTGTCCGAGCTCATCCGAAAGTCCCCCTTCCGGCATGACAACGCCGTGATTCTGATTCGCGTCCGTATCGGTGCGGCATCGCTCCGCGATCATATGTCGTGTGCACAGGACGTCCTGGACGCAGCACAAACGGACCTTTGCGGCTTGAAGGCAGGACAAATCTGAACATCGAACCCTTGGAGGAGATAACCCCGGCCGCCCTGAGCCGGGCTTTTCGCGAAGGTTTTGCCTGGTATGATCGATAAACGTCTCTATTTTCTGAAACTGGCGCGGCGGACCTTGGCCGGAGAGGTTTTGGACGCGGTGCTTCTCCGCGGCCTGCTGAGCACGCCGGAGGAGGATCTCCTGCCCTTTTGCGCCGGGGCCGACCTGCTGCGCGAGGCTCATTTCGGCAGAACCATTCACCTTTGCGCCATACACAACGGCAAATCAGGTCGCTGCTCCGAGGACTGCTCGTTCTGCTCCCAATCCATCCGGGCGACGACCGACGCCCCGGTCTATCCCCTGCAGTCGGTCGAAGAGCTGGCCGCGCCGGGGAAACGCCTGGAAGACACCCCGGTCAACCGCTATTCCATTGTCACGAGCGGCCGGGGACTGCCGCCCGAAGAAACCCGCCGGGTGGCCCAAGCCCTTTCACAAATCGACCCCGTCCGCCTGAGCACCTGCGCCTCCCTGGGCATCATCGGGAAAAATCAGATGGAAGCCCTGAAAGCCGCCGGGGTGACGCGCTACCACCACAACCTTGAGACCGCCGCCAGCCATTTTGCCGCCGTCTGCACCACCCACACCTACGAAGAACGCCTGCGCACCCTGCAAGAGGCCCGTCGGGCCGGCCTGTCTTTGTGCTGCGGAGGCATCTTCGGCCTGGGTGAATCCGACGATCAGATCCTGGAGCTGGCCCTGACATTAAGGAAACTACGGGTCGACGCCGTTCCAGTGAATTTTCTGACACCCATACCCGGCACCGTCGCCGCGGGCCTGCGCCATCTGACGCCCCTTCGCTGCCTCAAAATCATCGCTTTTCTTAGATACGCCCTACCCGACCGGGAGATCATCGTCTGCGGCGGCCGGCAACACAACCTCAAAGAACTGCATCCGTTGATATTTTATGCCGGGGCCAGCGGCCTCATGACCGGCGACTACCTCACCACCGCCGGTCGCCGTCTGGACAACGACCTGGCCTTGCTGCGGGACCTGGGACTCACGCCCCGGCCCGGGTCCTATCACAACCCCCTTTCTTGACATTTACGTCCGTTTGGGTCTGGGGTTAGGCATCAAGCCCTCAAACAGGATCTCAACCCAGACCCAATAAACGGGCCGGATTCAGGTAAGCGGCCTACATAAAGTCCTTGGCTTCCATTCCCACAGCCGGGAGACTGGCCAGAAACACCTTGCTAGCGTTCTAAAGTGGAGACCTTAATACTTTAGAACGCTACCAAATACATTCATGAGACGATTTATTCATTAAAGGATACGAAGGAAAATTTCAATTTCGGTTGAAGCTTTACAGAATGACTATCTCTTTCCCGCTACTATCTTCGACGATGGGTGCAGATCTTTTGCTTCTTGTTCCCAAGCTCCAGCTTCGGTGAGGCCGTTCCCAAGCCAGAGCTTGGGAACGAGGGAAATTCTATTTCCCCTCCCCTTGTGGGAGGGGATTAAGGGGAGGGGAATGTAACTGATTGACATACGTTAATTTTCTCACCCTCACCCCAACCCTCTCCCATCAAGGGAGAGGGAGATTTTTTGACCTTGTTCCCAAGCTGTACCTTCCACCTTGTTCCCAAGCTCCAGCTTGGGAACGAGGGGAAACGAACCTGATGCGCTTGCTGCTTCAAGGCCATCTGGATCTACTTCAGAGGGTCACCCTGGATGTCGTTCTAAAATATCCGCACCCTTCGACGATTCTCATCCCATGTCAATCTACGGTGCCTGACGTGCTGCGGATCAGCGCCCACGGCCGCCGCCGCCCGGTCCCATGCCGCCGCCCGGCCCCATGTGACCACCGCCCGATCCCATGCCACCGCCCGATCCCATGTGACCATTGCCCGGTCCCATGCCGCCACCTCTAGTAGGGGGCTCGTCCGGCAAGGTGACGCCCTGAGCCTTGGCTCGTTCCTTCATGCGCTCGTGATGCTCCTTACGAATTTGCTCTCTTTCCTCGTCAGTTTTCGCGGCGCGCATTTTGGTGCGATACTCATTACGCTCTTGTTGTGTCATGAGCTGGTTGCCATAGATCGTGCCCTGCTGATCATCCCCAAGCGATATGCCAGCGGATAGAATCAGGGCGGCGGCTAATACGGAGGCAATTACGGTTCGTTTCATGATTGTATACTCCTTGCGAGATTGGGTTGATTCATTCGGGCCCGCGATTACTGCAACCCGTTCAGTGACCGTGCTCAACGGTCATAATCACTGGTGAGCAGGGCATCATGCTGTTTTTTAAGCACGCTAACACCACACTACGAATGAGTCAAGGCGGCCCGATCCTGCGAATCCATTGCATGGTGTAGTTGGCGTAAATTTTACAATGCCTGATTGGCTCCACAACATTTCTTATACTTTTTTCCGCTGCCACATGGACAAGGATCGTTCCGACCAATTTTATTTGATTTTACCGGCTGTGACGGATTTAGCAATTTTTCTAAATCTGAAATATCTTCTGGTTTGTCGAATTCAAACCCAATGATATAGTGCCATCCGTGCTTCGCACATGTTTCCGCGACATACATTGCCCTTTCATCTGACTGAACTCGAACAACTATCGGTCTTTTTTTAGATCCTAATTTTGCCATTATTGCCACACCTCCTTGCGCGAGATTCTCGGCGAGCCCGCTGTTTCAGCTCGAAGACTCTCCTTTCACCCCCGCTTTTCATCGAGGGACCATCTGCTCCGGGAACGGCCGCCTAATCAAGAAAGCGTGATAACGCGTTGCTGAAGGCGTCCAGGGAGTCGGCACGAAGAGCCTTCCTGAAGAGGAGTTTCAGCGCATCCGGATCTCGGATCTCCCGAAGGGACTGAAGGATATCTTTGGGAACATCCTTAAAGCGCGCCTCCAAGGTCTCCAGGATATGTTCCCGTGTGGCCTCCAGCGACCCCTGCTGCAGTCCCTGGCGCAGTCCCTGTTCTATTCCCTGGTGTAGTCCCTGCTCTATTCCCTGCTGCAGTCCCTGTTCTATTCCCGAGCGGATGCCTTCCTCGTATCCTTCCTTCTTGATCAGTTCATAGGCATAGGATTCCATTATGATGTCCCTCCTGCGCTCCAGCAGCCGGCGAGGTAGATGCTTTTCTTCCACGTGCAGACCCAGGAAGAACTCCAGCGCCGCCTCCCAGCAATGGGCGAGGATGACGTTCCCCTCGTTCCCAAGCTGGAGCTTGGGAACAAGAAACAAAAGATCTGCATCCAATCGCTCGTTAAGTGCCGCTCGGAAACGACTCCTACGCGAAAAAACGGACACTCAATCCCCAAAGGTTGAAGGGTATTTCTCACAGCTTCTTACGGGTTAGGTTTTGTAGTAAGCGCGGTACCAATCCACAAAGCGCCGGATGCCCTCGCGGATCGACGTGGCGGGCTTGAAGCCGAAATCTCGGGTCAGGTCGTCCACGTCGGCGTAGGTGGCGGGGACGTCCCCGGGCTGCATGGGTAGCAGTTCCTTGTGCGCTTTCGTCCCCAGGCAGTCTTCCAGAGTCTCGATGAATTCCATGAGTTCCACCGGCTGGTTGTTGCCGATGTTGTAGATGCGGTAGGGAGCGTTGCTGGTTCCCGGGTTCGGCTGATCGCCCGTCCAGCCGGGGTCCGGTTCGGGGGGGCGTCCCATGACCCGGACCACCCCTTCGATGATGTCGTCGATGTAGGTGAAGTCCCGTTTCATCCGGCCGTGGTTGAAGACCTGGATGGGTTCGCCGGCCAGCATGGCTTGTGTGAAGAGAAAGAGGGCCATGTCGGGGCGGCCCCAGGGGCCGTAGACGGTGAAAAAGCGTAAACCGGTGCAGGGGAGCCGGAAGAGATGGGCGTAGGCGTGGGCCATGAGTTCGTTGGCCTTTTTCGTGGCGGCGTAGAGCGACACCGGGTGGTCCACGTTGTGGTGCACGGAAAAGGGCATGCGGGTGTTGGCGCCGTAGACGGAACTGGAGGACGCGAAGACCAGGTGTTTCACGCCGCGGTGACGGCAGCCTTCCAGGATGTGGGTGAAGCCCACCAGGTTTCCGTCCACGTAGGTGTAGGGGTTGACCAGGGAATAGCGGACGCCGGCCTGGGCGGCCAGGTGGACGACCACCTGGAACGTGTAAAGGTCGAAAAGGGATTCCATGGCGCGGCGGTCTTCCAGGTCGATCCGGTGGAAGGCGAAGTCCGGAAAGGCCTCGAGCTGTTCCAGCCGGGCGTGTTTCAGGTTGACGTCGTAGTAGTCGTTCACGTTGTCCAGTCCCACGACCCGGTGGCCGTCGCGAAGCAGGCGGAGCGCCAGGTGAAAACCGATGAATCCGGCCGCGCCGGTCACCAGAACGGGGTCACGAAAGGCCATGGCGGGGAACTCCTCGATGTCTGATGATAATGGTGTGTTCCGGCGACGGCCGTTGTGGCCGGGGATCGGCGCCGCCTGCGGCCAAAGGCGGCCGCGGCCGTTGCCTGAAGACCCCCATGGCTGTCTCCATGGGGCCATGCTTTGCGTTCAAGGTCCGGGCCTTATGGCTTTTCCGCCTTTCCGGGGATGCGCACCGTGAGAACGGAACATGGGGCCTTTCGGACGACGCGGTCCGCGGTGCTTCCGAAAAAAACATGGGCCAGGCCCGTCTGACCGCGGGAACCCATGACGATAAGGTCGATGGTCTGCTTTTCGGCGAATCCCACGATTTCGGTGGCCGCGTAGCCGGAAAGGAGATGGATTTCATAGGGCTGTTTTTCCTTGAGCCGGCTCACGTAGCGGGTCTGGATGGCGTCTTTTGCGGCTTCGGTGGCCCGTTCGACGAACTTGGCGTCGTAGTCGAGCGGCACGTAGACTTCCGGCACGGGAGCCAGTGAAAAGGTGACCATCACGTGGACGATGTGGAGGGTCGATCCGTAGTGCCAAGCCAGGTCCTTGGCCAGCACGAAGGCGTCGTCGGCATTTTCGGAAAAATCGGTGCAAAAGGCGATTTGAGTCATGGGGCTGTCGGCCATGAGTAACTCCTTACGGAATAGGTTGAAGAGCAAGACCGCAGCCCGCAGCCGCCCGCAAAGGGGTTCCCGCGCCGGTGTTTGTGCGAACGGGGCGGTTCACGGTTCAGGCGTCCACGACCCACACGGTCCTGTTCTTGGCGAAACCCACGAGCGATTTGGAGACGCTTCCCAGGAAGAACTCCTTTACCCGGCTCAATCCCCGGCGCCCCACCACGATGGTGGAACAGTTGAAGGCGCGGGCCTGTTCCAGGATCACCTGGGCCACCTCGGCCGATTCCACTCCGAAGTGCGTTCTCACCCGTTCCAGATCGAAGCCGCCTTCGGCAAGAATCTGCCGGGCCTGCCGGAAGGTTTCCCGCATGCTGTTTTCGTCGTCTTCCTTCCAGAAGTACCCGCTCAAGTGCGGCTGTTCTTCCTGGAGTTCCTGGATGCGCTGCACTTCTTCCTTCTTGAGCAGGTTGGGCGATGTGGTGGGGAGGACATGGAAGAGAATGATTTCCACATGGCGGCTTCCCATGAGGAGGCGGCTCACGTAGTGGACGGTCTTGAGGGAACCCGGCCGGTCGTCCAAAGCGATGAGGATGTTTTCCATGGCGGCCTCGTTTCAGATTTCCTTGAAAACCTTGGCCAGGGAATCCCCCGACACGTGGATTTTCCATTCGTTCTGGTAGCCGAAAGGGGTTTCGGAAACGGTGAAGCCGGTGCGTTCCAGCCGATCACGGACCACCGCCGCCAGCCGGCGCGCCACGTCCGCCGGCGCCTTGGTGGACGCCAGGTGGTTGAAGGAATGGAGGAGTATGCGCTGCGTGCCGAACTTACGGGCGAGCCACTTGGCGTTCTTGACCCACTTGACGGCCACCTTGTCTTCGCGGTCCCGATCCGTTTCTTCGGCGTGATAGAAAATGACCGCGATCTCGCGATGCGTTTCCTCGGACGGAACGTCCGGAACCGTCTCTAGGACGCGCTCGTGGGTTCGATACCAGAAATCATGAGCGTAAAACATGAGAAGCTTCACGTGGGCCGCTCCGGATCGGGGCACGAGAAAGCTTTGCGTTTGGGGCAATTCTTACACCCATTTTCAGTGTGAGTGCAAGGATCGGTTGAGGGAGGTCCGCGGCGGGGGCATAAACTAAGCTGTTTTTGCCCGGTATCGACTGGAAAAAATGAACATCGAACATTAAACATCCAACATCGAAGGGTGCAGATCTTTTACTTCTTGTTCCCAAGCTCCAGCTTGGGAACACAACTGTGCAGAAGCTCCAGCTTCGGTGAGGCCGTTCCCAAGCCAAAGCTTGGGAACGAGAGGAAAGACCACTTCGAGATCCTGGCAAGCTCCCTAGAAAGACAGCGCGTTTCAGCTGTAGCAGGAGGGAAGCTGGAGCTTCCCGGGCAGGGCGTTCCCAAGCTGGAGCTTGGGAACGAGGGGAAGTTCCACATCAGAGTCTTCGCTGACCTGATTTTTTCATTCGATGTTCGATGTTCGATGTTCGATGTTCATCTTTAAAAACAACCCAATGGCGTAAATGCAACCAGTGAGTGTTTACAAAACAACTTAGCGCTTATGGGGGGATCACCAGCTTGGCGGGAGCGGGCATTTTCCCGGGCCCATTGGAACGATCCCTTGGCAGGGCGGGAAGGAGAAAGGTGCATGGAATCAAGGATTTCCGATGATGCAACGCTCGGATGTCCTTGACAATGCCGGGGGGTGCCGTTAGGATCAGCTTCGCTATTTCTGCATCAGGCAGAGACCTTGTGTCGCCCGAGTGAGCCGAGGGTTCCGCCGGAACCGAAAGACGGGAATCGATGCTGCAACTGAGGATTTTTCTTATTCGAGCGGCCCTCGGGGCTTTCTTTGCCTATTTCCTGGCACGCTTTTTCATCCCGTCCGCCGGCCCCGGCGTCATCATCGTGATGGCGGTGCTCCTCGTGTTTTTCGCGTACGTGTTCGAGGGGCTCCGAAAACGCTGACGTTCGAAGCGGTTCAGGGTTGCCGCTGAAGAATCACGACAGGAGGATTCATGGATTGGGAACGTCCCCCCCACCGGGGTCCGGGGCCCGGGAACATACAAGATCTCGAAGAAGTTATGAAACGGCTGAAGGGCCGTTTCAGCCTGCCGTCCCTGGGGCGCGGCCCGTTTTGGGGCTTGGCACTTCTGGTGGTGGCCGCCCTCATCGGCTTTACTTCCTACTACACGGTGCAGCCGGAAGAAACCGCCGTGGTGTTGCGGTTCGGGAAATTCGTGCGAACCGCCGGGGCGGGCCTTCACTTCAAGATCCCCTTCGGCGTCGAGGACGTGACCAAGGTCATCACGGGGCGGGTGCTGCAGCGCGAGTACGGGTACCGGACGGTGAGCCCGGGGGTCCGGACGAGGTTTGCCGAAAAAGGCTACGAGGAAGAAAGCCGGATGCTCAGCGGCGACCTGAATGTGATCGATATCCAGTGGACGGTCCAATACATGATCAAGAATCCGGTGGATTACCTGTTTCAGCTTCATGACGTGGAAGGTACGCTGGACGACATCTCGGAATCGGTGATGCGCCGGATCGTGGGGAACCGCTTTGCGGACGAGGTGCTCACCATCGGGCGCGCATCCATCGCGGACCTGGCGGGCCGTGAAATCCAAGAAATCATGGACACCTACCGGACGGGACTCCAGATCGTCGTGGTGAAGCTCCAGAACGCCAACCCTCCGGACGCTGTGAAGGCGGCGTTCAACGAAGTGAACGAGGCACGCCAGGAGAAGGAGCGCATGATCAACGAGGCTCAGCAGGTCTACAATGAAAGAATTCCGCGGGCCCGCGGCCAGGCCCGCCAGATGATCACGCAGGCGGAAGGGTATGCACTCCAGCGGGTGAATCGGGCCGAGGGCGACGTGACGCGGTTTGCGAGCATCCTTGAGGAGTACCGGAAGGCTCCCGATGTCACGCGGCGTCGCATGTACCTGGAAAGCATGCCTCAGTTCATCGAAAAGGTGGACCGGATTATCGTGCTGGATGAATCAGGCCCCGGCGTCCTGCCGCTTCTGAATCTGGGTTCCGGGGGGCTTGCCGGGTGGAGTGCCGGGGAAGATACCGGCGCGGCGGCCGGCCGGCCGGCGGAGGAGAAGTGATGTTCCCCAAGGGTAGTCGTCTGGTTGTCGTCGTTCTCATCGTGATCGGGGTGATTGCTTGGAGTTCGCTTTTCGTGGTGAAGGAAACCGAGCAGGTCGTGGTCACCCAGTTGGGCCGGCCCGTGGGGGAACCCATTACCCAGGCGGGCCTGCATTTCAAGCTGCCGCTCATTCAGAAGGCCAACTTCTTCGAAAAGCGGGTCCTGAAGTGGGACGGCAACCCGAACCAGATCCCCACCAAGGACAAGAAATACATTTGGGTGGATTCCACGGCTCGGTGGCGCATCAAGGACCCGCTGCTTTTCCTCATGAGAGTCGGAAACGTCCCGACCGCCCTCAGCCGGCTGGACGGCATCATCGATGCGGTGGTCCGTGACCACGTCTCCAACAATTTCCTGGAAGAGCTGGTGCGAAGTGAAGGTTGGGAGGACGCCAAGGCAAAACTCCTGGAGGCTGGGGTCCAGGAATTTCAGCTTCTGCTGGAAAGCGTGGAAGGGACCGAGACCGGTGAGACCCTGTTTGCGCCGGTGATCAAGGGCCGTGAAAAGATCACGCGGGAGATGGTGGCCGATGCGTCCCGGCTCGTCCCGGAATTCGGCATCGAACTCTTGGATATCCGCATCAAGCGGATCAATTATGTGGATTCCGTCCAGGAGAAGGTGTTCGAACGCATGGTGTCGGAGCGGAAGCGGATCGCGGCCCAGTACCGTTCGGAAGGCGAAGGCGAGCGGGCGGCGATCCTGGGTGAAATGGAAAGGGAACTGGCCAAGATTTCGTCGGAGGCCTTCCGCACGTCCCAGGAGATTCGAGGGAGGGCCGACGCGACGGCCACGCAGATCTATGCCAACACCTTTGGAAGGGATCCCGAGTTTTACCAGTTCTACCGGAGCCTGGAATTCTACCAGGGCTTCAATAACCCGAGGAGCACCTTCGTCCTTTCGAGCGATGCGGATCTTTTCCGTTACCTGGGCAGCATCCAGGGGAACACCCGCGGGGCCTCGGGGCAGAGACCGGCGTCGGAACCGTAGGGTGCCGCCGGCGACGCGTGGGCAGCGGGCGGCTGCCGCTGGAACGGGATCGGAACCGTGAAAATCCACAGGGCGGAGTGAACCGTCGTTTCTGGAAAGGGCGAGACCGGGGCTGGGGGGTGCTATGGTGGAGTCAGCGAAGGTGTATTACGAGGAGGAGAACCCTCAGGGCATCACGAGGGCCGAGCTGTTGGTGGCGGTTCCGTCGTTCAATGAAGCCTCAACCATCGCCCAGACGGTGGAACGTTTGGATCAAGGTATCCGCGAGTTTTACGGGGACATGGATGCGGTCATCGTCAACTGTGACAATTATTCGGCCGACGGGACTCGTGCGGCGTTTTTGTCCTCATCGACTCAGGTCCCCAAGATCTACCTGACCACGGAGCCGGGAGTTCGCGGCAAAGGCGCCAACCTCAGGATGCTTTTCCATAAGGCGAAGGAACTCCAGGCCAAGGCGGTGGTGGTGTTCGAAGCGGACATCACCAACCTGGCGCCCTCCTGGATCAAGTGCATGGCCGAACCGGTGCTCAGGGGAGCGGGGTACGTGGCTCCCATTTATCTGCGGCACAAGTACGAAGACACCCTGAATACCGCCATTGTCTATCCGCTGACCCGTTGCCTTTACGGCCGCCGGGTGCGGCAGATGAACGCCGGAGACTGCGCGTTCCGCGGCGACCTGGTGGACGTCTTTCTCAATCCGCCCGTGTGGACGGCCGCGATGGACCAGTTCGGGATTGATGTTTGCGTGGGAACACTGGCGCTCACCGCACGCGTCCCCGTATGCCAGTCTGTCATCGGGGCTCCTAAGCGGCACCGCGCCAATGACCCCTTCGCCCAGGTCACCCTCCGGTTCCGCCAGACACTGGCCACCATCTTTGATCTCATGGTGGCCTACGCCGACTTCTGGCGGATCGTAAAATGGAGCAAACCGACCGCCCTCTTCAGCATGGACGGTCAGGATACGGAGGTGGCGCCCCAGGTGGAAATCAACATGGGCCGCCTGCACGCCCGCTTCCTCCAGGGATTCGAAGAATACCAGCCGGTCTGGCGTGAAATCTTCGAACCGGCGGTTTTCAACAAGATCCAGGAAATCCGAAGCCTGGAGCTGCCTCACTTTTCTTTCCCCAGCCACACCTGGGGGCTGGTCCTTTTTTCCGCAGCTCTGGCCTATCGCGACCGCGACGAAGCGGAGCGGACCCGGGTGATCGATTCCATCCTTCCCTTGTATCTGGGCAAAGTGGTTTCCTACGCCAACCGGACGGAACGGATCTCCATCCAGCAGGCCGAAGAACACGTGGAAGAGACCTGTACCATATTTGAGGAAAACAAATCCTATCTCGTGGAACGATGGCGTTGATTAAAATAGGCAAGGGAGGTTGCTGATGCCGAAAATATTGGTGGTCGACGATGAAGAGCATATTCGGCTGCTCTATTCCGAGGAGCTCAAGGAGGCCGGCTATGAGGTGATCACGGCGGAAAGCGGACACAAGCTCATGGAAAGGATCGAGGCGGAGCGGCCGGACCTGGTCATCCTCGACATCAAGATGGTGGACTACGACGGGCTCGACCTGTTGCAGGATATCCGAAACCGCTTCTACGACCTCCCCGTGATCCTTTCGACCGCTTACGATACTTTCAAGGAAGACGCCAAGTCCATTGCCGCCGACTATTACGTGGTGAAGAGCTTCGACCTGACGGAACTGAAAAAGAAGATCGCCATGGCTCTCGAAACCCGGCTTCCTGATTGAAGGGGCCGGCTTCACTGGCGGGCCTTCACCCAAAGGTGCCATCCCAGGGCCGTGAAAAGGACGTTTCCAGCCCACACGCCCACCGTCGGCGGAAGAATGCCGGCGGTGGCGAGCGATGATCCCAGCTGCAGTACCATGATGTAAACAAAGGCCGCTACCAGGGCCAGAACGATGCCCATGGCGATGCCCCCGTAACGGCCCGTACGAAGCGAAATGGCGATGCCCATCACGGCCAGGATGACGGACATGAGAGGAAAGGCTACACGGGTGTGAAGTTCCACGCGGTAGGGGGCTGCGTCGTAGCCGTCTTCCATGAGTTTTCGGGTGTAGCGGTACAGTTCGAACCAGTCCAGTTCCTGGGGAAGCGCGTCCAGCCTCGTGAAGTCCGCCGGGGTTTCGGCCAGCGCCAACTTTCTTACCTCGAACACCTCCTGTTCGATCTCCTCCGGACCGTACCTCAATAAGGCCCCTTTGTGGGCCGTCCACTCTGAGCCCTCCCATCGCAATTCTTCGGCCTCCAGGCGTTCCTTCAAGTTGAAGGCGTCGTCCAGGAAATAAAGGGAAACGCCGTGAAGCTTCTGGGACCGTACGTCGTAGAGACGGATCCGGTAGATGACCTCTTCGCCGCGATACCAGATGTTTTCACTGAGCCATCCGAGGGAGCGGTCGCGGCCTTCGATGCGGTGGTCCCAGACTTCTTGAGCCCGGCGGTTGAAGTCCCGGGCCAGGGTTTCACCGAGCACGAACGTGAGGCCGGAAATCACGAGCGCTGCGCCCAGGATGGGTGCGGCGTAGGTACGGACTCCGATGCCCGCCGATCGCATGGCCACCAGTTCGCGGTTTCTTTCCAGGATGCCCAGGCCGATCAGAGTAGCCAGAAGAACGGCCATGGGGATGCCTTGGTTCAGGATGAGGGGGAGCTTCAGCAGGAAGTAGAGTGCCGCATCGGCCATGGAGGCCTGTCTTTCCAGGACGTCGTCGAATTTTTCGAAGAAGTCCACCACCATGTAGATGCCGCCGAATCCGAAGAGGGCCATGGCGAAAAAGGAAAGGAAATGGCGGAGAACGTAACGGGTCAACAGCTTCATGGTGAGCCTGACCTCAGGCGGGCCCGGTACGGCCCGCAGGGGGACTTCGCGGACGAAAACGTCACCGCCGGGGACTTCATCGGGTGCGCCTCACGCGGCGTTTGAGCTGCTCCGTCAAAGATGGCAGCCTGGTGAACGGGATTTCCCGGTGCGTCTTGGTCCACAGTGCGGCGGCCAGGGCGAACACCGCCAGGTTGGGAAGCCAGACCGCAAGCCAGGGCGGGATGACGGCTTGTTCACCCAGTCCTTTGCCGGCCGAGAGAACGACATAATAGGCCAGAAACAGGGCGATCCCCAGACTCACGCCGGCCAGGCGGTTTCCCCGCTGGAAAAGCGCACCCAGAGGGGCGGCCGCCATGGCCAGAAGGAGGCAGGCCACGGGGAGCGAAAACCGGATATGAGCTTCCATGGCATACCGTGCGTCGCCCGTCGCGTCATAGGCGGCGAAGAGTTCCTCCAGGGTCAATTCGTCCCTTCTTTGAGATTTCGATTCCCGAAACAGCTGGTCCAGAGGCAGTACAAACTGGTAATCTTCGAAGGCCACCGCTTGGGCATCCGTGAGGTTGCGGCCGACCCTGGTGATCACCCCGTCGGCCGCCTGCAGCACAAGGGTGTTCCGCGTCGAGTAGTTCAGGATCTGGGCCCGCTTGGCCACGATCGACGCGCTCAGTTGAGGATCGCGTCCGTCGTGGATGAACACGCCTTCGATGCGAAAGCTCTCTGGTTCCACGTGCTTGAAAAAAAAGACTAAGTTGGGAATGGCATCGATGAACATGCCTTCGCGAAGCAGCGCGGGAAGTACCGCCTTCCCCAGGGAAGCGAGCTTCTCGCGGAATTCCAGATTGGCGGTTGGCACGAGCCAGAGGGAGGTGTAAAAGGAAAGCAGCGTTGTCACGAGGGCCACGGTCAGGACGGCGGGGGCGAACTGCCTGAACCCCAGCCCGGCCACCTTGAGGGCCGTCAGCTCGTTGTCGTTGTTGAGGCGGAGGAAGGCGAGCAGGGTGCCAAGGAGCGTGGCCATGGGCAGGGCGTAAAGCATCAGCTTCGGAACGGCCAAACCCATGATCTCCAGCAGATCGAACCAGGTGATGGAAGACGAAAAGAGGTAGGAGGTCAGTTGCATGAGCCGGCCGGCCACCAGGACCATGACGAGTCCAAAAAAACAGATGGCGGCGGGCATGACCTGCTCCCGGACGATGTAGCGGTAGAGAATCCATCCCATGGTCTGTGCGATCTCGAAGCTCCTCGAATCCGTCTGAAGGTTCCGGCAATAACCGGGGAGTCCTGCCTGTGGTTTTCCGCAGGCGCTTAGTGATAGCGAAAAGGAGGCACCCAGGTCAATGCTCAACCGGGGAAAGCCGGATCAAACCGATCATGTGCGCGGCTGGATCGAGGAGCGGGAGCGGGTGTTCCTGGCGCCCCAGGCCGCCAAGAGTGCGGAAACGCTGGGCCGGCGGCGGCCCGAAGCCGAATGCCCTCTCCGCACCGCCTTCCAGAGGGACCGGGATCGGATCGTCCATTGTAAGGCCTTCCGGCGCCTCAAACACAAGACCCAGGTCTTCCTTTCCCCAACCGGAGACCACTACCGGACCCGCCTCACCCACACGCTGGAAGTATCGCAGATCGCTCGAACCATCGGCCGTGCCCTGGCCCTGAACGAAGACCTCATTGAAGCCATCGCCCTCGGCCATGACCTGGGGCACACGCCTTTCGGCCACGGCGGCGAACGGGTGCTAAACGAAATTGTCCCGGGAGGGTTCCATCACAACCGCCAGAGCCTCCGGGTCGTCGATCATCTTGAAAAGGACGGGCGCGGGCTGAACTTGACCCATGAAGTCCGTGACGGCATCCTGAAGCATTCTAAAGGACGGTCGCATCCCATCCTCACGGAACCCGACCTTCGGCCCATGACGCTCGAAGGCCAGGTTGTGCGCGTCGCCGATATCGTAGCTTATCTCAATCACGACCTGGACGACGCGATTCGCGCAGATATACTGAGACCGGAAGACGTTCCCGAGGATATCCGCCGCAGCCTGGGAGCGACCCATGGCGAGCGGATCCATACGCTGGTTCGGGATACGGTTCGGGCGAGTCTGGAGTCGGGGCTGTCCGAGATCCGGCTGAGTCCTGCCATGCTGGAGCAGGTCGAGCGCCTTAGGGCCTTTCTTTTCGATCGGGTCTACGACATGCCGCAGATCCTCGCCGAATTCGAACGCGCCCGCAAGGTGATCGTTGACCTCTACGAGCTGTTCATGAATGACGACCGGATCTTCGAGAAGGAGATCGGGCCGCTCGCGCCCGGTGTCCGGCGCGAACAGCGGGTGTGCGACCACATAGCGGGCATGACGGACAGGTATGCCTTGGAGCTTTTCAAGAGCCTCTTCCTTCCGCGGCCCTGGATGAAGCTGTGACCGGTTCCGGGTTGCATCCGGGTCGCCATCCCGGGGCGGACCCCTCCCGGCAATCCGCTTGACGGAAAAATTCGTTGCATGCTATCGGTGACCTGCTGCTTCAACCGCAAGAGAGGCCGCCGCCCGGGTCTCGTTCGAGGCACAGGGCGGGGGCTTTTTGTACTTTCCAACAGGGAGAAGGCTCATGAAGCGCAAGAAGCGTAGCCCCGACGCGGAAACCGAAGCGACGGGAAAGCTTTTCGAAGGTTTCGAAGACCTGGAAGACGACGAAGTCATCGAGCTCAATGACGTGGTGGAGGTGCCGGAGCCCGATTTGGACGAAGAACCCCGGGCCGGGCGGGAAGAGAAGGAACTGCTCCTTGGGCAAGAAGAGCTTTCCCTGTTTGAAGACGAGGATGTTCCGGACGATGACTCCGAAAAGGCGCTCCTTCACGATGAACTGGAAAGCTTCTCGGGCTTCGACGAGGAAGCCGGGGAGGATGTATCGCTGAGCGAAGAGTTCGAGTCGCTCCTGGGCGGCGAAACGGAACGCCGGGGCGGCGACCGGGAAGCGGGAGAAGAAGCGCCGCGCGAGGAGGCGGGAATCCTCGAAGACGTCGGCAAAGAGGTCGTGGAGGAGTCCCGGGAGGAATTTATGGAGGAGCCGGGGAAGCTTCCCGAAGAGGCCGAAGTGGACCGGGATTTTCTGGATGTGCTGGATGCCGAGTTGGATCTCGACGAAGACATTGCGGCGCTTCTAAACGAGGACAGGGCGACCGGGGCGGCGGAGCCCGCGCAAAAACCGGAGCGGGGAGACGCGGTTGAGGAACGTTCCGAAGCGGAAGCCGCCGCCGAACCTTCAAAAGAACCGGCCGCTGCGACCTCGATGAGCGAAGAGGAGGAAATGCCGGTCATGGAGGGGATTGTCGAGGAGTCGGAGTCGGCGGTGCCGCAGGGACCTGTCGAGGATGTGGCGGGGATGGCCTTGGTGCCGGGTCCGGAATCGGAAGAAGAAGCCGCGGGGGTGCCGGCCGTGAGCGGGGAGACGTCGGCCGCTCCAACGGAGACGGACGACTGGGATAAAACGATCGATGCGCTTGAGTCCCGGCTGGCCTCCGTGCTCCATCAGATGGTAGAAGCGAAACTTCCGGAAATCGTCAAAACGGTCCTTCAGGAGGAAATCGAGAAACTGAAGGCGCAGAACGATTAACGGGTTTTCCCCGGCGGAAAGGGTTTTTAGGGAGCGATTCGATGAACGACGGCACCCTGCCCAAGACCTATGAATTCGAAGACGTGGAACCGCGCTGTTACGAGCGATGGCTGAAACTGGACTGCTTTCGAGCGAACCCGGCCTCCGACCGACCGTCTTTCAGCATGGTGATTCCTCCTCCCAACGTGACCGGCCAGCTTCACATGGGCCACGCGTTGAACAACACGATCCAAGACATTCTCGCCCGGTACAAGCGCCTCAAGGGCTTCGAAGTCCTCTGGGTACCGGGAACGGACCACGCCGGCATCGCCACGCAGAACGTGGTCGAAAGGGAACTTAGCCGGGAAGGCCTCACCCGCCACGATGTCGGCCGGGAGGCGTTCCTTGAGAAGGTATGGCAGTGGCGGGAAAAATACGGCGGGATCATCATCAACCAGTTGAAGCGGCTGGGAGCGTCGTGCGATTGGAGCCGCGAACGGTTCACCATGGATGAAGGCCTTTCCCGCGCCGTCCGCCGCGTCTTCGTCACCCTCTATGAAGACGGCCTCATCTACCGCGGCGAACGGATGATCAACTGGTGCCCGCGCTGCATGACGGCACTCGCCAACATCGAGGTGGAAGGCGAGGAAGTGGCGGGCCACCTCTACCATGTGCGCTATCCCCTGCTGAACGGAAAGCGGGCCTTGGTGGTGGCCACCACGCGGCCGGAAACCATGCTGGGAGACGCGGCGGTGGCGGTCCACCCGGAAGACCCGCGCTACGCCGACGCCGTCGGTCGTCAGGTGCTCGTCCCGCTGGCCGACCGGGCCATCCCGGTCATCGCCGACCCGTACGTGGACCGGGAATTCGGTACTGGAGCCCTCAAGATCACGCCCGCCCACGATTTCAACGATTTCGAGATCGGACAGAGGCATGGCCTGCCTCTCTACCGGGTCATCGGTGAAAACGGTGCCATGACCGAAGAAGCTGGCGCGTACCGGGGACTCGATCGCTACGCCTGCCGGAAGCGTGTCCTGGAGGATCTCAAAAAAGGCGGTTTCCTGGTAAAGGTGGAGGATTACACGCATCGGGTCGGCCACTGTTACCGCTGCCGCAGCGCCGTGGAACCAATGCTTTCCCTCCAGTGGTTCGTGAAGACCAAGCCGCTGGCCGAAAGAGCCATGGAAGCCGTCAAGAGGGGAGATACTCGGATCGTTCCCGAAAAGTGGGAAAGGGACTACTTCAACTGGCTCGAAAACATCGAGGACTGGTGCATCAGCCGGCAGATCTGGTGGGGGCACCGCATTCCTGCGTGGTACTGCCGGGATTGCGGCGGGGTCAACGTTTCGCTGAAAGACGCCGACCGTTGCCAGGCCTGCGGCGGCGACCGCCTCGACCAAGACGGAGACGTGCTCGACACCTGGTTCAGTTCGGCCCTGTGGCCCTTTTCCACCATGGGATGGCCTGAGAACACCCCGGAGCTGCACAAGTTCTACCCCACCTCGGTTCTCGTCACCGCCTTCGATATCCTGTTCTTCTGGGTCGCCCGCATGATGATGATGGGCCTCAACTTCATGCAGGAAGTCCCGTTCCGCGATGTCTACGTCCATGCCCTGGTGAGAGACGCCCAAGGGCAGAAGATGAGCAAGTCCAAGGGGAACGTCATCGATCCACTGGTGATGATGGACCGTTACGGTACCGACGCCCTCCGCTTCGCGCTCACCGCCTTCGCCGTCCAGGGGCGGGACATCAAGTTGTCCGAAGACCGCATCGAAGGCTACCGCCATTTCGTGAACAAGATCTGGAACGCCGCCCGGCTGGTCCTGATGAACCTAAAAGGTTCAAGCCTTACGCACGAAATCCCCGAGAATCCGGAACGGCTCGGTCACCGTTGGATCCTGAGCCGGCTGCAGCAGGTCATAAAGGACGTGGAAGCCGCTCTGGAGGGTTACCATTTCAACGTCTACGCTCAGACGCTTTATCAGTTTTTTTGGCATGAATACTGCGATTGGTATCTCGAGATCATCAAGCCGGACCTCTACGGCGACGACCCCCGAGCTAAAGCCATCGCTCAGACGGTCGCCGCGCAGATCCTGCGGAAGATCCTCGTGATGCTCCACCCCGTCATGCCCTTCGTTACGGAAGAAATCTACCAGCGGCTTCCGGAAGCTCGGGAAACCATCATGTGGGAGCCTTTCCCGCTTGTGGAAGAATCAAGAGTGGACGCCGAAGCCGAGGCCCGCATGGGTCTTCTGATGGAGGTCATTACGAACATCCGGAACATTCGGGGCGAGATGAACGTCGCGCCGTCGGCCCGCCTGGAGGTGGTGTGCCTGTGCGAAAGGGCGGAAGATGCCGCGCTGTTGGACGCCTACCGGTTCATGGTGGAAGACCTGGCCCGGCTGTCGCGCCTGGAGGCGGCGCCGACCGGAACGCGCGGCAAGCCGAGGGTGGCGGCAAGCGCCGTGACCGGCGGCGCCGAAATCTTCGTGCTCCTCGAAGGGATCCTCGATTTCGAAAGCGAGGCGCAGCGCCTGCAGAAGGAGATCACGAAGCTGGAAAAAGAGATCGTCGCCGCGCGCAAGAAGCTCTCCAACGAAGACTTCCTGACCAAGGCCCCATCGGACGTCGTAGAAAAAGAAAAGGAAAAGGCCGCGCGGCTCGGCGAGAAGATTGCAAAGATGCGGGTTCATTTCAGCCGCATCGAAACCATCCGCCAGAGCGCCGCCGTTCACTGACCCTCAGGGTAGGGGAGGCGACAGCCGTTGGGGGAGAAACGCATGGAAAACCGGGGCGATGCGGGTTTTTCCAGCGACCTGGATGACCGATTGATCCTGGCGCTTCGCGAAGACATCGGACCGGGCGACGTGACCACTCGAGCGGTGGTGCCTTCCGAGCGGGAGAGCCGGGCGCGGGTTGTCGCTCGGGAGCCTTTCGTCCTCTCAGGATCCTGCGTGTTCCGGCGCGTCTTTCACCTCATCGACCCTGAACTGGATATTGAGGAGCCCTACGCGGATGGCGACGCGGTTCCCCGGGACGCGGAGGTGTTCCGGATCCAAGGACGGACCGCCTCGATCCTCACCGGCGAGCGCCTGGCTCTCAACCTGGTCCAGCGTCTTTCGGGAGTCGCCACCGCAACGCGGCTCATGGTGGACGCCGTCTCAGGCACCGGCTGCCGCATTCTGGACACGCGGAAAACCACGCCGCTGTGGCGCGACCTGGAAAAGGAAGCGGTGCGACACGGCGGAGGCTGGAACCACCGGTTCGGGCTTTTCGACGGCGTCCTCATCAAGGACAACCACGTCGCGGCAGCCGGAGGCGTTCGTGAAGCCGTAAAGCGGGCCCGATCCCATGCACCACACACCTTGAAAATCGAAGTGGAAGTGGACACACTACTGCAGCTGGACGAAGCCCTGGACGCAGGAGCCGACGTGATTCTCCTCGACAACTTCGCCGTGGAGGATCTCCGTAGAGCGGTCCGACGCGCCGGCGGACGAGCGCTCCTTGAGGCATCCGGAGGCATCACGGTGGGAACCGTCCGCGCCGTGGCCGAAACGGGCGTGGATTTCATCAGCTCCGGGGCGCTCACCCATTCGCCGCGGGCCGTCGACCTGAGCCTGGAAATGCTTAGGTAGCCTAGAAAATAATAGACCTAATATTTGATGCCAAATTTTATTTCCCCTCCCCTTGCGGGAGGGGATTAAGGGGAGGGGAACGTAACTAATTGACATACATTGATTTTATCACCCTCACCCCAACCCTCTCCCATCAAGGGAGAGGGGGATTTTTTGACCCTCGTTAACCTTTTTAGAACGCTACCAATGCTTTAGCGAAACGTCAGGGACCTTGAAATGCGGCGGGCCAGGGCCGCCACTTCCCGCCTGAGTTTTTCCTCGTCCACCGTCCGGATTTTCCCGTCTTCGACCACCAGATCGCCGCCCACCCAAACGAGGCTCACGTCGCTGGATCGCGCCGCGTAGACCAGGTGCGACACAGGGTCATAGAGGGGCGTCAGATGCGGGCTGCGGCAGTCGACGGCGATGAGGTCCGCCTTCTTCCCGGCTTCGATGCTCCCTATGTCCGAATCCCACCCCAGTGCCCGTGCTCCCATTCGAGTAGCCATCCGAAGCACCTGCTGTGCGCTGCAGGCCACGGGGTTTCCCGTGACCACCTTGTGGAGCCGCGCGGCGGCGGCCATTTCCCCGAAGAGGTCCAGGTCGTTGTTGCTGGCGCAACCATCGGTTCCGAGCCCCACGGTCAGGCCCGCTTCCAACATTCGAGGAACCGGGGCGGCTCCGGCGCCGAGCTTCATGTTGCTTTGCGGATTGTGAGAAACGGCGACGCGGCGCTCCGCCAGCCGGGCGATTTCCTCTTCGTCGACCCACACCGCGTGAGCGCAAAGCGTGCCGGCGTCCAGGATACCCAGATCATCCAGAAAGATCACGGGTCGCCTGCCGTATTTTCGCGTCAGGTCTTCCACTTCGGAGCGGGTTTCGGAAAGATGGGTCTGGAAGAGGCAGCCGTGTTCCCGGCAAATTCCCTTGACCCAGAGTAGGGTTTCCGGGCTGCAGGTGTAAGGGGCGTGGCAGAAAAGCGACGGCCTCAGGCGGTGGTTGCCGGACGGAAAGGATTTCAGGAAGGCCGTTGCGCGATCCATGGCCTTGGATGGGTCGGGCTGGTCGGGTGTGGGAAAACCGAGAATTCCCTGGCCGAGGACCGCCCGTATTCCGGAATCCCGCACCGCTACGGCCGCTGTGCCTTCGAAGAAATAGCCGTCGCAGAACGTCGTGGTTCCTCCAAGGATCATTTCGACGGTCGAAAGGAGGGTTCCCAGGTAGACCAGATCGGCGTTCACGTGAGCCGCCTCGATGGGAAAGATGATTTCCTTAAGCCATCTCTGGAGTGGAAGATCGTCTGCGATGCCGCGAAAGACACTCATGGCCCCGTGCACGTGGGTGTTCACGAGTCCGGGGCATACAATGCATCCGGAGAGGTCCTTTCGCCTCCGGCCTCGAAACGAACCTTCCACGGCATCTCGTGAACCGACGGCGACGATGGTGTCTCCCCGTACGGCGACGGCTCCCGGAGCCCACACCCGAAAGGCTTCGTCGCAGGTCACCAACCACTCGACGGGACTCAGCAGCCAGTCGACTTGCTGAGGCACCTCGGCACGAGGTACATCACGATGCGATCTTTTTCGCGATGGATCGGACATGGGCCATCACTTCTTCCACGTCCAGGGTGAGGAGCCTTCCGTCTTCGAGGACCACCCGGCCGTGGATGATCACGTGCCGGACGTCGGACCCTTTGGCCGCGTAGATCAGGTGACTTATGGGATCGTAGACGGGCGTCAGATGAGGCCGCTGAAAATCGACAACGATAATGTCGGCAAAGTAGCCGGCTGTGATTTGCCCGACGGTGTGGCCGAGACCCAGGGCGGCGGCTCCGTTTCGCGTGGCCATGCGCAGCACGACCTGGGCCGGCAGTACGGCGGGATCCAGGGCGGCCAGCTTGTGGAGCGTGGCGCAGGTGTTCATTTCCCCGAAGAGGTCCAGGTTGTTGTTGCTGGCGCAGCCGTCGGTTCCCAGGGCGACGTTCACGCCGGCGGCAAGCAACGCCGGGACCGGGGCGATGCCGGAGGCGAGCTTCATGTTGCTTTCCGGGTTGTGGACCACGTTGACCCGGTGGAAGGCGAGCATTTCGATATCGGAGGGACTCAAAGCCACGCAATGGTCGGCGATGAGCCGTTCGCTCAGTACCCCGAGCCTTTCCAGGTGTTCCACCGGGCGGTGCCCGTAGCGTTCCCGGATCTGCGCCACTTCCGCCTCACTTTCGGAAAGGTGGACAATGAGGCGGGTGTCGAGGCGGCACGCCAGGTCGTGGCAGCGTCGGAGGAGTTCCGGCGAACAGGTGTACAGGGCGTGAGGCTCCACGGCCACAGAGATGAGCGGGTCGCCCTTCCACTCTTGGACGAGGGCTTCCGTGAACTTAAGGCCGTTTTCGATGGGCCCGTAATGCGGAGAAGGGAAGTCGTAGAGGACTTCGCCCACGAGAGCCCGCATGCCCGCGGCCTTCGCCGCTTCCGCCACCTTGTGTTCGAACAGGTACATGTCGCAGAAGGTGGTGGTTCCGGAAAGGATCATTTCGGCGCAGGCGAGTAGCGTTCCGCGGTAGACCCATTCTTCGGTGAGCTGGGCCTCGGCGGGAAAGATGTGCCGTTGGAGCCATTCCAGGAGGGGGAGGTCGTCCGCGAGGCCGCGAAACAGGGTCATGGCCGCGTGGGTGTGGGCGTTCACCAAGCCGGGCAGCACGACGCAGCCGGCGGCGTCCATGACACGGCGAGCGGTGAAGCGGGCGGAAAGGGCTTCGGATGGGCCCACCGCAAGGATCCTTCCCGAACCCACGGCCACGGTGCCCGGGTCGAAGATTTCGTTCCGGTCGTTCAAAGTCAACACCCGGCCGCCGCTGATAACAAGATCGGCGTTTTCCGCCGGCGGGTCCTGATTCCTTTCGTTGTCGGTCATTGAGTGCCGCCCGTGGCTTGCGTCGTTGACTTCAGCACCGCCTGAAAAAGACGCATCAACCGGGGTCCGGCCGCCGTGGCTGTCTGAATGACCTTTTCGAGGGGAGCCGGTTCATAGCAGTCCGGGCGGTTGACGTTGGTGATGACCGAAACGCCGAGGACCTTCATGCCGGCGTGCACCGCCGTGATCACTTCCATGACGGTGGACATGCCCACGGCGTCGGCACCTGCGGCCCGCAGCAGCCGCGTTTCGGCGGCGGTTTCCATGCTGGGCCCGAGCACTCCCACGTAGACCCCTTCCCTCAATGGGATGTGCTCTTCCATGGCTGCCGCTCGGGCCATTTCCCGCAGGCGGCGGTCGTAAGGTTCGGTCATGTCCGGAAAACGGGGGCCCCATGCGTCGATGTTGACCCCCACCAGGGGATTTCGTCCTGTGAAGTTGATGTGGTCAGTGATAACCATGAGGTCGCCGGCTTCGAACAGCGGGTTGAGGCCTCCGGCGGCGTTGGACAGCAGCACGGTCTTCACTCCCAGGGCGGCCAGGAGACGGATGGGAAAGGCGATAACGGCCGGAGCGTAGCCTTCGTAAAGGTGGAACCGCCCCTGGAGGGCGATGAGGGGGGTTCCGGCCCAGTGACCCCACAGGAGGCGCCCTCGATGACTGGGGACGGTGGAGACGGGATGGTGGGGAATTTCCCGGTAGTCCAGGCCGCCCTCCAGGTCCATGGCGTCGGCCACTCCGCTGAGCCCTGTTCCCAGGATCAAAGCGGTTTCCGCTCGGACCCTAAGGCGGTCGGCCACCGCATCCGCCGCTTCCCGCACCCTTCGCTCGATGTCTTCCACGCTCCGACCCCTCTCCGCCGTGGATGCGCTGCGTCCGGAATCAACCTACAAAAAAATTGGTAGTGTAGAAAATAACAGACCTAATATTTGATGCCAAATTCTATTTCCCCTCCCTTGTGGGAGGGGATTAAGGGGAGGGGGGGATTTTCCACCTTGTTCCCAAGCTCCAGCTTGGGAACACAACTGTGCAGAAGCTCCAGCTTCGATCCCCATGAAGCCGTGACCCATGCGAACCCGCTGCAAAATCCATCACAAAGACCACTTCGAGATCCCGGCTGGCTCCATGGAAAGACAGCGCGTTTCAGCTGTAGCAGGAGGGAAGCTTGAGCTTCCCGGGCAGGCCGTTCCCAAGCCGGAGCTTGGGAACGAGGGGATATCTGATGCCAAATTCTATTTCCCCTCCCCTTGTGGGAGGGGACTAAGGGAGGGGAGGGGATTTTCCACCTTGTTCCCAAGCTCCAGCTTGGGAACACAACTGTGCAGAAGCTCCAGCTTCGATCCCCATAATGCCGTTCCCAAGCCGGAGCTTGGGAACGAGGGGAAATCGTACTGCTTGTCCTGGGGGGCTTTCCATCTGGTGCGTTTTGTGGGATACATGAAAGACATCAGCAGTCACGCCGAAAATCCAGGCGACATGATGCGGACCATGATCGCCCGTTGAGAACGTGGAGCCTTTTTTCCATAGACAGCATGTCGGAATGGAACATCTCACATCTTCGATACCCGGTGGATCTGCCCATCACGGATCGAAGGGACGTTATCGTCCGGGCGATCCTGGACCACCAGGTGGTGGTGGTGACCGGCGACACGGGTTCCGGAAAGAGCACTCAGATTCCCAAGATGTGCCTGGAAGCGGGCCGGGGGCGGGCGGGTTTCATCGGGATCACCCAGCCGCGTCGGATCGCCGCGGTGACCCTCGCCCGGCGTGTGGCGGAGGAACTGGGCGAAAAAGGCGCCTCCCTGGTGGGCTACAAGATACGCTTCCAGGACCGCACTTCGAGGACCACCCGCATCAAGTTCATGACCGACGGCATCCTGCTGGCCGAAGCCCAGCGAGATCGGCTGTTTCGAGCCTACGACACACTGATTATCGACGAAGCCCACGAGCGCAGCCTCAACATCGACTTCCTCCTGGGGATGCTCCGCCGGACCCTGCCGCAGCGACCGGACCTCAAGGTCATCGTCACCTCAGCCACCATCGACCCCGAAAGGTTTTCCGAGGCCTTCGGCGGGCCCCCATGATCGAAGTCTCCGGCCGAACCTACCCGGTGGAAGTACGCTACCGGCCGCCGGCGCCCGGTAGCGCGAAGAAGGGAAGACACTCCGGTGGACCAGGCGGTCGAAGCGGTAGTGGAACTGAAGCGGTCCGGCTGCCGGGGCGATGTGCTCGTCTTCATGCCCACGGAAAGCGACATCCGGGAAACGGTGGCACGCTTGGAAGAGAGGCGTTTTCCGCACACTGAGGTCTTGCCGCTTTTCGGCCGGCTCGCGGGAGCCGACCAGCAGCGGATCTTTCGCCCTGTTTCCGGCGAAAAAATTGTGGTCGCCACCAACGTGGCGGAAACCTCCATCACGATTCCGGGCATCCGTTACGTGGTGGATACAGGCCTCGCACGCCTTTCCCAGTACAACCCCAGGACACGGACGGAAGGCCTTCCGGTCGTTTCCATCTCACGGGCCAGTGCCGACCAGCGCAAGGGCCGCTGCGGGCGGGTCGGGCCGGGGATCTGCATCCGGCTCTATGCCGAAGAAGACTACCAGGCGCGCCCCGCGTTCACTCCCCTGAAATCCAGCGGTCGAACCTGGCCGAGGTGATCCTTCGGATGCTCGCCATGAATTTGGGCGACGTCCGGGATTTCCCGTTTCTGGACCCGCCGGCCCCCCAGGCCGTAAAAGACGGTTTCGCGGTCCTCCGGGAATTGGGAGCCATCGACGATCGGGACCGGCTCACCCCCATGGGGCGCCTCATGGCCCGCTTTCCCCTGGACCCCCGGCTCTCGCGCATGCTCCTGCAGGCTCGCGAGGAAGGGGCGCTCCGGCCCATGATCGTCCTGTGCGCCGCGCTGAGCGTTCAGGATCCCAGGGAGAGGCCCGCCGAAAAGGAAGCCCAGGCGGACCAGGCCCACGCCGCCTTCCGCGACCGGCGTTCCGATTTCGTCACGCTGCTCAACATCTGGAGAGCCTGCGAAGATCAATGGCGCCAGGCGCCCTCCCAAGGGGCGCTTCGAAGGTTCTGCAAAGACAACTTCCTTTCCTACCGGCGCGTGCGCGAATGGCGGGATGTGCACGACGAGATCGTGGAGATATGAAAGAAATTCGAGGATTCCGCCTTCAGGACGAACCTCCCGGCGTGAGTTACGAGGCCGTCCATCGGGCCGTTACCAGCGGATTCCTCAGCAACATCGCCGTGAAGAAGGAAAAGAACCTCTACCTCGGAACCAAGGGCCGCAAGGTCATGCTCTTTCCAGGCTCAGGCCTCTTCAACCGGGGCGGGGAATGGATCGTCGCCGCCGAACTGGTCCAGACGTCCCGGCTTTTTGCACGTACGGCCGCCCAGGTTCAACCCGAATGGATCGAGGAATTCGGAAAACACCTCTGCCGGTCCTCCTATGAGGAGCCCCACTGGGAAAAGCGCAGAGGCCAGGTGGTGGCCCTGGAGCGAGTGACCCTCTACGGTCTTGTGATCGTAAACGGCCGCCGCGTGAACTACGGTAGGATTCGGCCGAAGGAAGCCCGGGAAATCTTTATCCGGTCCGGGCTGGTGGAAGCGGAAATGCCCGGAAAGTACGGCTTTCTGGAACACAATCGGAAACTCATCCAACGCATCCGCGACATGGAAGACCGGATCCGGCGCCGCGAACTTCTGGTGGACGACGAGGCGCTCTACGCCTTCTATGACGCGCGGCTCCCCGAAATCGCCGACATCCGCTCCTTCAACCGGTGGCTCAAAGACCAAGGAGGCGACGAGGTCCTCAGAATGTCGGAAGACGACCTGCTTCGCTTCCGCCGGAATCGGAGACGTTGGAGCAGTTTCCCGGCTCTCTCGATTTCGAGGACATGAGGCTCCCGCTCAGGTATTCCTTCAGTCCGGGGGATGAATCGGACGGAGTGACGGTGACGGTGCCGCTCCACCTGCTTTCCAGGCTTCGGCCCGAACCCTTTGAATGGGTGGTCCCGGGGTTGATCTCCGAGAAGGTGACGGCTCTCCTACGTTCTCTTCCCAAGTCGGTTCGGAGACGGCTCGTTCCGATTCCTGAAACCGTAGAAAAGGTTCTGGAACGGCTCCCTTTCCGCCGCGGCGATTTCTATGCGGAACTGAGCCGCTGCCTGGAGGAAGTCTCGGGAGTCGCGGTGTCGGTGAACGAATGGGACCGGGAAGGCTTGCCCGCTCATCTCAAGATGCGTTTTCTCGTGGTGGATGCGGCCGGAAAGGCACTGGGGTCCGGTCGAGACTTGGAGACGGTGCAGGAACTGGCCGGAAAGCGCCACGAAGATCGGGCCTGGACGGAAGCTCGGAAGCGGTGGGAACGCGAGGGGATCACCACTTGGGACTTCGGCCCCTGCCGCAGACCATCGAACTGGGAAAAGACGCCTACGGCGTCATGCGGTGCGCCTACCCGGCTTCGTCGCCGAAGGGCGGACCGTGGCGGTCCGGCTGTTCGACGATCCGGAAAAAGCGAAGGGAGCCACACGAGACGGCCTGCTGGTGCTCTACCAGTGGGCCTTTGCGCCGCTTCTGAAGTCGCTCCGGAAAGACTGGGTGTTCCCGAAAGACATGGCCTTCATGGTGCGTTTCATGGGGGACATGAAGGAAGCCGACCGCAGGCTCCAGATCTATCTCCTGAGGGAAATCTTCGAACTCCATGACCCTCAGCCTCCTGACGAAGTCCGGTTTCGAGCGAAAATCCTGGAACTGAAAGACGACCTGCGGCGCCTCGCCGAGCAGCGGCGCGGCGAGGTGCTGGAGGTCGTTCGGGAACGTTACGAGGTGCAGCGGGTCCTTTCCGGCTTTAACGCCAAGGCGCAGGGAAACGACGCCGCCCTGGAGCGGCTGAAAGCCGTTCGGGAGGAACTGGAGCGACTGGTTCCCGGGGATTTCCTGGAACACATGAGGAGTTCCGAACTCAGGGAACTTCCCCGATACCTGAAGGGGCTCCGCATTCGAGCGGAACGCGCTTATGTGGCGCCGGAAAAGGACCGTTCCAAGGCCGCACGGATTGAGCCTTTTCTGGAGGCGCTTTCGCGGGCGGAGGCCGGGGGTGAGGCGAAAACGGTGCAAGCGCGGGCTTTCCTTGACGAGTACCGGCTGTTATTAGAAGAATTCAAAATCAGCCTGTTCGCCCCTGAAATCAAGACGCGCTTTCCCGTTTCGGCCCAGCGCCTGGAAAACAAGTGGCGGCAATGGGAACAGATCCCTCACTAGAAGGCGAAAAACGGAAGATGTCCTCCCCCGCAAATCGATGAAAGCGCCGTCCGGCTCCTGGAAGATCCAGAAGGCTTGCAGCGGCATATCCTGAAGGTGCTCGGAGCCCCCCCGCGTTGTCCTGGGGTGGCGGAAGGGCCGGCGCCGTGGCAACGGACGATCTCGTATCGTCCAGCGTGCTGGTGCTTCTCTGCTGTCCCACTTCAGCAGGGCGGCCATGAACGCGAAACCGTGCCTCATACTCAACCGGAGATCCCGGAAAGTGAAGCAGGCGGGGGATCTCTGTGCCCGGGCGGCACCACCGAGCAGGGTGTGGACCCGATCTTCGCCCGGCTGCTTTCCCTTCCCGGATTTCCGCTCTCCCGCTGGCCTCACTGGCGCCGGTGGAAGCGCACCTGCCCTGAGGAAGCCGCGAAACTGGCGCTCCATCTGGCCACCTGCATGAGGGAAAGCTGGGAAGAAATGCGCCTCAATCCCCTGCGGGTGCGCTTCCTGGGTGTGCTCCGCCGGAAAGGCTCGTGCTCTTTCCAAGGCTCATCCATCCGCTGGTGGGCTGGATCGAAGGGCGCCACCGATTGAAACCCAACTGGGAAGTAACGCGGATCGTCTCTATTCCCCTTCGGTCACTTCTGGATCCATCCGCCTACACCCGATATCGCCTCTATGTGGATCCCCAGGTGGCGGCAAAGCTCAACCGGACCACTCAGGACTTCTTGTGTTTCCTCTACCAAGACGGCGTGGACGTGGAAGTGCTCTGGGGAGCCACCCTCCGGATCGTGCTGCTTTTTCTGGAAAAAATCTTCGGCTTCACTCCGCCCGACGTGTCCAGCCGCCCCTTCGTTCCAGGAATCCTGGATGAAGCCTATCTGAACGGCCGGCTGTGAGAGCCTCTCTTCATGCCGCCAGCATGTTCCGGCACACCACGTTGATCATGGCCAAGATGGTGTCCAGGGCCTGCAGGTGATGATGGACGGTGGCGTCGAAGCGGATGTGAAGCGCCGGGTCGAATTCGTCGTCGCCCAGCCACAGGACGAACAACAGCGGTACCTTGGGAAACGGCCACATGCGGAAAGACATGTCTCCGGCCTGTGCCGGGTGTCCTCCCAGGCGTTCGCACTTTCGCTTGAACAGCGCCGGATCCTCACCGAAGGCTTCCAGCAGCCGGGCGGTGGGGAAAGCGTGGCAGCCGCGGAAAAATAGGTGGCCGCCCGGAAGGTCCTTTTCGCTCACCCATTTTCCGGAAAGACCCCCGGGCTTGGCTTCCAGAAGGTAGTGCAGCAATACCAGGTGAAGCTGAAAGTCCAGCTTGGATGACGGCAGAGGCCGGAGCGCTTCCACGCGCCGCAGGGCGGGATAGCAGCGCAGGGTTCCCGACAGGAACGGGACTTCGTAGGCGCCGGCATCCCGATTGAAGGCAACCTGCGCGTTGGAGCAGATCCTTTCCGGTTCCATGGCCTCCAGTTGCCGCCAGAGATTCGGATCCACCTCCTGGGGGTCCTCGTAAAGCCTTGGCGACCGCAAGTCCTCCAGAATGGCAGCGATCGCCAGGCGGGCCGCCGCCGCCCGCGATTCGGGCACCATGATCTTCCCCCATCCGCGCTGCGGCACGAAAAGGCCGTCGTAGGCCGTTTCTTCGAAGCTTCTGAGGATAGCCGGGATCCCTTCCCGCTGGAGGGCCTGCATGAGAAGGTCCGCTTCGAAACGGTCGGCCAGCGTATGGATGGTCGTGTATTGGGTGGCGTCGTCCATGGGAGCCTCGTTCAGCGCAAAGTTTCTCGGCCTGGGTGAGCGCTCTCTGGGATTCGGTGGCCGTTGAGCGCCAGCTTATGGAACAGGGCGGCGTACCGGCGAGGATTTTCGGCCAGGGGAGGGCAACGTTCGATGGTGGTTTCCCTCCGAAATACCCCGGCGGCAAAAGCCATGCACGTGGAATAGCCACAGCCCCCGCAGTTGGTGGCCGGAAGCGCTCGGAATATCTCAAGCACCGTGAGGTCCTGCCGCTTCTCAAATACAGGAGCCACAGTGTCCTTCCGGGACGTGACTTCCTGAATGGTTTCAAAATAGCGCCGGCACAGCGCTTCGGCTTCGTTCTCATCGCCCACATCGGTGAACGTGATCCGACGGCCGGTGATCCCTGCGATATGCCCGTCGTCCATGACGCTGATGACTCCGGAGCCGTGGATGTAGGTACAGCCTGGGAGTACCGCCGCCAGGTAAGGCAGGAGCTCTTCGATCGACTCGTCCAGTTCCATGATCACGTTGAAGCGCGTGGACTGCCTCATGCAGTCGATATTCACCAACTGAAAGGTGTAGCCTTCTCTTCGATGCAAGCGACTGTCCATGACTCCTCCCGTGTCACCCTCGGCCCTTTTCACGCCGCATGGTTTCATAAGCCCACTGGATGTCCTGGAATTTCTCCTTGGCCAACTGTTGAAATTCTTCCCCGAGGTGACTCACCTTGTCCGGATGGTAGCGATTGGCCTGTCGGTGATACGCCGACCGGATCTCATCCCAGCTTGCGTCGGGCGGTACGCCCAGCACTTCGAAGGGGTCCCGCCGGTGTGGAGCTTTCCCGCGCCGCCGGCGTTTCCCGCCGACGTGCGGTGCCCGCCGTCCGGTCCTCGTCGCGGCCCTGGTCGGAGGCCGTGCTCCGGCCGCGCGAGCCTTCCCCCTCGCTTTCGGCTTCCCGTTTCCGGCGCTTCAAGTACCAAAAGCAGCCCCAGCAGGGCGACGTCGTCGGTCCAGCCGGGACCGAAGACGGTATCTGGAAAAAGATCGACAGGGGAGACAAAGTAGAGCAGCCAGAGTAACACCGGCCAGAATCGTTTCAGCATGGTCCGCCGCCGTCCGCCCTCCTTCCTTGTCGCCGCCTGTGGCACAAGGATCTTATCGCATCCGCCGCAAAAGACAAAGGTCTACCAGGATTCTCGGCCAGGGCGGTTCGTTTGGCCGCCGCTCCTATAACTACTCATGCCCTGTAGGAGCCGGCTTGCCGGCGATCCGCATCGCTGCAGGAGGCCCGCCCTTGGGCCGATGGGGTGGGCGGGGCATTGGGGTTGGTTTATCGCGGCTGAAAGCCGGACTTTCCCTTGTTCCCAAGCTCCAGCTTGGGAACACAACTGTGCAGAAGCTCCAGCTTCGATTCCCATGAGCCCGTGACCCATGCGAACCCGCTACAAAATCCATAACAAAGGCCCCGAACACCCCTAGTTAGTCACATCTACTCTTGCAGCGTGGATCCCGGTCTTCACCCACAAACACCACTTCGACATCCTGGCTGGTTCCCTGGAAGGACAGCGTGTTTCAGTTGTAGCAGGAGGGAAGCCGGAGCTTCCCGGGCAGGCCGTTCCCAAGCCGGAGCTTGGGAACGAGGAGATACTTTGCGCAAAAGTTAATGCCGGACGGCGCCTTAGGAACTCAACCTAAAGAGCGAGCGCCTGCTGATCAAAGAAAAGGGGGAACCCGAAGACCCTTCATCGGATTCCCCCCATGGGCGGGGGGTGTTACAGCCAGCCGCGTCCGGCTGCTTGAGCTCGAGCATGGGTTGCGCCGGCCCGGGCTCGAACCTTTCCACCCGTCGGAACACGCGGTGCGTGTCAGCGGACCATGCGGTTACGGATCAGATGTTCCACGACCTCCGGTTCAGCCAGGGTGGACGTGTCACCCAGGTCGGACACCGTCGCTTGCGCTATGCGCCCGCATTATGCGCCGCATGATTTTTCCGATCGTGTCTTGGGAAGCGCCGGAGCCCACTGGATATAGTCGGGCGTCGCGATGGGGCCGATCTGCTTCCTCACCCACTCAGCCAGGCTCTTTCGCAGCTCTTCCGAGGGTTCCACACCGGAAACCAGGGTCACATAGGCGTAAATGCCTTGACCCTTGATGTCGTGCGGGCAGCCGACGACCGCCGCTTCCGCCACAGCCTCGTGGGCCACCAGAGCGCTTTCTACTTCGGCGGTTCCCAGGCGATGGCCCGAAACGTTGATCACGTCGTCCACCCGGCCGGTGATCCAGTAGTAGCCGTCTTCGTCCCGGCGGGCGCCGTCGCCCGTGAAGTACTTGCCCGGGTACTGAACGAAGTAGGTGGTCTTGAACCGTTCGTGGTCCCCGTAAACCGTGCGCATCATGGCGGGCCACGAATCCAGCATCACCAGGTAGCCCGAACAGGCGCCTTCAAGTATCTGCCCCTCCTGGTTGATAATGGCCGGCTGCACGCCGAAGAACGGCCGAGTGGCCGATCCGGGCTTGAGGGTCTGTGGCTCCAGGAAGCGGGGTGATGAGGATCCCGCCGGTTTCCGTCTGCCACCACGTGTCCACGATGGGACAGCGCTTTTCCCCCACCCACGTTATAGTACCAGAGCCAGGCTTCAGGGTTGATGGGTTCCCCACGGTTCCAAGGAGCTTCAGAGATTTGCGGGATGTCTTTCGGACCGGTTCGTCGCCTGGCGCATGAGGGCTCGGATGGCGGTAGGGGCGGTATAGAAGATATTCACCTGGTGCTTGTCCACCACCTGCCAGAACCGGGAAAAGTCCGGGTAGTTGGGCACGCCTTCGAACATGAGCGACCTGGCGCCGTTGGCAAGAGGCCCGTAGACGATGTAGCTGTGCCCCGTGATCCAGCCGATGTCCGCCGTGCACCAGTAGATGTCGCCCTCCTGTAGTCGAACACGTACTGGTGGGTAAGGCTCGTGTAGACCATGTAGCCGCCCGTGGTATGAAGCACGCCCTTGGGCTTCCCGGTCGATCCTGAGGTGTAGAGAATGAACAGCGGATCCTCCGCATCCATCGTTTCGGGCGGACATTCCGCCGGAGCGTCCTTCATGAGTTCGTGCCAGTATAGGTCGCGGCCCGCGACCATGTTGACGTCGCCGCCGTATGCCGCACCACGTCACCCGTCCACCTCCGGGCACTTGTCAAGAGCTTCGTCCGTGTTGGCCTTGAGAGGGATTTTTCGGCCTC